>QFPJ01000039.1 GCA_003241685.1 Sphingopyxis macrogoltabida
TGAATGGGAGGCCGGGAGGGGGAGCGGGCCGGCGCCGGGCGTTCCAGCGCAGCAGGAATCGATGATATGTCCCGTTTTCCCTTGCCCGAACCGATGCGCCGCGCGCTCGACCTGGCGCGTGCCGCCGCCGATTGGGGCGAAGTGCCGGTCGGCGCGGTGATCGTCAGGGACGGGGTGATTCTGGCCGAAGGTCACAACCGCCCCCGCGAATCGCACGACCCGACCGCCCATGCCGAAATCGTCGCGATTCGCGCCGCGGCGGCGAAGCTCGGCAGCGACCGGCTGACCGGCTGCGACCTTTATGTGACGCTGGAACCCTGTGCGATGTGCGCGGGGGCGATCGCGCACGCCCGCATCGCGCGACTCTATTATGGCGCCGACGACCCCAAGGGCGGCGGCGTCGCGCACGGCCCGCGCCTGTTCGCCCAGCCGACGATCCATCACCGCCCCGAAATCTATGACGGAATCGGCGCGATCGAGGCGGCGGCGCTGCTCAGGGATTTCTTTTCCGAACGGCGGTGAATTGTATCGGCCGGTCGAAACCGGCCTGTCGCGGCGGTCATGTCCCCAGCATCTGGTCGACCCATTGCGGCACCAGCACGCCGGCGGGGCCGTGGCGGGCCTCGGCGAACCAGTGGCTGCCCTGGCTCGGCTCCATATTGAGTTCCAGCGTCAGCGCCCCCGATGCGCGGGCCTCGCGCACGAACCCGGCGGCGGGATAGACGGCGCCCGACGTGCCGATCGACACGAACAGGTCGGCGCGATTCAGCGCGTGGTAGATGTCGTCCATGCGGTAAGGCATTTCGCCGAACCACACGATGTCGGGGCGCAACGTGCCGGCGATGCCGCATGCGGGGCAGGCGGGGCGATCGATCAGCGCGCCGGTCCACGGGCTGCGCGTGTCGCAGGCGGTGCACCAGGCGTTCAGATGTTCGCCATGCATGTGCAGCAGCCGCTTCGCGCCCGCGCGTTCGTGCAGATCGTCGACATTCTGGGTCACGATCAGCAGCTCGCCCGGCCACTGCGCGTCGAGCCGCGCCAGCGCGCGGTGGGCGGCATTGGGTTCCTTGGTCTGGATCGCGGCGCGGCGTTCGTCATAGAAGCGCAGGACCAGATCGGGGTCGCGCACAAAGGCCTCGGGCGTCGCGACATCCTCGACCCGGTGCCGTTCCCACAAGCCGCCGCCATCGCGGAAGGTGTCGATGCCGCTTTCGGCGGAAACGCCGGCGCCGGTCAGGATGACGATATTCTGGATAGGGTGCATATGCCCTCTCTATCCGCTCGCATCGATCGAAGTCGAGCCGCCCGTCGCAATGGCGCGCGGCGGAGGGCATCTCGACTTCGCTCGATGCGAACGGCTAAGGGGGAAGCGAAGGACAGGGGACGCAACATGACCAGCATCGGCATTATCGGCAGCGAAGGACGCATGGGCATGGCGCTCGCGGACGCCATCGCGCAAGCGGGCGGGCAGGGCGGCGGCGTCGACCGCGACGGCAATATCGTCAAGCTCGTCACCGAAAGCGACGTGCTGGTCGATTTCTCCTCGCCCGGCGCGCTGGAGGCGACGCTCGATGCCTGCATTGCCGCCGGCAAGCCGATCGTGATCGGCACGACGGGGCTGGAGGAGCGGCACCATTATCTGATCGACGATGCGGCGCGCGACATTGCGGTGCTGCAAACGGGGAACACGTCGCTCGGCGTCACTTTGCTCGCGCATCTGGTGCGCGAGGCGGCGTCGCGGCTCGGCCCCGAATGGGATATCGAAATCGTCGAAATGCACCACCGGATGAAGGTCGATGCGCCCAGCGGCACCGCGCTGCTGCTGGGGCAGGCGGCGGCGGCGGGGCGCGGGATCGACCTTGGCGAACAGTCCGAACGCGGCCGCGACGGGCTGACCGGCGCGCGGGCTCCCGGCGCGATCGGTTTCGCGTCGCTGCGCGGCGGCACCGTCGCGGGCGACCATGACGTGATCTTTGCCGGGGCCGAGGAAATGCTCACCCTGTCGCATCGCGCGGAAAATCGCATGGTCTTCGCGCGCGGCGCGGTGAAGGCGGCGCTGTGGCTCGCCGGACAAAAGCCGGGCCGCTACACGATGCCGCAGGTGCTCGGTCTGTCGTGACGGCGATGAAAAAGGCCGATATCTTCGAATTCTACCGCCGTCTCGCCGAACTGAACCCCAGCCCCGAGACCGAGCTGGCGTTCGGCAACACCTACCAGCTTCTCGTCGCCGTCGTCCTGTCGGCGCAGGCGACCGACGTCGGGGTGAACAAGGCGACGCGGAAGCTGTTTCAACAGGTGACGACCCCGCAGGCGATGGTCGATCTGGGCGAAGAGGGGCTGAAGCAGCACATCAAGACGATCGGGCTGTTCAACGCCAAGGCGAAGAATGTCATCGGGTTGAGCGAAATCCTCGTCCGCGATTTTGCCGGCGAGGTGCCGGCCGACCGCGATACGCTGGTCGCGCTTCCCGGCGTCGGGCGCAAGACCGCCAATGTCGTGATGAACTGCGCCTTCGGGGCCGAAACCTTCGCGGTCGACACGCATATCTTTCGCGTCGGCAACCGCACCGGCCTCGCGCCCGGGAAAACGCCGCTGGCGGTGGAAAAGAAACTGGAAAAGGACACGCCCGCGCCGTTCCGTGTCGGCGCCCACCACTGGCTGATCCTTCACGGCCGCTACATCTGCAAGGCGCGCACCCCCGAATGCTGGCGCTGCCCGGTCGACGACCTATGCCGGTACAAGCCCAAGACCCCCGCGCCGAAGGCGAAGAAGGCGGCCTGACGTCCCTTTGCAGATCACTGCTTTTGGAAGGGAAGCAGGCGCCGCGGAGAGCGGTGGTCCCTCCTCCCGCAAGCGGGAGGGGAGAAGAACGACAGCAACCGGCCCCAACCGGCCCGGCGGGTCTCGGCTGGAACGATTGACGCTTGCTGTCTGCGTTCGCCGCGGCATAGTCCTGCCATGCGCAACCTGACCGCCCCGCTCGCCCTCGCCGCCGCCTTGCTCGCCGCGGCGCCCGTCCACGCCAAGCCCGCCGACGCAGATGCGGCCAAGAAGATCCTGAAGGACAGCATCGCGATCCCGACGGTCGAGGGGCGCGGTCAGGTCCCCAAGCTCGCGGCCTATTATGCCGCCGTGCTCAAGGCCGCCGGCTATGCCGACGCCGATATCGAGATCACCCCGATGGGCGAGACCGCGACGTTTGCCGCGACGCTGCACGGCACGACGAAGCAAAAGCCCATCGTGCTGCTCGGGCATATGGACGTCGTCGAGGCCGACGCGAAGGACTGGACGCGCGATCCCTTCGTCCCGGTCGAAGAAGAGGGCTATATTTTCGGTCGCGGGTCGGAGGACAACAAGTTCGACGTGGCGATGATGGTCGCGACGATGGCGCAGCTCAAGCAGGACGGGTTCAAGCCGAAACGTTCGATCATCCTGCTGCTTTCGGGCGACGAGGAAACGTCGATGACGACGACGCGCGCGCTCGCCGCAAAGTATAAGGGCGCCGAATTCGCGCTCAACGGCGACGGTGGCGGCGGGTTGATCGGCGAGGACGGCCGGCCCAAATATTACGGGTTGCAGGCGGGCGAGAAGACCTATGCCGACTTCACGCTCGAAGTCACCAATCCCGGCGGACACAGCTCGCGCCCGTCCGGCACCAATGCGATCGTCCAGCTTGCCGATGCGTTGGCCAAGGTCGGCGCCTATCGCTTCACGCCGCAGCAGAATGAACTGACCAGGGCGGGGATGCCGATCGTCGCCGATCAGGTCGGCGGCGATATCGGCGTCGCGCTGAAGGCCTTTGCTGCCGATCCCACCGACGGACAGGCGATCGCCGCGATCCGCGCCGACCCCGAATATGTCGGCCAGATCGGCACCACCTGCGTGCCGACGCTGGTGAAGGGTGGGCACGCCGAAAACGCCCTGCCGCAACGCGCGACGGCGAACATCAACTGCCGGATTTTTCCCGGTGTGCCGGTCGAAACGGTGCGCGCCGAGCTGGAAAAGATCATCGCCGACCCGGCCGTGAAAGTGAATCCCGATCCCGAGGCGAGCGCCAGCGACGCGTCGCCGCTGCGCCCCGACGTCATGGCGGCGGTGACGAAGGCGGTTCATGCCCGCGCGCCCGGTCTGCCGATCATCCCATCGATGAGCGCGGGGGCGACCGACAGCTATCATTTCCGCATCCAGGGCGTGCCGAGCTATGGCGTCGCGGGCCTGTTTTCGAAGGCCAGCGACAGCTTTGCCCACGGCCTTAACGAACGCGTTCCCGTCGACGCGATCGCCCCGGCACTGGCGCATTGGGACAGCCTGCTGCGCGACCTGTCAAAATAGGGCGCGCGCAGCCGCCCGGGGCAGCGTCGCGCAGCGGCGACGGGCCGAACGCGGGCCGGTGGCGATTCCAATTGAATCGGACGGATTCTAGCCGAGCAGCGCCGCCATCCATTTTGCCGCCAGCGCATGCGCTTCGCCGGGGGTGAAGGGCGCATTGCCCAGACTGAGTTCCAGCCACAATCCGTCGACGAGCGCGGTCAGCGCGACCGCCGCCAGCCGCGGATCGGCGGGCGCGCCGGGACAGGCGGCGATCAGCCGTTCCATGTCGCGGCGGTTCGCGGCGTAAATGTCGTCGTGCAGGCGTCCGATCGCGGCGTCGGTGCGCGCGAGGCTCCAGAAGGCAAGCCAGGTCGCGAGCAGTTCGGGGTCCGACACCGGCGGGCGGAAACTGGCGGTGACGAAGGCCAGCAGCCGCGCGCGCGGATCGTCGCCGGCATCCGCGACCGCGGCGTCCAGCGCCTCCGCCACGCGCCCGCCCGTCGCCCGATAGGTTTCGGCGATCAGCGCGTCGATGCCGTCGAAATAATGGCGCAGCAGCCCCGGCGAAACCCCCGCCTCGGTGCAGATGACGCGCACCGACGTGCCGCTCGCCCCGTGCCGCGCCAGGCAGCGCGCGCACGCGTCGATCAGCGCGGCGCGGCGGTCGTCGGCGCTTTCGCGCGTAAAGGCTTGGCGGGCGGCTTTCATCTTGTTATACGATCGTACAACAAGGACAGGACCATGGCAACTGCACCCCTTCGCGATTCGCGGGTCGACCCGCTCGACGGCTGGTCGCTTCCCGCCTGGACCTACAGCGACCCCGATTTCTTCGCGGCCGAATTGGAGCGCATCTTTCGCCCGAGCTGGCAGGTCGTGTGCCACGACAGCGACATCGCCAACCCCGGAGACTGGCACAGCATCGATTATTGCGACGAAAGCGTGCTTCTGGTGCGCGGGGCCGACCGCGTCGTTCGCGCCTTCACCAATGTGTGCCGCCATCGCGGGTCGCGGCTGGTCGATGGGGCGGCGGGCTGCGCGAAGAAGCTGGTGTGCCCCTATCATGCGTGGACCTACGACCTCGACGGGCGGCTGACCGGCGTTCCCGATTCGGCCAGCTATCCGACGCTCGACCGGGCGCGGGCGGGGCTGGTCGCGGTGGAGGCCGAGCAATGGCGCGGTTTCTGGTTCGTCCGGCTGGAGGATGACGGCGGACCGTCGGTGGCGGCGATGATGGCGCCCTATGACGCTGCGATCGCCCCCTATCGCTTCGAGGAACTGGGCGCGCTCGGCCGCGTGACGCTGCGCCCGCGCGACGTGAACTGGAAGAATGTGGGCGACAATTATTCCGACGGCCTGCACATTCCCGTCGCGCACCCCGGCCTGACGCGCCTGTTCGGCAAAAGCTATGGCATCGAGGCCGACGAGCGCGTCGATCGCATGTGGGGCGATCTGCACGACCGGCCGTCGGCCAACTGGTCCGAACGGCAGTATCAGCGGCTGTTGCCGCCGGTGCCGCACCTGCCGTCCGCGAACCAGCGCCACTGGCTGTATTTCAAGATGTGGCCCAATGTCGCCTTCGACATCTATCCCGATCAGGTCGATTTCATGCAGTGGCTGCCGACCGGCCCGACGGCCTGCCTGATCCGCGAGATCAGCTATGTCCTGCCCGACAGCTACAGCGGCGAATGGCGGCGCGAGATGGCGGCGGCGCGCTACCTCAACTGGCGCATCAACCGCCAGGTCAATGCCGAGGACACCGCGCTGATCGGCCGCGTCCAGCAGGGGATGCGGTCGCGGACATTTTCGATGGGACCGCTCAGCGACAAGGAAGTGTGCCTGAAGCATTTCTGTTCGCGGATGCGCGAGATCATTCCCGAGGCGCGGCTGGACCGGGCGCCGCAGGCGGGTTGGAGCAAGACATGACCAAAAGCTATGATGCGCTGATCATCGGCGCCGGCCACAACGGCCTTGTCTGTGCCTTCTACCTCGCCAGGGCCGGGCTCAAGGTCCGCATCCTGGAGGCACGCGACGTCGTCGGCGGCGCGGCGGTGACCGAGGAATTCGCGCCCGGTTTCCGCAATTCGGTCGCGAGCTATACGGTCAGCCTGCTCCAGCCGAAGGTCATCGCCGACATGCGGCTCGCCGATCATGGCTATCGCGTGATCGAACGGCCGATCAGCAATTTCCTGCCGCAAGACGCCAACGATCCCGGCGCGGGCTATCTGAAGCTCGGCGGCGGGCTGGAGCGCACCCAGGCCGAGTTCCGCAAGTTCAGCGCCCGCGACGCCGACGCGCTCCCCGCTTATTATGATGCGCTGGAAAATGTCGCCGAACTGCTCCGCGATCTTGCGCTGCGCGTCCCGCCCAATGTCGGCGAGGGGATGCGGACGCTGATCGACGGCGCGCGGCAGGGGCGCCGTTTCGCGGGGCTGAGCCTGGAACAGCAGCGCGACGTGCTGGACCTGTTCACCAAATCGGCGCGATCGATGCTCGACAGCTGGTTCGAAAGCGAGGCGGTGAAGGCCGCCTTCGGCTTCGACGCGGTCGTCGGCAATTATGCGTCGCCCGATACGCCCGGCAGCGCCTATGTCCTGCTGCACCATGTTTTCGGTGAGGTGAACGGCAAGAAGGGGGCTTGGGGCCACAGTGTAGGCGGCATGGGGGCGATCACCCGGATCATGGCAGAGGTGTGCCGCGATGCCGGGGTGGAGATCAGCCTCGAAAGCCCGGTGACGAAGGTGCTGGTCGATGGCGGCAAGGCGGTCGGGGTCCGGCTGGCCAGCGGCGAGGAAATCGCCGCGGCGCGCGTCGTCGCCAACGTCGGGCCGAAGCTGCTCTATGAGCGGATGATGGATGCGTCCGACCTGCCCACCGATTTCGCGCGCCGGATGAAGGGATATAAGGCGGGCAGCGGCACCTTTCGCATGAATGTGGCGCTCAGCGAACTGCCGCGCTTCACCTGCCTTCCCGAACCCGGCGAGCATCATCAGTCGGGCATCATCCTGGCCCCGACGCTCGATTATATGGACCGCGCCTTCCTCGATGCGAAACGCGATGGCTGGTCGAAGGAGCCGATCGTCGAGATTCTGATCCCCTCGACCGTCGACGACAGCCTCGCCCCGCCCGGCGCGCATGTCGCCAGCCTGTTCTGCCAGCAGTTCGCGCCCGAGCTTCCCCCCCGGGAAGACGGGACCCCGCGCGACTGGGACGATGAGGAAGCGGCGGCCGCGGACTGCATCATCGACACGGTGGAAAAATATGCCCCCGGCTTCCGCGCCAGCATCGTCGGCCAGACGCGCCTGTCGCCCAAGGGGCTCGAGCGCAAGTTCGGCCTGATCGGCGGCGACATCATGCACGGCAATATGAGCCTCGACCAGCTGTGGTCGGCGCGGCCGGTGCTTGGCAACGGCGGCTATCGCGGGCCGGTGAAGGGCCTCTATATGTGCGGCGCGGGCACGCACCCCGGCGGCGGCGTGACCGGCGCACCGGGACATAATGCGGCCGCGGTGATTTTACGCGACCGGGGCTTCTTCGCGCCCCGCTGGCGCTGACCGGCGCGTCCACGCATAGAGCGGCAGGCCCGCCGCCATCAGCAGCAGGCTGAGCGCGCTGACCCTGATGCCGGCGCCCCATAGCGTCCACAGGGCATAGGACAGGCCGATCAGCGCCACGGGAATCGCGACGCGCAGCCGCAGCGCTGCGGCGGCGCACGACAGGTAGAACCACAAGGTCACCGAGGTCGACAGCACGGCCATGAAGGTGAACATCTCGCTCGTCGACTTGCTGTTGTTGAGCAGCACGCAGGCGGTGGCGATGCCGCTCGACAGCAGCAGCGCGGCGGCGGGTGTGCCGTGACGGTTCGTGCGCGCGAACCATGCGGGCAACAGGCCCTGACGCGCGAGCGTCGCGGGCAGTTCGGCCTGGATCAGCGTCCAGCCGTTCAGCGTGCCGAGCGCGCTGACCGCGGCAAAGGCGGCGACGAACAGCGCCGGGCCATGGCCCCAATAGGTTTCGGCGAACAGCGCGAAGGGCGCTTCGGACGCCGCGACCGCCGCCATCGGCAGCATCAGCGCGACCGCCGAGCAGACGATCAGGTAAAGGGCGCCGGTCGCGAACGTCCCGATGATCGTCGCGCGGGGGATGGTGACGGCGGGGTCGCGGACCTTGTTGGCGGCGATGCTCGCCGATTCGAAACCGAGCAGCGCCCAGAGCGTCAGGATCGCCGATCCGCTGACCGCGGCCAGAGACAGGCCTTCGGCCGGGAAGGGCGTGATCGCGACGGGCTGTGCGCGGGCGAAGGCAACGGGGATCAGGATGATGACCGTCACCAGCGGGATCAGCTTGATCAGCAGCGTCGCGACCTGGAAGCGCCCCGCCGCGCGCGCGCCCTGCCAGTTGATCGCGGTGACGAGCCAGATCAGCGCGATGGTCGAGATCGCCATATGCCGGCCCAGGACCGGCAGGAAGACCGACAGGAAACTGACGCTGGCGACCGCCAGCGTCACGTTCGCGGTCCAGACCGATATCCAATAGGCCCAGCCGATCATGAAACTGGGGATGCGTCCGAAGGCGCGCTGGACAAAACCCGTCGGTCCGCCCGCATCGGGAAAGGCGACCGTCAACTGCGCGAGAACGAAAGCCAGCGCCAGCGCCCCCGCGATGGTGATCGCCCAGCCCGCGACGGCATTCCAGCCGAAGGGCGCGAGGCTGGCGGGGAGCAGGAAGACCCCCGACCCGATCATGTTGCCCATGACGAGCGCGATGCACATCGACAGGCCCAGCTTGCCGCCGGGCCCTTCGCGGGCGGGCGCCGGGCCGCTCACCCGGTCAGAAATCGCGGCTGACCTTGATCCCGATCAGGCGCGGGCGAATGACATTGTCGTAGAAGACGCCGCCGGTCGAACTGATCCCGTCGGGATCGCCGCAGATGGTTTCCCCGCACTGGACCGCGCTGTTGATGACGCCGTTGCTGTTGAACAGGTTGGTCGCGAACAGATCGGCGTTCCAGCCTTCCCCCTTGACCCCGACGCTGATGTCGGCGGTCGTATAGGCGTCGAAATCGCCGACGATGCCATTTTCGAACGGGCGCAGGTCGGAACGGCGCTTGCCGATATGGTTGACCGCGAACTGGACGTGGCCCGTCATGTCGCCGATCGGGAAATCATAGCGCGCGACGGCATTGCCCTTGAACTTCGCCGTCACGGGCAGACGCGATCCCGCCGGAGCCAGCAACGCGTTGGCCGCGCCATCGTCGCCCGGCAGCGCGCAGTCGAAGCCCGCATTGGCGATGCGGCAGAAGTCGCGGCGGATCGTCGCGTCGTTATAGCTGCCGCCCAGGCTGAGCGTCAGGCCGCCTTCGCGATAATTGAGATCGGCTTCGATCCCGCGAATCCGCGCGATACCCGCGTTGCGGATTTCGGTGAGGCCGTTGGCGCCGAGGAAGGAGAGCTGGATATTGTTCCAATCCTCCTGATAGACGGCGCCGTTGAAGCGCACCGGGCCGAAGCTGGTCTTCCAGCCGAATTCATAATTGTCGAGCGTGTCCGGGCCATAGGGCGGCAGCGTGCCGCGTCGGTTGATCCCGCCGGGCCGGAACCCGCGCGACCAGGTGCCATAGATCAGCACATCGTCGGTGACCTTGTAGGTCAGGTTGAGCTTATGGATGAAATCGGTGTCGGCCGTGCTCTTGTCGAGATTGGTACAGGGCGATCCCGTGACGACCGCAGGGGCGAAGCAGGCCGCTTCGCCGGTCCGGCTGCTGTATCCGGCCGAATAGCCGAAGAAGCCGACCAGGCTGTTGTCGAACCGATAGACGCGCCCGCCGCCGGTCAGCGTCAGCCGGTCGGTGATGTCGAAGCTGATTTCGCCGAACGCGGCATAGTCGCGGTCGATGCGGAGCTGTTTCGTCAGCCAGATGTCGCTGGCGGTGCCGGTGACGGTAATCGCGTCGGCGATGTCGTCGATGATGTAATTCTGTTCGATATTATGCGCCTGCCGCTGCCAGAACAGGCCGCCGATGAAGCGGACGCGGGCGTCGGCGGGCGAGGCGATGCGGATTTCGGCAAAGCTGCGCTTGTAGCGGTCGATGCCCTGAATATATTGGTTCGGGCTGACCAGATCGCCGTTATCGTCATAGAAATAGGCGCCATAGCCGGCCAGCGCGTCATAGAAATAGGCATAGTCCGAATAGTCGCTGTCGGTCTCGGTCTTGCGGCGCATATGCCCGCCGGTGACGGTCAGGTCCCAGCTGCCGATCTTGCCCTCGATCGTCAGGGCCGCCTGAATCCACTTATCGTCGCTGCGTTCGGGGTTGTATTGCACGGTCTGCAGCTTGCCGTTCACCGCGCTCGACCGTTCCTGGGCAAAGCTGCCGTCGGCCTTCTGGATCTGGCCCATCAGCGTCGGGCGCAGCGTCCAGTCGTCGTCGAGATCGATGCCGAGCGCGAGGCGGGCGCCATAGGTGTCGACGTCGTTATAATTCTTCTCGACGAAGGGCGCGTTATCCTGCGTGATCCCGCTCGACGCATAGGTGCGGCTGCCCGCGATATTGTCGATATAGCCCGCGTCGTGGCGATACCAGCCGACGAGGCGCAGCGCCGCGCGTTCGCCCAGCGACGCGTTGATGAAACCTTCGGCAACGCCGCCCACATCGCCGCTCTTCACCGTGTTGAGTTCGACCCCCATCGATCCATAGGTGCCGCTGGCATCGGGCTGATTGGTGATCAGCTTGATCGTGCCGGCCATCGAACTGGCGCCATAGAGCGTACCCTGCGGCCCGGCGAGCGCCTCGACACGGGCGAGGTCATAGGCATGGATGTCGAGCGCGCCCTGAATGGTCGTGATCGGCATTTCATCCAGATAGGTGCCGACGGTCGGCAGCGAGGCCGAATGGTTCGCATTCTCGCCCGAGGCGACACCGCGGAAATAGACCTGGCTGAAACCCGGCGCGAGCGTCTGGATCGTCACCGAGGGCAGGAATTTGACGACGTCCTGAAATTCCTTGACCTGCAATTCGCCGAGGCGTTCGTTGCCGATCGCGGTGATGGCGAGCGGGACGTCCTGCAGATTTTCCTGCCGCTTCGACGCGGTGACAACGATATCATTGTCGCCGTCGGTATTCGCCGCCTGCGCCAGTGCGGCGCCGGACGTGCACAGCATGGTGCTCGCCAGCAAGGCCCCGCCTGCGCGCGCCAATACGACCGATACGTTCCGCATGCGATCCCCCTTATGTCAGCAATGTGACGAAGAATGACGCAGTGCAGCGTAAGCGCAAGTCTTGTTGATCGGCCGGGACGACCGTTGGTCGAAAATGTCGCCGCCTGTTGCCGAAAGGCAACGAATTTTCACACCGTCGCCGGGCCGAATTTATCCGGCACGGCTGGATAAGCGGCGAGTACCGGGCCAAGCGCCGCGCGCAGCGGCTCCAGCCAGGGCGCGTAGGGGCGCCACTGGTCGACGCCGTCGCGATTGATGGGGCGGCGCACCTGCTCGCTCGACGCGGTACGGACGGCGCGGGCGTTGCGGTGAAAGGCCATGCAGCCGTCCTCGAACGGCTGGCCGAGATAGGCCAGCATCGCGCGCACTTCGGTTTCGGGATCGTCGAGCAGCGCTTCGTGCACGACGCGGTGGACGGCGCCCGGCTGCACCGCGTCGACATGCGCCATCAGACGCACATAATCGCGGTAATAATGTCCCATGTCGGCCAGGCCGTAGCTGAACGCCTGCCCCTTGGCGAAATGCTGGCGGAAATTGGACCAGCAGCAGTCGAGCGGGTGGCGGCGCGCATCGATGATCCTGGCGTTCGGCAGGATCAGCCGGATCAGCGGCACGTAGAGCCAGTTGTTGGGCAGCTTGTCGATATAGAAGGGCTTGCCGGTCTTGCGCTGCACCGCGGTGCGGCGGAGGAAGGCCGCCCCCATGTCGGCGAGTTTTTCGGCCGGCGCTTCGGCCAGCGCCGCGACCCAGTGCCGGCCATCGCCCTTTGCCTCGCGGCCCAGGCCCAGCGCGATCGCCGGAATGTCGGGCAATTCCATCGTTCCCTCGATCGCCGAATGGCTGGCGAGAATCTGTTCGACAAGTGTCGATCCGGCGCGCGGCATGCCCAGGATGAAGACGGGGTCGGGCGCGGGGTCGCCCGTTCCGGCGCGCGCCGCGAAAAAACCGGCGGTGAAGGTGGCGATGGCGGCATCGACGGTCGCGCGCGTATCCTCCGCGCGATAGCCGAGCTGGCGGGCCCGGATGCCGTTGCCTGCCTCATAATGGCGGAACGCCGCCTCCACCCGGCCCGCGTCGTCATGGGCCTTGCCCAGCGCGAAATGCAGGTGCAGCCGGTCGTCGTCGCGCGCCGTATCGCCGGGGTCGGCCGCGGCCAGCGCCGCCTCCATGTCGGCCCGGTCGTCTTCGCCGAAGCGGATCGTCTTGAGGTTCGCGAGGCTCCACCAGATTTCGCCGAGCCCGGGTTCGCTGGCGAGGCCGCGGCGATAGGCGGCGATGCTGTCCTCCTGCCGCCCGACGGTCTTGAGCATGTGGCCGTAACTCATCCACAGCCTGGCATGCGCGGGAAAGCGGCGCGTCAGCGCGTCATAGAGCGCAATCGCCTCGTCATAACCGCCGATCCGGCCCAGCGCCGCGGCTTTCAGGTTGGCGTGCGCGGGATTGTCGGGGTCGTCGCCCAGCACCGCGTTCAGCGTCTCGACCGCCTCGGCATAACGGTTCTGCTTGTAAAAGACGGTGGCGAGGTTGGCGCGCGCCGCGCCGAAACCGGGCGCGAGGTCCAGCGCCCGGGTCAGCAGTTTTTCGGCATCGCCATAGCGGCCGATGCGTCCGGCGACTTCGGCGAGCATGCGGATCGCCGCGACATCGGTCGCATCCTCCCTCAACCGCGCGCGCAGCGCCGCTTCGGCATCGGGCAGACGGCTGTCCGCCAGCGCCAGTGCCGCATCGACCATCGCCGGGTCGTGGATGGCGGCCGATACGGCGGCGAGCGAGGCCTGCTGCGCCTCCGCCTCGCGGTCCAGCGCGCGCAGCGCCCGCGCCGCGAGGCGATGCGCGGCGGCGGACGTCGGCACCGTGTCGAGAATGGCCTGTGCCTGCGCCAGCGCCGCGCCCGGCTGCGTTGGGAGCAGCCCTGCGGCATGGACGAGCGCCTGATCGTGCGTGACGGTCGCCATGCGCCGCCGGTCAGCCGCGCGACCGGGCCTGCGCGACCGCGCGCTTCAGCGTGTCGTACCCGACCTGTCCCTGCAGCATCTGGTCGCCGACGATCCAGGTCGGCGTCGCGTTGAGCTGAAGCTGGCTGGCGATGGCGAGGTTGCTGTCCAGCTCGCGCTGGAACAGGGCCTCGTTCGCGGTCGCGTCGGCGCTGCCGTCGGTGACGACGCCGACCTTTTCCGCCGCCGCGGCAATCGCCGAGGGTTCGAGCGAGCTGGCCGCGAACATCGCGTGGTGGAAGGCGTCATATTTGCCCTGCCGCGCGGCGGCGAGCGCCATCAGCGCGGCGTCGCGGCTCTGCGGCGCGATGATCGGCAGTTCGCGGAACACGACTTTCAGGCGCTTGTCCTCGCGGATCAGCCGGTCGACGTCGGGGACGCTGGCGCGGCAGAAGCCGCAGGCATAGTCGGTGAAGACCACCAGCGTCACGTCGCCGTCGGCATTGCCCGCCCATGCCCCGGCATAGGGCTTTTCCAGCGCGGGGCGGATCGTGTCGATGGCCTTTGCCAACTCGCGGTTCCGCTGCGCTTCCAAGGCTTCGGGAATGATCTGGGGATGGGTGCGGATATAATCGGCGACGATCGTTTCGACCTCGCCCTTGCTCATTCCGCCGCCGAAGCGGCCGCCGAGCCAGAAGGCGGCGGCGAGCAGCAATATCGCGCCCAGTCCGATCGCCCAGCCGGGCGCGGGCAGCGATGCCGGTGCGGCCGGCACCGAACGCGGGGGAGGGGGCGTGCGGTCATCGGGCGCGGGTGCGGAAACAGACGGCGCCGGACTGGCGGCGGCGGCTTTCGCGCGGGGCGCTTTCGGGGGCGCGCCCGGCCCCCCGGCTTCGCTGGAGAACAGCGGCAGGTCGGGCGCTTCGGCTTTTGCCGCAGCGGCCTCGCTTTCTTCGCGGGCGAGCAATTGTTCGAGGCCGGAGGGCGGCGGCGGGGGCTCTTCGCGCGGCGTGGGGCGCAATTTGGTTGCCGCGTCGCCGATGCTGTCCTTGATGCTGTCGCGGCCGGCTTTCGCGACCTGACCCAATCCGGCTTTGGTCTTGTCGGCCACTTCCCCCAGGCCGCGCCCGGCTTCGCTCGACAGCTTCGCGACCTTGTCGCCCAGCGCCATGCGGTCCCATGCCGCGCCGCTGGCCGCCGCCGCCGCCTTGCCGGCGCGGGCCGATCCGCGACCCGCCGCGCGCGTCGCGCTGGCCGCCGCCGCGCCGCCGCGTGCCGCGATTTCGCGCGATCGGCGGGGGATTTCCATCGCCGCGACCCGCGCGGGAATGTCGGCGCGGTCGCCGACATCGATCGTCCAGTCGGCAAAGGCCTCTGCGCCCGACCGCACGCGGTTCCAGACGGTGGCGGCGGCGCTCTTCCAGTCGGCGGATTTGCCGGAGGAGGCGCGCGGGGCCGGCTCTGCCGGCGTGTAGTGCGCCATATCCAGGCCGAGCGGAGGCTCATCCGTCGGTTTCGCCAGGCCTTCGTCGCGCGCCACCGGCGCCCCGCCGTCGGGTGCCGGGTCGCGCAGCCAGGGCTGATAATATTCGTCTTTCTTGTCGGTCACTTGCTGCCCTTGTGCATCGCAAATCCTGCAACGCTTCCCCGAATTTCCTGCGCGAATCTAACGCCGTTTGCGCGTCCGTTCCACCTCGGCGCGCGCCACGAGCGAAATATCCTGTGCACGAATCCAGTCGGGCGACCCTTGGGGCAGGCCCTGCATTGCCATTTCGGCATTACGCAGGGCGAGCTCCGACTGTCCACCCTGAAGCTGGTAGCGCTCCGCCGAGGCGAGCGCGGCGCGGGCCTGATCGCCCTTGTTGGCATAGACGATGCCGAGCTGATACCAGGCAAAGGGGTTCTGGTTGTCGAGCGCCACCGCGGTTTTCAGCACCTGTTCGGCCTCGGCGAAATTGGCGGGGTCTTCGGTCGCGATCAGCGCGTGACCCAGCGAAGCGGCGATCAGCGGCTGCGACCGCGAATTGGTCACCGCCTTGCGCAGCGCGGGCAGCGCCTCCTGCGGGCGTCCCGATTCCAGCAGGATCTGACCTTCCAGCTCCAGAAAATAGGGATCGTTCGGGTCGGTCTGCAACAGTCCCTCGACCTCGCCCAGCGCCTTTTGCGGATAGGCGCTCTTGTGCCAGGCATAGGCGCGGGCATAGCGCGCGGGGACGCTGGTGTCGCTTTCGGGATATTTGCGCAGCGTGCGTTCGGGTTCGGACACGAAACCCGACAGCTTCGCCTTCACGCGCTGAAACCGCCGCTCAATGTCGGGATCGGCGGGCTTTTCCCAGGCGGGATCGACGACATAAACCTCGCGCAGCGTCTGGATGCGGTCGCCCGACATCGGGTGGGTGCGGCCATAGGCCTGATCGTCGTCCTGCTTGATGCCATAGCGGAACTCCAGATTCTGGAGCTTCTTGAAAAAGGCCAGGCTGCCGCGACCGCTGATCCCCGCCTTTGACAGATATTGTGAGCCGGCGGCATCGGCGGTCGATTCCTGAACGCGGGTGAAGGCCAGGAACTTGCCCAGCGCCGCCTGTTGTCCCGCCATCATGATGCCCATGCCCGCCTCGCCGCCGCCCGCCGCGATCGCCGCGGCGCCAAGCAGCAGGCTGAGCAGCGAAATGCCGCTTGCCGCGCTGGCGCCCTCGTTGATGCGGATGGCGTGGCCGCCCATGATGTGGCCGAGTTCGTGCGCGAGCACGCCCTGCACTTCCTCGGCGGTATCCGCGGCCTCGATCAGCCCGCTGAAGACATAGACGTCCTGACTGCCGGCGACGAAGGCGTTGATGCTGCGGTCGCCGAGCAGGTGGACGCGCACCTGTCCGCGCTGCAGCCCCGCCGCGACGGTCAGCGGGTCCATCATGTCCTGCAGCAGCGCCTCGGTCTCGGCATCGCGCAGGATCGATTGCGCCGCCGCGGGGCGCACGGCGACGGCGAGCAGCGCGAGCAGAGTGAGGGCGAGCCGCAGAAGCGCGCCGAAAGCGCCGCGCGCGTCGTGCCGGGGAAATGCTGTCATCGCTGCCCGTCTTGCGGCGCGCGCCTGAACCTTGACTGAAGCCATGGCGGCTTTGTGGGGTTCAGCGCGCGCGCTGGCAAGGGGTAACAGCGGCGGCAAAGGCCCCGCAGGTTCGGCGATGCGACCGATTGCCGCCGGTCAGTTGCGGCCGGTCAATTCCCGAACGTGCGCTGCCACCAGCCCCGACGCGGTTCGCCGTTGGGTTCGTCCTCCGCGGCGCCATCGGTGTCGGCCGCGACCGGCTCGGCCTGTGGTTCGGCCACCGTTTCGGGAGCGGCTTCGGCCGCGGCGGCAACCGCCTTCTTGGCGCGGCTGGCGCGTTTCTTCGGCGCCGGCTTTGCCACTTCCGGCTCGGCTGCCGCTTCTGGCGCCGGTTCGGCTTCGGCTGCCGCCGGTGCATCGGCCGCTGCCTCCGCTTCGGCCGCGGCCGCCGCCTTGGTCTTGCGCGGTGCGCGCTTGCGCTTGGGCTTCTCCTCGGCGGCGGGCGCTTCGGCTTCCTCGGCGGCGACCTCCACTGAGGTGGACTCCGCGGGCGGGGCCTCCTCGGGGGCGGGTTCCTCGGCTTCGGTTGCTTCGGTTTCGGCGGCATCCGCCTCGACCTTCTTGCGGCCGCGTCCGCCGCGGCGACGCTTCGGTTTGGCCTCGGCCTCCTCGGCTTCGGTCACGGGCTCCGCCGCTTCGGCGGGTTCGGCCTCGACCGCCTCGTCCTGTCCGGCGTCGGCGTCATCGCTGCCTTGCGCGTCCCCTTCGCCCGTCTCGCCCGCTTCATCGTCGCGGCGGCCGCGGCGGCCGCGACGGCGGCGGCGGCGGCGCTTGCGGCCACCTTCGCCGTCTCCATCGCCGTCTCCATCACCGCTGCGTTCTGCCTGTGCGTCTTCCTCTTCGTCGATCTCATCCTCTTCGTCGACGATATCGTCGTCGTCATCCTCGATCGGCGCGACAGGGGCGAAGTTGCGCGTCGCGACGGGCGGCGGGCCGCTGACGTCGATCGCCATGCGCGCGCCCTCGGTCTCGCCATCGGGCAGGATTTCGACGGTCACGCCGTAAAGATCCTCGATCTCGCGCAGTTCGCGGCGCTTTTCGTTGAGGAGGTAGAAGGTCGCTTCCTGGCTGGCGCGCAGGGTGATCTTGCTGCCCTTGCCGCGTGCCGCTTCCTCTTCGATCAGGCGCAGCGCGCCAAGGCCCGCCGACGATGCGGTGCGGACAAGGCCCGTGCCCTCGCAATGCGGGCAGGGGCGCGTCGACGCTTCCAGCACGCCGGTGCGCAGCCGCTGGCGGCTCATCTCCATCAGGCCGAAGCCCGAAATGCGGCCGATCTGGATGCGCGCGCGGTCGTTCTTCAGCGCTTCCTTCATCGCGCGTTCGACCTTGCGGACGTTCGAGCCATGATCCATGTCGATGAAGTCGATGACGACCAGGCCCGCCATGTCGCGCAGGCGAAGCTGGCGGGCGATTTCGTGCGCGGCCTCCAAATTGGTGCTGAGCGCGGTCTGCTCGATATTATGCTCGCGCGTCGACCGGCCCGAGTTGATGTCGATCGACACCAGCGCCTCGGTCGGGTTGATGACCAGATAGCCGCCCGATTTCAACTGGACGACGGGATTGAGCATCCCGGCCAGCTGATCCTCGACGCCGTAACGCTGATAGAGCGACACGGGGTCGGCATATTGCTTCACGCGCCGCGCGTGGCTGGGCATCAGCAGCTTCATGAACTGCTTGGCGGCCTTGTAGCCCTCGTCGCCCTCAACCAGCACTTCCTCGATATCCTTGTGATAGATATCGCGGATCGCGCGCTTGACCAGGTCGCTGTCCGAATGGATCAGCGCCGGGGCGCTGGACCCCAGCGTCTTGTCGCGAATCTCGTCCCACAGCCGCGCGAGATAGTCGAAGTCGCGCTTGATCTCGACCTTGGTGCGGCTCATCCCCGCGGTGCGGACGATGCAGCCCATCGTCGGCGGCAGGTTCATTTCGTCGATCATCGCCTTCAGCTTGCGGCGATCGGCGCCGTTGGAAATCTTGCGGCTGATGCCGCCGCCGTGCATCGTGTTGGGCATCAGCACGCAGTAACGGCCGGCGAGCGACAGATAGGTGGTCAGCGCGGCGCCCTTGTTGCCGCGCTCTTCCTTGACGACCTGCACCAGCATCACCTGGCGGCGGCGGATGACGTCCTGGATCTTGTACCGGCGGCGCAGCGACATGCGGCTTTCGCCATTGTCATCCTCGTCGCGGCGTCCGCGGCCCTTGCGGTTGCCGCGACCGCGCCGGCCGCCACGGCCTTTGCGGCCGTCATCGTCCCGGGTTTCGGCGTCGCTATTGTCGTCGTCGCCATCGTTATCGTTATCGTCGCCGTCTTCGCCGATGGTTTCGGGTGCGGGCGCATCGCCATTGTCATCGTCGCCGGGTTCGTCGACCTCGGCCACATCGCCTTCCAGCGCGTCGAGATCCTCCTCGGCGCGCATCGCGGCCTCGGCGGCGTGCTCCGCCTCTTCGCGCAGCAGCGCGTCGCGGTCTTCCTTCGGAATCTGGTAATAGTCGGGATGGATTTCGCTGAACGCCAGGAAGCCGTGGCGGTTGCCGCCATATTCGACGAACGCCGCCTGCAGCGACGGTTCGACCCGCGTGACCTTGGCCAGATAGATATTGCCCTTGAGCTGCTTGTGCTCAGCGGACTCGAAATCAAATTCCTCGATGCGGTGTCCCTTGGTGACGGCGACCCGGGTCTCTTCCCGGTGCCGCGCGTCGATCAACATGCGCGTTGTCATTATTATTACTCCAGGCGCGGCGTGGCGCGCCAAACAAGAAAGCCGCGGCCGTCCCAAAGGGTTCGCCGCGGTCGATAGGGTTCAAATGGACGGAAATGTTATTGCCGCGCGGGGCCCGCGTCCGGTTCGGGACGCACATGCGGTCTTCCGGCGCGACGCGCGGCGCGAAAGCGCCTGCGTCGCGGACAGAAGAGGGCATGGCAAGCCTCATGACGGCATCAACCTGGTTCGGGGTGAACGGGACCGGCCGGGCGTTCCTGTCGAGGATCGCGTTGGCCGCCCGCTCATCCGGGTGGAATGGCGGCAGTGCGTCCCTCCCCGCATGTCCGGCACCGGGGCAGCCTGTATCCGCGATTCGCGGGATCAGGCCTTTCCCCTCAAAAGGCCGGACGGCACCGGAAAGGACACCGCCAGTGGTGCGGTGCTAGCATCGGCGTCGGCCAACGGCAACCATAACCGCCCGCAAAGATGGGAAATGCCCCGCCGCTTGCAAGGGGGCTGCCGATGCGATCATGCTGAATCGCCTGTTAACCGTGCCGGTTGACCAGCATTTGACCCGCGATGGCTAATGGACGGTTCATTCTGTTCTGCGGCGGGGAAGCCCATGTTTTCGATTCTGCGCTGGACCATCGCATGGCGCGCGCGTCATATGTGCCGCATGGGCCTGCTTTTCCTTATCGCGCTGTTCGCCGCTCCCGGCGCGGCGCTGGCGGCCAGCGTCGGCGCGGTCGAGGTCAGCGACAGCGGCATCACGCTGCGCTTCGACGATCTGGTCGCGGGCGCATCGGCCTTCGTGCTCGCGGGACCGGACCGCATCGCCTTCGATATCGCCGGCGCGCAGGTCGGGCGTTCGGCGGCCGGCGGCGGCATCGTCCGCGCCGTGCGGCAGGGCCAGGCCGATCCCGCGACGGCGCGCGTCGTATTCGATCTCGACCGGCCCGCCATCGTCACCGACGCGCGCTTTTCCCCCGACGGCCGCAGCCTGTCCTTCCGTCTGCGCCCCGTTTCGGTCGACGAATTCGCCCGCGCCGCGCGCGCACCGCGCACCGAATTGCAGCCGCCGGCGCAATTCCGCGCCAAGCCGCCCGAAAAACGCTACAGCGTCAGCGTGCCGATCGGCGCGCCCAAACCGGCGCTGCCGCTGCCCGCCATCGCCGGGCCGGACAATCCGCGCCTGCCGCTGGTGGTGATCGATGCCGGACATGGCGGGCACGATCCCGGCGCCATTTCGCCGCACAGCGGCAAGCGCGAAAAGGATATCACGCTGGCGCTCGCGCGCGCCATTCGCGACGACCTGATCGCGTCGGGCCGGGTGCGCGTCGCGCTGACGCGGTCCGACGACCGCTATCTGGTGCTGGAGGAACGCTATGGCATCGCGCGCCGGCTGAAGGCCGATCTGTTCATTTCGGTCCACGCCGACGCGGCGGAAAATGAACAGGCGAACGGCGCGTCGGTCTATACCTTGTCGGAGGTCGCGTCGGACCGCGAGGCGGCGCGGCTGGCGGCGCGCGAGAACAAGGCGAACATCATCAACGGCGTCGATCTGGGCGCGCACAGCAGCGACGTGTCGTCGATCCTGCTCGACCTGACGCAGCGCGAAACGATGAACGTCGCCTCCGACTTCGCGCGCCTGTTGCAGCGCGAGGCGGCCGGCGACGTCAAATTCCGCACCAGCGCGCACCGCTTCGCCTCCTTCGTGGTGCTGAAGGCGCCCGATACGCCGTCGGTCCTGTTCGAAACGGGGTTCATCTCGAACAAGGACGACGCCGAATTTCTCGCCTCGGCCGCCGGGCAGAAAAAGGTCGCGCGCGGCGTGCGCGACGCGGTGCAGATTCATTTCGCGCGCCAGATTGCGTCCAGCCGCTGATCCGCCGCATCGCGCGCCGTCGCCCCCGCCGACGGGGCTTGACGCGCGCGGCCCCCATGACCAGCCTGCGCCGCACGGAGTGGAGGAGGTGGCATGGGCTGGAGCAACTGGTCGGGCAGCGTCCGGGCATCGGCCGCGGTCCGCCATCCGCTAAGCGAGGACGAACTCGCCGCCCTGATCCGGGCGGCGCGCCGGGTGCGGGCGACGGGGGCGGGGCACAGCTTCATGCCCCTGTGCGCCAGCGACGACCTGCTGCTGTCGATCGACGCATTGCCGGGCGCCGTTTCGGTTGCCGCCGACCGCCGCTCGGCCCGCGTCCCCGCCGGCTGGAGCATCAAGCGGCTGACGGAGGCGCTGTGGGACGAAGGATTGGCGCTGGCCAATCAGGGCGATGTGAATCCGCAATCGCTGGCGGGCGCGATGGCGACGGGCACGCATGGCACCGGGGCGGGATTCGGCTCGCTGTCGACGATGGCGCGGGGCTTTCGCCTGATCGGCGCCGACGGCACGGCGCGCTGGTGCGACGCGCGGAGCGACCCCGACCTGTTCGAAGCGCAGCGGCTGTCGCTGGGGCTGTTCGGCGTCGCGACCGAAATCGACGTCGCGCTGGTGCCTGCCTTTCATCTGGCCGAACGGATCGAGAAGCGCCGCTGGGCAGAGGTGCGCGAAAGCTTCGACGCGCTGGTGGAACGGCACCGGCATGTCGAATTCTGGTTCTTTCCCCATGCCGATCATGTGATTCTGAAAACGCTCGACCCGTGCGACCCGTACGATCCGCCGCCGTCGACGACCGATATGGAGGAAACGGCGTTCCGCCGGATGCTCGACATCGGCGCGCGCCTGCCCTGGGCCACCCCCTGGCTTCAGCGCGCGATGATGCGTGCGCGCTTTGCGGGCGGCCGCCGCGGCCCGGCGCACCGCGTCTTTCCATCGGACCGCAGCGTGCGGTTCGAGGAAATGGAATATGAAATGCCGCGCGCCGCCGGGATGGAGGCGCTCGATGCGGTGGTCGGCTGGATTCGGGCGCGGCGCCTGCCGGTCGCCTTCCCGTTCGAATATCGCACCGTGGCGGCGGACGATATCTGGATGAGCCCGATGAACGCCGGGCCGGTCGCCGCCATATCGATGCACCAATATGCGAAAATGCCGTGGGCGAACCTGTTCGCCGATGCGGAAGAGATATTTCGCGCTCATGGCGGCAGGCCGCATTGGGCCAAGCGGCACCGGCTGACACGCGCCGATGTCGACCGGCTCTATCCGATGGCCGGCCGTTACCGGCAGACGCGCCGCGCCGCCGATCCGGGCGGCAAATTCCTCAACGCGCATATGGAGGCGCTTTTTTCATGAGCGACGGGGCTTTTGCGAACGACGATATGGCGCTGCACGCGCATCTGATCGGGCGCCAGGGATCGCGCGCCGATCTCAATACGCCCGTGCTGATCGTCGAGGAGGAGGCGCTCGATCGCAATATCGCGGCGATGGCGGCGATCGCGATGCGGCATGGCGTCGGCCTGCGCCCCCATGCGAAGACGCACAAGAGCGTCGACATCGCGCGGCGCCAGATCGCGGCGGGGGCGGCGGGCGTCTGCTGCGCCAAGATCGGCGAGGCGGAGGTGATGGCGGCGGGCGGGATCGGCGGCATCCTCATCACCTCGCCCGTCGCGGCGCCGCGCGCGATCGAGCGGCTCGCCGCGCTCGCCGCCCGCACGCCGGGGCTGATGGCGGTCGCCGACCATCCGGCGGTGGTCGATCGCATCGCTGCGGCGCTCGACGCGGCGGGGGCGAGGCTCGACATGCTGATCGACATCGACCCCGGCATCGCGCGCACCGGCGTCGCCTCGCCGGACAAGGCGGTCGAGCTGGCCGGGGCGATCGCGGCGCATCCGGCGCTGCGCTGGCGCGGCGTGCAATTTTACTGCGGGTCGCAGCAGCATATCGAGGATTATGGCGAACGCCGCGCGGCGATCGCCGACCGCACCGCCTATCTGGAAAGCGTCATCGCGGCGCTGGCCGATGCCGGCCATGTGCCCGACATCGTCACCGGATCGGGGACGGGGACGCACCGCATCGACCTGGAGCTGGGCGTCTTTACCGAACTTCAGGCGGGTTCCTATGTCTTCATGGACAAGCAATATCTCGATTGCGACCTGACCGGCGACGGGACGGTGCCGTTCGCAACCGCGCTGGGCGTCGATGCGCGCGTGGTCAGCGCCAATCATTCGGGACTGGTCACGATCGATGCCGGCTTCAAGGCGCTGTCGACCGACGGCGGCGTCGCGGTCGTGCGGCGGGGGGCGCCGGAAGCCGCGCATTTCGCCTTCATGGGCGATGAGCATTCCGCGCTGATCGCGCCCGGCATCGGCGATGCGATGGCGCCCGGCGATCCGGTGTCGCTGACGGTTCCGCACTGCGACCCGACGGTCAATCTTTATGGCCACTATCATGTCGTGTCGGGCGATACGCTGGTCGCGATCTGGCCGATCGGTGCGCGCGGCCGTTCGCGTTAGCGCGCCCGCGCCGACCGGCGGCATCCGCGATCGACGACCCGCCGCAACCATGCTTCCCTTTCGCCGATGCAGGCTTTAGAGGCAGGGGCCTATGCCCGCCGACAGCACCTCGTCCCATTTTCGCCTGCGGCTCCGCCGCGACAGCAATGCCGTCATCGGCTGGCTGCGCGCCATGTGGGGGCGGCGCTGGTTCCGCTGGCTCGCCTGGCTCGCGCTGGCGGGGCTGCTGGCCCTGCTCGCGCTGTGGGCCTTGTTCGCGCGCAACCTGCCCTCGGTCGACCAGCTTCGCGACTATGAACCGCCGCTGCCGACAATGGTCCGCGACGGCGAGGGCAAGCCGGTGCACAGCTATGCCCGCGAACGGCGCGTCCAGCTCGACTATGGCGAATATCCGCAGTTGCTGGTGCGCTCCTTCCTCGCGGCGGAGGACAAGACCTTCTTCGAACATGGCGGGATCGATTATCCCGGCATCGCGACGGCGATCGTCACCAACCTGTCGAGCGACGGACGCCCGGTCGGCGCCTCCACGATCACGCAGCAGGTCGCGAAGAATCTGCTGCTGACCAACGAGGTCAGCTATACGCGCAAGATTCGCGAGGCGATCCTGGCGATGCGCATCGAAAATGCGCTGACCAAGGAACAGATTCTCGAGCTTTACCTCAACGAAATCCCGCTCGGCCGGCGCAGCTTCGGCGTGCAGGCCGCCAGCCGCGCCTATTTCGACAAGGATGTCGACCAGCTTCAGCTGCACGAAATGGCGTTCCTGGCGATCCTGCCGAAAGCGCCCGAACGCTATGGCCGGGCGCGGTATGAGCGCGACGCGCTAGCACGGCGCAACTTCGTGCTCGGGTCGATGCAGGCGAACGGCTGGATCACGGCGGCGCAGCGCGACGCCGCGCGCGCGATGCCGCTGGGCCTGACGAGCAGCGGCAACCGGGCGGTCGCGCAGGTCGGCGGCTATTATATGGAAGAGGTCCGGCGCCAGTTGATCGCGACTTTCGGCGAAACCGCCGAAGACGGGCCGCACAGCGTCTATGCCGGCGGCCTGTGGGTGCGCACGCCCTTTGACAGCGCGATGCAGACCGCGACGACCAGCGCGCTGCGCCGCGGCCTGATCCGCTATGACGCGGGCAAGGGCTGGTCGGGGCCGATCGCGACGATCGAGGCGGACGACCAATGGTCCAGCCGCCTGGCATCGAGCTTCATCGGCATCGATTACGACGATTGGCGCGTCGCCGCGGTGCTGTCGAAATCGGGCGGCGAGGCGCAGATCGGCTTTGCCGACGGCACCACCGGACGCCTGCCCGCCAGCGCCGCGAGCATGGGCTATCGCAAGACCGGCGGCAGCGCCTTTTCGGCGATGCGGCCGGGCGACCTGATCGCGGTCAAGGCGACCGGCGGAACCAGCTATGCGCTGCGCAACATTCCCGAAGTGTCGGGCGGCATGATCGTCGAAAGCCCGCATTCGGGCCGTATTTACGCGATGCAGGGCGGCTTCGACGTGCGCCTGTCGCCCTTCAATCGCGCGACCCAGGCCGAACGCCAGCCGGGGTCGACGATCAAGCCCTTCGTCTATGCCGCCGCGCTGGACAATGGGATGACCCCGGCGACGATGATCGTCGACGGCCCCTTCTGCGTCTATCAAGGCGCGCGTTTCGGCAACAAATGCTTCCGCAACTTTGGCGGATCGGGCGGGTCGGGCGAACATACGATGCGCTGGGGCCTCGAACAGTCGCGGAACCTGATGACGGTGCGCGCGGCGAGCCAGGTCGGGATGGAACCGATCATCGACACGATCAAGGCGGTCGGCATCGGCCAGCACGAGCCCTATCTGTCGACTGCGCTCGGTGCGGGGTCGACGACGGTCGAACGGATCACCAACGCCTATGCGATTATGGCCAACCACGGCCGCGAGTTGAAACCGCGCGTCATCGATTATGCGCAGGACCGCCGCGGCAAGGTGATTTTCCCGAAAAACTGGCGTGCGTGCGACGGGTGCAACATGGACGACTGGGACGGCAAGCCGATGCCGCGCTTCCAGCCGTCGGGCAAGCAGGTGATGGACCCGATCACTGCCTATCAGGTCGTGCACATGCTTGAAGGCGTGGTGCAGCGCGGCACCGCGGTGCGGCTGCGCGACCTGGGCGTGCCGCTGTTCGGCAAGACGGGCACGACCACCGGCCCCAACGACGTCTGGTTCGTCGGCGGGACGCCCGACGTCATCGCGGGCGTCTATATCGGCTTCGACCAGCCGCGCAGCATGGGCGGCTATGCCCAGGGCGGCAGCCTGGCGGCGCCGATCTTCAAGCAGTTTGCCGAAGAGGCGCTGGCCGACCGGCAACCGATTCCCTTTGCCGCGCCCAAGGGCGTGCGCATGGTCCGCATCGATCGCCAGTCGGGACGGCGCGTCTATGGCAGCTGGCCGGGCACCGACCCGAAGGCATCGATCATCTGGGAGGCGTTCAAGCCCGAAAGCGAGCCGCGGCGCACGATTCGCAAGGAAGAAATTCGCCCGGCCGCGCCATCGCAGCGTCAGGACGTGCCGGTGCGCGAAGAGGGCGGGCGGCGCAGCGACAGCGACTTCCTCGACGATCGCGGCGGGATCATCTGACCCGCCGACGGCTTTCCCTCTCGCGCGCCAGCCTCTATGGCCGGCGCAACTTGATGATGTGGACGCCCCTGCACCGGTCCGCAGCCGCTATGCTGCGAGTCGGTCACCCGAACAGAAAGAGGAGCGTTCACGATGAGGATTGCGACGATAGGACTGGATCTGG
>QFPJ01000079.1 GCA_003241685.1 Sphingopyxis macrogoltabida
AAATGCCGCTGCTGCGGCGGGTAGCCACGATGTCGGGCTGACCCTGATGCCGGCGTCGATGTGCGTCAAGGAAGAGGGCTCGAACCCTTACGGCATGGTCCCCGCGCTTTGCGAAGGCGGCATCGTGTCGCAGCTGACGTTCCTCGTCCTGCTGATCATGTTCGTCGGTACGCTGTACATCCTGTTCACCAAGCTGTTCGAACAGAATAAGGTGATGAGCCAGGGCAAGACCGTGGACGCCAATTTCTGGCGCGCGCCGACGCTGGCCGACGGCGCGGCGAAGCTGGAAAAGAACAGCGCCTATCGCCAGGTGGTCGAAGACGGCCTGCGCGCGAACGAAGAGCATAACAAGCTGACCGATCCCGTCGAAGCGCACGACTGGATGCACGGCACGCTCGAACGGTCGCAGAACCACATCAACTCGAAGCTCAACGGCGGCCTCGCCTTTCTCGCGACCGTCGGTTCGACCGCTCCGTTCATCGGTCTGTTCGGTACCGTTATCGGTATTCTGCGCGCACTGGTGAAGATCGGTGCGTCGGGTCAGGCGTCGATCGACACCGTTGCCGGCCCGGTCGGTGAGGCGCTCATCATGACCGCCATCGGTCTGATCGTCGCGGTCCCCGCGGTGCTCGCCTTCAACTGGCTGCAGAGCCGCAACAAGGCGATTGCCCGTCGTCTGTCGACCTTCTCGAACGACGTGCTCGGCTCGATCATGTCGGGTGGCCAGGTGAAGCCGGCATCGACCGTTCCGGTCAAGGCCGCTGCGCCTGCCGCCGCGCCGAAGAAGGCCTGAACCGGCTTCGCGGATGTCCGTCCGTCGTGTCCCTCGCGCGGGGCCGATGGGCGGGGGTCCCGCTGGACGGATGCGGGGCAATCCGCTTTCGTCCATGATCATAATTTAGTGACAGGATGCTAATCCTATGGCGATGAGTGTAGGCGACAAGGGCGAAGATGCCCCGATGTCGGACATCAACACGACCCCGCTCGTGGACATCATGCTCGTGCTTCTCATCATCTTCCTCATCACGGTTCCTGTGGTGCTGGAGACGGTAGATCTCGAGCTGCCCGACGTGGTCTTTGAACCGACGACGACGAAGCCGGAAAACGTGCTGCTGTCGATCCGGTCGGCCGATACCGATGGCGATGGCCGGCCCAATGCGGACAGCAGTTCGTGCGAAGTCTATTGGGGCCAGACCCCGGTGGATTCGCGTCAGCTGCTTGAACGCGGCCAGAAAAAGCTGGAACAGCTTATCGAGGATATCGGCGGTGTGGAGAACATCACCGAGGAAAATTTCCCTGAAGTGCACATTCGCGGCGACGTCAACACGCCGTATCAGTGCATCGGCGGGGTGATCTACACGATGCAATATGCCGGCTTCCAGAAGATCGGGTTCATTTCCGAACCGGCTCCGGGATCGATGACGCTCGGCCGCATCTGACGGTTCGCAGCGTTTAGGAATGAAGGAATAACCTTATGTCCATGGCAGTTGGAGATCGGGACGACAATGAACCGATGATGGACATGAACACGACGCCGCTCATCGACGTCATGCTCGTGCTTCTCATCATGTTCATCATCACCATCCCGGTTCAGACCCACGCGGTGAAGATCGACCTTCCGATACCGAACGACAGCCAGTCGACGGTCGATCCGGAAAAGAACAAGGTCATGATCGACGCCGCCGGCACGATCACCTGGAACGGCACCCCGGTCGATCTGGCGCAGCTTGCGAATTATCTGGAACAGACCAAGGCACTGCCTGTCGAACCCGAACTGCAGGTTCAGCCCGATCCCTATGCGCGCTATATCGTCGTTGATAATGTTATCGCGGTGATCAAGCGCAGCGGCGTCGGCAAGCTCGGCTTCGTGGGTAATGAACAATATGCGCGCGTTTTCTGATCGCTGATCAGACATAGTACGCTGAAATAACCGGGGGCCGCGAAGCTATTCGCGGCCCCCTTTTTCGTGCCTTCCTTGTGGGGCGCCCGGTTCGCGCACCGGCCACCGCGGCGACCTCGACCGATGCAATGGCTTGGAAAATCGGTCGAATCGGGTCATGTTCGGGATGACGGGATCGAAAAGGCCGCGGTCGCGTTCGATCAACAGCCGGACCTTCCCGGGTCCTTTCAGGGAGCATGATGATGATGATTGGTTCGCCGCAGAGCAGGATATTCGCTTATGGCATGGTGACTGCGGGCGCGCTCGCGCTGGCGGGCTGTGCCGGCACCGACAGCGGTCCGGCCGCCACGACCCTCCCGCCGCCAGACGCCCATGCGCAACTCGTCGATTCCTCGGGCGCCGACCGCGGCCGTGCCGACATCTATCGCGACGGATCGGGGCTGCGCGTCGAACTGGTGGCGCGCGGCTTCGCCCCCGGCACCTATGGCATGCACATTCATTCGGTCGGCCAGTGCACGGCGCCCGACTTCACCAGCGCGGGACCGCACTGGAACCCGACCGGCGCTCAGCATGGCCGCGACAATCCCGCTGGGGCCCATCATGGCGACCTGCCCAATCTGGTCGTCGAATCGGGCACCATCGGCCGGGCGACGCTGAATGTCGTCGGCTCGCGGTTTGAGGGGGAGGGGGGATTGCTTGACGCCGACGGTGCGGCCTTCGTCATTCATGCGGGGCCCGACGATATGAAAACCGATCCCAGCGGCAACAGCGGCGGCCGCGTCGCTTGCGGCGTGATCGTCCGCGGCTGACCCGCGCCGCTTTTCGGAGCCCCGTTCCGCTGTCGATTTCGGCCGCCCCGGCTGTCCTGCCGGGGCGGTTTTTCATGCGCGGGCGGCGGCGGCGCGTTCGGCGATCGTCGCTTCGGCGCGGGGCAGCGCGCGGTAGGCATAAAGCAGCAGGGCCAGCGCAATCGGTGCGACGCCGATCAGCGACAATATCCCGACGCGCAGATTGCCGACCAATTGGCCGTTCACGGTCGTGCCGGTGATGTCCGATATCTGCCCGACCATATAGGGGCCGAAGGACAGGCCGACGAGCGTGGTGCCCAGGAAAAAGGCGGCGGTCGCCGTGCCGCGCATCTGCGGCAGGACCAGATCCTGCGTCGTCGCCGCCGCCGCGCCCAGCGCCGCCGCGCCGAACAGCCCGGCCAGAAAATTCATGACATAGAAGAGCAGGATATTGTCGGTCGTATAGCCGATCCAGATCGGGATGATCGGCGCCACGACGCCGAAGATGACCATCAGGATGCGCCCCGCCGGATTGCGCGCGCGCAGCGCGTCGGCCATCCGCCCGCCCAATATGACGCCGACGAAGCCGCTGACCGCGCCATTGGCGCCCAGGATGAAGGCGAGCTGCTGTTTGGGCAGGCCCAGCACCACCTCGGCATAGGGCGCCGACCAGAAGGCGAGGGCATAGGCGGCGAGCGCGACGAGGCCATAGCCTAGCGTGGTGCAGATGAAGGCGGGGGTGCCCCAGATGAGGCGGAAGGTTGCGGGATCGTGGGCGCGCAGCGCCGAAGCCCAGGAAAAGACCGCATAATAGCCGAGCGCAACGGCGGACCATTGCGGCAGATTGCCGGTCAGCGTGATCATCCACCAGGCAAAAGCGGCCAGCGCAGCGGCGAAGCCGACATTGATCGCCAGCGCCGCCGGCCCGCGCTTCCACGCGCCGTAAAGCGTCAGCGGCGGGACGATCATCGACAGATCCTTGCCGAACTGGCGGAACGGGTCGGGCGTCGGCGGGGTGGCGATGCCGTCCATCGCGCCGCGCACCGGCTCGCGCAGGCTGGCGACCCACAGCGCCAGCAGCAGGCCCGGAATGCCGACCGCCAGAAAAGCCGCCTGCCAGCCGACGAGCCCCATCGGGCCGCCCGCCGGATAGCTTTTGTTCCAGCCCTCGACGATCAGCGCGCCGATGAACAGCGACACGCCGCCGCCAAGATACAGGCCCGACGAATAGATGGCGAGCGCAGTCGCTTTCTGTCGTTTCGGAAAATAGTCGGAGATCAGCGAATAGGCGGTCGGGCTGGCGGTCGCCTCGCCGACCCCGACGCCCATGCGCGCCAGCGTCAGCGTGACCTTGTCATAAGCGAAACCCGACAGCGCCGTCATCGCCGACCACAGGGTCAGGCCGATCGACAGCAGCCTGACGCGGTTCCAATTGTCGGCAAGTCGTCCCAGCGGAATGCCGAACAGCGCATAAAAGACCGCAAAGGCCGCACCGCCCAGGAACCCCATGTCCGAATCGGTCAGCCCGAGATCGGCCTTGATATCGACGGCCAGGATGCTGATGATCTGGCGGTCGATGAAATTCAGGATATAGACGATGACCAGGACGGACAGCACATACCAGCTATACCCGCTTGCCTTCAGAACCGGCGCCGCCGGTTGTTCCGCACCCGCTTCATTCCCGCTTGCGCCTTCGGCCATTTGGCAAACCCTCTCCGGACCCGGTTATCTGTTGGCGCCCATGGCTAGCAGAGCCGGACGGCCGCGCAAGTTGAAAGACGGTTCAACTTCGTGAGCGGGGATCGGCGGAGGCAGGGCGACCGGGACGCCGCACC
>QFPJ01000040.1 GCA_003241685.1 Sphingopyxis macrogoltabida
ACGCACCTGCGCGAATTTCAGGGCAATATCCTGGCCGGCAAGAGTTTCGACCGGGGCAACATCACCCTTTCCTTCGAATATACCGACCGCCAGGCGCTGCGCGCCGAGGATCAGGATTTCACCGCGTCCGCCGACCTGAGGCCGCTGTTCGCCGATTATCCGGGCTATGCCGGATCGACGACGCCCGACGGCCGCGCGACACGCGGCGTCTGGCCCGCGTTGCAGGTGCCCGTGACCGGCGGCCGGCCGCGCCGCGGCACGACCAACCTGACCACCGCCGCCGGGTCCTTCACGATCCGGCCGACCAGCTTCGGCGGCTGCACCTATCAGCTGACGGCGGACCAGTGTCTGGTGAACACCGCGCTCGCGACGGGCGGCGCGTTTCGCGACCTGCGCTACGACACCGCCATCGGCACCACCGTCATGCCGCGCGTGAAGCGGTACAATGGCTTTGCCAACGGCCATTATGACGTCACCGACACGCTGACGCTGTTCGGCGAATTCGGCTATTATTATTCGGATACCGTCCGCCTGCAGCCGCCGGTGATCAACCTGAACCAGATATGGATTCCGGCGAGCAATTATTACAACCCCTTCGGCGCGGCGACGATCGACGGCCGGCCCAACCCGAACCGCATTCCCGGCCTGACCAATGTTCCGGCCGCGGGCCTGCCGGTGCTGCTCACCAACTATCGCTTCGTCGACGCGGGGCCGCAGCGGGTGCATGTGACCGGCGAACAGATCCGCGCGCTGCTCGGCGTGCGCGGAGAGACCGCGGGTTTCAAATGGGACAGCGCCTTCGTCTATTCGGAAGCGAGCGCGCACGACAGCAGCTTCGCCGTGCGCAGTTCGGCGCTGCAACAGAGCCTCGCCCTGTCGACCCCCGATGCCTACAACCCCTTCAACGGCGGCTGCGTCGCGACGCCCAGCTTCGGCGACTGCACGTCCAGTTCGCCGGCGGCGATCGACGCCATCGGTTTCCAGCTGCATCGCCGGTCGAAGACGACGCTGACCATGGGCGATTTCCGCGCCTCGCGCGCCGACCTGCTGACGCTGCCCGGCGGCGACGTGGGCGTTGCTTTCGGCGCGGAAGTCCGCCGCGAAACGCAGCGCGACGACCGCGACGCGGCCGTCGACGGGTCCAGTCCTTTCGTCGACATGGTCACGGGCGACGTCACGATCAGCGACGCCGCCGCGGTCAGCGACAATCCCGACACCTATGGCAAGCGCACCGTCGCCGCGGCCTATGCCGAACTGGCGGTGCCGCTGGTGTCGGAGGATATGAACATCCCGCTCGTCCGGCGCTTCGACCTGCAGCTTGCGGGACGCTACGAACATTACAGCGATTTCGGCAGTGTCGCCCGGCCCAAGATCGCGGCGGCGTGGGACGTCGTCGACGGCATCCGCCTGCGCGGCTCCTTTTCGCAGGGTTTCCGGGCGCCCAATCTGGAACAGGTCAACGCGGTCGAATATGCGCGCCTGTCGACGACGCAGGATTTCCTGCGCTGCGAGGTCGATCTGCGTGCCGGGCGAATCACCAGCTTCACCGGATGCGGCAACAATGTCGGCTATTCGCGGCGCGTGTCGGGCAATCCCGACCTGAAGCCTGAAAAAAGCACAAACTACAACCTTGGCGCGGTGTTCGAACCGACCTTCCTGTCGCCCGACATCGGCCGCATCACCTTCACGGTCGATTACTGGTCGATCCGCCAGCGCGGCATCGTGGGCATCCTGGGCAACGACACCGCGATCGCGCTCGATTACCTGCTGCGCCTGCAAGGGTCGTCGAATCCCAATGTCGTGCGGGCCGATGTCAACGCCGACGATATCGCCGCCTTTGCCGGCACCGGCATCGCCCCGGCGGGCCGCATCATCACCGTGCGCGACCAGTTCATCAACCTGTTGCCGCAGACCGTCCGCGGTCTGGACTTCGGCTTTTACTGGCAGCTTCCGGAAACCGGCATCGGCAAGTTCGACCTGTCGGTCAATGCGACGCGGTTGCTGAAATTCTCCCGCCCGCCGGGCGACGCGGTCGACGCGCTGATCGCGGCGCGCGACGCGGGCGAGATCAACGCCGCGACCCCGCTGCCCGAAACGCTCGACCTGATCGAAGCCGACGGCCGCCCGAAATGGCGCGGTACCGCGTCGCTGACCTGGTCGCTCGGCCAGTTCCAGATCGGCGCCTTCGCCCGCTATACCGGCGCGGTCGACGAACGCGGCTTCGTCGATGCGGACGGCAATCCGTGGCGCGTCAAGTCGCAGCTGACCGGCAACCTTTATGCCCAGGTCCGCATCCGCGACGCGGGCGGGGCCGACATGCGCTGGCGCGTCGGGGTGCGCAACATCACCGACAAAAAGCCGCCGCTGACGTCCGAGGGCTATCTGGGGTCGCTCTACAGCCCCTATGGGCGTTACTGGTACACATCGGTCACGACGGAGTTCTGAATTATGGCATGTGGGCACGGCATCTGGCTTTTCATCGGCTGCGCCGCGCTCGCGGTCGCGCCGGCGGCATCGGCAAGGGAGAGCGCGCCCGCGCCCGCCCCGACCGCCGCCGGCGCGGCCTCCCCCGACCAGGCGCCCGCCCCGGCGCCCACCCCGCCAAAGGCCGCTCCGCGCACCATCCTGTTCATCGGCAACAGCTTCACGCAAGGGGCGCATTCGGCGGCGCGCAACTGGCGCGCGGACAGCGTCACCGACCTCAACGGGGCGGGCTATGGCGGCGTCCCCGCGCTGTTCAAGCTGTTCACCGAGCAGGCGGGGCTCGATTACCAGGTCAGCCTGGAAACCCAGGGCGGCAAGTCGCTGGGCTTTCACTATGACGAGCGGCGCCAGCTGTTCGACCGGCCGTGGGACGTGGTGGTGCTGCAGGAATTCAGCACCCTCGACCGCGACAGGCCCGGCGATCCGGCCCAATATATTCAGGATGTCGCGCGGCTGTCGGCGCTGTTCATGGCCCGCAATCCGGCGGTCGACATTCGCCTGTCGGCCAACTGGACCCGCGCCGATCAGGTCTACAGGAACAAGGGGCCGTGGCACGGCAAGCCGGTGACGGCGATGGCCGACGACCTGCGCGCCGCCGCCGACCGCGCCCGCGCCGCCAACCCCGAGGTCAAGGGCGTGCTGCCCGTCGGACAGGCATGGAACCGCGCGATGACGACCGGCGTCGCCGACCCCGACCCCTATGACGGCATCGCCTATGGCCAGCTCGATCTGTGGACCTATGACCATTATCACGCCAGCGTGCCGGGCTATTATCTCTCCGCGCTGGTGGCCTTCGGCGCCATCACCGGCATCGATCCGGCGACGCTGGGCCCCCAGGAAAAGGGGGCCGACGAACTGGGCCTGTCCGATGCCCAGGCGGCCGCGCTGCAAAAGGTCGCCAGCGCGGAGTTGCGCGCGCGGCGATAAGTCCTTGCCGAAGCCCGCGCCATCCGTCGCGGGTTGGAATTTGCGGCGGCCCATTTGTATAGACGGGGTGATGAAGCGCCCCGCCCCCGCCCCCGCATCGTCCCGCCCGCCCCATAACGCGACCGGCGACGATACCGACGATGGCGCCCCTGCGCCGCGCTATGCCGCGATCAAGCAATCGATCACGGATGCGGTGCGCGACAGGCGGCTGAAACCCGGCGACCGCGTGCCGTCGGAAGCCGAGCTGGTCGATGCCTTCGGCGTATCGCGGATGACCGCCAACCGGGCGCTGCGCGAATTGCAGGCATCGGGCGTCATCCTGCGCCGCGCCGGCGTCGGGTCCTTCATCGCCGAACCCCGCCCGATCGGGCACATGATCGAGATCCGCAACATCGCCGACGAAATCCGCCAGCGCGGCCATGTCTATCGCGCGCGCGTGATCCAGAATGTCGTCACGCGCGCCACCGCGGAAACGGCGCCGCTGCTGGAAGTCCCGCTGGGCACCCGCCTGTTCCATTCGGTCATCGTCCATCACGAGGCCGAATTCCCGATTCAGGTCGAGGAACGCTTTGTCCTGGCATCGGTCGCCCCGCATTATGGCGAGATGGACTTTACCCGAACGACGCCGAACGAATATCTGACCCGCACCGCACCGATCGAACGCGTCGAACACCGCGTCTGCGCGATGATGCCCGACAAGCGGATGCGCGCGATGCTGGGCCTCCAACCCGCCGAGCCGGTGCTGCGGATGACGCGGCGGACGTGGAGCCGGTCGCGGCTGGCCTCGCATGCGTGGCTGACGCATCCGGGCACGCGCTTCGAATTGTCGGCCGCTTTTTCGGTCGGCGCCTGATCGGTCAGGCGGCGGGGCGCTTCACCGCCGGCTTGCGGCGCCGCAGCCAGCGGAAATCGGCGCGGCTGAAGCTTTTGAACAATAGGTAGAACCCCGTTCCCGACAGCCATACCGCGCCAAAGGCGACGAAGATGATCAGCGGGTGGTTGAAGCTCTTGCGGTTCAGATAATCCATATTGTGGAGCATCCAGAAAAAGTCCCAGGTCCGCCACGTGTCGCCGCGCATCACCAGAAAACGCGCGGTGTCGAGCGCGACATAGGCGCTGCTGTTTTCGGCGTCGTCGAAATCGACCCGCCACATCGCGCCATCGAAATCGCGCGCTTCCAGATTGGCCTTGGCCAGAACGCTGACGTCGCGGATCGGCGCGTCGTTCATCATTGCCGCGACCTCGCGCGCCATGTCCGGATCGACGCGGATATCCTCGCCGCTCGTCGCGTCGACCAGCCGCACGCCCTTGGCGCTGTAAACCTCATAGACGGGCCGGGCGCCAAGATCGCGCAGGACCAGACCCGTCACCGCCTCCCCGCGCGGCAGCGCCGCGACATCGGCATAGGCGCCCGCCGGCAGCGGATGCGAATGCGACATGCCCGCGCCGTGCCCGCCGACCTTGTCCTTGTCGAGCAGCGCCATCATCGAGCCGCTGAGCGCCCAGAGCAGGAACTGAAGCCCCAGGATCAGGCCGACCCATTTGTGGATGCGCCGGAACAGCAGCGGCGACAGGCGGATCCTTTTCATGCCTTTTTTCTCCGGCGGCGCGGAAAGGACCAGATCAGCAGCCACGCCCCGGTCGCGGCCATGGCGAAGGTGGCCCATGTCACGACGCGCAGCAGCGGATTGTTGATGTCTGTGCGCTCGTCATAATCCATGATGTGCAGCATCCAGGCGAAATCGAAGATGCGCCACAGCGCATGCCGCCGCGACATCAATTCCCCCGTGGCGGGCGAGAGATAGAGGGTCGACCGGTTCCAGCCTTCGAATTCGACCTGCCAGAAGGGCGGCTTGCGCGACCCCATTTCCTGCGGCGCGTCGGTCAGCATGCGGACGGACACGATCTTTCCCTCGCCGGTATAGATATGCCGCGCCAGCGTGCGGATTTGCGCCGCGTCCGGCGGCGCGACCGGCTGGCCGGTCCGCGCATCGAACAGGCGCGGGCCGTCGGGGGTCTCGGCGCGCCAGACGGGCCGGCCGAAATGCCGCTGAAGCCGGATTTCCGACACCCCCGGGGCGGCCGCGACGATTTGCGCGGGCGGTGCAAGCCCGGCAAGGTCGAAGGGTTCGACGACCGGCACGCGCACCAGATGATCGCCGTGGATGATGTCGATATGCACCGCGACCATGTAAAGGCCGGTCAGCGTCCAGAGCAGGGCCTGGACGCCGACCACCAGAGCCAGCCATTTATGCGTGCGCCGTGCAAGCAGCGGCCAGCGGATTGCCATCGTCGATGCCCTTTTAGAAGGCGGTTCGGACGCCGACGTAGAAGCGCCGTCCGAGCAGGTCATAGGTCATCGTGTCGGTATTCGCATCGGTGAAGCTGCGAATATAGGGCGCCTTGCGATCGAACAGATTGTCGGCGCCCAGCTGGAAGCGCGTCTTTTCGTCGATTTCAAAGGCGAGCTGGAGATTGTGGTAGAAGACGTTCGGCGTGCGGTATCCGATCTGGGTCGGGGCCGCGTTGAAATCGGTCGCCTTGCCGACCCACTGCGTCGACCAGGTCGCGCTGATCCCGTCCTTTTCGGCGGTCAGCACGCCATAGCCGCGCCACTTCGGATAGCCGCCGTTGCCGCCGCCGATGAAACCGTCGAAATAGATCGGGGCGCCGCCGGGAAAGGGACTGACGACATATTTGTTGAGGTAGGTAAGGTTCATGTCGAGCGACAGTTTCACCGACCCGATGCCGCCCGCATAGACCAGCCCCAGGTCGAGGCCGTTCATTTCCTCGCGGCCCGTGTTGATCGGCTGCGCCGACAGATAGGTGACTTCGCCGGTCAGCGGGCTGCGCGTGAAATCGTCGCAGAAGGGGTGCGACAGATTCTGGCTGGCGTAGCAGACGGACAATTTGGTCGAACCGGGGATCGCGCGGATCGCGTCCTTGATCCGGATATCGAACCAGTCGGCGGTCAGCGACAGGCCGGGGATCAGACCGCGCGGCGAAATTACCGTGCCGACCGTCCATGTGGTCGAGCTTTCGGGCTGAAGCGCCTGATTGCCGCCGGACGTGGTCAGAATGGTGGTGCCCAGCTGGACATAGTTGGCGGGCACGCCCGACGCCTGGCAATTGGCGACCAGCGTCGCATTGCCGCTGGCCGAATAGCGCGAGCAGGGATCGGTCGTCGTCAGATTGCCTTCCGACACGCCGCCGAACAGTTCGGGGACGTTGGGAATGCGAAAGCCGGTGCCATAGGTGCCGCGCAGGCGGACGCTGTCGCTGATCATCCAGTCGAGGCTGGCCTTGTAGTTCCAGTCGCTGCCGAACAGATTATAGTCCGAATAGCGCACCGCGCCGCCCGCCGTCAGCGCCTTGAAGAAGGGCGTGTCGGCGAGGATCGGCACCGACAGTTCGAGATAGGCCTCCTTGGCGGTGCTCGACCCCGAAATCGGGCTTTGCTGGTTGGTGTTGGCGACGCCCAGAACGGTCAGCGGATCGGGATCGCGCCAGCCCTTTTCCTTGCGATAGACGACGCCAGCCGCGAAGGAAACGGGGCCGGCGGGCAGCGTGAACAGGCTGCCGTTGAGGTCCGCCGTCACCGTCGCCAGTTCGTTGCCGCCGCGGTCGCGCGAGGTGAACAGGATATAGTCGAGCACTTCGGGCGTCAGGTCGCCGAAGCCCAGATAATCGCCGCAGGGGATCGCCGCGCCGGCGGCCAGGCTGCACTGGCTCGTGTCGAGCGTATTGGCGATCCGTTCCAGATTGGCGATGTTGGTCGACCCGTCGACGGCCGTGTTGCGGCCGAAGCTGCCCGCAACCTCCCACGCCCAGTCGTTCGCGAACTTGCCGCGCAGGCCGAACGTCCCCTGCCAGGTGTCGGTTTCCTGAAAGAATTGCCGCGGGCCCGGTTCGGCCAGGCGGCGCTGGACGAGGACGATATTCTCGCCCGTCGGATTGGTCGGATTGGTCGCGGCGATGGACAGGTTGCGCAGCGTGCCCGGCGTCGCGATCTGGTTCGACTTGCGGTGCGTATAGAGGAATTCGCCGAATGCCTCGATCGTGTCGATAAGATCGTAATCGGCGAAAAAGGCGGTGCTGACGCGCTCGATCGGGCTGACCGCGTTCAGGAACGGCGCCGAATTGAAATTATGCTTCGCCGCGCTGTACGGTTCGTAAAAGTCGCCGTCACCGCCCAGGACCTGATTGAAATTGATCTGCTGGCCGTTCGGCCGCACGGCGCGGCCGCCGACGGTCGAGGCGCTGTTGACGCACGACAGGGTTCCCGGCGTCGTTTCGGACAGCGAACAGGGCGCGCGGGTCGCCATGTTGACCGCCCTGGTCTTCTGATAGGTGACGGCGGCCATGATCCCGCCGCGATCGTTGCGGACGCCCCACAGCAGGTCGGCGGTGAAATCCGACCCGTCGCCCTTTTCGGTGATCCCCTGACGCACGCTGAGGCCCAGCCCCTCGAAATCGGTGCGGGTGACGAGGTTGACGACGCCCGCCATCGCGTCGGCGCCATAGATCGCCGACGCGCCGTCCTTCAGCACGTCCGTCCGCGCCAGCGCGGCGACCGGGATCATGTTGAGGTCGGGCGACGAGTTCGCGCCCGTACCGCCCGCGACGAGGCGGCGGCCGTTCAGCAGCACCAGCGTCCGCTTGATGCCCAGCCCGCGCAGGTTGACCTGCGCCGTGCCATAGCCGTTGCCGGTCCAATAGGCCGAGGTCTGGTTGCCCGCGAAGCCCGCATTGGCGGGCAGGCGCTGCAACAGCGTTTCGACGTTGACGATGCCCGTATTCTCGATCTGCTCGGCTGACACCACCGTCGCCGGGCCGACCCCGGCCAGGTCCTGACGGCGAATGCGCGATCCGGTGACGACGATGTCGCTACCGGCGCTCGCGCTCTGGCCGCCGGCGTCGGCTGCGAGATCGGCCTGTGCGTAGGCCGGTGCGGAGAAACAGGCGGCCCCAGCAGCCCCCGCGAGCAAAATCGTCCTGATCGTCATGGCGAAACCCCCTTGTTCTGGCTGCATGCGTGACGCGAAACAGCATCAATTGTATATACAGGTCAATATAATTTTCTGATATTTTTCAATATTTTATCCAGAAATATAATCGACATATTGACGTGGGATATACGCATCGCGATGCTTCACCCCTCGCATCCGCACAAAATTTTTCCCGTCCTCTGTTTTTTGAGAAATTTTATTTCAATTGGACCTTTTGTCCCACCCGACCGCATGCCGCGCACGCGGCGAATCGGGGCCGCAAAAGGCCCGCGCAACACCGGGCTGCGCGGGCCTTTTGCTGCCGGCCTGTCATCGCAGGATCAGAACCAGGTCTTCACCCCAATCACCAGGCTGACGCTGTCAGCATCTTCTCCCGCCGCGCGGGCGGAACGTGCGGTGTCGCCGAATTTGCGGGCCCATTCGACGCCGATATAGGGCGCGAATTCCTTGACGATCTCGTACCGCAGACGCAGCCCCAGCTCCATGTCGGACAGGCCCGAACCGATGCCGCTTTCGGGAACGTCCTGAACCGCGACATTCCATTCGGCCGCGGGTTGCAGAACCAGCTTCTGGGTGATCCGCTGGTCATAGCTCGCCTCGACCCGCGCCAGCAGGTCGCCCTTGTTCGACAGGAACAGCGCGCCCTCGACCTCGAACCAATAGGGGGCCAGCCCTTCGAACCCGACGGCGGCATAGGTTCGGTCGGGCCCATGTCCGAAATCCTGCCGCACCCCCGCCTGCAGGTTGAAATAGGGGCCGACGGCGCGGCTGTAGAGCGCCTGCAACTCCAGGCTTTCGATGCTTTCGCCGAACGCGCCCTCGCCCTCGCTCTTGATCGTCAGGCGGTCGATGTCGCCGCCGACCCAGCCCTCGGCGTCCCAGCGATAGCCGTCGCGCCCCTTGCGCGCCTGATATTCGGCGAGCCCGACGCTCAGGAATGCGGTGGTCAGGCCGCCGCTTTCCTGCATCATGACGTGACGCGAATGCGCCATTTCGTCGGCCGGGAAAAGGCGGTCGGCATACCAGTCGGCGGGCGGCGGCGGCGCGGGGGCGTCGCCCGGCGGCAGATCGGTCCCCACCGCGCGCGTCGTTTCGCCGGCAGCGGACGGCGGCGCGGCGATCGTGCAATGCCCCATCGCCGCATGATCGGGCGTGCAGGCCGGACCGGCAGGCGCGGGCGGCAGGGCGGCGGGCTCAGCTTGCGGGGTGCAATGTCCCATGGCGGCGTGATCGGGCGTGCAGGCGCCATCGGCCGCCGCCGGCGCATGATCCGCCGGGCCATGCCCGCCATGGTCATCAGGGCCTGCATGATCCGCGGGCGGCGATGGTTCGGGCGGCGGCGCCATCTCGGCACCGCCATGGCCGCTATGGCCGCCATGATGTCCGCCATGGCCCGATTGCGCCGCAGCCGGGCCGGCGGCGACGAGCGCGATGGCCGACAGGCAGGCGAAGGGCAGGAACGGGCGCGTCATGCCGCATCCTCCCGCGGGCGGACGCTGACGACGCGCATCATCCCGGCGTGCATGTGATAGAGAAGGTGGCAATGGAACGCCCAGTCGCCCAGCGCGTCGGCGGTGAAGTCGAAGGTCGCGATGCCGCCGGGCTGGACGATCACCGTATGCTTGCGCGGCGCGCGGTCGCCCTTCCCCGTCACCAGTTCGAAGAAATGGCCGTGCAGATGGATGGGATGCACCATCATCGAATCGTTGATCAGGTTCACGCGCACCCGCTCGCCCTCGATGAAGGGGATGGATTCGTGGTGGTCGGACATCTTCACGCCGTCGAACGACCACATGAAGCGTTCCATATTCCCGGTCAGGTGGATGTCGAGCGAGCGGTCCGGCGCGCGGACATCGGGATTGCGGTCGAGCGCGACGAGGTCGCGATAGGTCAGGACCGTGTGGCCGACATCGTCCAGCCCCTGCCCCGGCTCGCCCATCCGGTCGACCGGCATCGGGGAGATCGACTGGACGCTGGGGTCGCGCTTGACCTGAGGCGCGACGTCGAAATCGCGCATGCTGTGGTCCATGCCGCCTGCCCCATGCCCCATCGCGCTATGATCGGCCGCTGCACCGTCGGCCGGCGCGGGCGTGCAATGGCCCATCGCGGCATGTTCGGCGGTGCAGGACGCGTCGCCGGCCGCCATCGCGCCCATGCCCATGTCCTTCATCGTGGCGAGCGGGCGCCGCCGCAGCGGCGGCACCTCGGCGACCATGCCGGCGCGCGGCGCCAGCGTCGCCCGCGCCATGCCGGAACGGTCGTTGACCTCCGCCACGAAGCTGTAGGCGCGATCCCCGGCCGGGGCGACGATGACGTCATAGGTTTCCGCGACGCCGATCTGGAATTCATCGACCGGCAGCGGCACGACGTTCAGCCCGTCGGCCCGGACGATCGTCATCGGCAGGCCGGGGATGCGGATGTTGAAGATCGACATCGCCGACGCGTTGATGATCCGCAGCCGCACGCGCTCGCCCGGCGCGAACAGCGCGGTCCAGTTGTCGCGCGGCCCATGACCGTTGATAAGGAATTGGTAGGTCGAGCCGTTGACGTCGGCGACGTCGGTCGGGTCCATCCGCATCGCGCCCCATGCGACCCGGTCCTTCAGCGGCTGATCCTTGCCCGCCAGCAGGCCGCCCAGCGTCTGGCGCTGCCTATTGAAATGGCCGGGATTGACCTTCAGCTTGCGAAAGATCGCCTCGGGCGACAGGCGGCTGTGGTCGGACAGCACGATCACATGTTCGCGGTCATAGGCGACCGGATCGGCGTCTTTCGGATCGATCACGATCGGCCCGTAATGACCCAGCTGTTCCTGCAGCCCCGAATGGCTGTGATACCAATAGGTCCCTGCCTGCAGGATCGGAAATTCATAGACGAAGGTCGATCGCGGCTTGATGCCGGGAAAGCTGACGCCGGGAACGCCATCCATATGAAAGGGCAGGATCAGCCCGTGCCAGTGGATCGAACTGTCCTCGTCCAGATCGTTGACGACGGTCAGCCGCGCATTCTGCCCTTCTTTCAAGCGGATCAGCGGCCCCGGCACCGTGCCGTTGATGCCGATCGCCCGCGCGACCTGGCCGTCGACCCGCATCGTCTGGCGCGCGATCCTGAGCGTGATATCCTCGCCCGACACGGTCGGAAGCTGCGCGCGCAGGCCGGACGAGACCGGCTGTGCCCAGGCCGGGAACCAGGCGGCGAGCGATGCCGCCGCGCCCCCGCCCAAAGCCCCGCTGACGAACCGCCGTCTGTCGATCTGCATGATATTCCGTTCTTTCCATTGCCTGAAACGCATACGCGCCGTCCCGCCGCGCCCCTCACCCGATGCTATCGGAATCCTCGCCCGCCGCGCCCAGCATCGTCCGCAACCGCGCGCGGGCGCGATAGAGCCGCGTTTCGACCGTCTTTTCGCTGACGTCCAGCAGCGCCGCAGTTTCGGCCTGACTCAGTTCCTCGACGGCGCGCAGGACGATGACTTCGCGCAGCCTGGCGGGCAGGTCGGCGATCGCGCGCTGCACGCGGGCCAGTTCGGCCCGGTCGGCCGCTTCGACATCGACGGCGGGCGTGTCGCCCGCCACGTCATAAGCGGTTTCCAGCGGCAGCGCCCGCGTGAAAAAGGCGCGCACCGCACGGCGGCGGCCCCAGTCGCGGCACTTGTTGAGCGCGATGCGGGCGATCCAGCTGTAAAAGGGCCGGCCGCCGTCATAGCGGCCCAGCGCGGCAAAGGCCGCGACGAAGCTTTCCTGGGTCAGATCCATCGCCTCGTCCGCATCGCCCACATTGCTGCGGATCAGGCGAAAGACCGGAGCCTTATAACGCGCCAGAAATTCGCGGTAGACATCCTGCCGCCCCGAACCGGCCCCGGCGCCTGTCCCAGCATCCGCCAGCGCCGCCAGTTCGCGGTCGGTGCATTGCGACAGGTCGATCGTCACCTCGCATCGGCGGTCAGCGCCTTGACCACAACCTTGTCGAACATCGCGGCCTGTCCGGGGTCGAGCACGTCGCGCATCGCGAACAGGTGCCGCAGCGTTTCCTTCTGCAACTCGCCCATCACCTCGTGCGTGTCGTCGATCGCCTGCGTCACCCGCGGGCCATAGCCATGTTCGGCCTCGATCGCCTGCGCCAGCCGGATGTTCGCGGCGCGCATTTCCAGCTCCAGCGCGTCGCGTCGCTTGGCGAACTGCGCTTCGATCGCGTGAATCTTCGTTTCCTGATCGGCCGACATCGTCAGTTCGCGGTGCAGCAGCGCGTGCAACTCGGTTTCGTTCTTCTTCGGCGCATCGACCAGCAACCGGCCCAGGAACACGCCTGCGACCGCCGCGACGAACGCGATCAGACCGATGATGGCAAGGCGGCGCGGCGCGCTCATCCGTGTCCGTCCAACAGGCTCGACGGCGCGAGCGGGCTGGCCGGGATCAGCGGCGTCAGCGGGCCGGCCGCCACGGCCGGCGGAACGAAGACGCTGCCCGCCACGACGCCGCCGCCGAGCGACACCAGCGCCGCGACCGCCATCATGCGGCGCGTACCGGCGGCCTCGCGGCGGCGCAGCGCCAGGGCGTCGAGGATGCGATCGTCGAGCGCGTCGAGCGCGGGCGGCAGGGCGGCCGCGTTCAATTTCCGAAATTCCTCGTCCATCGTCGTCGATCCGGTCCTTCCAACGGGCCTATACGCACCGCAGCGCGCCACCCCTCATCGCCTTCCGAACGACGGCCCGCGTCCGATAGCCGGCAAGGGCCGCCGTCATGCCCTGCGTATTAGCAGCACGAACAAACAGTTGGAGCTTTTTATGACCAGGCCGTCCCCCCTTCCGCTCGCCGCGATCGCGGCTGCCGCGCTCGCCCTTCTGCCTGCGGCCGCGCTGGCCCAGGCGAAACTGGTCGCATCGACCCCGGCGGCCAACGCCCGGGTCGCGAAGGCGCCGTCGATCCAGCTGCGTTTCAGCGAACCCGTGTCCGCGGCAACCGTGCGCGCCGAACTGGTGATGACGGCGATGCCCGGCATGACCGACCACCCGCCGATGAAGATCGGCATCGCCGCCGCACTGGGCAAGGATCGCCGGTCGATGACGCTGACCCCGAAACGCGCCCTCGTTCCGGGCACCTATAGGGTCACATGGTCGGCCACAGGAAGCGACGGCAGCACGTTCAGCTTTAGCGTGAGATAGGCCGATCGCAGGCAAAGCATTCTGCCCGGCCTCTGTTCAACGCGCTGCTTTCGGTCAATGTCCGCGCCGCGATCCCCCATCTCGGCGGGGGCGGACGGATCATCCTCATCGGATCGTCGCTCGCCGGCCGCATCGTGGCGCCGGGCGTCGCTGTCTATTCGACGACCAAGTCGGCGCAGATCTCGCTCGCCCTTCGGTTCGCCCGGAAACTGGTGCCGCGCGATATCACGGTCAATCTGGTCCAGCCGGGCGCGACCGCAACCGACATGAATCCCGCCGAGGGCGATCAGGGAGCGGCTCGCCCTGCGCTTCACGATGCGATGCCGATCAGTAATGCGAACCCCGTCTTGATCCAGGGGAGGTCAATCGCTAATGCGGTTTAATCGCAAATATAGGGGTGATTATTAGACCGTTTGATGCCAATCTGCTCTTGACGCTTACCATATTGCTTCAAACGCAAAGCGTCAGCCGCACGGCCAAGAGGCTTGGCCTTAGCCAGCCCAAGGTAAGCCGCGCGCTGGCCGAGTTGCGCCAGATGCTGGCCGACCCGCTGCTCGTCCGGTCGGGCGGGCGGATGACGCTGACGCAGCGCGGGGTGGAACTGGCGGCGCCGCTCGAAAAGTGGATGGCCGCAACATCGACGCTGCTGAAACCCGCAAATTTCGTGCCCGCGGAGCTTGGCCGCGGCTTTCGCATTGCGGCGACGGACTATGGCATGTTGTCGGTCATTTCACCGGTGCTGCCCGACATTACCGACGCTGCGCCGAACTGCCGGCTCGACGTGTCGGGTTATTCGGAAGAGATGTTCAAGAAGCTTGCGTCGGGCGAAATCGACCTGATCATCTATGGCTTCAAACCCGACATGGCGGTGACGCACGCGCGCCATCTTTTCAGCGAAACCCAGTCTCTGATCGTGCGCAAGAACCATCCGCTCGCATCGCATCGATCGCACCCGATCGGGCTGGATGACTATCTGGCCTGGCCGCACGTCGCGATCAGCGTCGGGGCCGACGCTTATGACCATGTCCAATTCTGCCTCGGCGACCGCAGTCCGGAAAGGAAGGTCGTCGTGCGCCTGCCCTATTTCTACGCCGCACCGGACCTTATCGGCGCCAGCGACGCCATTTTGACGATGCCGACCCGCGCGGCGACCAAGTTCGCGCAACTGCACGGCTTTGTCCGCCTTCCGGCGCCGGTCGAGATCGTCGACTTCGACTATTGGCTGCTCTGGCACGATCGCAGCGCGCGCGATCCTGCGACGCTTTGGCTGATCGACATGCTGTCGGCGCGCGTCGGCCGCCAGACCGCAGCGCAGGTTTAGGCCAATGTCGCCTTCGAGCGCCCGGGGGGGCGATGATGAGCTGGACTGACGGTTATATCGCCGATGTGAGCTATCCGGCCTTTTTCTATAAGGAAATGCAGCCGGTGTGGCTGTCGACCGTGGCACAGTTCGGCGGTTTCGCGGCGCCGATTGCCGAGGACCCCTTCGCCCTTTGCGAATTGGGATGCGGGGCGGGCATCAACCTTCTGGTTGCCGCCGCCTGCCACCCCCATGCGCAATTCGTCGGGGTCGACTTCAACGGCGAGCCGTTGCGCGTCGCCCGCGCGGCGGCGGCCGCGTGCGGGATTGCCAATATCGCGTTCGTCGAGGCCGATTTCGCGTCTTTTGCGCAGCAGAACAGCCGCATGTACGACTTCATGACCTGCCACGGCACATGGTCATGGATCGCGCCCTCCCATCGCGCCGCGCTCGCCGACTGCGTTTCACAATATCTGAAGCCCGGCGGACTCTTCTACCTTCATTATATGTGTCATCCGGGTTCGACCGATCTCTTGCCGCTTCAGCATCTTTTGAACCTGTGCGCGCACCATATGCCGGGCCCCTCGCCACGCAAGGCGCAGACGGGCATGAAGCTGCTGCAACAGATGGCTGACCTTGGCCTGTTCGCGGACAAGCCGGCGATGGCGCGGCATCTGGCCAACATGCGCCAACGCGACCCTGCCGACCTGGCGCATGAATTTCTGACCGATCATTGGCAGCCCGATCATTCGGTCGATGTGCATCAGCATATGGGCGATGCGGGGCTGACCTTCATCGGCAGCGCCGATGTCTTCAACAATCTCGACATATCCCTGTCGATCCCCGGCAATTTCCAGCCGCTCGTCCGGCGCACGGCGGTGCCGGCGCTGGCCGAAACGCTGAAGGACATGGCGCGCGGCGCGCATCAGCGCATGGACCTGTTTCAAAAAAGCCCCGTCGCATCGTGCCGCGACACCGTTGCTCGAACCCTTGCCGGCATGACGTTCCGGCTGCTGCCGGGCGCGCCGCAGCCGGGGCCGGTGGAATTTTCGACGCCGATCGGACCCATCGCAGGACCCGAGGCGATCTTCGCGCCGTTGCTGGAGCGCCTGGCCGCGGGGTCCGCACGCGGCGCCGAACTGCTGCGCCTTGCGCCTTTTTCGGGCGACGCGACCGCGCTGCTGCAATCGCTGCAATTGCTGATGATGCAGGAAATGGCCCACCCGGCGAAGCCGTCGTCGGACGGCCGCGGCGACCGCGCGCGCGCGCTTTCGCACTGGTTCGATCGCAGCAGGATCGCGATCGCGGTGATCGACGATTGCGCGACGGCCGTTCGCACAAGGACGGCGTGATAGCGCGGCGGCCCTAGCGCGGCGCGGCGCGCATCGTCGCCAGCGTATCGCGCGCGCTCTGCGACAGCGCATCGATGCCCGCGCCCACGAGATACCAGCCCTTGGGGTCGAGATAGACGACGCGGCCAGCTTTCCAGGCCTGGGTCGCGGCGACCCGCTCGTCGGCGGCCAGGCGCTGTTCTATCGGGCTGGGCGGGCTGCCGGTTGCGGCGCTGCGATCGATAATGAACAGCCAGTCCGGCTCGGTGCCCAGCGCGGCGGCGAGCGCCTCGGCCCGCTTTTGGCGCGCGGCGTCCGCTTCGGGCGAACCGGCCGCGGGGCGTGAGCCGTCCGCGGAGGGCACGGCCGGCGCGACGGCCGGGCGGATGCCGACAAAATCATAGACGGTGCCGAAACGATCGCCCGGGGCATGAACGCTGACCCCTTGCCCGGCCGCGAAGAGCAGCAGCCCGGTGCCCGCCTGGCCTGCCTCCGCGCGTAGGTCGGAAAGCAGCGCCTCGAATTCGGCGATCCGCGTTTCGGCGCGATCCTCGACCCCGAAAATCCTGCCGAGCGTGCGTGTATTCGCCGCCGCGGCGGCCGCAAGGTCGGGGTTCGACGGCGACATGTCGATCGTTGGCGCAACAGCCGCCAGCGCATCATATTGGCGGGAAGACCTGCCGCCGATGAAGATCAGGTCGGGCTTGAGCCCCGCAAGCGCCGCCATATCGGGTTCGAACAAGGTTCCGATGTTGCCGTACCGCGCATCCGCATATCGGGCGATATGCGGCGGAAAATTGCCCTTGCCATCGGCGCCCTTGGGGACACCGGCGACCGCTTCGACGCCGAGGGCGTCGAGGATGTCGAGCGTGGCGAGGTCGAACACCGCCACCTTGCCGGGCGTGCCCCGAACCACCGTCTCGCCCTTCGCATGCGCGACGGTGATGTCCTTCGCAAGCGCCGGGCCCGATACAAGCAGCACGGCCGCCGCGGCGCTCAGCAGGAGTTTGCGGGGCGAAATCGGCATCATATTTTCCTTTCGTCAGAACCGGCGCGGGAACAGGCGCCACGCCCGGTCCCGTCCGACAGGGCGCCGATCAGAACGTCACGTTGAGCGACGCGCTGAAACGCCGGCCGTCGAGCACATAGGCAAAGCCGTCCTCTGGCGTGACCTGCTTGTTGGTGAGGTTATAAACGCCGAGGTTCAGGCGGATTGCATCCGTCGCCTCATAACCCAGCCCGAGATTGTAGAAGGTATAGGGGGGATAGGTGACGCCGTTCGTCTGCGATCCGCTTGCCGCGATCGCACGACCCGACGTGCGTCCGCGATAGTTGAGCTGCCCCCACAGGCGCAGATTTTCGGTCGCGTCCCAATCGAGCGAGGCGTTGAACATATGTTCGGGGATGTCGTTGAGCGGGCTGCCCTTGAACGTCCCCGACGTCTGTTCCGATTCCGCAAAAGTATAGCTGTGGCGATAGCGGAGCGTCTCGATGATCTTCCAGTCCACGGTCCACTCGACACCCTGCAGCTTCGCGGTGTCGACGTTGGTATAGGTGGTATAGCCGAACTGGTGCGCGGGATAGGTGACGCCGTTATACACGCATTCGACATTCTGGAGGCAAATGCGCCCGGTCCGAAGCAATTTGTCCTTGAAGTCGCTCTTGTACGCGGTGAGGCTCGTCGAAATGCCTGCCTCGCGATTGACGTAGCCGACGCCCACTTCGTAATTGACCGTGCTTTCCGGCTTGAGCCCAGGATTGCCGATGATCACCCCGCCCATCGATACCGATCCGAAATCGGTCGCCGCCATGCGCAGGCTCGGCACCTTGTAACCCGTCGTGACGCCGCCTTTAAACGTCAGATTGTCGGTAGCGTTCAAAACCGCATAGGCCTTTGGACTGAAGCGGGTGCCGAAATCCTCATTGTGATCGAGGCGGCCGCTGAGCAACAGCGAAAGATCGTCGACGATTTCCCAATTATCCTCGACGAAAGCCGCATATTGCTTGCGATCCATCGTCACGATGTCGGTCGGAACGACGATACCGGGCAGGTTCAGCCCGTTCGTCGCGCCATCCTTCAGCTTTTCGTGCAGATAATTCCCGCCGAAGACGATCTTGTGGCGCGAAAGCGAAAGCGCCGCCTGCGTATTGATGACGAGCGTGTCGAACGAGACCCCGTTTCCGGTTGTGGCGTTGACGCGCGTCGGGTTGGACGATGTGTCGTAATTGACATAGCTGTTCCAGACGAGCCCGCCGTAATCGCCCTCATGCGTCAGGAAATAATTGTCGCGCAGCGACTTGGTGTAGATCGCGGCCGCCGTCGGCGCCAGACTCTTGCCCGGCGTGGACGACCGTTCCTGAATCGTATGCCCGCCGCCCAGCGTGAATGTGTTCGCGTCGTCGAGCCGGAAGCTCAGCTTCGCGCCGAAATTCTTGCGCTTGAACTCCGGGTCCGCCGCCGCGCTGTCGCCGTTGCCGACAAAATCGGCCTCGTCCTGCAACCGCAGGCCGCCGGTGAGCTGGAGCGACAGCCGGTCCCTGACGATCGGCACGTTGAGCGCGAGGCTGGCGTTGAGGCCGTCATTGGTCACATCATTGCCCGGCCCGGCCATGATATATTCGGCGGTGAAGCTGCCGCCGAAATCGTTCAGCACCTTCTTCGTGATGATATTGATGACGCCGCCGATGGCATCCGAACCGTAGAGCGACGACGCCGGCCCCCGGATGACCTCGATACGATCGATCGAATCGAGCGGCGGGAGGAAGTTGATCGGCGTGCCCGCCTGCTGTCCGTTCAGGCCGAAGGCCTGATTATCCTGAACGCGCCTGCCGTCGATCAGGAACAAGGTGTAGTCGGCGCTCATGCCCCGCACCATGACCGACTGTTCGACGCCGCCGCCCTGGATATGGACCCCGGGAACATTCGCGAGGACGTCGGTGATGTCGGTATAGGATCGCTGCTTGATCTCCTCGGCGGTGATGACCGAGATCGAGGCCGGCGCGTCCTGCACGTTCAGCGCATAACCCGTTGCGCTGACGACGATCTCCTCGCGCTGTCCATCCTCGCCGACAGCCGCCGCCGCCGGTTGATCGTCTGCGACCGTCGCAGCCATCAGCTGCTGCGGCGCGAAAGAGATGGCAGCGACCGAAACGGTTGCGAGGATGTGCCGGCGGAAAATCATGATTTGCCCCTTGGAATGACGAGCGGCTGCCACCCGGAAGACGCCCGGCATCGACCGGAATTCCTGGCACACCCGATGGTGACTGTTCGAGATCCGCCAGAGCAATTTGGAAATATCACCGAGCGCCTGCGGGCGCTCGGCATTGCCATTTCTGCTAATGCGAATTCGTCGCATCAGCTAGCGGCGCGACTGCCGTTATTCAACGCAACGAAATGAATAAGCGATATTCAATCGCGGCGGGGCATTTCTCGCGCCAAACGGCGCCATGGCCCCGGATTGTCCCGGACGCCCCCGGGATCGCTTCGCTCGTCCGGCCTGGTGCCGTCAGCCTCGCCGACAGGGGTCTTCGCCTTACGGTCATGCCACCGCTCCATGAACGCCCAATTGCCAGTTGATCTCGATCGGCGAAATCCCTTATTGCGAGGTGATTGCAATAAGGGATTTCGCCGATGACTTTCCCCTCGACCGCTTCCGCGACTCCTGCCGCACCCGGTTTCAGTTTGAAGCCCCTGATGTTCGAGACGTTCGTCTGCACGATGGCGATGATGTCGTTCGTCGCGTTGGCGGGTCCGATCTCCGACGTCATCGGCCTGGCGCCGTGGCAAATGGGCGCGGCGGTCACGGCGGCCGGCCTGGCCTGGATGATCTTCTCGCGCTTCTGGGGTATCCGGAGCGATCGCCACGGGCGCCGGCCGGTCCTGCTGTTCGGGCTGGCGGGATTCGCCGTCAGCTATGTTTTCCTGTCGCTGTTCATCGATTTCGCGCTGAGCGCCCGTATCGCGCCTTGGCTGGCGTTCGCGGGGATCGTGATCGGGCGCGGAGCCGCGGGCATCTTCTACGCGGCGGTCCCCACGACCTGCGCGGCGCTTGTTGCCGATAAGGTGCCGCCGGCGGGGCGCGGCGCCGCGATGGCGGCAATCGGCGCATCGAGCGCGGCGGGCATGGTGGTCGGCCCCGGCCTTACCGGGCTGATCGCGCCGCTGGGACTTAGCCTGCCGCTCTATCTGGTGGCGATCCTGCCGGTGATCGCGCTGGCCGTGCTGTGGCGCGTTCTGCCCCGCGACGTCGACCATGCGCCCTCGCCCCACGCCCCGCCGCGGCTCGCCGATCCGCGGCTTCGCCGCCCGATGGCGGTCGCACTGGTCGCGGCGTTCAGCGTCGCGGTCGCGCAGATCATCGTCGGCTTCTATGCGCTCGACCGGCTCGGCCTTGCGCCCGGCGCGGCGGCCCGCGCGGCGGGCATCGCGCTCGCAATCGTCGGCGCCTCGCTGATGTCGGCGCAGATCCTGCTGCGCAGGCTGCGCTGGCCGCCGGCGCGCTTCATACGCATCGGGGGGATCGTCGCCGCCATCGGCTTCGCAAGCGTCGCGCTGGCGCAGTCGCCCGGGCATCTTTGGGCCAGCTATGCCGTGGCCGCCTTCGGCATGGGCTGGATCTATCCCTCGGTATCGGCGCTGGCCGCCAACGCGGTCGCGCCGCACGAACAGGGGGCGGCGGCGGGAAGCGTCGCGGCGGCACAGGGGCTGGGCATCGTGATCGGACCGCTGGCGGGGACGGCGATCTATGCCGTGTCGGCGACGATCCCCTATCTGTTGCTGGGGCTGCTCCTGCCCGCCGCGACGCTTTGGGCAAGCTGGCCGGCGACACGGAACGCGGCTACCGTCCCAGACAGCGCCTAGGCGTCATCGACGATGCCCGCCGCCATGCGCAGCGCGGGCGCAACGGTCGCGCCCAGCGTTTCGCCATGCCCCATCCCCGGCAGCTCGACCTGCCGCGGGACGACCGACGTCCGCTGTCCCAGATGGGCCAGGAAGCCCGCAACCGCGGCGCCATCGGGCATGGCGGCCGCAAAGCCCCGCCGCGCCCGTATCCGGTCGTCGTCGATCTTACCGCCTGCGAGAACGACGCCGCAAGCACATGGCCGTCCGGCCGCGGGCTCGGCAGCGCGGCGGACGATTGCGGCCTCATCCCACCAAAGCGACGGGCTCGCGGCATAATAGCCGCTGAACAGCTTCGGACGCGTCATGAAGGCGTGCAGCACGAAAAGCCCGCCAAGGCTGTGCCCCCAGATCAGCTGGCGTCGCCGGTCGATATGCGCCGCCGCAGCGACCTTCGGCATCATCCTGTCTTCGATGAGGTCGAGGAAGGCATCGGCCCCGCCGCCGGGCCGCCCGCGCGGGTCCGAACTCCCGATCCGCGGCGTGTAATCATATCGCCGTTCGGGGCCGTCGAGGCGAAGCGGCGTGTCATGCCCGACGGCGACGATGACGGGGGGGCCCGCCGCATCGAGTTCGGCCAGCAATGTTTCGTCGATGTGCGGCAGGGCGGCTTTTCCGTCGAGCAGCCACGCGACCGGATACCCCTGCGCTGGTGGCGCGCGGCGCGGAATGGCGACGCGCAGCCGGTAATGGCGCGCGCCATCGGCGGAATCGAGGCGGACCTCTTCGAACCGGTACAGGGCCGACCCCCGATCGGCGATATTCTCGGGCGCGGGCCGCGCCATGTCGGGCTGCGCCGTCGCCGGAGCGGCGAGGATCGCCAGCAAGCCGAGCGAGAGGGCGAGGCGCGCGGCCCCGATCATCGACCGCCCTTCCGCGTCCCGGGCCGTTCAGTCCCAAGCAGTTCATAAGCTTTCATTGTCATTCCCTAACCCGCCCCTCGCGATGGACCAGTCATGCCTCGCCCGCATCACCACCAGTTTAATATTGCACTTTACAATCATTATCATCAAGATATTCAGCGCGCGGGTTGCCGACCTTTCGCCAAGGGGAAAAGCCATTGCCGACCATCCATCGACGACGCCCCTGCGGCGCAAAAGCCTGACAATTCCGGCCTATTCGCCATCGTTCCTTTTTTCGCGGCGCCCTGTGAGGGCCTCTTCGGGGTCGACCTGAAACAGAGCATCGCGCGTGCCCCCTTATCGAGAACAAGCCGACTGCGTAACAACAGGAGATATTGCATCATGACGATTACCCGCCGATCCTTCCGCACGGCCATGGCCGGCCTGCTGCTGGGCGCCTCGACCCTGGCTGCCGGCGGCGCGATCGCCCAAACGGCGTTCACGACGCTCGACAAGACCTCGACCGCCGAAGTCGATTTTTCGTCGGGCGAGCGCGGCAAGCCGATCCTCGCGGGCAGCGAAGCCAGTGTCGAGGGCGAGAATTTTCGCCCCGGACAGAAAGTGACGCTGCTTTACGGCACGACGCCGCTCGGCACGGCCCTGACGGCCGACGCCGAGGGCAAGATCAGCGGCAAGGTCGCGGTCCCGGCCAACGCGGTTCCGGGCATCCATCCCGTGCTGTTCGTTGCGGAAAGCCCCTATCACGCCGCGGTCGCCGAGCTGAAAGTATCGCCGACGGTGCCGCTGTCGGGCCAGGCAAACTACAACGTCACCCAGGCGCAGGTGACCAAGGGGCTTTACCAGTCGGCGCTGAGCAGCAAGAATAACGCGCTGTTCGTGACGTCGGCGGTCGGACGTCCGCCGGTCAGCCAGTCGGAACTCGTCAAGCTCGACAGCAATAGCCTCAAGGTCCTCGCGCGCGTCACGCCCGCCGAAGCGCCCGCCTCGCCCGGCCGCCCCCGCCCGGCCGGCGCTGCTGCCGACGCGGCCCCGCCGAAGCCTGGCGTCTTTGCCGTCTATGGCGTCGGGGTCGACGACGCCAAGGATATGGTCTGGGTCACCAATACGCGCCAGAACACCGTAGCCGTCTATCGCCAGTCCGATCTCGGGCTGGTCAAGCAGTTCGCGCCGGGCACCGTTCCGCATGCCCGCGACGTGATTGTCGACCAGTCGCTCGGCAAAGCCTATGCCTCCGCGACCGGCACGCCCGACGTGGTGGTGATCGACACCGGCACGCTGGAGGTCGCGAAGAAGATTTCGGTTCGCTCGAAGAAGCGCGGCGAGGAATTCTCCGCAGCCAGCCTGTCGTTCGATGCCGCGGCGCATCGTCTGTATGTCGCGGGCTTCTCCACCAGCGAGGTCGCGGTGATCAACACCCAGACCGATGAAGTCGAAAATGTGTTCGCGGTTCCGGGCGGGCGCAGCACGATCGGCATTTCGCACGATCCGCAGACCGGGCGCATCTTCGTCGCCGCGCAGGGCAGCGATAACCTGATCGTCCTCGATGGCAAGGATGGCAAGGTGATCGCCGACACGCCGATCGGCGCCGGCGCGCTCAACGTCGTGTTCGATCCGGTGAAGCGCCTCGCCTATGTCGCCAATCGCGGCGCGGGGACGGTCGCGGTGACCGATGTCGACGGCAAGATCGTCGCCAATCTCGGCGCCTATCCGCTCGCCAACCATGTTGCGCTCGGCAAGGCCGGCACCATCTATGTCGTCGACAAGTCGGCGGGCGTGGCCGGGACCGAAAGCGACACCATCCTGCGTATCGCGCCCAAGCGCTGAACAATATGGCGGGCGCCCCCAACGGGCGCCCGCCATCCCAGGGTCAGGCCCTATGCATCGATGATATTGTCGATGCCGATGTGAAGGCCGCCGTCGGTCGTGCTGGCGCGCGGCGACATCTTTTTGCACCGCCGCCAGCATCTCCACGGCGATCGCTTTGGCAGGCGGTTGCAGTGCGGCTTCCGATACGTCAAAGAAGCCCCCACATTCCTGGTCAGCGAAACGGAATCCGAAACATGATCGAGGCATTGCAGCGGCTGGCGCCGCGCATGACCGAATGGCGCCGCGATATTCATCGCCACCCCGAACTGGCGTTCGAGGAAAGCCGCACCGCCGGTTTCGTCGCCGATCGGTTGCGCGAGTTCGGGCTCGATCCGGCGACGGGCATCGGCGGCACCGGGATCGTCGCGCTGGTCGACAGCGGCGTGCCGGGACCGTCGATCGCGCTGCGCGCCGATATGGACGCGCTGCCGATGGACGATGAATCGGGGGCCGAATGGCATTCGCACCGGCCCGGCGTCGCGCATGCCTGCGGCCACGACGGCCATACCGCGGCGCTGCTGGGGGTCGCACAGCATCTCGCGACGCATCCGCCCGCCACGGGGCGCGTCGTCCTGATTTTCCAGCCCGCCGAGGAAAATGGCAAGGGCGCGCGCGCGATGCTCGACGACGGGCTGCTGACGCGCTTTCCCTTCGACGAGGTCTATGCCTTCCACAACATGCCGCTGCTCGCGCCCGGCGAAGCGGGAGTGCGTACCGGGGCGACCCTCAACGGCTATATCATCTGGGACGTCGCGATCGAGGGGGTCGGCGGCCATGGCGCGGCCTTTTTCAAGGCGACCGACCCGTTGCAGGCGGCGGCGCGGCTGGCGGTCGAGATCAGCTCGATCGCCGGGCGCTATCTCGATCCCGCCGAAAGCGGGCTGGTCAACGTCGGCGCACTGCAGGCCGGCAGTTCGCACAATATCATCGCCGAAAGCGCAAAGCTCAGCGGCACGCTCCGCGCGCTCAAGCCCGACGTTCTGGCGCTGCTATGGCAGCGGCTGCAATTGGCGTGCGACGGCATCGCCGCGCTCACCGGCTGCACCGTGCGGCTGACGCGCTTTGCCGAAGTGCCGCCCTGCGTGAACGACGCACGCGCCGCCGATCGCGCCGCCGCCGCCTGCGCCGCGGTGCTGGGCGAGGCCCATGTGATCCGCGACCATGCGCCCTTCCCGTTCACCGACGATATGGCGCTGTTCCTGCAGGCCGCGCCGGGCGCCTATCTTTTCCTGGGGCAAGACAGC
>QFPJ01000041.1 GCA_003241685.1 Sphingopyxis macrogoltabida
TGCCGTTCGCCGATGACCAGCCGCCCATCGCGCGTTTCGAGGATCAGCCGGTCGAGCGCGTCCTGCGGCCCCGTCGCCACCGCGCTGACCGGCGCGCGCGTCGTCACCTCGACGATATGGTCGGCCGTGACCTCGATCGTCTCGAAACTGGTCAGGCCGAAACGCTTTTCGGCGCCTGATGCCGTGGCGGGCATGAAGAGGATGACGGCCGCCAGCGCGGCCGATCGCAAGGACAGGGTCATGGTGCCGCCTTACCCGCTTCGGCGCGGCGGCACCAGCGGCGCGTCATTGGCAGGTGATGGTGCCCGATCCGACCTTGCGGGTCGAACAGGTGGCGCCGCCGGTCAGCGTGACGTCGCCCGATCCCATGATGCCGATATCGGCTTTGCCGGTCGCGCGTGCATCGACACTGCCAGATCCGGTGATGCTGATATCGACCGCGTTGATGGTCAGCCCATCGGCATCGACGTCGCCCGATCCGGTCACGCCGATATCGGCATTATCGACGCTGCCGCCGTCGATTTCGATGTCGCCCGATCCGGACACGCGCATATCCACCGCCTTGGCGGTCAGCGTGCCGATCTTGAGGTCGCCCGATCCGGTGACTGCCGCGTCGACCTTGTCGCCGTCGACGCGATCGGCCTCGATCGAGCCCGATCCGGTCAGTTTGACGGCGCGCAGCGCGGGCAGGGTGATCGTAAACTCGACGCCCTTGTGGCGGCCGCCCAGGCTGAAGCCTTCGCGCTTGCGCCCGATGTACAACGTCTGCCCGTCCACGCGCACATCCAGCGTGTCGAGTTCCGCCTGCGGTCCGCGCGCCTGGATGGAAAAGGCGTCGCCGCGTCGGATATTCACATCGTCGGGACCGGCAACCTCGACCCCGGCAAAGCCTGTCAGGGCGAAATCCCGGGTGCCGGCGGGACTGGTGTCCGCGGGCGCAGCCGTCGGTGCCCCGTCCGTGCCGTTTCGGTCGGCCGCCGCGCTATCCTTACCGCTGCATCCGGCTGCCGTCATCGCCAGCGCCAACGGCGCAATCGCTATCGTCCAGTTACGCATTGCCATCTCCTCTGTGTTATCCGAATAACACGGAGGGTGGATATCTGTCCAGCGGTCTCTACCAGCGGAGGTAGCGCGGCAGCATCAACCGGGACGCCAGCGTCGCGAGCAGCACGGCGCCGCCATGCCACAGCGCGATATGGACGATATTGTCCTGCGGACAATGCAGCGCCGTGATGGCCGCGCCCGATGCGCCCGCTGCCAGCCCGATCACCCACCCGGCGCGTGTCGGCGACGTCGGCGCGCCGGCGCGCAGCCACGCGAACAATGCGCCGCCAACACCAAGCCCCGCGAACAGCCCGACCATCAGGCAATGGGTGCCGTCGCGCATCCCGGCCGCGGCGGCGTGATTGTCGCCCATCGCCACGAACAGCGCCGTCAGCGGCAGTGCGAGCGCGGCAAGCACCGCCCAGCGCCAGCCGCTGTAATCGCGGCCGACGCCGGGCAATCCCATTCGCAGCGCGCTCCAGATTGCGGCCACGGCGACCGCCGCGATCAGCCAGAAGCCCAGCATCGACAGCGGCGGCATCGCGGTCATGTCGTGGCGCATCCCGAACCACCACAGCAGCAGCGCCGCCGTCGCCAGCCAGCACGCACCGGCCAATAGCCAGCCGCGCGCGATCCGGCGCGGGCGCACGGGGCGCAGCGTGTCCGCAAGCCCGTCGATCAGGTCGTCGACCGATATGTCCGTCATCTCATTCACTTTCCACCAGGGCCGCGAGCTTCTTCAGCCCGCGATGGATATTCACCTTGACCAGCGATTCGCTCTGGCCGCTGATTTGTGCCGCCTCTGCGATCGAGGCGCCCTCGATCTTTACCAGGGTGATCGCCTGCGCCTGGCCCGTGGGCAACAGGCCCAGCATATGGTCAAGGCTGAGCCGCGCGTGCACCGCTTCGTCGTCGGCGCGGACCGCGGCGTCATTGTCGCCGAGTTCGGCCTCGTCCCGCTGCCGTCGCAGCATGTCGATCCAGCGGTAGCGGGCGATGGCCGCCAACCACGGCAGGAAGGCGCGCTGCGGGTCCCAGGTCGCGAGCTTGCGGTGCATCGACACCAGCGTCTCCTGAACCAGATCGTCGACGGCGTGCGGCGCGACGCGGCGCGCGAAATAGCGGCCGAGCCACGTCCGGCAATCGCCGAGCAGCGCGCGGTAGGCGGTGCGGTCGCCGCGCTGCGACGCCGCCATCAGGCGCGCCAGCGAAGGTTCGTCGATGCTCATCGGCGACCCACTCTAGCAAGCAAGGCATCGAGCGAGAACAGGCCGCCGCCGCGCACGATCAGGATCGCGGCCATCGCCGCCCACAGCGAATGCACCGGCCACCACGCGTCGGGAAAGACGAAAATCTGGATCACCAGCGTCATCACCAGCAGGGCCGCCGCGGATATTCGCGTCGCGAGACCAAGGACCAGCAGCGCTGGAAACAGATGCTCGGCCCATGTGGTCAGCGGCACCGCGATCGCGGGGGCGAGCGGCAGGCCCGAAAATTCATTGGCAAAGATGTCATAGGTAAAGGGGTTGATCTGAAACCAGCTTCCCTCGGCGATCTTGGTCTGTCCCGATCGCCAGAAGACACCGGCCAATGCGACGCGCAGCATCAAGAGCGCGATCGCTTCGGGCACCGCGCCGGCGGCCAGGCGCACGCCGCGCCGGTAAAATGCAGTCATCGCGTTCATCCCTCAATCCTTCCGAAAGGCACCGGCGGCGATCAACGCCGCAACCGCCGCGGCGCCGCCTGAATGCTGTTCGGCGAGCAGGCGCATCAGGTTACCGAGCGGCACGGCGTCCGCCGCTATGGTCAAGACCTGCATGTCGGCCGCCTCGATTGCATGGAGTCGCACATCGACGTCGGCCCGCGCGATCAAAAGCCGGGACGCACCCGCCAGCGCCGTATCGGCAAAGCCCGCCGCGTCGCTTTCCAGCGCGATCACGCGCGCCGCAGGATGGCGCCGCACCGGCAGGGTGAGCAGCGCCGCCGCGTCCAGTTCGGCAAGGTGCGTGAGGGTCAGCGCGATCGCTTCGGCCGCGTGATAGCTTTCCAGCCACAGCCATTCGATCCGGGCGAGGTCCGCGGCGCGGCGATCGCCATGGCCGGACAGCCAGTCGGGAAAGCCTGCTCCGATGTCGGCTATGGCCCGATGCTGCGCATGTCCGGCGTCGACGAAGGCGCGCGACAGCCGGTTGAACGCGGTCTCGCCCAGCAGCGCGCGGCAATGCGGAAACGTCTGTTCCAGCGCGACCAGCCGCGCATGCGAGATCGTGTTGGCGTGGACGCGCAGCCCGCGCAGCACGGCCGCATCGTCGCCCGCAAACAGTCCGGCGGGCAGATGGCCGGGGCCGCGCAGCAGCGTGGCCGCGATCGCCTCCTGAACGGGGTCAGGCATCGATCCGCTCGGGCATCAGCAGCGCGTCGGCCTTCGCCGCTTCGCGCATCAGCGTCGGGTAATCGGGAACGTCATTGTCCCATTCGACCAGAACCGGCTTCGGCCCGGCGCGGCGCAGGAACCGCGCCAGTTCGTCCCAGCACCGCGCGCCCACCGCGCTGCCGTGATCGTCGATCGCGATCGTTCCACCCGCGCCGTCGGGTTTCAGCGCATGGCCCGCGACATGGATCTCGCCGACCAGACCGGCGTCGAACCCATCGAGCCAGCGGCCGGGATCGAGGCCCAGGTTGAAGGCGGAGACGATGACATTGTTGATGTCGAGCAGCAGGGCGCAGCCACTCCGGCGGCACAGTTCGTGCAGAAAATCACTCTCCGACCAGTCGGCGTGCGCATAGGCCAGGTAACGCGACGGATTTTCGACCAGCATCGGGCGGCCAAGCCGTTCCTGCACCCGCTCGACCTGCTCGGCGAAATGCGCCAGCGCGCCGTGGGTATAGGGGATGGGCAGCAAATCGGGGAACTTGTCGTGCGGGCCGTTGCTCCAGCTCAGATGGTCGGACACCATCGCCGGCGCGTAACGCGCGCACAGCATCGCCAGCGCGTCCAGTTCGCCGGCATCGACGCCCGCCGCCGACCCCAGCGACAGGCCCACCGAATGAAAGCTGATCGGCATATGCTCCGCAATCGCGGCCAGCCAGCGATGCGGCGGCCCGCCTGCGCCGAAATAATTCTGGGGGTGAATTTCGGCCCAGGCGGGCGCCGTTCCCCGCTCCGCCGCCCGCAGCACGCCGGCATGATGGTCGGGCTTCAGCCCGATGCCAGCGCGCGGGGGAAGGGCGCGAAGCGGGGAGGGGGTCATCGGACGATCAGCCCTTCTGCGGGACAGGCTTGGCGTTGCCGGCGCGCGCGGTCAGCGATCCGCCCATCTTCTTGCACTCGCCCGCCTTCACATATTTCCAGGCGTTGCCCTGATAATCGGCGGTCGAGGTGCCGGCGCAGCTTGTGCCCGGACCGGCGGCACAGTCGTTCTTGCCCTTCAGCGAAACGCCGTAGCAGCGTTCCTTCGCGCCCTCGGCGGCGGCGGCCGATGCGGGGGCGGTCGCGGCGGCGGCCATGGCGAGAATGGCCGACGCGGCGAGCGAAAGCGTGAGGTTGTTGGTCATGTGATAATTCCCTTTGATAAAATGGATGATGCGGGGGATGGCATCGTCCGGGAGTTCGCAGGCGAACCTGTTCCGGTTACACGCGCCATCTTGTCGCCACCTTCGTGCGGCAGAGGCCCCGATCATTCAGGAAAGAGACCATGAGCGTAGCCTTCCGCCGCGAAAGCGACGACGAACATAAAGAACCCGAATATGAACTGCCGATTCCGGTCGGCGCTAACCTTGTCACGCCGCGCGGCCTTCGCCTGCTGGGTGACGATGTCGCGCGCCTCGAAGCGGCCGTCGCCGCCGAAGCGGACGAGGAGGCGCAGAAGAAACTCCGGCGCCAGCTTCGCTATTTCAACACGCGCAAGGCGACCGCCGAGGTGCAAGCGGCTGCCGAGGACGATGTCGTCGGTATCGGCAGCCGCGTTCGCTACATGCTGAACGGCACGGCGCGCGCGATTACGATCGTCGGGCATGACGAGGCCGATCCCGCCGCCGGACGCATCGCCTTCACCGCGCCGCTCGGCCGCGCGCTGATGGGCGCCGAGGCGGGCGATGTGGTTGCTTTCCAGGGCCGCGAGGATGCGATCGAAATCCTCGGCGCCGCCGCCGATCCGGAGGTCATGGCATGAAGGGCAAGTTCGAGCGCCACAAGCAGCCGTGGACCGCGGCCGAGATCGACAAGCTCCATACGCTGGCCAAGAAGGGCATGGCGCTGAAAGCGATCGCCAAGGCGCTGACGCGCAGCGAAGAATCGGTGAAGGAGCGTGCCAAGGCCGACAGGCTGTCGATCGCCAAGCTGCATTGAGGGCGGCGGCACTGATATGAACACCGCGGATTATGACGCCATCGTGCTGGGTGCCGGCGCGGCCGGGTTGATGTGCGCCGCGGCGGCGGGGCAGCGGGGGCGGCGCGTCCTGCTGCTCGACCATGCCGACCAGGTGGGCAAGAAAATCCTGATCTCGGGCGGTGGCCGCTGCAACTTCACCAATATTCATACCGCGCCCGACCGCTATATCTCGGCGAATCCACATTTCGCCAAATCGGCGCTGGCGCGCTACACGCCTGCCGATTTCATTGCGCTGGTCGACGCCCACGGTATCGCGCACCATGAAAAGACGCTGGGCCAGCTTTTCTGCGACGGGTCGGCGAAACAGATCGTCGCGATGCTGCTGGCGGAATGCGCGAAGGGCGGCGTCGATGTCCGTTGCGGTCAGCCGTTGGGCGGCGTGACGCACACCGACGGCCGGTTTCAGGTCACGTTCGGCGAGATGGCGTTTGCCGCGCCCAATCTGGTGGTCGCCACCGGCGGCCCGTCGATCCCCAAGATGGGCGCGAGCGGATTTGCTTATGATCTGGCGCGGCAATTCGGCCTGAAAGTTGTCGAACCGCGTCCGGCACTGGTTCCCCTGACGCTCGGCGGCGACTATGTGCTGTTCCGCGACCTGTCGGGCGTCGCGACGGCGGTGGAGGCGCGCGCTGGCAAGGCGGGGTTCCGCGAGGCGGCGCTGTTCACGCACCGGGGGCTGTCCGGCCCCGCAATTCTTCAAATCAGCAGCTATTGGCGGCATGGCGAGCCGGTGGCGATCGATTTCCTGCCCGATGCGCCGCACGGTTGGCTGACCGAAGCCAAGCGGGCGCGCCCGCGCGCGCCGCTGGCGTCGGTTCTGGCGCTGCCCGACCGGCTGGCGCAGACGCTGGCCGATCGGCTCGGGCTCGACGGCGAACTGGGCGCACAGACCGACCGCAGGCTCGCCGATGCGGAGGCGCGCCTGCGTCGCTGGGTCTTCATGCCCAACGGCACCGAAGGCTTTGCCAAGGCCGAGGTGACGGTGGGCGGAATTTCGACCGCAAACCTGTCGTCGCAAACAATGATGGCCAAAAGCGTGCCGGGCCTGTATGCGGTCGGCGAAGCCGTGGACGTCACCGGGTGGCTGGGCGGCTATAATTTTCAATGGGCCTGGGCCAGCGGACATGCTGCGGGTCAGGCGCTTTAGGAAAAGCCATACAAACCATCGTCATGCCGGATTCGATCCGGCTCCACGCGTCATTGCCGAAGCATTGGGTGATGGACCCCGGATCAGCTCCGGGGTGGCGAACAGAGAATCGGCTACCCATGGCCGCACAGGATAAAAAGAACACAATGCCTTTCGACAATCTTTCGCCCGTCCTTGCGGACGCTCTCACCGCGCGCGGCTATGAAGCGCTCACCCCCGTCCAGACGCAGGTCTCCGAAGCCGAAGCGGAGGGCCGCGACCTGCTCGTTTCGGCGCAGACCGGATCGGGCAAGACCGTCGCCTTCGGCCTCGCGATGGCCGAGCAACTGCTTGAAGACGGCCGCCTGCCGTTCGCCACCGCCCCGCTCGCGCTGATCGTCGCGCCGACGCGCGAACTGGCGTTGCAGGTCAGCCGCGAGCTGGGCTGGCTCTATGCCAAGGCCGGCGCGCGCATTGCGACCTGCGTCGGCGGCATGGACGCGAGCCGCGAGCGCCGCAATCTGAACCAGGGCGTTCATATCGTCGTCGGTACGCCGGGGCGCCTGCGCGACCATCTGGAACGCGGCGCGCTCGACCTTGAAAGCCTGCGTGTCGCGGTGCTCGACGAGGCGGACGAAATGCTCGACATGGGCTTTCGCGAAGACCTGGAAGAAATCCTCGACGCGACGCCCGAAACGCGCCGCACCTTGCTGTTTTCCGCGACGATCCCCAAGCCCATCGCCCAGCTTGCCAAGCGGTATCAGCGCGATGCACTGCGTATCTCGACGGTCGGGGAAACGCGCGGTCACGGCGACATCGCCTATCAGGTCGTCACCGTCGCCCCCGCCGACATCGAGGGCGCGGTGATCAACCTGCTGCGTCTGCACGAGGCCGATACGGCGATGCTGTTCTGCGCGACGCGCGACAATGTCCGGCGTCTGCACGCCAGTCTGATGGAGCGCGGCTTTGCCGCCGTCGCGCTGTCCGGCGAACATTCGCAGTCCGAACGCAACCATGCGCTGCAGGCGCTGCGCGACCGCCGCGCGCGCGTTTGCGTGGCGACCGACGTTGCCGCGCGCGGCATCGACCTGCCCAGCCTGTCGCTGGTGATCCACGTCGAAATCCCCCGCGACGCCGAAACGCTTCAGCATCGTTCGGGCCGCACCGGGCGCGCGGGCAAGAAGGGCACCGCCGTGCTGATCGTGCCCTATCCGCGCCGCCGCCGGGTCGACGGCATGCTGCGCGGCGCGAAGATCGAGGCCGAATGGATGAATGCGCCGACCGCCGCCGACGTGCGCGCGCGCGACAAGGAACGGCTGATCGAAAAGCTGCTCGCGCCAGTCGAGCATGACGCCGACGATCTTGAGCTTGGCCAGCGTCTGCTGACCGAACGCAGCGCGGAGGATGTCGCCGCCGCGCTTGTCCGCGCGCACCGCGCGGCGATGCCGCCGCCCGAGGATCTGATCGACAATGGCCCGCCAGCCCGCCGCGAGAAGGGCGAGCGCGGCGAACGGTTCGAACGCGATCGGGACGACCGGCCGGAACGCGGGCCGCGCCGCGACGGCTTTGACGACAGCGTCTGGTTCCGGCTGAATATCGGGCGCCGTCAAAATGCCGATCCGCGCTGGATATTGCCGCTGCTCTGCCGCCGGGGCCATGTGACCAAGCATGAAATCGGCGCGATCCGTATCGGGCCGAGCGAAACGCTGTTCAACATTCCGCTGGCCATTGCCGACCGCTTCGCCGAAGCGGTGCAGCGCACCGCCAATCAGGATGGCGAGGATGACAGCGGCGTCGCGATCACGCCGGCCCCGGGCAGAGACTCCTATCCGCCGCGCCGCGACAAACGCCCGCACAAGGGCGGTGCGCAGGGCAATCGCGGGCCGCGCGGCGATGGGCCGCGCCAGGACGGACCGCGCAAGCCGGGCGGGGCGGGCGGCCCCAGCGACCGTTACAAGCCGAAGCCCTATGGCCAGCGCAGCCCCCGCAAGCAGGGCAAATATTAAGCCTCGTCGTTGCGGAGGGGCGGAGCGACGCGACAATCCGGCGCGGGCGTAAACCGCTCTGGCTTGCTTCGTCCTGCTCGCAAGCACGGCACATATCGACGCGCATGCCTTGCGCTCGCTCCGGCGCTGCCCCAGATGGACGCGGTCAACAGGAGAGCGGTGCATGAAAGCGATCGAGGCCTTTATCGAAAAGCAGGGCGGTCCCGAGGTCATCGATTTTCGCGAGGTCGATCTCGGCGATCCCGGTCCGGGCCAGATTCTGGTGCGTCAGACGGCGGTCGGGTTGAATTATATCGACGTCTATCATCGCAGCGGCGTGTATCCGATCGACCTTCCCGGCGGCCTTGGCGGCGAAGCGGCGGGCGAGGTGATCGCGATCGGACCCGACGTTCACGGTTTCAAGCGCGGCGACCGGGTTGCGACGTTCGGGCCGCTGCGCAACGCCTATTCCAGCGCGCGGATCGTTCCCGCATCCGCGCTGTTCAAGCTGCCTGCGTCCATCGACGATGAGACTGCCGCCGCCGCGCTGCTCAAAGGGTGCACGGTCGAAGCGCTCGTCGAACGCTGTGCCAAGGTGGAGGCTGGCTGGCCGGTTCTCGTTCATGCCGCCGCCGGCGGCGTCGGGCTGATCCTCGTCCAGTGGCTGAAGGCGATCGGGGCGACGGTGATCGGCACGGTTTCGACGGATATGAAGGCCACGGCCGCCCTTGCGGCGGGTGCCGACCATGTCATCCGCTACAAGCAGGAGGACGTCGCCGCGCGCGTGCGCGAAATCACCGACGGGCAGGGCGTGCCCGTAACCTTTGACGGTATCGGCATGGCGGCCTGGCCGATCTCGCTGAAGGCGACGGCGCGGCGCGGTCTGATCGTCAGCTATGGCAATGCGGGCGGGCCCGTCACCGGGGTGAATCTGGGGGTGCTGGCGCAGCATGGATCGCAGTTCGTGACGCGGCCGACGCTGTTCGACTATTATCTCGATCCGGGCGAGCGCGCGGCGGGCGCCGACCGGGTGTTCCAGATGATCGGCGACGGCACTGTCGCGATCACCATCGGCCAGCGTTACGGTCTTCAGGACGTGGCGCGCGCCCACGCCGATCTGGAGGCCGGGCGCACGACGGGATCAACGGTGCTGATCCCCGAGCAGCCATAAGCGACGACTGCCGCAAAAATCAGGCCTTCAACCGCTCCGCATGCCATGCGACATGTTCGGCCATGAAGGTCGAGATGAAATAATAGCTGTGGTCATATCCCGGCTGCATGCGAATGTCGGCCTTTTGCCCCGCGCGTTCGCACGCCGCGACCAGCAATTCGGTCTTGAGCTGTTCGGCCAGGAAATTGTCGGCGTCGCCCTGATCGACGAGCAGGTCGGGCACGCGCAGCCCCTGATCGAGCAGCGCGCAGGCGTCATAAGCCTGCCAGCCCTCGCGGTCGTCGCCCAGATAGCGACCCAGCGCCTTTTCGCCCCACGGACATTGCAGCGGCGCCGCGATCGGCGAGAAGGCGGAGACCGAGCGGAAGCGGTCGGGATTGCGCAGCGCGATGGTCAGGGCGCCGTGCCCGCCCATCGAATGGCCGGTAATCCCCTGCCGCGTCAGATCGGCACTCGCGAAATTGCGGAGAATCAGCGAGGGAAGCTCATCCTCGATGTACGACCGCATCCGGTAGTTCTTCGCCCACGGTTCCTCGGTCGCATCGACGTAGAAACCGGCCCCCAGGCCGAAATCCCACGCTTCCTCCGGATCGTCCGGCACGCCCTCGCCGCGCGGGCTGGTGTCGGGCGCCACGAAGATGACGCCATGTTCGGCGCAGGCGGCGCGATATTCGCCCTTTTCCATCACATTGGCATGGGTGCACGTCAGCCCAGACAGATACCAGAGCACGGGCAGTTTCGCGCCTTCGGCATGGTCGGGGACGAAGACCGCAAAGGTCATGTCGGTTCCCGTCGTGTCGCTGGCGTGCCGGTATACGCCCTGTGTGCCGTCATGACTGCGGGTGGTGGATAGGGTTTCGAGGGTCGTCATAGGGGTTCCTGAACCGGGATGGTCGCGACAAGGGGGCTATGTCCCCAATGACGCAGAAGGTCGAGAATCGCTGCACCGGACAGGCCAAGCGTGCCGGTGTTGCGCAGCGGGTGGACGTTCACCCTTGCCGCCGCGGCAAGGCCGGTGTCCAGCACCACCGCGATGCTGCCGGGTTCGGCATTGATCGCGGCGAGCGGCGTCACCGATCCCGGCGCAATGCCCAGCAGGCGGCTCATGTCGTCGGGCTTGCCGAAGCTCACGCGCTTGCTGCCGATCGCGGCGGGCAGGGCTTTCAGGTCGACCCGCGCCTCGCTGGGCACGGTGACCAGCCAGAAGGCGCCGCCATTGTCCTTCAGAAACAAATTCTTGGTATGCGCGCCTGCTATTGCGCCATTGACCGCGTCGCTTTCCGCGACGGTGAACACCGCCGCATGCTCATGCGCGGCAAAGGGGATGGACAGCGCATCCAGATCCGCCAGCAATCCCGCTTCACCGCGCATCGCCATTACATCCGATGCATCGTGCAGATCTTGTTGCCCGACGGATCGCGCAGATAGGCCAGATACATCTTCATGCCATTGCCTTCGCGAACGCCCGGCGGGTCTTCGATCGCGGTGCCGCCGGCGGCGACCCCGGCCGCGTGCCAGGCGTCCGCCTGCTCGGGGCCGGATACTGCGAAACCGATCGTGCAGCCGTTGCCGGCGGTGGCCGGTTGGCCGTCGATCGGGGCGGTGACCAGAAATATGCCGCCATTGTGCATATAGATCAGGCGCCCTTTTTCGTCCTGAATGGCCGGCTGGCCGCCGATTGCCTGAAAGGTCGCGTCATAGAAGGCCTTGGACGCGGCCAGGTCGTTCGACCCGACCATATTGTGACTGTACATGCCTTTTGCTCCTCCTGATTATGGTTGCGATTCGGGACTTATCCTGTCGCCGCGCCTAACGGAAGACCACCGTCTTGCGCCCGTCGATCAGGACCCGCTGTTCGGCGACGCGGCGCACGGCGCGCGCCAGCACCTGCGCTTCGATATCGCGGCCGATGCGGATCAGGTCGTCGACCGAATCGCGATGGTCGACACGCGCCACTTCCTGTTCGATGATCGGCCCTTCGTCGACGTCGCTGGTCACGAAATGCGCCGTCGCCCCGATCAGCTTCACGCCGCGTTCGTGCGCGCGGTGATAGGGTTTCGCGCCCTTGAAACCGGGGAGGAAGCTGTGATGGATGTTGATGCAGCGCCCGGCGAGCGCCGCCGACAAATCCTGCGACAGCACCTGCATATAGCGCGCGAGCACCAGATAGTCCGCGCCGCCGCGCGACATGACGTCCAGGATCGCCGCTTCCTGTTCCACGCGATTGCCGTCGCTGACCGGAAGGTGGTGAAAGGGAACGCCGTGCCATTCGGAAAGGCGGCGCAGATGTTCGTGGTTCGACACGACGCCGACGATGTCGATGTCGAGGTTGCCGGTGGACCAGCGGTGAAGCAGGTCGTTGAGGCAGTGGCTGCCCTGCGACACCGCGATGACGAAGCGCGGCTTCGCGGCGCAGTCGCTGATCCGCGCGTCCATCGCGAACCGGTCGATGATCGGCGCGAAGGCGTCTTGCACGCCGTCCAGGTCGCCGGGAAAGCGGGAACCGGCGCCCTGAAATTCGACACGCATGAAGAAACGCCCCGAATCAAGATCGGCATATTGCTGGCTGTCGAGGATGAAGCCGTCGCGCTCGGCGAGCAGCCCGGTCACGGCGGCCACGATGCCGACCGCGTCGATACAGCTGAACGTCAGGACATAATGTCCGGTCACTTCGTCAATCCCCGCTCTCGTCCTTGCGAGCGCAGCGCTGCGCGCGCAGGGACGCCGATAAGGCGAATATGCCGTGCGTCAATAAACGACGACCGAACGAATGCTTTCCCCCGCGTGCATCAGGTCGAAACCCTTGTTGATGTCTTCCAGGCCCATGACGTGGGTGATCATCGGGTCGATCTCGATCTTGCCGGTCATGTACATGTCGACGATCTTCGGGACGTCGGTGCGGCCCTTCGCGCCGCCGAAGGCGGTGCCGCGCCAGTTGCGCCCGGTGACGAGCTGGAACGGCCGCGTCGCGATTTCCTTGCCCGCCTCGGCGACGCCGATGATGATGCTGGTGCCCCAGCCGCGGTGGCAGGCTTCCAATGCGATCCGCATCACCTCGGTGTTGCCCGTCGCGTCGAAGGTGTAATCGGCGCCGCCGTCGGTCATCGCCACGATCGCGGCGACGACATCCTCGCGGCTCATGCCCTTCGAATTGAGGAAGTCGGTCATGCCGAACTTGCGGCCCCATTCCTCGCGATCCGGGTTGATGTCGACGCCGATGATCTGGTTTGCACCCGCAAGCCGCGCGCCCTGGATCACGTTAAGCCCGATACCGCCGAGACCGAAGACGACGACATTGTCGCCGACCTGCACCTTCGCCGTATTGATGACGGCGCCGACCCCGGTCGTGACGCCGCAGCCGATGTAGCAGGCGGGCTGGAACGGCGCGTCCTGGCGGATCTTCGCGACCGCGATCTCGGGCAGCACGGTGAAGTTCGAGAAGGTCGAACAGCCCATATAATGAAAGATCGGCTGGCCCTTGTACGAAAAGCGCGTCGTGCCGTCGGGCATCAGCCCCTTGCCCTGGGTGGCGCGGATCGCGGTGCAGAGGTTGGTCTTGCCCGACAGGCAGCTTTTGCACTGGCGGCATTCGGGGGTGTAGAGCGGGATCACATGGTCGCCCGGCTTGACGCTCGTCACGCCCGCGCCGACCTCGCGCACCACGCCCGCGCCCTCATGCCCCAGCACGCTCGGGAAGATGCCCTCGCTGTCGAAGCCGTCGAGCGTGTAGGCATCGGTATGGCAGATGCCCGTCGCCATGATCTCGACCAGCACCTCGCCCGCCTTCGGACCCTCCAGGTCGAGTTCGACGATCTCCAGCGGCTTCTTCGCTTCAAACGCTACGGCGGCGCGGGTCTTCATGGGAGCACTCCTGCAAAATCGGCTGCCCCGCCTGTTACACCGATCCAAAGCCGGATAAAGGGGCCAATCGGCAATTTATTGTTGCACAGGAGGGATGATGGGGGCGTGGGACGGCATCGATGAGGTCGTGGCGATTGCGGATGCGGGCAGTTTCGTCGCCGCGGCGGCATTGCTTCACACCTCCACCTCGCACGTCAGCCGCGCGGTGGCGCGTCTGGAACACCGGATCGGGGCGCAGCTCTTTGTCCGTTCGACGCGCCGGGTCGTCCCGACCGCCGCCGGTAGGACGTTGATCGAGCAGTTTCGGCGGCTGGTCGCCCAACGCAATGACGCGCTGTCCGCCGCCGGTGACGACGGCGCCCCGCGCGGCGAGGTGCGCCTGACCTGTTCGATCGCGATGGGCGAACGCTTCGTCGCGCCGATCGCGCGGTCCTATGCCTTTGCCTATCCTGACGTGACGGTGACGCTGGAACTGACCAATCGCGTCGTCGACCTGCTGGGCGAGGGGTTCGATCTGGCGATCCGCACCGGGGCATTGCCCGATTCGGGACTGGTCGCGACGCGCATCGCCTCGCGCGGCCTCTATCTTTGCGCGTCGCCCGCCTATGTCGCGCGCCATGGCACGCCGTCGTCGATCGAGGACCTGGCCCGTCATGAATGCCTGCTCGGCACCGCACCCGCGTGGCACTTTCGCCACGGCGGCAAGGACATCGATCACCGCCCCGCCGGGCGTTGGCGCTGCAACAGCGGCACCGCCGTCACCGAAGCGGCGCTCGCCGGGCACGGCATCTGCCAGCTTCCCGACTTTTATGTGACGCCGCATCTGGCCAGCGGGGCGCTCGTTTCGCTGCTCGATTCGCTCCGTCCACCCGAAGAACCGGTCTGGGCCGTCTATCCGCAGCGGCGTCATTTGTTGCCCAATGTCCGGCTGCTGATCGACAGGTTGCGTGCGGAATTGCCGATCGCCCTCAGGCGCAGCGAAGCGAGTTGATTGCGCCGATCAGCCGCTATGTCTCGCGGCACCATATTCGACCCAGCCGAAGGGGCGGGGCGTCTTGGGCATGTAGAAAGCAGCTTGCCGATCGACGGCAAAGCCCGCGGCGGCATAGGCATCGGCGACCGGCCGGGTGAGATGGCAATTGCCGCCGATCCGCCTCCACAGCGGTTCGACGCGTCGCTGCCAGCGAGCGACACCGGCATCGGGCGCGGCGCCATGTTCCAGGAACAGCGCGGTGCCGCCGGGTTTCAGCACGCGGCGGATTTCGCGCAGCACCGCCGCCTGATCGGCCACCGAACAGAGGGTGAAGGTGGTGACGACGGTGTCGAAGCTGGCATCGTTGAAGGGCATGGACTCGCCGAAGCCGCCTTCAATGCTCGCGTCGATGCCGTGCGCGCGGGCCGCCGCGCGGCTCATCGCCAGCAGTTCGGGCGACGGGTCCAGCCCGGTAAAGCGCGTCACCCGGCTCCAGTCGTAAAATTCCATATTGATGCCGCCGCCGCACCCGAGTTCGAGCACATCGCCCGCCGCGTGCGGCACCACCTTGCTGCGCGCCTTCATGATCTGTCCCTGCGAACAGGCGCAGCGGATCAGGCGCGGGACCCCATGTCGTTCCCACCAGCTAGCCATGCGCTCCCCCTTTCAGCCGTGCGGCGGTGATTGCCAGCACATTCGCCTGAATATCGCCCAACAGGCGCTCGCCCCACATCGCGGCATAGGCGTTGACCGGCGTCGCCATCGTGTAGCGTGTCCACAGTTCGATGCGCGTCCGTCCATCCGCAAGCGGGATCAGCCGATAGCCGCCGCGTTCGATGCGCAACTGCTTGCTGTTCGGGTTGATATGACGGTCGGTGCGCAGGTGGATCGACGGATCGGGAAAGGCGAAGCGCCACGCGATCGCCTGCCCCGGCTGCCAGTCGGTCACGATTTCCTGAAAAGCGATGCCGTCCTGCCAGCGGGCGTCGCGCACCGCGCCGACGCCGCGGCCGGTCAGGGTGGCATCGACGGGGCGCGGCAACCGCAGCACATTCTGGGTGAAGGTCCAGCGGCCTTCGTCCGCCGCGATGCCGGGAATGGCGAGCAGCGCCTGCCAGCTTTCTTCGGTGGATGCATCGACGACGATGGCGCGCGTCACGACATAACTGTCCTGCGGCGCCGCGACATGCTGGTCGATGAGCAGCGCGAGAAAGGGCAACAGCAACAGCGCGTCGGCGCGAAAGATGCTGCTGTCGACGCGCGCCTGCTTCTTGCGGTGCAGATAGACGGGCCAGACGCCGAGCAGGCCGAACAGCATCCACAGCGGCATCACCATGACGATACACAGCACGCCTTCGCGCAGGAACAGCGCGCCGATCGCCGCGAAACCGACGTTCAGCCACACCGGCACCAGAAAAAAGCTCGACCGGCGCCAGTTGCGTCCCATGCTGCCCGCCCAGGCGACGAAGGCCGACAGCGCGGCGGGCAGAACGACCAGCAGGGTGTAACCGACGGCACCGCCGGTGCCCGCTTCGATCAGCAGGTAAACGCCGATGGCGACCGCCGCCGCACCCGCCAATGCGGTGATCAGCGGCCAGCGATGCCGCGTCGCCGACATAGCGGGCCGGGCGGGCCGTTCGTTCATCGCATTGTCGTCGTTCACCCGCTCCCCCTTGGCGGCCAGCCTGTCCCTTGCTAGCGCGAATGGCAACACCCATCTGGGACGTGAAGGGCCAACCGCCCGATTCAGACAGCAGCAGGACGATCATGCCGACCACCCACCACACCAAAATGCTCATCCTCGGTTCGGGGCCCGCCGGCCTGTCGGCCGCGATTTACGCGGCGCGGGCGGGAATGCAGCCCATCGTGGTGCAGGGGTTGCAGCCGGGCGGGCAGCTCACCATCACGACCGACGTCGAAAATTATCCCGGTTTCGCGGAGGTGATCCAGGGGCCCTGGCTGATGGAACAGATGACGGCGCAGGCGGTGCATGTGGGAACATCGATGATCTGGGACACGATCGTCGACGTCGATGTGTCCCAGCGTCCGTTCAAGCTGACCGGCGATGGCGGCGATGTCTATTTGGCCGAAACGCTGGTGATCGCGACCGGCGCCCAGGCCAAATGGCTGGGCGTGGAGGGCGAGCAGGAACTGGGCGGAAAAGGCGTCTCGGCCTGTGCCACCTGCGACGGTTTCTTTTATCGCGGCAAGAAGGTCGTGGTGATCGGCGGCGGCAATACCGCGGTCGAGGAGGCGCTGTACCTGACCAACCACAGCGACGACGTGACGTTGATCCATCGCCGCGATTCCTTGCGCGCCGAAAAGATCTTGCAGGATCGGCTGCACGCCAATCCGAAGATCAAAATTCTCTGGAACAAGGCGGTCGAACGCTTCGTCGGCGGCGAGGGCACGGCGGGGCTGGTCGGCGTCGACCTGATCGACACGGTGACGGGCGCGGCGAGCCACGAGCCGACCGATGGCGGCTTTGTCGCGATCGGACACAGCCCGTCGACCGAATTGTTCAAAGGCAAGCTGCCGCTGGACCAGGACGGCTATCTGCAGGTGACGCCCGGCACGTCGCTGACATCGATCCCCGGCGTCTTCGCGGCGGGCGACGTCACCGACAAGGTTTACCGCCAGGCGGTGACGGCGGCGGGGATGGGCTGCATGGCCGCGCTCGATGCCGAACGCTTTCTGGCCGAGGCCGAGTATAAGGCACTGGTCGAGGCATAGGCGGCGGCCGGAACGCCGTCAGCCCAGCCGTTCCAATAGTCGCGCCGTCAGCCAGTCGGCGTCATCGCCCGCGAAGCTGTGCGACGCGCTGTCGAGGCGTTCGAGCGGAATCGCGCCTGGCCGGCAAACATCCGTAAAGGCCTGTGCGGTGCGGTCGCCGGTGGCGAGCAGGATCGTCGCCGGGCAGCTGAGCGCCGCCATCGCGGCGTCGAGCCGCGCGGGCAGGCTTTCGGGCGCACTGGGCGCCTTGCGCTTGCCGAGCGCCGACAGGCCGCGCGCCAGCTTCCTGAAATCCACCTCACCCTTCACCAGCCGGAGCAGGCTTTTCGGATCGGTCAGCCGCGCCAGATAGCGCGCGCGAATCGCGGCCGCCGGGGGCAGGGCGGGCTCACCGGCCTCCGCCTCATTCTCGTCATAGGTCCACGGATTGGCCAGGATCAGCTCGTCCAGCGCCAGCGGCTGGTGCAGCAGCAACGCGCTCGCCGCGTCGCAATTGCCGAAGGCGAGGATGCGCGTCACGTGCGGCGCCGCCCGCCGGAAGGCCGCAATGGCCGCGGCAATGTCGGGGGCGCTCGACAGATAGCCGCCGTTGGCGCCTTCGCTGTCCCCGATCCCGCGCCGGTCGAAACGGAACACCGGATGGCCGGCCTTGGCGATGCGCGCGGCCAGCGTCGCCATGCCGCGGTGCGCGCCGCTGCGGATTTCGTTGCCGCCCGACACGATCAGCAGGCCCGTGGTGCCGGGCGCGTCGTCGAGCGTCGCGGCGAGCGCGGCGCCTTCGCAGGGGAAGGTCAGAGGATGCCGCATGTTGCGCTCCACGCGGCGATGTCGTCGGCGATCGCGGTGGCCATGCCAATATCCTCGCCGGGTTCGGCGCGCAGCCACAGCGGCGTTCCCGCGATTCCATCGCCGCCCAGGGCAACGGCGCGTAGCGGCGCGACCGTTTGAGGTTCGGCAGCGCCAAGCTGCGCCACCATCGCGGGCGACAACAGATTGCCCGCCAACAGCAGCGGGGTCTTTTTCGCCTCTTCCATCAACAGGTCGGCCGACGATGCTACCCCCGCTTCGCGGTCCGCGGCGACCCGCGCCCGAAGCAGCGTCCGCAGCAGGGATGCGCCGCCCGCGGGGGCCAGCCGCCACCAGGCATTGGCGCTGGCGGTATCGTCGATCAGAGCCCCGCCGCGCAGCGACGCGACGATGACGGGGCCGTCGATCCGGGACGCATCCGCCGCCAGCGCCGCCCGCCAGCGGTCGAGGTCGACCGCTTCCAAAGGCACCAGGCTCTCATTCTGGCCGGGCAGGTCCGGCAGGGTCGCGGCAAAACCCCTGGCGGCGAGCGCGCGTATCGCAAGCGCCAGCGTCCGGCGCATCCGGTTCGCTTCCTCGAACAGCGGCGGGACGATCAGGACGGTGGCGCGCGGTGCCCCGACCGGGGCGATGGCGAATCGATGCTCGTCCATGCGCGCCCGTCGATCCCTCAGCCCTTCACCTTGCGCTCGGCAAAGCTCAGAAGATTTCCGTATGTTTCAAATATTTCGCCATCGACGTCGCTATCGTCGATCACGATGTCCAGCCGGTCTTCCATTTCGGTCAGCACGGTCGCGACCGCCATCGAATCAAATTCCGGCAGGTCGCCGAACAGGCCGCTGTCGGCGGTCAGCGCAGCGGCGCGGTCGGCGCCGAGGCCAAGGACGTCGGCGAGCAGGGCGCGCAAGGTGGCATCGACGCTACGGGTATCGGTCACGGGTCTTTCCTCAGCAGGGACCGGCCAAAGGCCTTCAATGCCGGACCCCATGCCGCGATGCGCGCCGGATTGAAAGCCTCGATGCGCCACAAGGGTTCGTGCCGGTTCATCCAGTCGCGCTTATAGGCATCGTTGCCGGTGCCGAAATCGATGCGGTGGACGCCGTCGGCCTCGATGACATGGCGGAACAGCGCGGCGGACAGCAGCGTGCCGGGCGAGGCTTTCAGGCTGTCCTCGACATGCGCCAGCTTGTGGATGAAGGCGGTGCCATCCTCCACCGTCCAAAATTGCGCGGCGACCGGCGTGCCGTCGATCCGGGCGAGCCCCATGCGAAAGGTGCCGCGCGCGCTTTCGGTTTCGGCAAAGGCGCGGAGCAGGGCGGGATCGCCTTCCTCCGGCTTCCAGCTTGCCGCATAGATCGATTCATAGGCGGCCCAGGCGTCGGCGTCGAAGGCGGTCATCAGCGCGATGTCGACGACGCCCTTCTTCGCCTTGCGCCGGACCGTGTTTTTCAGCGCGCCTGGGCGGCTGTCCCACCACGCGTCATGGTTCATGCCGGTGAGGTCGAGCCAGTGACGATCGCCCGCCGGCGTCGCCCGGACCCACCAGCCCGCGGCGCGTAGCGCATCGGCCATGCCCGCCTGTTCGACGTCGGGCACGGGATAGAGCGACAGGCGCGCCGCGCGTGTCCGCAGGTCCGCGAACAGCGCGCGGAGCGCGGCTTCCGGTTGATCACCGCCCCGATAGAGCGGGCGTATCGCGAAGCTGTACCAGTTGGTCAGCCCCTGAAAATGCCCGGGCTTTCCCATGCGAAGCGGCAACCAGGCGGTGGTGCCGCCGGCGCGTCCCCGGGCATCGCGCCGGGCGGCACCGGCAAAGCCCTGCGCTTCGAGCAGGTCGAACCAGGCGGCGTGGTCGAACGGCGAGGCAAGGCCGGCCGCGCGCGCATCGGCGGGCAGCCGGTCATCATTAGCGCGATCTTCACCGTTCCCATGCATAGGCTGGCGCTCTATCACCACTCTCCTAACAGCCAATGACCGACGCCCTCAACCCGCCTTCGCGCCCGATCGACCATATCGCCCTTCGCGGCGCGGCGGACACGCCTGCCTTGCTGATCGGCGGCGCGGTGACAAGCTATGCCGATCTCGACGCCGGAGTCGGGCGGCTGGCGACCTGGCTGCTCGACCAGGCCGGGGGGCCGGGGGAGCGGGTCGCGAGCTGGAGCGCGAAGACGCGCGCCGCCTGCCTGATGCCGCTCGCCGCGGCGCGCGCGGGGCTGATCCATGTGCCGGTCAACCCGTTGCTGAAGGCGCCGCAGGTCGCGCATATCCTGGCCGACAGCGGCGCGAAGCTGCTCGTTACAAATCCATCGCGCGGCGACACGCTCGGCGACGGGCGGCCCGACGATTGCGCCATGGCGGATGGGAAGACCGCCGAAGAGGCGATCGATTCGGGCGGGAGGGGACTCCCGCCGTCGATCGCCGGGCCCGACGATCTTGCGGCCATCCTCTATACCAGCGGATCGACCGGACGGCCCAAGGGCGTGATGCTGAGCCACGCCAATCTGTGGCTCGGCGCCGAAAGCGTCGCGACCTATCTGGGCATCGGCGCCGAGGACCGCGTGCTCGGCGTCCTGCCGCTCAGCTTCGATTATGGGCAGAATCAGCTTCTTTCGACCTGGTATGCGCGCGCCGCCGTCGCGCCGCTCGATTATCTGACGCCGCGCGACGTGGTGAAGGCGGTGGCACGCCACGGTATCACCACGCTGGCGGGCGTGCCGCCGCTGTGGGTGCAACTGGTTGAAAGCGACTGGCCCGCTGGCACCGCCGCGCATCTCAAGCGCCTGACTAACAGCGGCGGCGCGCTGACGCCTTCGCTGATCGATGCGATGCGGGCGACGTTCCCCGCGGCGGATATCTATCCCATGTATGGATTGACCGAGGCGTTCCGCTCGACCTTTCTCGAACCCGGGCTTGTCGCCGATCATCCCACCTCGATGGGCCGCGCGATCCCCCATGCGGAGATATTGGTGTGCCGCCCCGACGGCAGCATCGCCGCCGATGACGAGCCGGGGGAGCTTGTCCATTGCGGGCCGCTGGTCGCCCGGGGCTATTGGCGCGATCCCGTGCGCACGGCCGAGCGTTTCCGCCCCGCGCCGCCAGCGTCGCGCTATGGCGGAACGGCGGTCTGGTCGGGTGACACGGTGCGCCGCGATGCCGACGGCCTGCTCACCTTCGTGGGCCGCGACGACGCGATGATCAAGACGGCGGGCAACCGCGTCAGCCCAACCGAGGTCGAGGAGGCGGCCGTGGCGTCGGGGCTGGTTTACGAGGCGGTGGCCTTCGGCGTTCCCGATGGGCGCCTGGGGGCGGCGATCGTCCTGATCGTGCGCGGCAGGGGCGTCGCGGACCCGGATGCGCTGGCGTCCCATCTGCGGCAGTCCCTGCCCAACTTCATGCAGCCGCAGACGATCGAATGGCGCAGCGAACTGCCCCGCAACCCGAACGGCAAGCTCGACCGCGTGGCGATCTCCGCCGGCTGGCAGGTGCCGGCATGAAGCCGCATGGCCCCATTCCGCTCGGTTTTGCCGCCGGCGCGGACGATATGTTGCTGATCGGCGGGCGCCGCGTCGACGATCTGGCGGAGGCCGCGGGCGATACGCCGCTGTTCGTTTACGACCGCGCCATGCTGACGGCGCGTGTCGCCGAATGGCGCGCCGCGATGCCGGCCGTGGTGCAGCTTCATTATGCGATGAAGGCCAACCCCTATCCGCCCTTGCTGGCGCATATGGCGGGCCTTGTCGACGGCTTCGATGTCGCATCGGGCGGTGAGCTTTCGGCGGCGCTGGCCAGCGGCATGGCGGCGGCGCATATCAGCTTCGCCGGACCGGGCAAGCGCGACCGCGAACTGGAGGCGGCGATCGTCGCCGGGGCCACGCTGAACCTCGAATCGGCGGGCGAGGCGGAACGCGCCCTCGACATCGCCGCGCGGATCGGCATCGTCCCGCGGCTTGCCGTGCGCGTGAACCCCGATTTCGACCTGAAGGGATCAGGAATGAAAATGGGCGGCGGCGCCAAGCCTTTCGGGGTCGATGCCGCCATGGTGCCGTCGCTGGTGCGCGGCCTGCTCGCCGCCGGGGCCGACTGGCGAGGCTTTCATATCTTCGCCGGATCGCAGGCGCTCGACCCGGTGGCGATCGCCGAAACGCAGGCGCAGACGGTCGCACTTGCCGGACGGCTGGCGGATGCCATCGGCACCGCTCCGCCGCTGGTGAATCTGGGCGGAGGCTTGGGCGTGCCGTATTTCCCGGGCGACGTGGCGGTGGATGCCGCCGCGGTCGGCGCCGCCCTGTCTGAAACGCTGGACCGGCGGGATGCGGCGCTGACCGACAGCGGCTTTGCGATGGAACTCGGACGCTGGCTCGTCGCCGAAGCGGGTGTCTATCTGACGCGGATCGTCGACCGGAAGGTCAGCCACGGCGAAACCTTTCTCGTCACGGATGGCGGCCTGCATCATCAACTTGCCGCCAGCGGCAATTTCGGGACGGTCATCCGGCGAAACTATCCGATCGCGATCGCCGGTCGCTTCGGCGCGGCGGCGGAAGAGACGGTGTCAGTCGTCGGTTGCCTGTGCACACCGCTCGACCGGCTGGGCGATCAGGTCGCCTTGCCGCGGGCGCAAGTGGGCGAACTTGTTGCGATTTTTCTCGCGGGCGCCTATGGAGCGTCGGCAAGCCCGGCGGCTTTCCTGGGACAGGGGCCGGCACGAGAAATTCTCGTCTGACGCGACGAAAGCTGTTCCGCATCGGGACAGAATGGGACGAGCATGGTCCATCCCCATCCCAAGACTAACGGTATGTTCACCCTTTTCGCGCAATGGCTGATGCTGACGCAATGGATGTCGACGTGCGCCTTCGGGCGGCGGCGGCGTCTGGCCGCTCGTAAAGGTGATTGCAAGATGACGTCTTCCCCCTCGCTTCGTACCGCGCGCGCCGCGCTTTTCTCCGGTATCGCGGCAACCGCGCTGACGGGCTGCATGGGAGCGGGCGGCACCGCGCCACAACTGCCCAGCGCGAATTTCGTCGCGAATCAGGAGGGGCCGGGCGAGGAATATATCATCGGCCCGCTGGACGAATTGCAGATCTTCGTGTGGCGCAATCCCGAACTTGGCGGGAAAGTGCAGGTTCGCCCCGATGGCCGCATCACGACGCCGCTGATCACCGACATGCCCGCGGTCGGCAAGACGCCGACGATGCTGCAGCAGGATATCAAGCTGCAGCTCAGCCAATATATCACCGATCCGATCGTCAGCGTGATCGTGACCAGCTTCAACAGCACCTTTTCGCAGCAGGTGCGCGTCGTCGGCGCGACCGAAAAGCCCGCGTCGATCCCGTTCCGCGCCAATATGACCGTGCTGGACGCGATGATCGCGGTCGGCGGGCTTGGCGAATATGCGGCGGGCAACCGGGCGCGCCTTGTCCGTTACGACAAGGGCACGGGCAAGCAGCAGGAATATGCGCTGCGCCTGAACGACCTGATCAAGCGCGGCGACATCAAGGCGAACGTGCGGTTGCAGCCGGGCGATGTGATCATCATTCCCGAAAGCATGTTTTGACGCGGCCGGTTCGCCAGGACCGCCGGACCCGACGATAGCCCCAGCAAGGACTGACCCCCACCGATGAATGGCCTTTACGACGAATTCCGGGTTGCCCTGCACAGCGTCTGGACGCGCCGGTGGCTCGTGCTTGCCGTCGCCTGGGGTGTGTGCATCCTTGGCTGGCTGGCGATCGCGTCGATCCCCAATCGCTATGACTCGCGCGCCCGCCTGCTCGTCGACGTCAACGAGATTTTGCCCGACGATGTGCAGGGTGGCTCGCTTGGCGGACGGCAGCAGATCGACCAGATTCGCGAAACGCTGACCAGCGCGCGCAATCTGGAAAAGGTCGCGATCACCACCGGGCTCGTCCCCGCCGGCGCCGGCGAGCGCGAAAAGGCCGGTGCGGTCGGCATGCTGCAGAAGAATATCAAGGTCGTGCCGCAGCAGGACAATATCTTCGAAATCACCTCCAGCGTCGGCGTCGGCAGCCTGTCGGACGCCGACAATGCCAAGCTGGCGTCGGGCGTGCTCGACAGCCTGATCACCGTCTTTCGCGACGATCAGCTCCGCGGCGGCCGGATGAATGCGCGCGAGGGGCTGAAGTTCCTCGACGCCCAGATCGCCGACCGCGAAAAGGCGTTGCGCGATGTGGAAGCGCGTCGCGGCGCGTTCGAGGCGCAGAATATCGGCCTGATCCCCGGCGGCACCGGCTCCCCGGCGCAGCGCGTCGAAGCCGCGCGCGCCGAACT
>QFPJ01000080.1 GCA_003241685.1 Sphingopyxis macrogoltabida
TGCCGCGCACAGCATGCCGGGATAGAAATGCGAGATCAGGCGGTGCTCGTAGATCTGCGATATCTGCTGCGCGAGAAACGCCGAGCGCCCGTCGTCGTCATAAACTCCGGCGGCGCGGAGGAAGACAACGGGGATCTTCCCGCGCCGCGCGTGCAGCAGTGCTTCCGTATCGACTTTGGACTGCGGATACGCCCAAGACGCGCCGATGGGCGACTTCTCGCTGATGCGCTCGTCCGGAGTAGGGGTCGGCTTGTGGACCAGCATCGTGCTCGCGAAGACGAACTGCTCGACCTCGAACGACTGCAGCCCGTCGATCAGTCGGCGGGTGCCCTGCACGGTGACCTTCTCATAGAGCGGATTAGGATCGCCCGTGACGTCGTAATAAGCGGCAAGGTGGATCACCGAGGCGATGCGATTGCCAAACCGCGCGCGCACCTCGTCGAGCGCGGCGCGGACCGCTTCGTCCGATCCGAGGTCTATGTCGATCGCCGCCGCGGGCGGCGGCGGGTCCGGCGGACCGGCGCGATCGAGGCCGACAACCGTGTAGCGTTCGCCAAGCCTAGCGATCAGCGCGGCGGCTATAAAACCGCTCGCACCGGTGATGAGGACCAGTTCGCGCGCGTCCTTGTCGCTCACGGACCCGCTGCGTTCGATGTCGGTCATGACGCTGCCACCCTCATTCATTTGTGCTGCGGAACGTGGACAGGCCCGCTGCACTTATGATCGCGAGGCGGGCACGTGCGGATCACCGCACAATCCCTTTACGCGCCCGCCCCGCAAAGCCCTCAGATAAAATCGGGTTTATTGCGTCACCACAAAGCCGGCCTTCTCGATGGCCTGCTTGAGTTGCTGTACATCGGCTGCCGAGCTTACCGACACCGTCTTGCTCGCCAGGTCGACGTTGACGACGGCATCCGCATCGACGCGTTGAAGCGCGTTCGTCACACCCCGCACGCAACCGCCGCAGGTCATTCCCTGTACCTTGAAATCGATCATCTTCGTTCTCCCATGAGGTGAATGAAGCAAATGTGGGGTTTGACACTGTGTCAGGGTCAAGGGGTAAGTTTTCGTTGTTGACCTTGACACGATGTCAGGGACGATAAGCTCGTCGACTCGATATTGGAGACGACCATGAACGCACCGGCACGACTGCAGGCGACAGCGCACGCGGGAAGAGAAGAGATGCTGTCGCTGCCCATCGAAGGCATGACCTGCGCGACGTGCGTTGGTCGGGTCGAGCGTGCTATCGCCGGGGTGCCCGGCGTCGTCGTCGCCTCGGTCAACCTCGCGACCGAGCGGGCAAATGTCGAATTCGTCGACGGACGATCCGATGTCGGCGCCGTGGCCGATGCGGTGCTCGCGGCGGGCTACACGCCGGTGACGCAAACGACCGAGCTGACGATCACCGGCATGACCTGCGCGACGTGCGTCGGTCGGGTAGAAAAGGCGCTGCTGAAAGTGCCCGGCGTCCGCTCCGCGAGTGTCAACTTGGCGGCCGAAACGGCGAGGATCGAAGCGGTAGGGGACGTCCCCGCGTATGTCCTGATCGAGGCCGTCGAAAGCGCCGGTTACACCGCATCCGCGCGCACCGGCTCGGCGGAGACGGAGCGGGGCATCGAGGACGCCCGCCGCAACGCCGCCGCGACAAGAGAGCTCCGCCATGTGCTGATCGCCGCGGCGCTGTCGCTGCCGCTGGTCGTGCCGATGCTGCTGGCCCCGTTCGGTATCGAGGTGGCGGTGCCAGGCTGGATCCAGCTACTGCTCGCGACACCCGTGCAGTTCTGGCTGGGCGCGCGCTTCTACCGCGCGGGTTGGAAGGCCGCGCGTGCCCGCACCGGCAGTATGGACCTCCTGGTCGCGATCGGCACATCGGCCGCCTATGGGCTCAGCCTCTACCAGCTGCTGTTCGCGCCGATGCACGGCATGGACGCGCATTACTACTTCGAGGCTTCGGCCGTCGTCATCACGCTCATCCTGCTTGGCAAGTGGCTCGAAGGCCGCGCCAAGCGCCAGACCGGCGAGGCGATCCGCGCGCTGATGGCGCTGCGACCCGACCAGGCGCGCGTCGTCGGCGCCGACGGTGCCGAACGAGAGGTCGCCCTCTCCGAGGTGCGTAACGGCGACCGGGTGCGCGTCCGGCCCGGCGAGCGCATCCCGGTCGACGGGCTGTTGATCGACGGGGCTACCCATGTCGACGAGTCGATGCTCACGGGAGAAAGCCTGCCGGTGCCCAAAGCCGCCGGAGACAAGGTGACCGGCGGGTCGATCAATGCGGACGGGCTCATCCTGGTCGAGACGACAGCCGTGGGCGCCGAGACCACCCTCGCGCGCATCGTGCGCCTGGTCGAGAGCGCGCAAGGCGCCAAGGCTCCGATCCAGCGGCTCGTCGACCGGGTTAGCGCCGTGTTCGTTCCGATCGTCCTCGTCATAGCCTCGCTTACCCTCGCCGGCTGGCTGATCGCCGGCGCCGGAGTGGAAGTTGCGATCCTGAACGCGGTGGCGGTGCTCGTCATCGCCTGCCCGTGCGCGCTTGGCCTGGCCACGCCGACCGCAATCATGGCCGGCACCGGGGTCGCCGCGCGAGCAGGAGTGCTGATCAAGGACGCGGAGGCGCTCGAGACCGCGCACCGCATCAACGTCGTCGCGTTCGACAAGACCGGCACGCTCACCGAAGGCAAGCCCTCGCTGCTGGCGGGACTGCCCGCCGCCGGAGTGGAGCGCACCCAACTCATCGAGCTCGCCGCAGCACTGCAGGATGGAAGCGAGCATCCGCTCGCGCGGGCCGTCATGGCATGGGCCAAATCGGAAGGCGTCCAACCCGTCAGCGCTGAAGGCATGCGCGGCCTGCCGGGTCGCGGCGTCGCTGCGGACGTCAACGGCCGCAACTTGATCCTCGGCAGCACGCGCTTGATGGCGGACGAAGGTATCGCCCTGGAGCAGCTGGCCGTCGAAGCGGCCAGACTGGAATCGGAGGGACGGACGGTCTCCTGGGTCGCGGAACGCGCTCCCGAGCGCCGCCTCCTCGGCCTCCTCGCGTTCGGTGACGAGGTGAAGGCCTCCGCTGCGGCCGCCGTGGCGGCGCTGCATGGCCGCGGTATACGCAGCGTGATGCTTACCGGGGACAATGCGGGAAGCGCGCGCGCAGCGGCCGCCAAGCTGGGCATCGCCGACGTCGTCGCCAATGTCCTGCCGGAAGGAAAGTCGGATGCGGTGGCAGCCTTGCGAGGAGAGGACCGCACGGTCGCCATGGTCGGCGACGGGGTCAACGACGCCCCTGCCCTCGCGGCAGCCGATGTCGGCATCGCCATGTCGACGGGAACGGACGTCGCCATGCACGCGGCCGGCATCACGCTGATGCGCGGCGACCCGCGCCTGGTCGCGGATGCGATCGACATCTCGAAGCGGACCTATGCCAAAATCCGCCAAGGGCTGTTCTGGGCGTTCATCTACAATCTTGTCGGCATTCCGTTGGCGGCCTTAGGTTATCTGAGCCCGGTGATCGCCGGCGCGGCCATGGCGCTGTCGAGCGTCAGCGTCGTCGCCAACGCTCTGACGCTTCGCCGTTGGCGCCCAACCGCGGCTTGAGGAGAGGACAAGTGAACATAGGACAGGCCGCGAAAGCCTCAGGGGTCAGCCAGCGAATGATCCGCCACTATGAGGCGATCGGCCTCATTCCGAAGGCCGCACGGCGTGATTCCGGCTACCGTGACTATGGCGACCGCGAGGTTCACATGCTGCGCTTCATCCGACGCGCGCGCGATCTCGGCTTTCCCATTCCCGAGATCGCGCAGCTCGTCGCGCTCTGGCAGGACGGTGACCGGTCGAGCGGCGAGGTCAAGGCACTCGCGCTCGCACGGGCACGGGAAATGGAGCGCAAGGAGCGGGAGCTCCGCACGATGCGCAAGTCGCTCGAAGATCTGGCTCGTCGTTGCGCTGGTGGAAATCGGCCGGACTGCCCGATCCTGGACGATCTTGCGATCGGGACGGCCTAACCACCTCCGACGCTCAGTGCAGGCAGATCCAGCGGGAGGGCTCGCCGTCGAACCATTCACTATGCCGCAATTCGCCCGCGCCAACGTTATCAGCCCTTTTGCGGTGCGATCGACTGAGGTGAGGGCGAGCCCTTGAAGGCGCCACCTCAAGGTTTGTTCGCC
>QFPJ01000005.1 GCA_003241685.1 Sphingopyxis macrogoltabida
CGAGTTCGGCCTGCGCGGTGCCGCGCATGAAATATTCGCGGCGCGGCGGCTCGCGGGTGCCGGGCAGGGCGATCTGCCGCGCCTCCACGGTATCGGGCATGGCGGGCGGCTGGCCGGGATGTCCCGCGTGCAGCGCCAGCATCACGTCGCGCCACACCGGCGCGGCGCCCGACGTGCCCGACACCGCGCGCATCGAATCCCCCTCCAGATTGCCGACCCAGACGGCGACGGTGTAGCGGTCGGACCAGCCGATGCACCAATTGTCGCGCATCCCCTTCGACGTGCCGGTCTTGGCGGCGGCCCAGAAGGGCAGGCGCAGCGCGCTGTCGGCGCCGAAGGCATCGGCGCGGGCGGAGGCATCGGCCAATATGTCGCCGACGATGAAGGCGGCGGCGGGACTGAGGATGCGGCGCGGGTTTTCCGTCTTTTCGCCCTCGACGAAATGGACCGGCGACCAGTCGCCCAGATTGGCCAGCGTGCGAAACGCATTGGCCTGTTCGACCAGCGATACCTCGGCCGATCCCAGGGCGAGCGAGAAGCCGTAATATTCGCCGTCCTCGACCAGCCCGTGATAGCCGAGCGCCCACAGCCGGTCGCGAAACTGCTGGACATCGTCGATGACCAGCGCCCGCACCGCGGGCACGTTCAGCGACGAGGCAAGCGCGCTCCGCACGCTGACCGGCCCCTTGAAGCTGCGGTCGTAATTCTTGGGCACATAAAGTCCCGACGCCGTGTCGAGCTGAACCGGGCTGTCGTCGAGGATCGACGCGGCGGTCAGCCAGCCGTGATCGATGACCTGTGCATAGAGGTGCGGCTTCAGCGTCGATCCCGCCTGTCGCCGCGCATTGGCGCCGTCGACCGCCGCGGCGGTGGATTTGAGGCCGACCCCGCCGACATAGGCGAGCACCGCGCCGCTCGCATTGTCGAGCACCACGACCGCGCCGTCGCGGACCCGGTCGGCGCCGAGACCGGCAAGCTGGCGGCGCAGCGCGACGATGGCGGCGGTCTGGATGCGCCGGTCGATGGTCGTGGTGACGCGCTTGCCCGGTTTGTCGAGCAGGCGCACCGCCAGATGCGGGGCGAGCGCGGGGTCGAGGCGGGCGGCCTGTTCGCCCGACACCAGGGTCGCGGCGGCGGCGCGGATCGCGGTGCAGTCGGCGGCGCCCGCGACGCGGCACGCGCGGCGCCCCAGCACGTCCGCCCCGGCGGCGGGATTGGGCAGCAGGCCGGCGAACAGCGCGGCGTCGGTGCGGCCCATTTCGGCCGGCCGCTTGCCGAACAGGCTTTGCGCGCCGGCGCCGATGCCCTGCACTTCGCCGCGCAGCGGGACGAGGTTCAGATAGGCCTCCAGCATCTCGTCATGCGTCCAGTCCGACGCGAGCGCCTGGGCCGCGCGCATCTGGCGCAGCTTGGCGCGCCAGTCGCGCTGGCCCGGCCGGGCAAGATCGGGGGCCAGAAAGGCGGCAAGCTGCATCGGCAATGTCGACGCGCCGCGCGAACGGCCGCCGGTTCCCCCGTTCGTCAGCCGCGCCCGCGCCGCGCCCGCGACGGCGAGCCAGTCGACGCCGCCGTGCGACCAGAACCGCCGATCCTCGGCGCGCACCACGGCGTCGCGCACGACGGGGCTGATGTCTTTCAGCGGCACCCAGGCGAGGCGGCGGCGGGCGAAATCGACGCGCTCGCTGTCGAGCAGGCGACCGTCGCGGTCGTAAAGCCAGGCTTCGCTGGATTTCCATCCGGCGCGAACGCTTTGATAGTCGGGCATCGTGGGCGGACGCGTCAACAGATGGGCGATGGTGACGAGGATAAGCGAAGCCAGCGCCGCCCATGCGAGGCCATCGCGCAGAGTGGATTTGCGTGGGTGGTCGGCCGCCATAAGCCCCTCCCCTTCAGGGGCGGGGTTGGGGGTGGGGGCTGTCGGCCTCGCGCAAGGCCGATGCCCCCCACCCCGCTGCGACCGGCGGGCAAAGCCCGCACGTCTCGCTGTGCCTCGCCTGAAGGGGCGGGGCTGGACGCTTGTTCGTCACCGCGCTTCCCTCACGGCCCGACGTTCGCGACCGTAACCGGGGCGTTCGGCCACTGGCCGCGGATCGCGGGCGAATACATCGCCTCGACCCGCGTCTGGGGCAGGGTGAAACGGCCGGTGCCGTTCAACCGCACGACATATTCGACCGCATGGGTGCCCGCGGGCATCCAGCCGAAATAGCCGCGCCAGCTGTCCTTGCCGCGTTCGACATAGCTTGGCTGCGCGCCCGAACCGCCGGCCTGCTGGGCTAGCATTGCAGATTGGCCGCCCAGATTGCCGACGATCGTCGCGCCGGGCGGGATCGGATCGTTGACGACGACCCAGGTGCGGCCCGCGCTCGCGACGACTTCGATCCGCACCTTGACCACGTCGCCGCGCACCAGCCGGTTGGGATCGGCCGCCTTCACGACGCTGACGCTCCGCTTGATGCGATAGCCGGCGTTCAGCGGTTCCTTCAGCGGCACCGCGGCCTTGACGCTGACCACCGCCCAGGGCGTGCCGCTGCCCTGATGGCGCAGAGCCATCGTCGCGGCGGCGAGCGGCAGGCGCAGCGGCGGGGCCGCGTCGGCCTGCGGCCAGGCCTGCGTCGTCCGGTTGCCCGCCAGCTCGGCCGTGGTGACGCCGGTGATCGCGCTGGCCGGATAGAGCGCGGCGAAACGGCGAACCGCGACCGCGCCCCACGCGTTCGCCGGGGTGGTGTCCCAATGGCCCTTGCGCTGGCGCTGCGCCACGCCGACCATCAGCTTGCCCGCGTCATCTTCCCACCCGGCGCGGCCCAGAACGGCCTCCAGCGTCTTGATCGCCATTTCGTCGCCACTGGTCATCATCCACCACGGCGCCTTGGCATCGTCGACCAGATCGAGCCGCGTGCCTTCATAGACGAGCCGCTTGCGCAGTTCGGCTTCGGCCGCGGTGCGCAGCGCGGCGGCATTCCGGACCCCCGGCGTGCGTTCGATCGCGACCAGCCAGTCGGCCAGCGTGCCCGTCGCCATGTCGGCGGGGGCCAGGTCGATCGCCGCGACCAGGCCGGGGCTCGACGCACCCGCACGGGCGAGCGCCGCCAGCGCGGCGACGCGCACCGGGCGGATGTCATAGGGGCCATAGCCACGGCGGTTCAGCCGTCCCTCGACCACCGCCTGCAACGCCTTGACCATCTTGTCCTTGGGCGCTTCGGGAATGGCGAACCCGTTCGCGCTGGTGATCGCCAGGATATAGGCGGTGAGTTCGATCGACCCCTCGAGCCGCTCGTTCGGCCAGTAACGCAGCAGGCCGTCATCATCGAGATAGGTCGGCATCGCCCCCGCCAGCGCCTGCCAGGCGCCCATATCGCCCAGCGCGACCGCCTGTGACGTGCGCTGTTCGAAACAGGTGTAGGGATAGGCGGCCATATAGTCGCGGACCCCCGACAGCGGCGGTGCGAGCGTGCCCGCCAGCGCGATGTCGACATATCCGCCGGGCAGCGCGCCCGCCGGAATGGCGATCGGCAGGCTGGTATCGGCGCCGACGCGGAACAGGCTGGCGGCCCAGGTTTCGACCGGCACCGCCGGTTCGACCGTCTGGACGGTGACCAGCCGGTCGCGCGCCTTGCCATCCTTCGACACCGCCTCGACCGTCCATTCGATCGGGCCGGTTGCTTGCGGAGCGGTCATCGACCAGCTCACCGGCACCGCGCCGCCCGCCGGAATGGTGACGGTCAGCGGCGGCGCGGTGGCGACGGCGAGCGACAGCGCCGCGGTCGCCGTGACCTCCATCGCCTTGTCGGTGCCGTTGCGCAGCGTGAAGCGCGCGTCATAGCTGTCGCCGGTGCGGACGAGTTCGGGCATGCCGGCAAAGACCGACAAATCCTGTACCGTCCGCACGCTCGTTTCGCCGGTGCCGAAATATTGCGACCCGTCGGTGGCAATGGCGACGAGGCGGAAGCCCGACAGATTGTCGGACAGCGGCACGTCGATGCTGGCGCGGCCCCTGGCGTCGAGCGGCACCCTGCCCTGCCACAGCAGCACGGGGCGGAAATCCTCGCGCGTCAGGCCGCTGAGGTCGCCGCCGCCGCCGCCGCCGGGTTCCAACGCCTTGCGACCATAGTGACGCTTGCCGACGACCTGCATCTGCGCGGTTGATGTCAGCACGTCCAGCGTGCGTTCGCCCATCATCGCGGTCAGCACGTCCCAGCTTTCGTTGGGCGCGAGTTGCAGCAGCGCCTCGTCGACCGCGGCAAAGGCGACGTCGGCGTTGGCCGGCGGCTTGCCGTTCGGCCCCTTGACCTCGATCGCGACCTTCGCGGTTTCGCGCACCGCATATTTTTCCTTGTCGGCCTTGACCTTGACGGCCAGCTGGTGGCCTTCCCAGCCGACCTTGATGCGCGCGACGCCCATGCGATAGGCGGGCTTGGCCAGATCGACGAGCGCGGTCGGCGGGGCGCCCTCGCTATTTTCGATCTGGAAACCGGCGGCGCGCTTCAGCTTGCGGAACCAGCTCTCGCTGCCGGTGACGCGCCCGCGCACTGCCATGACCGAGACATAGACGTCGGGCGCATAGGTGGCGGGCAGCTTGACCTTCACCACCGGGTTGGTGCCTTTCAGCGGGGTGACGAAGCTCGACAGCACGCCTTCGCGTTCGACGGTGACGAGCGCGGTCGCCTCGCGGAAGGGCATGCGGACCTGGAAGCTGGCGGTATCGCCCGCCGCATAGCGCGGCTTTTCGGCGATCACGTCCATGCGGTCGCCATTGTCGCCGCCGAACCACCATTCGTCGTCGCCCGCCAGCCAGACCGACCGCACCGCGCGCGCTTCGTTGCCGTCGCCATCCTGCGTCGTCGCGACCACCGTCACCTCGCCCGAAATGCCCGGCGCCATCGCGCAGGACGCGCGGCCGAGCCGGTCGGTCGTCGCCGAACAGGCGGTGGCGAGCCGCGTCGTGCGCATCTGGTTGTCATAGGCGTAAAAGCCGCCGATCAGGCGCCGCCGCGCGGTGATAATCTCGCGATTGTAGAGCGCGACCTGCACCCGCTGCCCCCTGATCGGCTTGCCGTCGAGGTCGAGGGCGACGAAATTGAGGCGAAGGTCGTTGTCGCGCATCAGCCAGCCGTCGGTCTTCAGCCCCAGCCGGACCGCCGAGGGGTACAGCGTGATGCGGCGGCTGGACGTCAGCGTTTCGCCATTGGCGTCCTGATAATCCATTTCGACCGCCATCAGGGTCGGTTCGGTGATCGGCTGGTCGACGACGACATTGGCCGTCGCGGCCCCGGTGGCGTCGAGCGTCAGCGGCACCGGCCGCGCGAGCGGCAGTTCGGCCTCGGGCTCCTCGCCGCTGTCGTCGAGCTGGACGATGCCCTCCTTCACCGGGCGTCCATCGAAGGTCCAGTCGCGATAATCCTCGGGCGGCGACCATTGCGGCGCGAAATTGGTGCGCAGCTCGACCGGCATGTTCGGCGCGGGACCGCCCGACAGATAGCCGACGAACAGCGCCAGCGGCACCTGCGCCGGGCGCACCAGCGCCGTCTTCGGTCCCGTGACCGTCGCCTTCATCGTCGGCAGGCGATATTCGTCGACGCGGATCGACTGGTCGCTCCACAGCGTCTTGTCCTCGCCATCCTTGTCCTTGGTGACGAAGACGAGGTCGTAATCGCCCATCGGCGCGCTGGCGGGGACGTTCCATACCGTGTCGCCGCTGCCGCCTGCCGCAATCGCGAAGGGCAGTTCGAATTCGGTGTCCGATCCGCGATGGACGAGGCGCAGCTTGCCCGCCATCGGCCGGGGCGTCGAAAATCCGGTGCCGACCGGGCGGCGCAGGATATGCTTCATATGGACGGTCTCGCCCGCCTTCACCAGCGCACGGTCAAAGACGGTGTGCAGGATGTCGTCGCGCTGCGACCAGCCATAGGGCAGGTCGAAATCATAGGGGCGAATGCCCTTGCCCCAGTCGGTCAGGGTGAAGCTGAAATCGCCATCCGACCGCGCGCTGACCATCAGCGCATGGCCCTCGCTGCTGGCCGGATCGGGAGTCTCCTCGCAGCCCGAATAGGTTTCGGGTTCGGGCAGGCCGCTCGGGAAGGCGAGGCGCCCCGCCTTGTCGGCGACCCCGCGCGCGAGCAGGCGGCCGGTGCAACTGTCCGAAACGCGGATTTCGGCGCCCGCGACGGGCTTGCCGGTGTCGAGCGCGGTCACCCAGGCCAGCGAACCGTCGCGGCCCCATTTGAAATGCACCGCCATGTTGGTGACGAGCGCGGCGGTGGCGACATAGCGCGTCGATTGGCGGCCGAGCAGCGCGGCGCCCAGTTCGGGGCTTGCGATCTCGACGACATGAAAGCCCTTTTCGGCGAGCGGGATGCCGACGACCTCGAATTCCTTGCCGCCGGCGGCGGGGGCAAGCTGCATCGTGCGTCGCTCGCCGCCCGCGGGGGCATCGGCGAAGACCGATGTCGTGCCGGTGTAATTGACCGTGACCTCCTGGCCCTTCGCGTCCTTTTCGTCGCGGAAGTCGACATTGTCGGCGTCTTCGACGCGCTTCAGCCAGCGCGCGATCGCCGCATCGTCGTCGCCGACGCGCAGCGCCGTCGCCGGCATCTTCAGATTCGCCTGCACCAGCGACGCTTCGACCCCGCGCACGGTGACGGGCAGCACGCCGCCCTCGCCCGCTTCCAATATGCCGAATTCGGCGGCGAACTTGACGAGCGGCGGGGCGCGGTCGATGTGGAATTTCAGCGGGAAATTCGCCTGATTCTGCAGTTTGCGGCCGCTCTGGTCGGTGACGTCGGCGGGCAGCACCAGCGTCGCGTCGACATTCTGCGGCAACGGGCCGGTGAAGCGCACCTGCGTCAGCCAGGCGTCATTCTTGTCGTCATCGTCGACCCTGGGGGTCAGGCGCTGGCCGTCGGCGGTGTTCAGCGTCGCGGCGAGCGCGGTGTCGCGCGCGACCGGCGCGGCAAAGCTCAGCACGACATCCTTGATCGGGTTGCACCCCGCCTGCGGATTGACGCGGCTGCACGACATTTTCGCGGTGAAGGCGGCGCGCACGTCATAATCGAAGCGCTGGTCGCGCCCGGCGGTGCGCGCGGGAACCCCGGCCTGTGCGATGCGGGCGTCCCAGACCAGCGCCATCTCGCGCCCCGGCGGCAGCGGGCGGCGGCATTTCAGCGGCACGACGCGGTCGAGCAGCGCGTCGCGGTCGGCGCCCGCGGCGGGCAGGCGCAGCGGCAGGCCGGCATTATAGGCGAAGGATTGCCGGTCCCAGTGGTTCTCGCCCAGCCCGGACCAGATTTCGCTCACCGTCTCGCGCGGCAGGACATCGACGGGAATCTTCTCGCCGATGCCGTCGACCGCGCAATAGGCAAAGCGGCCGACCGAAGCGCGATCGGCGGCGACGTTGGTGGCGACCAGGAAAATCTGGTCCTCCTCGATGCCGTCATAGGTGCCGCCGACCAGAACGGCGCGCGCCGACGGGCCGCCGGTGTCGATGGCGAACCGGTCGTTGCCGACGACATTGACGCCGCGCGCGGTCGTGAGGCCGGACCGCAGTTCGACGTGACAGCTCTGGCCGCCGGGCAGCGGCCGGTCGAATTCGAGCACCCAGGTGCGCGTATCGACCCAGCGGCCCTCCGCCGGAACCTTGCAGTCATGTTTGGCCGGCGCGGTCGCGCGCGGGTCGCCCAGCGGCACCATGTCTTCGGAAAAGCGCAGCGTGAAGCGCGTGATGGTGCCGTCGCCGGTGCCGCTGCTGCCCGGCGTCGCCAGCGTGACCTGCGGCACGGTGTCGGCGGCGGCGGTCGCCGCCATCGCGAGGCCGAGGGGAAGGATCAGCGCAAGTTTCGCCCTGACGGCGAACCCGCCCGCCCGTCGCCCGGTCAGCCGCCCCGCCAGCGCGCGCCACGCGATTGCCATCATCTGTCTCCCCGTTTCGGTCCGGCCCTATCCTGCTGGAAACAGGGGACAGAGTCCACCCGTCGCCGCATATCGTGCACCGTTAATCGTGGCGTGCGAAATCGCTGTGACGCCGGTCATAGACAAATGGGAAAGGCTAGCGCGCGAGCATCGGGCCAAGCGGCTGGCCGGCAAAGATATGGACGTGCAGGTGCGGAATTTCCTGATGCCCGTCCTGCCCGATATTGGCGAGCAGGCGATAGCCCGGCGCGACGAGGCCCTGATCGCGTGCGACCTTGCCAACCGCGCGGACGAAGCCCGCGATCTCCGCCTCGCTCGCCCGCTCCGAAAAATCGTCCCAGCTGACATAGGCGCCCTTCGGGATCACCAATATGTGCAACGGCGCCTGCGGATTGATGTCGTGAAAGGCGAGGGCGAAATCATCGTCGTAGACGGTCTTGGCGGGCAGTTCGCCGCGCAGGATGCGGGCAAAGACATTGCCGTCGTCATAGGGCAGGGTGGCGTCGATCGGCATGAAAACTCCTGTCAGTTGCTGCGGGCGGCTTTTTCGGCGTGGCCGGAAACGCCGTGGCGCCGGTCGAGTTCGGCCGCGATCGCGTCCCATGTCAGGCCGCGCGCGGCGAGCAGGATCGACAGGTGGAAGATCAGGTCGCTCGCCTCGCCGACCAGCGCGGCATCGTCTTCGGTCAGCGCCGCGATGACGGTTTCCACCGCTTCCTCGCCCAGTTTCTGGGCGATCTTGCCATGGCCTTTCGCGGCGAGGCTGGCGACATAGCTCGTCCCCGCCTCCCCTGCATCGAGTCGCGTCCTCACCACCGTTTCGAGCCGTTCGAGCGCTTCGCCGATCGCCATTGCCGCTTCCTTTCGCGCCGTGCCTAGCCGTCCACAAGGCGCTGGACAAGCCGCGCCCGCTCCGGTCAAAGGCGCGCATGGCGGAGGTCAAGCTTCATCCCGACTGGCTCGCGGCGATCGGCGGCGAATTCGAGCAGCCCTATATGGCGCAGCTCAAGGCGTTTCTGGCGGAGGAACGCATGAAGGGAAAGGCGATCTATCCGCGCCCGCGCGACTGGTTCGGCGCGCTCGACGCGACGCCGCCGGGGCAGGTGCGCGTGGTGATATTGGGGCAGGACCCCTATCATGGGCCCGGACAGGCGCACGGCCTGTGCTTTTCGGTGCAGCCCGGCGTCCGCACCCCGCCCAGCCTCGTCAATATCTACAAGGAAATGCGCAATGACCTCGGCATTCCGCCCGCGCGGCACGGCTATCTGAAAAGCTGGGCCGACCAGGGCGTCCTGCTGCTCAACAATTGCCTGACCGTCGAGGCGGGGCTGGCCGCGTCGCATCAGGGCAAGGGATGGGAAGCCTTTACCGACGCCGCCGTTGCGGCGGTCGCCGCCGACCTCGCGCCCAAGGTCTTCATCCTGTGGGGCAGCCATGCCCAGCGCAAGGCGGCGAAGGTCGCGGGACTCGGCGCCGACAGTCCGCATCTGGTCCTGCGCGCGCCGCATCCATCGCCCTTGTCGGCGCACAACGGCTTTTTCGGGTCGAAGCCCTTCAGCCAGGCGAACGCCTTTCTGGAATCGCACGGACGCGGGACGATCGACTGGCGGCTGCCGGACAGCCCGCAGGCATGACCCTTCTCGCCGATCCGGTGACGCTGGCGGTGCTGGCCGCGGCGGTGATCCTGCTCGGCATGGCAAAGGGCGGGCTGGCCGGGGTCGGCGCGCTCGCCACGCCGCTCGCGGCGCTGGTGCTGCCGCCCGCGACCGCCGCCGCGATCCTGCTGCCGATCCTGATCGTACAGGACGTGATCAGCGTGTGGGCGTTCCGCGGGACATGGGACGGCTGGATCATCGGCTGGATGCTGCCCGGCGCGGCGGTGGGCGTCGCGGCGGGCTATTATTATGCCGAACGGGTGAACGAGGCGCAGCTGATGCTGGCGCTGGGCGCGATCACGCTCGCCTTCGGCCTCTATCGGCTGTGGGTCGAACGCGGCGCGCGGGTCGTCGCGGCATCGACGTCGCCCGGCTGGGTCGGCACGATCTTCGGCGCCGTCATGGGGCTGACCAGCCAGATCGCGCACGCGGGCGGGCCGCCGTTTCAGATGTGGGTGACGCCGCGCAAGCTGCCGCATCTCGTCTTCATCGGCACCAGTGCGCTTCTGTTCGCGATCGTGAACTGGATGAAGGTGCCCGCCTATCTCGCGCTCGGCGCCTTCCCGCACGAGGTGATTGTCGCGGCATTGCTGCTGATGCCGCTGGCGATCGTGTCGACGCTTGCGACGGTACGCTGGATGAAGCGGATGAATCCCGAACGCTTCTATCTGATCGTCTATCTGCTGATGGTTCTTCTCGGCGCCAGGCTTATCTGGGACGGGGTGCACGGATGACGCTGGCGATCCTGGTCGATGCCGATGCCTGTCCGGTGAAGGACGAGATTTATCGCGTCGCGTGGCGGCACGAGGTTCCGGTAAAGATCGTCAGCAACAGCCGGCTGCGCATTCCCGATCATCCGCTGATCGAACGCGTGCTGGTCGGCGGCGGCTTCGATGCCGCCGACGACTGGATCGCGGAGGCGGCAAATCCCGCCAGCATCGTGATCACGGCGGACATATTGCTGGCCGATCGCGCGTTGAAGGCGGGGGCCACGGTGCTCGCGCCGACCGGCAAGCCTTTCACCCCGGCGTCGATCGGCCCGGCGATCGCGACGCGCGCGATCATGGCCGACCTGCGCGCCGGCATGGATGGACGAACCGGCGGGCCGCCGCCCTTTTCCAAGGCCGATCGCTCGGCTTTCCTGCAGGCGCTCGATACGGCGCTGGTGCGGATGAAGCGCGGCTGAGCGTCCGCGCGTCCGTTCAGCCGCCGAGCGCGGAGGAACGGGTTTCGACGACTTCCAGCGGCGGCGGGGCCTTGGCGGCACCGGGCGCGCCGGCGCGGCGGTGGCTCAGCCGGCCATCGACCTTGCCGCCATTTTCGATCGTGATGCTTTCATAGGTGACGTCGCCGGTGATCCGCGCGGTCGCATGGACGATCAGCGTCTTGGCCTCGATCGATCCGTCGATCAGGCCCGCGATCTTCGCGGTTTCGGCGATCACGCCGCCCTTGATCTCGCTCGCCTCGCCCTGGACCAGATTGGCGCATTTCAGATCGCCTTCGATCTTGCCGTCGACGTGCAGGTCGACGCTGGCCGATACATTGCCGGTGACGACCACGTCCGATCCCAGGATCGAAAAGGTCGTATGGTGCGCGCCGGTCGCCATCTTAGCGGGCACCCCGTGCGAGGGCGCCGACGCGCTGTCGCGCGTCGGCCTTGACTTCGAGAACATCGGCTTTGGCCTCCAGGAAGCGGCGCGGGTTGACCGCGACGCCGTTCAGACGGACTTCGAAATGCAGGTGGCTGCCGGTCGAACGGCCGGTCGAACCCATTTTGGCGATCTGTTCGCCCGCGCCGACATGGCTGCCGACCTTGGTCGTGAAGCCCGACAAGTGGGCATAGCGGGTCAAGATGCCCTGGCCATGATCGACCTCGACGACATTGCCGTAACCCGACTTCTGCCCGACGAAGCTGACACGGCCGGGGGCGGCCGCCAGGATCGGGGTGCCGATCGGCCCGCGGAAATCGAGACCGGCGTGCATCGCGCCCGCGCCACTGAAAGGGTCGCTGCGATAACCGAAGCCCGACGACATCATCAGCACGCTGGCGGGGTTACCCGACGGCACGGCCACCAGCGTGCGTTCCAGCACTTCCATGCGGAACAGCGCGCCTTCCAGCGCGGCGAAACTGGGGCCAAGCGCCTTTGCCCGGCCCATTTTGCCGCGATAGGGGATGAAGGGACCACCGCGACCCGACGCGGCATCGCGAACCAGCGCCCTGGGATCGAGACCGAGTTTCGCGACGGCGCTTTCGGCATTGGCGGCGCGGGTGTTGACCGCGGCGAGCAGGCGGGCCGACAGTGCTTCCTGACGCGCCTCGATACGGGCGAGTGCCTGCGCCTCGGGCGGCAGGCGGGGATCGATGGCGCTCGTTTCCACCGGCGCCTTGGCCGCGTTGGCCGGCGCCGCGTCGGGCGCCGCCGGCTGTCCTTCGGCGATGGCGGCACCTTCGTTCCCGAAATAGGCTTCCTGCCAATCCTCGAGCTGTGCCTGACGCTCGTCCAGATCGGCGGCGATTTCGCCGACGCGGTCGCGATATTTGGCGATCCGCGCTTCGGCTTCGGCGGCGGCGGCCTGTTTCTGAACCACGTCGGCGCGTTCGCCGGCGGTCAGCAACTGGTTGGCGAGAATGGCCAGCGTCGCGCCCGCCCAGATGAGCACCACCAGCGCGGCGATCAGCGCGACGCGCTTTTGCCACACCGCGCTGACGCGCAGGAAACGCACATGGCCGTGCGTGCGAATGAAGATTTCATGGTCCTGAAACAGCGCAGAAAGGCGCTGGCGCCAATGGCGCAGACCCGTCGATGGCGAAGACAAGTTACGCGACCCCGTCTTGTTATATAGTGGAGCCCTCCGCCCCGAACGGGTGGCGGCTTAACAGCGAGATGGGGAGGCGGCGACTCTTTGCGCGGCGAGTCGGGTCGAATCGAACGACTCGCGCGGCGAATGGTTCCCGATCAGGGAAATACTGCCATTAATGCAGCAAATGCCGCCGCGAATCGGATGATTATTGACGGCTTGCTTACCATTTTTCGCTAAGGAACCCGCGTGACCGATAACCCCGATTCCGCGATTCCAGACGCCGTCGATACGGCCGATGCCGCGGCCGCGCCGGGCGCCGCGCGGCCGCGTTCGGCGGTCAGCGCGGGCGTCGGCCTGGTCGGGCTGGTGGGCCTCTTCACCTATCTGTTCGCCGCGCGCTATGCGCCTGAAATCGCCGCATGGCTGGGCATCGACTGGGGGGACCGCGGTCCGATGAGCGGGCCAAAATCGGCGATCGTCAGCGTTCTGGCCTGCGGCATTCCGATGATTTTGTGGTCGCTTTTCGTCGACAAGGTGCACCGCAACCCGTCGACCGGCATCGACTGGTCGCTCCGCCGGCCGTGGCGCGAGACGATCGACATCAGTCTGACCAAGCTTGCCGGTCTGTGGGCGACATGGGGGATGATCGCCTTCTTCTATGCCATGATGCGCTATTACTGGGAGGGCAATTACGCCTTCTCGATGGACCTGCTGACGCGCGTCGCGCCGTGGCTGTTGCTGGTATCGGTGCCCTATATGCTGTGGCTCGACCGGCGCATGATCGAACCGCGCGACGGCTGCTACCAGTTCGGGCGATGGCTGATCGCCCCGGGGGCGGCAGTCGACGCGCGTGCGATCGGACATCATCTGCGCGCTTGGGCGGTCAAGGGTTTCTTCACCGCCTTCATGCTGTCGATCGTGCCGGGGAATTTCGCCGCGCTCGCCACCGTATCGATGACCGAGGTGCTGGCAAATCCCTATATGACCGGCCTTTGGGCGCTGAACCTCCTCTACCTGATCGACGTTCATATCGCGACGGTGGGTTATATCCTGACGCTGAAGCCGCTCGATGCGCATATTCGCACCGCCAACCCCTATGGCATGGCGTGGGTCGCGGCGCTCATCTGCTACCCGCCCTTCGTGCTGATGAGCGGCGGGCCGCTCGACTATCAGGTGAACGGTGCCGACTGGGGCTATTGGCTGCGGGGGCACGACACGCTGCTGATGCTGTGGGGCGTGGTGCTGGCGCTGCTGATCGCGGTCTACAGCTGGGCGACGATGGCGTTCGGTATCCGCTTTTCGAACCTGACGCATCGCGGGATCATCACCCACGGACCGTATCGCTTCACGCGCCACCCGGCCTATGTGGCGAAGAATCTGAGCTGGTGGGTCGGCTCGATGCCTTTCCTTGTCACCGCCGGCGGCTTCGTCGAGGCGGCGCGCAACACGGTACTGCTCGCGGTCGTCAGCGGGGTCTATTACTGGCGCGCCAAGACGGAGGAGAAGCATTTGCTCGGCGACCCCGCCTATGTCGCCTACTGGAACTGGGCGCAGGACAATGCGATCGTCCCGCGCCTGTTCGCGAAGTTGACGGGCCGCCGCCGGCCGCTGATCCGGCTGGATCCCGACCCACGCATCGGGCCGGTCGCCTGACGGGCGGCGGCGGGCGTCATGCGGCGCCTGCGTTTCCCGATCGGAATTTGACGCCCGCCTCGACGCCCCGGATGCGGGGTTCGTTGACGTAGCGCGTCAGCTTTGCCGGAACCGGGATGGCCGGCGGTCCAATCGCGCCTTGCCATCGGGGCTGCATGTCGCAACACTGTGGCTTTGACAGGGGATTGAAGCCATGCGTCGTCGTACCCTTCTTGCCGCCGGTCCGGCTGTCGCGCTCCTGCCGGCGGTCGGCTTCGCGCAGAGCGGCCAGCCGAAAAGCTCACCGGCGCCGGGCGGTCCGCCGCCGGTCTGGGAGGCCGGCGAGGACCGGTTTCCGCGGCCCGACGTTCATGGCGGTGACCGGCCGGTCGGGGCCAGCTTTGCCTCGCGCACGGCCGCCTATGGCCTGAACGGCGCGGCGGGCACGGCGCATCCGCTGGCGACGCAGGCGGGCATCGACATGCTGAAGCGCGGCGGCTCGGCGGTCGATGCGGCGATCGCGATCAACGCCTGCCTCGGACTGCTCGAGCCGACCGCCAACGGCATCGGCGGCGACGTCTATGCGATGATATGGGACCCGAAGACGAAGAAGCTCGCGGGCCTCGCGGGGTCGGGCAAGAGCCCGCGCGGGCTTGACCTCGCGACGGTGCGGTCGCGCGCCAGGGGCGGCGCGCTGCCAGCATATGGCGCGATCAGCGTGTCGGTGCCGGGGGCGGTCGACGGCTGGTGGACGATGCACCAGCGGCACGGCAAGCTGCCGTGGAAGCAATTGTTCGAGCCCGTCATCGCGCATGCTGAGGCAGGTGCCCCGGTTCCCGACATGATCGCCTATTATATGCGCCGCAGCCTGGCCGGGTTTCGCCAGCCGGACCGTGGGATCGAGGAAATCGACAATGCGATCCGGACTTATGGCCTGGCCGACGGCAAGGGGCCGGCGGCGGGGCAGGTGTTCCGCAATCCCGACCTGGCCCGCACCTTCCGCCTGATCGCCGAAGGCGGACGCGACGTGTTTTACGATGGCGAGATCGCGCGGACGATCGACGCCTATTTCCGGCGGATCGGCGGCTGGCTGCGGCGCGAGGATCTGGCCGCGCACCGCTCCGAATGGGTCGAGCCGGTCAAGAGCGGCTATCGCGGCATCGACGTCTATGCGCTCGGCGCCAATACGCAGGGGATCGCGACGCTACAGATGCTGAACATCCTCGAACATTTCGACCTGAAGGGGGCGGGGTTCCAGTCGGCGCTGTCTATCCACCTTCAGGCCGAGGCCAAGCGCCTCGCCTATGAGGATCGGGCGCGCTACTATGCCGATCCGCATTTCGCCGACGTGCCCGTCGAATGGCTGGTTTCGAAGGATTATGCGGCGGAGCGGGCGAAGCTGATCCGCCCCGACCGCCTGTTGTCGCCGGTTTATCCGGGGCAGGCGCCGAGCCGGGGCGACACCACCTATTTCAGCTGCGCCGACAGCGACGGAATGATGGTGTCGATGATCCAGTCGAACTTTCGTGGCATGGGGTCGGGGCTCGTCGCCGACGGGCTGGGCTTCATGTTCCAGGATCGCGGACAATTGTTCAGCCTGCAGGATGGGCATCCTAACATCTATGCACCGGGCAAGCGGCCGTTCCAGACGATCATTCCCGGATTCGCGGCGCGCGGCGACGTGCCATGGATGAGCTTCGGCGTGATGGGCGGCGACATGCAGCCGCAGGGCCAGGCCCAGATCGTCATCAACAGCGTCGATTACGGGCTGGAGATTCAGGCGGCGGGCGATTCGCCGCGCTGGCATCATGAAGGCTCGTCGCAAAGCATGGGCGAGGATGCGCCAGGGCTCGGCGTTAATGGCCTGCTGCGGCTCGAAAGCGGGGTGCCCGAGGCGAGCCGGCGGCAACTGGCCGACATTGGCTGGAAGATCGGCACGCCCGACGGCGGGTTCGGGCGCTATCAATGCGTCGAGCATCGCAGGGATGGCGACACGCGCGTGTACGCCGCGGCAAGCGAAATGCGCGCCGACGGGTGTGCGCTGGCCTATTGACGGGCGTCGGCGGCGGTTCAGCCGTCCGATACGGACACGTCAGAAACTGAGTTCGTCGTAGATTTTCGACAGGTCGTGCTGCCACGGGCCTTCGTAGCGATCGAGCAGGTCGTCTGCGGGCGACTTGCCGGTCGCGGCGATCCGGCGCAGCGGGTCGAGGAAGCCGACTTCATTGTCGCCCATCGCATTGACCTCGCCGCGTGCGGCAAGACCCTGCGCCGCGATGTCGAGCACGCGGTGCGCCAGTTCGCCGACCGTGCCGCCGCCGGGCGCCGGCGCGTCCAGCCCCTCGCTGGGCACCGCATCGCGCAGCGCCTGCTGTTCCGCGATGCCCCACCCCTTGACCAGATCCCAGGCGGCGTCGAGCGCGCCCTGATCGTAGAGCAGCCCGACCCATAGCGCGGGCAGCGCGCAGATACGGTTCCACGGCCCGCCATCGGCGCCGCGCATCTCCAGAAAGCTTTTCAGTCGCACCTCGGGAAAGGCAGTCGACAGATGGTCGTTCCAGTCGGACAGGCGCGGCAGCTCGCCGGGCAGCGCAGGCAACTCGCCCTTCAGGAACGCGCGGAAGCTCTGGCCGGCGGCGTCGATATATTTCCCGTCGCGGAAGACGAAATACATCGGCACGTCGAGCATATAGTCGACATAGCGTTCGTAGCCGAAGCCATCTTCGAACACGAAGGGCAACATTCCAGTGCGCGCGGGGTCGGTGTCGGTCCAGATATGGCTGCGATACGACATATAGCCGTTCGGCTTGCCCTCCGTGAACGGGGAGGACGCGAACAGCGCGGTCGCGAGCGGCTGGAGCGCCAGCGACACCCGGAATTTCTGGACCATGTCGGCTTCCGACGCATAGTCGAGATTGGTCTGGATGGTGCAGGTGCGCAGCATCATGTCGAGTCCCATGCTGCCGACCCGCGGCATGTGGTCCAGCATGATCCTGTAGCGGCCCTTGGGCATGATCGGCAGTTCGGCGCGCGTCTTGTCGGGCCACATGCCGAGGCCGAGGAAGCCGAGGCCGAGTTCGGCGCCGACTTCCTTGACCTGTTTCAGATGGCGGCCGGTCTCGGCACAGGTCTGGTGCAGATTTTCGACCGGCGCGCCCGACAGTTCCAGCTGACCCGCCGGTTCGAGGCTGATCGTCCCGTCGCTGCCCGCCAGCGCGATGACATTCCCGCCTTCGATCACCGGCTCCCAGCCGTAGCGGGTGAGCGCCATCAACAGGTCGCGGATGCCGCCGGGCTCGTCATAGGAGGGCGCGCGGTGGTCGCCGGTCCGATAGACGAATTTTTCATGTTCGGTGCCGATGCGCCAGCGTTCGCGGGGCTTTTCGCCCTTGGCCATCGGCGTCGCGAGCTGGCTCGCATTTTCGATGAAGGGATCGTCCTGATCGGAAACCGTTCGCGTGCTCATGCCGCGCCCTTAGGCCCCATGACGAAAAAAGCAATCGCCCGCATCGGAATGGCGGCTGGCTATTTCACCTGCGCGCGCAGGTTGACGGTGAAGTTCGATCCTGCGGCCATGCTGCCCTTCGGGTTGATGCGGACATGCGTGACATTGGCATCGACCCCGTCGGCGTCGGGCACCGGCACATAGGTGAAGCTGGCGCCGCCATTGTTGGAAAAGGCGATGTCGTCGCTGGCGCTGGCGAGGCTAGCGAAGCTGTAGGTCAGTCCGCTCGACCCGGCGGTAAAGCGGATCGGGCCGGGGCCGGGGGCATAGGCGCCGACGAACAGCGCGAGATTGGCCGGCAATATGTCGGTGACAAAGACACTGTCGGCGCTTGGCTGTGTCCCTGCGGGCGCCGTGACGCTGATCGTATAAGTGGCGAGCGCGCCGGGGATGAGTTTCGGGTTGGCGGTGCCGTTCACCGGGTCGCTGAAGGCGGCCGAGGTCTTGGTGATCGCCAGCGGCCGGATAAAGCTGTTGGTGAAGGTGCAGACGATCGCGGTGTCGGCGGGGCTGACGGTCAGGATATTGCCGGCCAGCGCGGCGGCGTTGCCCGTGCAGGCGAGCAGTTGTGCATAGCTGGCGCCGCTTCCGACGGTGAAGGTTTCGCCGAGCGTGGCCTGTTCGGCGGCGTAAACCGTGACCGCCGTATTGGTGTCGGTCTCGTTCGCGCTGTTGGCGACCGAGGCAAGGGTCGCGTCGTTGATGATGCCGCTGGCCTGGACCGTCACCGCATGGCCGACGATCGCGCCGACCCAGCGTTTGCGGATCACCAGCGTTGCCGCGCGGCGGCTGTTGGTAAAGGTGCAGGTCAGCGAGGAGCCCGACGGCATCACGACGCTGCGGCTGAGCCCGGTGCCGGTCGTCGCCACCAGCGCATTGTCGCTGTTGCGCCGGCATTCCAGATCGCTGATATAATTGGCGGCATCGCCAGCCGTGAAGCTTTCGGCCAACGTCAGCGTGGTGCCAGCGGTGGCGACGGCGGTCGCATTGGCGGCCGAGCCGCCAACGGTGGACGAGCCTGCCGTCGCCGCCAGACCGCCGGCGATGGTCAGCGCGACCGCATCATCGACGATTCCGTTGGCCCACGCCTTTGCCAGCACGACCGGCGAATCATTGTCGGTGATCGTATAGGTCGCATTGGTGATCGGCGTGCCGCCGCAGCTTTGCGTGCTCGACAGCGTGTAGCCGGTGCCGGCATTCAGCCGCATCTCGATCGTCTCGCTGCCTTCGGTCAGCGCATCATCGATGATCGCGATGCCCAGCGGAATCAGGTCGTTCTGATAGCTGCCCGCGGGAATCGTCACGGTGAAATTCGCGCCGCCGCCGGGCGTCGTATAATCGCTGCCGCGCGTGGCCGTGCCGCCGGTGATGCTGACGCTGACGGTACGCCCGGCGAACAAGGTTCCGTTGACGCGCAGCGCCGGAATATTCGCCGCCGCGATCGATTCGACCCCGGACCCCGTCGCCGCCGACAGTTCGACGAACGGGTTGAGCGTGATGCGGATCGCGTCGAGGAAATTGCCGTAGCTGCCCGCGTCGGTGGTGATGAACTGGACGCGCTGGACGCCCGAGGCGCCGGAATAGGTCGTACTGCCGCTGTTGAGGTTCCAGACCTGGTTCGCCGTGGTCGAGGATTGCGTCGCCAGATTCTGAAGCAATGTTCCGCCGGTCGTTGCGATCTGGAACCGCGCGGTCTGCGTCGCCGGCCCGCCCGGCCGTGCCCGGTGCGCGAAGGTCCAGCCGATCGCCTCGCCATTGACCATGCAGATATTCTGATAGAGCGCGCCCGGCACATTGGCGTTCATTTCGGCGAACACCGATCCTTCATAGGCCGGAACGCTGCCGAAATTGCTGTCCCACAATTCGATCTCGCCCGACGCCGAGTTCCAGCCGGTGACCGACCCGTTCGGATATATCTCGTAATTGGGCGCGCCCGGACCCTGCGGATCATTCGCCTCGAACGACGGGTTGACGATCACGCGCTGCGCCATGGCGGGACAGGCCAGGGCCAGCATCATGCCCGCCGTGACGGCGAGCCGCGCGGCGATGCCGGTCAATTGACGATGACCTGAAAGGCGACCGCGATCGCGGCGCCGGGCGTCAGGCCGGGTGCGCTGGCCGAAACCGTCGTCCCGGCAAAGGACGCGCCAAAGGGATCGCTTTCGTCCGCGCCGGCGGCGTTGTCGTCCTCGACGGTGGTCGCCCCGGCGCAACTCGTCCCGCTGCGCAGCGAACCCGGCACATAGGTCAGTGTGGCGGGCAGCGGGTCCGCGACGTTCACCGCCGTCGCCGTCGCGCTGCCATTGTTCGTGACGAGCAGGCAATAGCGGATCGTCGCGCCCGGGATCGCCTTGGGGTCGGCGGCGCCGTTGACCGGATCGTCCAGCAGGCTGCTGCTTTTCGTGATCGCCAGATTGGCGACCGGGCGGCAGAAGCTGATGTCGTGGATCGCCATCCCCTGCTGCCCGGGATTAGCGGGCGCGATCGCATGGCTGCCATATTCGATCACGATGCTGTCGACGGGGGCCGTGAAGGTGACGGTGACATTGCCGTCGCCGTTGCCGTCCGCCGACAATATGTCGCCAAAGGCGCTGTTGCCGATCACATAATTGGCGGCGCCGTTGGTCAGCACCGGATAGACGGTCGTGCCGTTATAGCTTCCGGTCACGGTGACGCGGTCCGCGAACTGGCCCGCCGCATAATCGATGTCGAACAGGCGGAACTGCACGGCGGGCACCGCCGTGGGCAGGGTGATGGTCGATGTCACGACGCCCGACTGGCTGGTGAAATCGACCAGCTGAAAGATCGAATATTGCGCGGGCGCCAACCCGCCCGTGACGATATTCTGGCGCGTCGGCGACTGGCCGCCATAGGTCGCGTTGCTCAGGAAGCTGCCGCCGCTGATCGCGATGTCGAAATTCGCGGTGCCGATGGCCGTCAAGTTGGCGCTGCCGCTGGTCGTGCCGGCGGGCCAGGACACGCTATCCCAGTCGTGGACGGTGACGCCCGCCGCGCACATCAGCACCGGCGGCGTTCCCGCGGTGCGGGTTCCCGCCACGGTGAAACTGGCCGATGCCTGATCATCCTCGCCCGCCGCGCCATTGTCCGGCGTCGAATCGATGTCGGCGACGGATGACGCCGAGATTTCGGCCGTATTGACGACCGTCGCGCCCGCAGAAGCGGCAACGGTCCCGCTGATCGTCAAGGTGCGCGTGACGCCCGGCGGAACGCTGCCCACCGTCCAGATGCCGGTCGCGCTGTTGTAGCTTCCGAAACCGGTCGCGCCGGTGAAGCTGAACCCGGCGGGCAGCAGGTCGCGCACCGCGACGCCCGTCGCCGTCTGGGGCGAGGCGGCGGCGTTGCTGACGCTGAGGGTGTAGCTGATGCTGGCGCCGGCCCCCGGCGCGCTGGTGCTGACCGATTTGGTCAGCGACAGGTCGGCATAATTGGCGGGCAGGCTGGTCAGATACAGGTCGGCGCGGACGAAATTGCCGTTGTCGGCCGCGGGATATTGATCGCAGATTTCCAGCCGCCACGTGCCCGCCGCATTTTCGCCGTTGAACGCCGACAGGCCGGTGTTGGGCCGGAACTGGTTCTGATAGGGCGGCGCGCTGGTGGCGTGGTTGGCGGTGTTGCCGTCGCTGTTGACGAGCGCCGCCGCGTCGTCGTCGAGCCGGACGTTGAAATTGTCGCCGGAGATGCTGCCGGTATCGCCATTGACGAGCTGCACACGGGTGCCGGCGGGGGATTGCAGCGTGATGCGCAGGTCGCCGCGCCAACTGTGCGTTGCCAATATGCCGATGTCGACATCGCCGACGATGGCGCTGGTGCCGACGGAGAAATTGCGGACCAGCGGCGCGGTGCAGGGCGTCGCGCTGTTGATCGTGCCGGCGGCCGTGTTGCTGTAGCTTGTCGTGACCTGCGCGGCGGCAGGCACGGCAAGGACCAGCCAGACGAGCGTCATCATCGCCCGCATAAGCTGCATCCACTGGTCCCCACGCCAGCAGGTTCGGCTCTGGTCCCGCCGCTGCATGGCTGCGGCTATGGCGAACCATGCCTAATATGACGTTAAGATCGACGGCGCGCGGCGATCACCAGTCGCCGGATCGGCTCATCCACAGGCTGGTCGCCGCGATCGCCGCGGTCTCCGCGCGCAGGATGCGCGGACCGAGCGCCAGGCGCCGGACGGCGGGCAGCGCCAGCAGCGCCGCACGTTCGCGATCGGTGAAGCCGCCCTCGGGGCCGGTCAGGATCGCGGCGGGCGCGGGGGCGTCGAGCGATGCGAGCGGCTCGCCCCCCGCTTCGTCGGCGAACAGAAGCGCACGGCCGGCGGGCCAGTTGTCGATCAGCGCGGAAAGCTTCACCGGATCGCCAAGCTGCGGCAATGCGGTACGGCCGCATTGCTCGCAAGCCTCGACGATCTGCGCCGCGAGCCGTTCGCGCTTGACGCGTTCGACGATGGTGCGTTCGGTGATAACGGGTTGCAGCCGCGCGACGCCGAGTTCGGTGGCCTTTTCGATGATCCAGTCGAGCCGCGCCTTCTTCACCGGCGCGAAACAGAGCCACAGGTCGGGAACGGTCTCTCTCTCGCGCATCTGCGCGTCGATCCGCAGGGTGAGCGATCGTTTCGCCGTATCGGCGACCCTCGCCAGCCATTCGCCGCTGAGATCGTCGAACAGCAGCAGCGGGTCACCCGTCTTCAACCGCATCACGTTGAGCAGATAATGCGCCGACGGCCCGTCGATGACCGGCGCGGCGTCGGCCGCCAGCGGCTGGTCGATGAACAGGCGGGGCGTGCTGGCGGGCGGCCAGGCGGGCGTGGCGGGCATGGCAGCGCGAATAGCAGACCATGCTTTTCTGTGCACCCCTTGCCGTGCGGCGGGCCGATTGTCCCGTTTCGGGGCAAACGCGCGATTTTCGGCCATTTGGCGCGGCGGCGATTAGCAGTTTGGTAAGCAGTTTCCCCCTAGGTGCACGATACCAGGCACGCATCCGCATATCGGCGCGTGCCGGGCCAAGAGGGGTTACAGGCCCAAGAGGGGTTACAGGCCATGCGTGGGACCATATTCCGCCGGCTGGCGGCGGGCGCAAAGAAACTGCTCCGCGATCAGCGCGGCAACACCATGATTCTGACGGCGGCGGCGTGCGTGCCGGTGGTGGGCATCGTCGGATCGGGCATCGACATCGGGCGCGCCTATATGGCGCAGCTTCGTCTGCAACAGGCGTGCGATGCGGGCGCGCTGGCGGCTCGTCGGTACATGGGCGCCGGTGCCTATGGCGGCGAAGCGGAAGCCGAAGCGCAGAAGATGTTCAACTTCAACTTCCCGCAAGGCCTGTATGGCAGCCAGTCGGTCACCTTTCAGGCCGAACCGCAAGGTTTTTCGGACGTGCAGGGTACGGCGACGGCCAGGCTTCCGGCGCTTATCATGCATATCTTCGGCTATCAGAATTTCAATCTGTCGGTCAATTGTTCGGCAAAGCTGGAAATTTCCAACACCGACGTGATGCTGGTGCTCGACGTTACCGGATCGATGGAAGGGTCGCGCCTGAGGGCGCTCAAGAACGCCGCCCGTGTTTTCCTGAGTACGCTGCTGGAAGCCGAGGTCGGCGACGGCCGTATCCGCGTCGGCGTCGTTCCCTATTCGGGGGCGGTCAATGTCGGCGGCATATTGCACGACGCCAACCCGTCGTGGATCGCCAACACGGTAACGGTTCCGTCGCGCGAGTGGGACGCCAGCAGGTCGCGCTACAACCTTCTCAACCGCACCTTCGATGTGACGGACATCTCGCCCGGCGATGAGTTGAGCTTCAACACCGGGTACAGGGGCGCCCAGGCGCGCTTCGCCTGGAACGGCTGCGTCATGGAACGCAAGACGACGTCCTTCAACCAGAACACGACCGCCCCCAGCGATGCCTATGACATGGACATCAATATGGTGCCGACCAGCAATGACGACACCAAGTGGCGCGTGTTCCTGTCGCACTATGCCTATAGCCGGTCGGGAACCGGAACGTCGACGACGTCGTCGAACAACAATAGTTTCGGCCAGAACGCCGACGATCGCGACGTCGATCTGGGTGCTTGTCCGGCCAGCGTCATGAAACTGACGCTGATGGATGACGAAGGCCAGGAGGAATTCGACGACAAGATCGAGGAATTGTGGGCGCAGGGCTTTACCTATCATGATTCGGGGATGGTGTGGGGCGCCCGGCTGATTTCGCCGACTGGCCTGTTTGCCGGGGAAAATGCGACAGCCGAGAATAAGCGTCCGATCGCGCGTCATATCATCTTCATGACCGACGGTGACATGAATACACCGCGATCCAATTTCTCGCACCAGGGCCAGGAACAATCGGTTCCACGGATTGGTGCAACGAGCGACAACAATGCGATCGCGCGGCACAACAATCGCTTCGTCCAAATCTGCAACCGCGCGAAAAACCAGAATATCGTCGTCTGGGTCATCGGCTTCGGCGGCGATATCAAGAAGAATGACACGCTCAACGATTGCGCGACGCCGGGGCTGGCTTATCAGGCCGGCACAGACAAAGAACTGGAAGCGATCTTCGCCTCCATCGCCGGCCAGATTTCGCGCCTGAGGCTGTCGCAATGACGCGCCACTCCTCCTTCATCCTGCGCCGGCTGCGCCGCAGTGAAAGCGGCGCGGCGATTCTGGAATTCGCGCTGACGGCGCCGGTCTTCCTGATGCTGCTCATGGGGATCTTCGATTTCAGCTGGCAGCTTTACGCTCAGCAGGTGCTGCAAGGCGCGGTCAGCCAGTCGGCGCGCATGGCGACGCTGGAAGGTTATGCCACTGACCAGACCGCGCTCGACACCATGGTGCGCAACAAGGTGAAGCAGGTGTATCCGGCCGCGACCGTCACCTTCTCGCGCAACGCCTATCAAAGCTTCGACCAGGTTGGAAAGCCCGAGCCGCTGACCGACAAGAACGGCAATGGCAGATGGGATTCGGGCGAATGCTTCGAGGATCTGAACGGCACCGGTTCGTGGGAAGCCGACAGTTCGGTGGCCGGTAACGGCGGTGCCGACAGCGTTGTTCTGTACGCCGCCAGGATGCGCTTCGACCGCATTCTGCCGTTGTGGAAAATGCTGGGACAGGATCAGATGACGACGCTGACCGCGACAACGGTGCTGCGCAACCAGCCCTATACCACGGGATCGGCGAAACGGGAGGTCATATGCGACAAATGACCGCCTTGCGCCGTGCCGCGCGCTCGTTGGACCGTGCCTTGCACCGAAGCCGGCTGGTGCGCGATCAGCGCGCCAATGTGATGATCGAAATGGCCTTTTGCATGCCGTTGCTCGCGCTGATCGGCATAGGCGGGATCGAGATGGCGAATCTGACGCTGACGCATTCGCGGATCAGCCAGGTCGGCCTGACGGTCGCCGACAACGCATCGCGTATCGCGGTCGGCAGCAACCTGTCGCTGCCCCGCGTGCGCGAACTCGACATCAACGAGGTGTTCACCGGTGCCGAGGAGCAGGGGCGGGGGCTGAATATCCGGTCGCGGAGCCGGATCATCCTGTCCAGTCTCGAACGCAACAAGGACAATGGCCAGTGGATCCATTGGCAGCGTTGCTTTGGCGATCTGCCAGTCGAATCCACCTTCGGGGATGCGGGCGACGGCGAGACGGGAACGGCGTTTCCCGGCATGGGGCCGGCGTCTCAGGAAGTGACGGCGCCCTTTGGATCGGCCGTGATGTTCGTCGAGATCGTCTATCAATATCAGCCGCTTGCCTTTGGCAATTGGCTCGGCCCCCGCACGATCCGGTCGACCGCGGCTTATAATATCCGCGAGGCGCGCGACCTGACCCAGATTTACAGTTCGCCCGGCGTCACGCCCTCGACCTGCTAGGGTCCCGCCTCGAACCATAAGGCAGCCCGATCGGTCTTGGACAAGCCGCGGCCGGATGCTATCGCCCGCGAGCGATGACCGCCGCCCATCCTCCCGACAGTCAGCTCAGCGGTTTCGTGGCCGTCCTGCCGGCGGGCGTGCGCCCCTATGCGCTGCTTGCGCGGTTCGACCGGCCGATCGGCTGGTGGCTGCTCTATTGGCCCTGTGCTTTCGGGGTCGCGCTGGCCGGCGGCGCCGCATCGCACTGGCCGCTGTTCCTGTGGCTGCTGATCGGCGCGATCGCGATGCGCGGCGCGGGCTGCGTCTATAACGACATCGTCGATCGCGACCTCGACGCACGGGTTGCGCGCACCGCGTCGCGCCCCGTCGCCAGCGGGGCGGTGACGGTCCGCAATGCCCTGCTCTGGACCATTCTGCTCTCGCTCATCGGGCTGGTCGTCCTGTTGCAACTGCCGCCGCGCGCGCAGATCGTCGCGCTGGCCAGCCTGGCGCTGGTCGCCGCCTATCCGTTCATGAAACGCCTGACCTGGTGGCCGCAGGCGTGGCTCGGGCTGGTCTTCAGTTGGGGGGCGCTGGTCGGCTGGATCGCGGCGGACGGCGGGGGCGGGCTCGCGCTGCCGCTGCTCTATGGCGGCTGCATCGCCTGGGTGATCGGTTACGATACCATCTATGCGTTGCAGGATATCGAGGATGACGCGCTGGTCGGCGTCAAGTCCAGCGCGCGGGCGATGGGGCCGCATGTGCGGGGCGGCGTCGCCCTTTGCTATGCGCTGGCGCTGGCGCTTTGGGGCGGCGCGCTGTGGGCGGTGCGGCCCGACCCGCTGGCGCTCGTCGCGCTGCTGCCTGCGGCGCTGCACCTGACCGGGCAGGTGGTGACGCTGGCCCCGGAGAACGGCGCCGATGCGCTGGAGAAATTCCGCAGCAACCGGTTCGCGGGGATGCTGATCTTCGCGGCGATGCTCGTCGTGGGTAGTGCGCCCTGACGCCTATTCCGCCGCAAGCAGCTCCTCGGCGCCGCCCAGGTCGACCGACACCAGGCGACTGACGCCCTTTTCGACCATCGTCACGCCGAACAGCCGGTGCATGCGCGCCATCGTCACCGCATTGTGGGTGACGATCAGATAGCGGGTATTCGTTTCGCGCGTCATCCGGTCGAGCAGGTCGCAGAAGCGTTCGATATTGGCATCGTCGAGCGGCGCGTCGACTTCGTCGAGGACGCAGATCGGCGCCGGGTTGGTCAGGAACAGGCCAAAGATCAGCGCGACCGCGGTCAGCGCCTGTTCGCCCCCCGACAGCAGGGTCAGCGTGCCGAGCCGCTTGCCGGGCGGCTGGGCCATGATCTCCAGCCCCGCCTCCAGCGGATCGTCCGAATCGACGAGTTCGAGATGCGCCTGGCCGCCATTGAACAGCGTCGTGAACAGGCGCTGGAAATGCTCGTTCACCGTCTCGAACGCGGCGAGCAGGCGAACGCGGCCCTCGCGGTTCAGATTGCCGATCGACCCGCGCAGCCGGTTGACGGCCTGTTGCAGTTCCTCGATCTCCGCCGCGCTGCGTTCGCGTTCGCTGTCCAGTTCGGCGAGTTCGTCGGCGGCGACCAGATTGACCGGCCCCAGCCGTTCGCGTTCCGCGATGAGTTGGTCGTGCCGGGCCGATTCGGTTGCTGCCTCACCGACATCGCCGCTCTCGAATCCGGCCTTTTGCGGCAACAGCGGCGGGGGGCATTCGAAGCGTTCGCCCGACAGCCGCCCCATTTCGATGCGGCGCAGTTCGGCGGCTTCAGACCGGGCGACGGCACCGGCGCGGGTTTCGCGCGCGGCGGCGACGCGCTCGCGAATCGTGGTCAGCGCGGCTTCGGCTTCGCGCAGCGCCGCGTCGGCCTCGCGCTCGCGGGATTCGGCGGCCGAAACCTGGTCGCGCAGCCCGGCCTGCTGGCTTTCGGCGGCGGCACATTGTTGGGCGAGCGTGTCGGGCAGGTCGGCGAGCCGCCCCGCCTCGGCGGCCAGCGTCTCGGCGCGCTTGTCCATGTCGGTGACGCGCCGCGCCGCTTCGCCCGCTCGCGCCTTCCAGCTCTTGATCTCGGCGCTGACCACCGCCTGTCGTTCGCTCAGTGCGGCGAGCGTGCGTTCGTGATCGGCCAGCGCATCGCGCGCGGTCTGCGCGTCGGTGCGGGCGCGCTCGGCCAATGCTTCTTCCGTCTCCAGCGCGGCGCGCGCGACGCTGTCGTCGGGCAGGGCGGCGAGCGCCGCCTCCCTTGCCGCCAGTTCCGTCGCCGCCTCGGCTTCGGCGGCGGCGATTTCGGTGCGGCGGCGATCGAACAGCGCGGCGGCGTCGCGATGCCGATCGAGCGCCGCCTGTGCCTGATCGGCGGCACGCAGTGCGGCGCGGCGTGCCTCGTCGGCCTGTGCCAGCCCCTTGCGCGCCGCCGCGGCACCGTCGGTCCGTTCGGCCAGACTCGCGGCTGCGCCGTCGCGCCGGTCGCGCAATTCCTGGACCCCCAGTTCGACCTGCGGCCGCTGCGCCGCCAGCGCGTCGAGGCGGTTCTGGCGCGTCAGCCGCTCGGTTGCGGTGGCGCCGTCGCCGCGTGTGACGAAACCGTCCCAGCGCCGCATCACGCCGTCCAGCGTGACGAGCCGTTGCCCGACGGCGAGCGGCGCGCCGTCGTCGCCCGGCGCGACCGCGATCTGGGCGAGCCGGCGGGCGAGGGCAGCCGGCGCATCGACATACGCTGCCAGCGCGGTGGTCCCCTTCGGCAGAGCGGGGTCGCCGGCCTGCCCGTCCGCGCCGCCCCAGGCGCGCGCGGCGTCGCGGTCGGTGCCGGCGTCGAGATCGTCGCCGAGCGCGGCGGCGAGCGCCGCCTCATAGCCCGGCTGCACGCGAATGCGGTCGAGAATGCGGTTGGCGTCGCTGCGCGCGGCGGCCAGGGCGCGTTCGAGCGTCGCCGCCTCGCTTTCCAGCGCCGTCAACGCCGCGCGGGCTTCCGACAAGCCCGATTCCATCACCGCCAGCGCCTGGGCGGCCGCCTCGCGGTCGGCGTCGGCGTCGCCCAGACGCGCTTCGGCCTTGGCGATCGCCGCTTCGGACGCCTCGGCGGCGGCGGCGGCCTCGCTTTGCGCGGCGGCCAGTGCCGCGCTGTCGCCCAGCGCCGCCACCTCGGCCTCGATGCGCTGGCGTTCCCCGGCGATCCGGCGCCCCGCGGCTTCGGCGGTGTCGCGGGCCGACAGGGCGATGCGGCGGTCGGCGGCCTCGCTCGCGGCGCGCGCGCGCGCCTGCGCCAGCGCGACCTCGGCATCGCGCAGCCGCGCCTGCGCCGCCTGGTTCGCCTCGACATGCGCGGTCTTGCCCGCATCCTGCGCCGCAATCTGCTGCCCCAGCGTCTTCGCTTCGGCGTCGAGCGCCGTCAGCGCGGCGTGCGCATCGCGCGCCAGCTCGCCCTCGCGCTCGCGGTCTTCGGCGAGCCGCGCCTGCTGTGCCGCCAGGTCGTCCAGCCGCTGGCGCGCCGCACGTTCTTCGCCCTGCAGACGGACGAGCGTGGCGGTCGCCTCCGCCAGCGCCTCGCGCTGCGCCTGCGCCTCGGCGCGCGCGCTGCCGACCCGCGTTGCGACTTCGACCTGCGCCGCCGAAACGGTTTCCAGTTCGGTTTGCGCCGCCCTGACCGCCGCTTCGGCCGCATCCGAATCGCGCCGCGCCTGATCCGCGGCGGCGGCGGCGTCGCGCCAGCGGGCGTAGATGAGCCGGCCCTCGGCCACACGGATATCGTCGCTCAGCTTCTTGTATTTTTCCGCCGCGCGCGCCTGCCGCCGCAATGCGTTCGCGCGCACCTCCATGTCGGCGACGATTTCGGACAGCCGCGTCAGATTGGTTTCGGTGGCGCGCAGCTTTTGTTCGGCATCCTTGCGGCGGACGTGCAGCCCCGCGATCCCCGCCGCCTCCTCCAGCATCGCGCGGCGATCGGTCGGCTTGGCGGAGATGACATTGGCGATCTTGCCCTGGCTGACCAGCGCGGGGCTGTGCGCGCCGGTCGCCGCGTCGGCGAAGATCAGCGCGACATCCTTGGCGCGCACGTCGCGGCCATTGGCGCGATAGGCGCTGCCCGCGCCGCGCTCGATGCGGCGAATGATCTCTAGCTCGCGGCCTTCGCTGGCGTCCGACAGGCCGGCGACGATCGCGCCTTCGGTGTCGCAGTGGATGCCGACTTCGGCGAAATCGCGCGGCGGGCGCTGCGACGTGCCGGCGAAGATCACATCCTCCATGCCGCCGCCGCGCATCGATTTCGGGGATGATTCGCCCATCACCCAGCGGATCGCTTCGAGCAGGTTGGACTTGCCGCAGCCGTTGGGGCCGACGACGCCGGTCAACCCCGGTTCGATCCTGAGTTCGGTGGGTTCGACGAAGCTTTTGAAGCCGGTCAGGCGCAGCCGCTTTATCTGCACGGGCCCCTCCCGTGCAGATAGCCGAATCGCAGGCGTTGCAACGCCGGTGTCACATTACCCCCATGGCGCTGTCATGCCGCGCGGCACGAGGAGTCGCAAGGGTTCTGACATGGCCATCCCGGCGGCGGCCGGGATGACGAATATTTCTATGTCAGCGCGCGCCCATGGTGCGCAGCCGGTCGCGCAACGCACCCCATGTGGTGATGCCGTCGACCTTCTGCCCGTTGATGACAAAGGTCGGCGTGCCGCTGATCTGATATTTTTCGACGCCGTCGTTGGTGCCCTTTTCGATTGCGGAGACATTGTCGACCTTGGCGAGGCACTGGTTGATCGCGTCGGCGGGAACGCCGCGCTGCTGGAAGAACTGGTCGATCTTCCATCCCTTGGCGAGCGCGACGAAACGCTGTTCGGGGGGCAGCTGCATCGCGTTTTCGATGCCGGGGGCGGGGTTGGTCGCACCCTGCAGAAAGGCTTCATGGTCCAAGAATGTCGCGTCGGCGAGCGGGAAATAGCGGTCGGGGCCGGTGCATTTGATGATCGCGCCCGCAACGGCATCGACAGGGTGCAGCATGAAGGGGGTCAGCTTGAACGACACGCGGCCGGTGTCGACGAAATCGCGCTTCAGCTCCTCGTGCGAATCCTTGGCGAACTGGGCGCAGTGGCCGCAAGTGAAGGCGCCATATTCGTGCAGCTTGATCGGCGCATCCGGGTTGCCCATCACCGCGCTGCCGTCGCTGTCGAAGCTGACGACCTGCGACCAGCTCTTGCCGGCGGGCGGCGCGACCTTTTCGACCACCGCCTGTTCCTTGGCCGGGTCCGACGCGCCGCCGCCGCAACCGGCGAGCGCGAGCGCGCCAAGCGAGGACAGAAGGGCGATACGCAGCGTGGGGGTCATGTCGGGCTTTCCTTGAAACGGGCCTGGAAACGGCCTTGAAACGGGATGGGACAGGCTTTTACGAAGGCTTGAGCGCCGCGTCGAGCCGCGTTTTCAGCGCCGCCCAGTCGGAAACGCCGGCATTGCGGCCGTTGATGAAGAAGGTCGGGGTGCCCGCGACGCGATCGGCGGTGCGGCCGATATTGGTCATGCCGGTGATCTCCGCCTGTGCGACCTCGCTGTCGAGACAGGCGTCGATCTGGGCCGCGCTGTAACCGCGCGCGCGCATCAGCGCGGTCAGCCCGGTATCGGCGGCGATGCGGCGGGCGCGCTGGCCGGTCGAACCTTCGTACCAGCTCGTCATCTGTGCATCGGTCGCCTTTTGAACCTTGGCAAACCAGGTTGGCTGTGCCGCAAAGATCGCCTGATGATTCGCCGCGAACGCCTTCGTTCCGCCGCAGCGGGCAAGCAGCGCCGCCGTCATGTCGACGGGATCGCGCACCAGATTGCGATATTCGAACAGGACCAGCCCCTTGTCGATATATTGCGTTTTCAGCGGCGCCGTGCCGGCCTTGGTGAAGTCGGCGCAGTGGCTGCAGGTATAGCTGAAATATTCGACCAGCTTGATCTTCGCATCGGGGTTTCCGACGCGAATCGCGCCGACCGGGCTTTCGGTGACGGTCGCCGACCAGGGCGCCGCCGGCGCTGCGGCGGTCAGCAGCGCGAGAGCGCCCGCCGACATCAGGCCGATCGCGAGACGCCGGGAGGACAGGGCAGGAAAGCGGACGGTCATGGCGCGGGGTCTTTCGTCAACTGATGCGCGGCAGCTTGGGCGGCGAGGCGAGTCCGGCGGCCATGCGTTCCAGCACGGTCCGAAGTTCGGGATCGCCGATGTCGCGCAGGCTGTCGCCCAGTTCGGCGGGTATGGGCTTCAGCATGACCGGCGGCTGAACCGGCGCGGCGGGCGTGACCTGCCCATGCGTCATATGGACGCGCGCGATGGCGGCATAGCCAAAGAAGCGGTTGACCGATGCGATGATGTAGGGCGCGAGATGCTGGAGCATCGGGGCGTGGGCGCCGCTGATCGTCAGGTGCAGCGTGCCGCCCGCCTTTTGCCCGGCGGCAAAGCGGATCATCGCGGGCTGGGTGACGTCGGCCAGCCGGTCGCCGACGATTTCGCGCCAGCGGCTGACCACCGACGACTGGATGAAACCGAATTTGCGAAAGGCGGTGCGGCCGATTTCGGGGACAAGGTCGGATATGGCGCGCGCCTCGCCGCCGCGCGGCCGTTCATAGACGCGGGGGGCGGCTTTCTTTCCGGCTGCTTTTTTGCCGCCCGCCTTGCGCGGCGGTTTATCGTCCGGGGTGCCTGCTTTCGCCATCGCCGACGCCATGCCATAGGCGGGGGGTGAGCGTCCAGACTTCCTCCTTCGCGGCGCGGCTGCTCGGCTGGTACGACGGCGCGGCGCGGGTGCTGCCGTGGCGGATTCCGCCGGGCAGCGACGCGGCGCCCGACCCCTATCGCATCTGGTTGGCCGAAGTGATGCTGCAGCAGACGACCGTCGCGGCGGTCGCGGGCTATTTCGCCCGCTTTACGGCGCGCTGGCCGACGGTGGCCGATCTGGCGGCGGCGGACGATGCCGATGTCATGGCGGCGTGGGCGGGGCTCGGCTATTATGCCCGCGCGCGCAACCTGCTCGCCTGCGCGCGCGCGGTGGTCGCCGATCATGGCGGGCGATTTCCGGACAGCGAAGCGGCGCTGCGCGCGCTTCCGGGGGTTGGCGATTATACGGCGGCGGCCGTCGCGGCGATCGCGTTCGCCCGTCCCGCCGTCGTGGTCGATGCTAATATTGAACGCGTGATCGCGCGCCACCGGCTGATCGAAACGCCCTTGCCTGCCGCGAAAAAGGCGATCCGCGCGGCGCTCGCCCCGCTGGTGCCTGCGGCCCGGCCCGGCGATTTCGCGCAGGCGCTGATGGATCTGGGCGCGACGCTGTGCACGCCGCGCCGGCCGGCCTGTCTCGCCTGTCCGGTGCACGGCGATTGCCGCGCGCGGGGCCGCGACGACATCGAACGGCTGCCGGTCAAGCCGCCGAAGAAGGCCAAGCCGCAGCGGCGCGGCACCGCCTACTGGATCGAATCGGGCGGCCGCGTCTGGCTGGTGCGGCGCCCCGACAAGGGAATGCTGGGCGGGATGCGCGCGCTGCCCGGCGGACCGTGGGAGGAGGCGGGGGCGGCGGCCGTGGAACCCGGCGGCGAGTCGGCGATGGCGGAGGTGCGGCACGGCTTCACCCATTTCGACCTGACGCTGCGGCTGGTGCGGCGTGAAAGCGGCGATGCCGCAGGGGAAGGCGAATGGTGGCCCGTTTCGGCGCTTGACGCGGCGGGGCTGCCGACGCTCTATCGCAAGCTCGCTGGCAAGGTTCGGGAGAGAGACGGATGAACATGATGGTTTCGCGCCGGGCATTGCTCGGCGGCATCGCGCTCGGCGGCGCGGCGGCGATGATGCCGCGTGCGGCGCTGGCCTGGCGGGCCGACGGCGCGGCGCTCTATCCCGCCACCAATGCCTTCATCAAGGGTTTCGTCGATCGCCGCGAACTGGCGGGCGCGCTCGCGGCGATCGGCAAGGGGCAGGCGGCGGCCGAATTTTTCGGCGCCGGAACCGGGTCGGTCGATTCGCGCACGCCGGTCGGCCCCGATACGCTGTGGCGGCTCTATTCGATGACCAAGCCGGTGACGGGCATCGCGGCGATGATCCTGATCGACGATGGCAAGATGACGCTGGACCAGCCGATCGCCGATTTCCTGCCCGCCTTCGCCAAGATGACGGTGCAGAATGTTCCCGACGGATCGCTGACCGACGTGCGCCCGGCGAAGACGGCGATCACGGTGCGCCATTTGCTGACGCACACCGCCGGGCTGGCTTACAACATCATCCAGAAGGGGCCGATCAAGCGGGCCTATGACGAAAACGGCATCGTCGGCGGCCAGGCCAGCCGGCTGCCGATTCCGGGCTTTCCGCTCATCACCCCGGCGCCCAGCCTCGCCGAGATGGCCGACCGGCTTGCGAAACTGCCGCTGGTGTATGAACCGGGGACGAAGTGGAGCTATTCGATCGGTCTCGACCTGCTCGGCCGGGTGATCGAGGTCGTGTCGGGCCAGCCCTTCGACGCCTTTCTGAAGGCGCGCCTGTTCGATCCGCTCGGCATGACCAGCACCGGCTTCCAGGTGAAGCAGGCCGATGTCGGCCGCTTCACCACCAATTATGCGCCCTTCAACGGCGTCCTGATCCCGATCGATCCGGCGGCCAGTTCGATCTATCTCGACAAGCCGCCCTATCCCTTCGGCGGCGGCGGGCTGGTGTCGAGCGCGCGCGATTACGACCGCTTCCTCGCGATGCTGCTCGGCGACGGCGAGACGGACGGGGTGCGCATCCTGCGCCCCGAAACCGCGCGGTTGGCGATGTCGAACCTGATCGCCGACAGCGTCGATCGCAAGGGGACGTTCATCGATGGCGAGGGCTTCGGCGCCGGCGGCCGCGTGTCGCTGCCGTCCTCGGCGACGGGCGAAGGGATTTTCGGCTGGGCGGGCGCGGCCGGCACCATCGGCTTCGTCGACCGCAAACGCGGTTATCGCGCCGCCGCCTATGCGCAATATATGCCGCCCGATGCGCTGCCCTTCCAGGCGAAGTTCGGCGAAACGCTGGCGAAGGACCTGATGCGCTGATGCCGGGGCCGTTGGGATTCACCGGCGCATGGCTCGACCGCGCCGACCAGCTTCGCGTCGATCCGGATGCCTATGCCGCCGCGACGGTCGATCCGCGCGCGCGCTGCCTCGCGCTCGACGGGATCGACTTCGTGCCGGGCGATGGCGGCGGGCTGCGCTGGGAACTGCTCGACCCCGCCGACGACCGCGCGCCGATGCTGCTCGGCCGCGACGAGCGCGACATTCCCTATTTCGTGCGCGAACCGCATCCGGCGCAGCGCATCGACGCGCGGTCGCGCACGGTGATGCGGCTGCTGCCGCTGCTCTCATCACAGGATCTGGCGCTGTACGGCGGCGCGCGCAGCCTGGTTGACTGGCATGCCCGCCATCGTTTCTGCGCCGCCTGCGGGGCGCCGACGATCCTGTTCCGTGCTGGCTGGGGGCGCCGCTGCGAGACGTGCCGCGCCGAACATTTTCCGCGCGTCGACCCGGTCGTCATCATGCTGGCCGAGCATGACGGGCAGGTGCTGGTCGGGCGCCAGCCGGGTTTTCCGCCCGCCGTCTTTTCGGCGCTGGCGGGTTTCGTCGAACCCGGCGAATCGCTGGAAGAGGCGGTGGCGCGCGAATTGTTCGAGGAAGCGGGCATTCGCGTCGCCGACGTTACCTATGTCGCCAGCCAGCCCTGGCCGTTCCCGTCGTCGCTAATGATCGGCTGCACCGCGACCGCGCTCGACCCGGCGCTGACGCTCGACGAGACCGAGTTGGAAGCGGCGATGTGGGTCGGCCGCGCCGATGTGCGCGCGGCGCTGGCGGGCGATATGGGGGCACCCTTCGTCGTCCCGCCGCCGCTGGCGATCGCGCGCCATCTGCTCGAATGCTGGGCGGCCCTTGACGACTAGGACCTTGTCCCTCGGCCGGCCGCTCCGCCCGCGCTCCGGCACCAATATCGGCGGCGAATGACATCGCCCGTCGCGCCGGGACGGGGGCAAGCCGTCCGCTGATCCGAAATCCCTTCCCCTTCCGCATAGTAGATGGGGGCCAGCGCGGTTTTCGCTGGCGATTGGGGAGTTTCCGGAATGCGGAACGGCTTTAGGCGCGGATTTTCGCCTAATCGCTTGCTTGCGGGTCATTTGCCGCGTCTGGAAGCTATGGTTCGCGACCGCCGCGAGCAGCGCAAGGCCGCGCTGCGCCGATCGTCGATCCTCTCCAGCCGCCTGACCGTCGAGGCGCTCGAGCCGCGCCTGCTGCTGTCGGCGGACGTGGCGCCGGTCCCCGACGGCGGTATAGTCCCGATCGATGCCGGCATCGCCGGTGTCGCCACCGATCAACCGGAGGTCGCGGTCGAGCAAGAATGGGACGGCGATACCGATGCGCCGCCGTCGCCTGCGGCCGTGGCGACGCAGGTCGGCGAATATGCGATCGATATCGAGGGACAGGAAAGCGTAACGGGCTTTTACGCCTTTGGCCCGACCGTGTTTGCGGACGGGCCGGCCGCGACGGGGGCGGATGCGGGGGCCAATGACGGCGCGGACATCATCGAACCCGAAAACGGCGCCCCGCCGCCGATGATGCTGTCGGGCGACATGCCGGTCTTCGACATGATGTCGTCGATGTCGACGGAGCCTGCCGCCATCTTCGTGCCGCCGGTCAGTCGCGCGCTGAACGTCCCGGGTGCGACCGAAACCTTCACCTTCACGCTGACGGAGCCGCGGAAGCTTTATTTCGACTCGCTGACCGACCGCACCGACATCCATTGGACGCTGACCGGCCCCGCCGGCAAGATCGTGGATGCGCGTTTCTTCGGCCAATCGGATTCGCTCGATATTGCGGGGTCGAATGTTCTGGATCTGGCGGCGGGCGACTATCGGCTGGTCGTCGATGGGGTCGGGGACGCGATCGGCGCCTATGCCTTCCGCCTGCTCGACATCTCCAACGCGACGCACATCGATGTGGGCGCGCTGGTCACGGGCGGCAACGAAGGCCGGCTGACCGATTTCTACAGCTTCGACGCCGTGGCGGGCGAACGCTATTTCCTCGACCGCCGCGGCCTTGGCGGGGGGAATGCGACCTGGCGGCTGATCGGGCCCGATGGCGAATATGTTCGCGGTCCGGAAAGCTTCGACGATTCGGGTATCTTCACCCTCGCGCGCACCGGCGTCTACACCTTGGCGATCGAGGGGCGCGACAGCAACAGTGCGCCGATCGATTATAGTTTCAACCTGTCGCGCGTGACCGACACCGAACAGGCGCTGACGATCGGCGAGACGGTGCGCGGCCGGGTCGACGGTCCGGGCAACAGCGTCACCTATGCGTTCGACCTGGCGGCCGATACGAACCTGCTGTTCGACAGCCTGCTTCTGACCGGCAATCTGCACTGGACGCTCGTTGGCCCGCGCGGCACCGAAGTGAACAGCCGCTTCTTCTCCAGTTCCGATGGTTATAACGGCCCGCCGCAACTCAGGCTGGCGGCGGGCGCCTATCGGCTGACCGTGGCGGGTAACGGCGATTCGATCGGGGATTTCGCGTTCGGCCTGCTCGATCCGGCCGCCGCGGCGGATGTGACGGGACTGGCGGAGTTCGGCGGAGCCGTCGGCGACGGCGGCGCGAGCGATTCGATGCCGCACGGCGGGGGTGCCCCGATCGATTATTCGGCCATGCCGGGCGCCCAGAACCGGGGCTGGGACGTCAATCGTTTCGGCGAGTTGACGGTTCCCGATTCCCCCGCGCTGCGCGGCGACGCGTTGACGCTGGAAGCCTGGATCAGTGCCGATAACCCGCTGGATGACGGCGCTTATCAGGGCATCTTGTTCAAGGGCAGCAGCACGTCGTGGAACGACGGCTATGGCCTGGTCCGGGTCGGCGGCGCGATTCGCTTTTATGTGAACGACTGGTCCAGCCTGTTCGTCGAGGCGGCGCTGCCCGCCGATCGGCAGTGGACGCACGTCGCCGCGACCTATGACGGGGCGGTCCTGCGGCTCTATCTGGACGGCGAGTTGGCGGCGGAGCAAGCCTATGCCGGCGCGATCGTGCACAGCCTGGCGCCGCTCGCGATCGGCGCCGCGCCGCAGGGCGATTATCGCTGGAACGGGGTGATCGACGAAGCGCGGGTCTGGAACGTCGCGCGGTCGGCGTCGGACATCGCGGCATCGGCGTCGACGCCGCTGACCGGCGACGAGACCGGACTGGTCGGTTATTGGCGGTTCGACGAGGCGACGGGGCGCGTGGCGGCCGACAGTTCGCCGAGCGGCGTGGCCGCGACCGGGACGGCGAGCGCGACCCAGACGCAGCTCTATCGCTTCACGGCCTCCCGCGGCGAAAGCTGGTATTTCGATATTCTGTCGCAGAGCGATTTCGGCGGAGCGCTCAGCGTCCGCGTGTACCGGCCCGACGGCATCCAGATGACCGGGCCGCAGAGTCTTTACGGCCTCAGCCTTTCCGATCTGCCGATGGACGGCGATTATGTGATCGCGGTCGAAGGTTCGATCTATAACGGAAGCGGCGCCAGCTTCGCGGCCCGCGTCGTCAAGGTCGCCGATGCGCTGCGTCCGATCGTGCCGGGGGCGCCGGTCACCGGCGAATATGACGTTGCCGAACGCACAGGCTTCACCTTCACCCTGACGCAGCCGACGCGGCTGCTCTTCGATTCGCTCGCCGCCAATTTCGATCTGCACTGGACGCTGACCGGCCCGCGCGGGGTAGAGGTGAACCAGCGCACCTTCGCCTATTCGGACTCGTTCGACCTTGCGCCCAGCCTGTCTTCGCTGCTCGACCTGCCCGCGGGCGACTATACGCTGACGATCGGCGCCCATAATCCGGACGGCAATTCCGCCTTTGCCTTTCGCCTGCTGGAACTCGCCGCGGGCACCGCCGTCGCGCTGGACAGCGACATCGCCGATCGCTTCGACACGGCGGGTGGAACCCGGCTGTTTCACTTCACCGGCAATGCCGGGGACCAGCTGGCGATCGAACGTCTCGCCGGGGACTATGTCAATTTCTACAATGTCGGATGGCGGTTGTTCGACCCCTTCGGCCGTCCGCTCGGCTCGATCCGCTATCTGGAGAACAGCGAAGCGGTGACGCTGACCGCGACCGGCACCTACACGCTGGCAATCGAACCGAACGGTCAGTCGCCGTCTTTCGACTATGCGTTCCGCATCAACCAGATCGGCACCGTCCCGCTGCCCGACACGGCCGACGGGACGGCCTTCGCGATCGGCGATACGGTCAACGGCACGCTCGATACCGAAGGCGAGGCCGATCTCTATCGCTTCACGCTGACCGCGCCGCAGCGGCTTTATTTCGATTCGCTGACGTCCGACACGTCGAAATATTGGAGCCTGTTCGGGCCGCAGGGTTTCGAAGTGACCAGCCGGGCGCTCGGCCGGTCCGACGGCACCGACTTCGGGGGGCATGTGGTCCTCGACCTGCCGGCGGGCGATTATCAGCTCCGCATCGACGGCAGCACCGGCGCCTATGGCTGGCGCCTGATCGACGTGGCGTCGGCCACGCCCCTGTCGCCGGGCAGCGCGGTCGTCGCGGGGCTCCTCGAACCGGCGCGCGCGAGCGCGATCTACGCCTTCACCGGCGCGGCGGGCGAAAAACTGTACTTCGACGCCCGCACCACCCTGGGAAGCGGCGGCACGATCCGGATCGTCGATCCGTTCGGACGGACGCTGCTCAACCCCGTGACCTTTGCCGATCGCGAAGTGACGCTGACGGCCGGCGGCACCTATTTGCTGTTCGTGGAAGGGCGGGCGACCAATTCCGCCGCGAACGACGATTATTCCTTCGTCCTCAACCGGCCGCGCGATCCCGCGCCGCTCGATCTTGCCATGGGGCAGCGCGTCGAGGGCGAATTGCTGGGCGCGGGCGATGTCCAGCGCTATCGCTTCACCCTGTCCGACACGCGCCTGCTCGCCTTCGATTCGTTCACCAACAATAGCAATCTGACGTGGCGTCTCAGCGGACCGGGGTTCGACTACAGCGCGACGCTGCGCGCCTCCGACAGCTATGACCAGAGCGGCGGGCGCCCGCCGCTGTTGCTCTCTCCGGGCGAATATGAGCTGCTGATCGACGGCGCCCTCGCCAACATCGGCCCCTATGCCTTCCGGCTTCTCGATCTGGCCGCATCGGCCACGCCGATCGCCGGGACGGGGGAATCGGTCGCCGGCACGCTGACGCCCGCCACCGAAACCCACGCCTATGCGCTGGACCTGGCGGTGGGGGAGGCATTCGTCTTTGACGCGCGGCAGGCTCCGGGGTCGGGGTCGCTGCGCATCGTCGACGGCAACGGTCGCGAACTGACCACGGCGGTTTCGTTCGTCGACCGGACCTTCACCGCGCCGCAGGCCGGGCGCTATTATATCTTGATCGAAGGGCGCGTCACCGACACGGCGGCCAGCCGCCCCTATGAGTTCGCGGTGATCCGCACCGCCGATCCGCAGCCCGTCGCCATGCAACTCGGCGAAACGGTCAGCACGGCGATCGCGCGCCCGACCGAAGTCAACCGTTTCACCTTCACCCTGACCGAAAGCACGCGCGTCTATTTCGATTCGCTGACCGGCGATACCGGCCTGTCCTGGACGCTTAGCGGCGCGGTGGGCCCCATCGCGACGAACAGCTTCTATTTCAGCGATTCGGGGGAAGCGACGTCGGACCGCGTCATCACGCTGGCGCCCGGCACCTATGAGATCGCGGTCAAGGGCGACAATTTCCGGACCGGCCCCGCCAGCTTCCGCCTGCTCGACCTGGGGACGGCCGGCGACCTTCCCCTGGGACAGCCGGTTTCGGGCACGCTGGCGCCGGCGAACGAAACGGACATGTTCCGCTTCGAAGCAGTCGCGGGCGATCGTTTCTATTTCCAGAATCTGATCGGCGTCGCCAACGCGAACTTCCGCATCATCGCGCCCAACGGACAGCAGACGCAGACGCCGGCCGGCCTTGGCGATCGCGAATTCACCGCCGACCAGACGGGGACCTATGTCATCCTGATCGAAGGCCGGTCCTGGGACACCGCGGCGTCGCGGGCCTATCGCTTCGCGCTGCATCGCGGCGGCGATGTGCTGACCGGCATCGATATCGACGGCAATCTGGCGCAGCCGGTGCTGACCCGGCCCGGCGTCATCGGCAACGCGCTGTCGATGACGACGCACGAACAGATTCAGGTGGCCGATCCCGCGCTGGACCTGCGCGGCGATCTGACGGTCGAATTCTGGCTCAACCCCGACCGCATGACCGACAGCTGGACGCCGCTGGTCTACAAGGACGGCGATATCGCCGGGCAGCGCGGCTATTCGATCTGGTACAACAGCAGCGGCTATATCCATCTGTCGACCATGCGCGGAACCGCGAACGACACGCTGGAAACCGCCAGCGGATCGGTGCCGCTCGGCCAGTGGACGCACGTCACCGCCGTGATCGAACGCAGCACGGGCCAGATGCGCCTCTATCTGAACGGGGTGCTGGCCACGTCGCGCACGATCAGTACGGCGGCGCATAACGGCAGCGCGGACAAGCCGCTCCATATCGGGGCAGGTCCCGAACGGAACGACGCCTATCACAAGCTGGAGGGCGGCCTCGACGAACTCAGGATATGGGATCATGGCCGCTCCGCCGCCGACATCCTGGCCGATATGTTGAGTGGTGCGCCGGCGAACGACGACGGGCTCGTCCTGCACATGGATTTCGACACCGTCATCGACGGCCGCGTCGTCGAGCGCGTTTCGGGGGCGAATGTCCCGGTGCTGCGCGACCTGGCCGGGATCTCCGGCGTGATCGAGGGGCGGCTCGATACGCCGGGCGATACGCGCAGCTACAGCTTCACCCTCACCGAACCGCGGATGGTCGCGTTCGACGCGCTGCACGACAATAGCGCGATGACGGTGACCCTGACGGGACCGGGCGGGATCAATCACGTCCGCAACATGCGCAACGGCGAAAGCCAGCAGATCACGACATCGGCGATGCTGTTGCAGCCGGGCAGCTACACGATCACGGTGGACGGCAGCGGCACCGCGACCGGCGCCTTCGCGTTCCGTTTCATCGACCTCGACAGTGCGCCGCTGCTCGACCGCAATGCCGCGGTGACGGGGCGCACCAGCGGATCGGCCGACAATCAGGCCTGGCGGATCGACGTGACGGCGGGCGACCGGCTGTTCATCGACCTTCAGCAATTCACCGAAGCGAGCAACCGCGCCAGTTTCCGCCTGCTCGACCCCTTCGGCCGCGAAGTCTATGGCCCGCTCGACGTCGGCGATTTCGACACCGGGCCGCTCGCCTTCACCGGCAGCTATACGCTGATCATGGAAACGCGCGCCTGGCTCTCGAACTGGCCGATCGACTATCGCCTTGCGGTCTACACCGTCCCCGATGGCGCGGCGGTGCCGATTCAGCTCGACGGGCCCAATCCGCAGCCCCCCGCGGTCATCGACGGCGTCACCGGAAATGCGCTCGCGCTGCGCGGCGTCGATTATGTCGAAATCGCCGATGGCGCGGCGGTCGATGTAACGCGCAGCGTCACGGCGGAAGGCTGGTTCCGTTTCGATCGGGCCACCAACAGCTGGATGCCCGTCTTTTCCAAGGGTACGAACGCGACATCGCCCTATCGCCTGGCGGTCAACGGCAACGGATCGGTCTGGGGTGCGGTGCGCGATGCGTCGGGCCTCGAAAGCGTTCAGAGCGCGGCCGGCGCGGTGCCTTTCGGCGAATGGGTGCATCTCGCGATGGTCGCGGACCGCGACGCCGGCACCCTGGTCCTGTATGTGAACGGCATCGCGCAGGCGACGCGGGCCATTCGCGCGAACGACAATGTGAACAGCGACGATCCGCTCTACATCGGCCATTATACCCAGGCCGATGGCAGCTACGGTCCGGTCGAAGGCGCGGTCGACAGTGTCCGCCTGTGGAACACCGCCCGCGGCGCGGCCGACATTCTGGCAGGCATGGCCGCGCCGCCGCCGGCCGGCACCGCTGGTCTCAACCTGGCGTTCGATTTCGAAAGCACCAGCCTTCCGGCGGGGGCCACCCTGCGCAGCGTCAACCCGAACGGCGTCACGGGCCGCATCGCGACGCCGGGTGCGGAGAACCGGTACAGCTTCACGCTGACCCAGGACACGCTGGCCTTGTTCGACAGCCTGACGTCGAACGGCGGCCTGCGCTGGCAACTGGCCGGTCCGCAGGGGCTTGTCGTCGACTGGCGCCGGTTCGACCAGTCCGACTCCTCGGCATTCAGCGGCAATCCGGTGCTGAAGCTTGGCGCCGGGGCCTATGTTCTGACGGTCGACGGAACGGGCGATGTGACCGGCGATTATAATTTCCGCCTGACCGATCTGGCCGGCGCCGCGCCGCTGCCGATGGGCAGCGCCGTCACCGCGGCGCTGACGCCGGCCAATGCGACCCGTGCCTATCGCTTTGCCGCCAATGCGGGGGAAAGCGTCTTCTTCGACGCCCTGTCGACCGAAAACGACGTGCGCTGGCGACTGGTCGATCCGTTCGGCAATCTGGTGTTCAACCAGACGACGCTGACCGACATCAACGGGCAGCGGCTGGCCTTCACCGGCACCTATACGCTGCTGATCGAGGGCGTGGTGTCGCAGGGGACGGTGGCGGGCTACAGCTTTGCCGTGCACCCGATGACGGTGCAGGACGCGATGCTGACGATCGGCGATCGCGTCGATTCGACGATTTCGCGCCCCGGCGAAATCGACCGCTACAGCTTCACGCTCGCCGATCGCACGCGGCTGCTGTTCGACAGCTTCACCCACGCCAGCGCGATCAACTGGACCTTGTCGGGACCCGGCGGCACGGTCGTTACCAATCGCCGGTTCGACCAGTCGGACGGGCTCGGCCTGTCCGCCAACCCGGTGCTGGACCTGTCGGCGGGCAGCTGGACGCTGACGATCGACGGGACGGGCGACGCCAGCGCCGCCTATGGTTTCCGCCTGCTCGAAATCGGGGAGGCCGAAGCGCTGGCGCCGTCGGGCACCTACAGCCGGGCGCTCGGCGAACAGGGCCGCGAAACCGACATGTACCGCTTCGACGCGGTTGTGGGCATGCGGTTCGGCTTCGACCTGCTGTCGGGCGGCGGCGGCAACGCTCGCTGGCGGCTGATCGATCCTCTGGGCCAGGTCGTGTTCGGCCCGTCGGTGCCCGCGAACACCGGCCTGATGACGGCGGCGCTGGCGGGCACATACACCCTGCTCGTCGAGGGCTATACGGCGCAGGGCACCGACGTCGGCTACAGCTTCCGCTTCGACGTCCCCGCCCAACCCCCGGCGAATGGCGAAACCGGGCAGGATTTCGACGGCGCTGGCCTGCCCTATGCGCTGGTCAATCACAATGGCGCCGCCGCCCAGGTGCTGAACGCGGGCGGAAACGACTTCCTGCGCCTGACCGACGCGCTGAACGCCAATCCGCACAACAGCGTCTTTTTCTCCGCGACAGGGGCGGGCCGGCAGGACAATGTGGACGTCGCGTTCGATTTCCGGGTCGAACCGCGCGCCGGGCAGGCGACGAACCCCGACGGCATCGCCTTCGCATGGCTGCCGGTGACGACCTATGGCGCGGGCGGGCCGGGTCCGATGATCCCGCGCAGCGCGTCGACCGGCCTGGAACCGAATGTCGCCGGTGCGCTGGGCATCGGATTCGACAGCTTCGCCAACAGCGGCGAAGTCAATGCCAACCATGTTTCGATCCATTATAATGGGGTCAAGCTCGCCGACATCGCCAACCCCGGCCTGACGATCGCCAGCGGCGACTGGACGCGGGCGCGCGTCCTGATGACGCGGACCGACGGCGGCACGTTGCTCACGGTGCAACTGACCGCCGAAGGCGGCGCAACGGTCACGGTGGTCAGCGACTATTTCATTCCCGGCATGGAACTGGAGGCGGGCCGCGTCGCGATCAGCGCGTCGCAGGGCACGTCGACCGGCGATCAGGACATCGACAATCTGTCGGTGGCGATGACCGCGGCGGCCCAGCCGATTGTTCGGCGAAACGGTGAACGGTGCGATCGGCCGCGCCGGCGCGGTGAACCGTTATGCCTTCACCATCACCGAACCGACCGCGGTCGTGTTCGATTCGCTGACCAACAACAACCAGATGCGCTGGCAGATCAGCGGGCCGACGCAGACGGGGGCCGTGCGGTCCTTCACCGCGTCGGATTCATGGGAATTCGGCGGCAATCCGGTGATGATGCTGCAACCCGGCACCTATCAGATCGCGATTTCGGCCAATGGCGCGTCGACGGGCAGTTACGGGTTCCGCCTGCTCGATCTGGCGGCGGCGAACGAGCTGACGCTGGGCGAACAGCGAAATGTCACGCTCGACCCCGGCAATGCGACCCAATTGTTCGCGTTCGACGCGGTCGCGGGGCAAAGGCTCTATTTCGACCATCTGGGCGGCGCGACCGCGCCCTATTGGCGCCTGATCGACCCGCTGGGCAATATGGTGTTCGGCCCGGCATTTTCGGGCACCGACGTGGCCGAGCCGCTGTTGCCGCTGACAGGGCGCTACACGCTGATGATCGAAGGACGCGTGGCGGCAACCGCGCCGCAGACGCTGACCTTCCGGGTCGCGCCGATGACCGACCGGGATGCGGCGCTGACCCTGGGCGACGCGACGCAGGGCACCATCGCGCTGCCCGGCGACCGCACGCGCTACAGCTTCACCCTGGCTCAGAACACGATGCTGCTGTTCGACAGCCTGACCAACAGCAACCAGTTCAACTGGACGCTGACGGGTCCGTCGGGCGTTGTCGACGGGCGCAATTTCAGCAACAGCGACGCCTATCAACGGGCCGACGCGACGCCCTTTTTCGCGGCGGCGGGCGATTATGTCCTGACCATCGCCGGCGCGGGGCAGGCCACCGGCGATTTCGCGTTCGCGCTGGCCGACGTCGCCGCCGCGACCCCGATGGCGCTGGACATGGTCATCAGCGACACGCTGGCGCCGGGGAACGGCACGCGCCTGTATAAATTCGCCGGCACGGCCGGCGACCGCCTGTTCCTCGATTTCCTGACCGCGGGCGCGACCGGCCAGTGGCGGCTGATCGACCCGAACGGCCGTCAGCTGTCCTATATCGGCAACGGAAACGATATGGGTCCGCTGACGCTGGAGCGAGACGGCACCTACACGCTGTTGGTGGAAGGCCGGATCGACAGCGTCGCGCCGTCGGTTCCGTTCCAGTTCCAGGTGTCGAAGCTGGTCGACAAGGCGGCCGACCTGGTGCTGGGCGCAACCTATTCGGCGACGCTCGACCAGCCGCAGCAGGCCAGCCTGCTGCGTTTCACGCTGACCGAGGAAACGCTGCTCTATGTCGATGTCCTGACCAACGACAGCAATCTGGCGTGGGTCTTGACCGGGCCGCGGGGCGAGGTCGCCTCGCGCAACTTCCTCAACGCCGATTCCTCCTCGACCAGCAGCAATCCGGTGATGGCCGTGCCGCCGGGCGATTATGTGCTGCGCGTCGTCAACAACAGCACCGTGTCCCGCGACGTCGCGCTGCGTGTTCTCGACCTCGGCGCGGCGGCGGAGATCACGCCCGGCCTGCCGGTCACCGGAACGCTGAGCCCCGGTTCGGAAACCGAAGCCTATCGCTTCGACGCGGTGGCGGGGGAGCGTTATTATTTCGATCGCCAGGCGCTGTCGGGCGGGTCCGCCTATTGGCGCCTGATCGCGCCGAACGGGCGCCAGCTGTTCGGCCGGTCGTTCAGCGACGTCGACAGCTATGTGATGCCCGACACCGGCACCTATACGCTGCTGATCGAAGGCTGGGTCGGCGATGCCGGGTCGATCTACACCTATGGCTTCAACATCTTCGAAGACCCCGTCGTCGCGCCGATCCCGCTGCCGGGGATCGAGGTGCAGCCGGCACCCGACCTGATCCCGGCCAACCTGGCCGTGACCGCCGACGGGCCGGTCCGGTCGGGCGGGCAGGTCACCATATCGTGGGAAACGCGCAACGACGGCACGCTGCCCGCGACCGGCGGCTGGACCGATCGCGTCATCCTGCGCAATCTGGATACGGGCCAGATCATCGGCAATTTCCTGCTCGACGATATGGGCGGTGCGCTGGCGGCGGGCGACACGCGCCAGCGGCAGATGACCGTTTCGCTGCCCGCCGGCAACCCCGGCGTCGGCCGCATCTCCGTGACCGTCATCGCCGATGCGGCGAATGCCGTCGCAGAGGAGAATCCGGCCGGAACCGCCGAAACGAACAATGAAGCGGCGATCGAGATTCAGTCGATCCTCGCCCCCTTCATCGACCTGGCGGTGTCGGGCATCGCGGCCGAACCCGCGGGCGGCTGGCGCCCCGACGACACGGTCACGCTCAACTGGACGACGACGAACAACGGCAACCAGCCGACCCCGGCGGGCTTTTCCGAACGGATCGTCGTGCGCAACGCGACCAGCGGACAACAGGTCCTGCTCGTCACGATTCCGGCCGATCCGCTGGCGGCGGGCGCGTCGCGGTCGAACAGCCGCGCCATCATCTGGCCCGCCGGGCTGGAGGCGCATGGCCAGTTCACGTTCACGGTGACGACCGACATTCTCGATCAGATCGCCGAGGCGAACGACGCCGGGACCGGCGAGACGAACAATGCGGCGGTCGCGACGGTCGTGTCGGCGCCCGACCTGATCGTCGGCAACTTCGCGATCGCGAACGCTTCGCCCCAGGCGGGCGACACCATCACGCTGACCTGGGACGAGGCCAATATCGGCAATGCCGCGACGCTGGCGGGATGGAACAATCGCGTTCTCGTCCAGAATCTGACCACGGGCCAGACGCTGCTCGATACCAGCGTGGCGTCGGCGACGCTGCTCGCCGCCGGGGCCGAACGCGCGCGCAGCTTCACCTTCAAATTGCCCGACGGCACCCAGTCGGTGGGCACGATCCGCGTCACCCTCTATGCCGACCAGAATGCGGGCGGCGGCGGCAATATGGTCCGCGAAGTCGCCGACGGCCGCAACGCCGAAGGGAATAATGTGGCGCAGGCGTCGGTCGTCGCGGCCGCGCGGCCCTATGCCGACCTGCGCGTCGGCGACGTGGCCGCGCCGGCGCAGGCCGCGGGCGGCGATACGATCCTGGTGTCGTGGCGCGTCGACAATGCCGGCGCGGATGCCGATGGCGGCGGGGACTGGGTCGACCGCATCATCCTCAGCAGCGACGATATACTCGGCAATGGCGACGACGTCATTCTGGGCGAACGCCCCCGGACCCTGCCGTTGGCGGCGGGGGGCACCTATGACGGCTCGCTGGCCGTCACCCTGCCCGATGAGGTCGGCGGGCTTTATCGCCTGTTCGTCGTGACCGACGCGGCGGGGGCGGTGCTCGAACCCGACACGCGCGGCGACAATGTCAGCGCGCCGGTCCAGATAGAATTGACGTCGGCGGCCCCCAATCTGGTGGCAGAGGCGGTATTCGGACCGTCGGGGACCGTCCTTGGCGGCGATCCCTTTGCCGTGTCCTGGCGCATTCGCAATACCGGCGATGCCGCCGCCGCGGGCGGACATGTCGACCGGCTGCTGTTGTCGGCGGACGGCACCGCCGACGCGGGCGATCTGGTGCTGGCCGAAGTGGTGCGGGACGGCTCGCTGGCCGCCGGCGACAGCTATACGGTGACGATCGATGCCCGCGTCATGGACGGGCGGACAGGCGATTTCCGCCTGATCCTCGTCACCGACGCCGGTCAGAAGGTGTTTGAGAACTTCCTGGAAAGCGACAATGCGGCGGTGTCGCCGGTTGTGCGGTTCGCCGCGACGGCGGCGCCGAATCTGGTCGTCGAAAGCGTCGCGGTCCCGCCCGGCGCGGTGCCGGGCGAAACGATCGAGGTCGTCTATCTCGTCCGCAACACCGGCACCGCACCGGCAAGCGCGCCCTGGACCGACCGCATCTATATCGACGACGACGCCACGATTTCGGGCGCGGCGCTGCTGACGTCGGTGCCGCGCAATTTCGATCTGGCGCCGGGCGAAAGCTACGAAGTGCGGCGGACGGTGACCATTCCGTCCGGCTATACCGACGGCGAATGGCGCATTTTCGTGCGCGCCGACGCGCTGTCGCAGGTGTTCGAGGGCGGGCTGGACGCCGACAATGACGGCACGTCCGGCGCGCTGATGCTGACCCATCCCGATCTGGTGCCGGTGATGGTCCAGGGCACGAGCGATGGAACCGCCGAATCGAACGCGCCGATCGTGGTCCGCTGGCAGATCCGCAACGACGGAACCGGCGCGACGCTGGGCGGCTGGACCGACACCGTCTGGCTGTCGCGCGATGGCGTCGTCGGCGCCGACGACATCAAGCTGGGCGAATTGCTGGCCGATGCCGCGCTGGCGGCCGGCGGCCTTTACGACGGCATGCTGACCGTCACCCTGCCGATCTTCGCCAGCGGCGAATATCAGCTGATCGTCCAGACCGACAGCGGCGGCATCGTCGCCGAAACCGCGCCGGGAGAGGCGAATAATCTGGGGACGGTGGCGCTGACCGTCGGGCTGGCGGATTATGCCGATCTGGAGGTCGGCGACGTCACCGCGCCGGCGCGGACGATCGATGATCCGGCGCGCGTTCGCGTCGAATGGACCGTCACCAATGTCGGCACCGGCGAAGGCTTCACCAGCAGCTGGACCGACCGCGTCATCGTGTCGCGCGACGCCATCCTGGGCAACGGCGACGACATCGTGCTGGGCGAATATGTGCACAGCGGCGCGCTGGCGGTCGGGGAGGATTATCGCGGTGCGCTCGACCTCATCCTACCGCCGGGATTCTACGGCCGCTACACGCTGTTCGTTCAGTCGGATGCCAAGGGCGAGGTGTTCGAAAATGGCGCCGACGCCAATCGCGGCCTGCTCGCCGGCCATTTCGACGTGTCGCCGATCCCCTGGGCCGACCTCTATCTGATGTCGGTGGAAACCCAGGACGCCGCCGTATCGGGCGGCACCATCGACATCACCTGGCGCGTCGGCAATCAGGGCATCGGGCTGACCAACAGCGGCGAATGGTTCGACCAGCTGTTTCTGGAACGGATCGACGGGACCGGCCGCATCAAGCTGGGCAACGTCAACCATCTGGGCTTTCTGGCGCCGGGCGACAGCTATGAACGCACCGCCAGTTTCCGCCTGCCCGACGGTCTGGAAGGCGATTATCGCATCGTCGTCGAAACGCCGGGTTCAACCAATCCGCGCGGCACGCCATATGAGTTCGTCTTTACGGCGAACAATGTCGGCCTGTCCGGCGCCGTGTCGGTCAGCCTGGCGCCGCCGCCCGATCTGGTGGTCGACCGCATCGCGCTGCCCCCCGCCGGGGTCGAGGGACAGATCATCGACGTCGAATGGACGGTCCGCAACGACGGGCTTGCCGACGCCAACGGCACCTGGACCGACCGCGTCTATCTGCGCAAGGTCGGGGACAGCGGCGCCGGTACGCTGATCGGCACCTACAGCTACACCGGGCCGCTGGAGGCCGGGAAGAGCTATACCCGCAAGGAAGAAATGCGCCTGCCGTCGAAGACGGTCGACAATTACGAGCTGATCGTCGTCACCGATGCCGGCAATACGCTCTACGAGCATCAGCGCGAGGACAACAACCGGCTGGTCAGCAGCACGACGATATTGGTGTCGGCGCTGCCCCGGCCCGACCTGCGGGTCAGCGAGATCGTCGCACCGGACAGCGTGACCGCGGGCGCGACCGCGTCGATCGAGTTCAAGATCGTCAACCAGGGCCTCGTCGCCGCCAACGGGCAGTGGAACGACCAGGTCTGGCTGTCGCTCGACGACAAGATATCGTCCGACGACATCCTGATCTCCACCGTGCAGAATCCGGCCGCCCTGGGGTCGCTCGAGGAATATCTGTCGGCGTCGGGCACTTTCACCATACCCAAACGGTTCCGGGGCACCGTCTATATCCTCGTCGCGGCCGACAGCGGCAACGCGGTCGACGAATGGCCCAATGACACGGCACAGAGCAATGTGACCGCCCATGCGCTGTACGTCGATCCGATCCCCTTTGCCGATCTGGTGGTCGATAACGTCGTCGCGCCGGCCCAGGCGTTCGAGGGCAACAGCGTCACCGTGCGCTACAGCGTCACCAATCGCGGCGCGGGCGATACCGACCTTGGCCGCTGGACCGAGCAAATCTGGCTGACCCGCGACAAGAACCGCCCGCATCCGGGCCAGGGCGACATCCTGCTCACGACGCTGACCTATGACCGCGGCATTCTGGTTCAGGACGCGGGCTATGACCGGGAAGTCACCGTCACGCTTCCCGACGGGCTGGTGTCGGGCACCTATTACATCATGCCGTGGGTCGATCCCTATGGCACGCTGCTCGAAGATTCGCTCGTCACCAACGTCAATCCCGACGACCCGAACGAAATCAACAGCAGCAATTATCGCGCCCGCGCGATCGACATCGTCGGTGTCCCGCCGCAGACTTTCACGCGCGCGATCGCGGTCGATTCGGTCACCGCCGATCCTGTCGGCACCGGCGGCGAACCCTTTACCGTCAGCTGGACCGTGCGGTCGAACGGCAATGCGGCGGCGACCCAGTGGAACGACCGCGTCTATCTTTCCGACACGCCGCTGCTCGAAGATTCGACGCGGCGTTTCGACCTGGGCACCTTCGGCAATCTGCGCGCGCTCGATCCCGGCCAATCCTATACCAACAGCCAGACCTTCCAGCTCAATCCGGCGGCGGCGGGCCTGTATGTAATTGTCGTGTCGCAACTGGCGGGCGATCCCAACAACCTCGACAACAGCGGCTTTGCCGCGACCAGCGTCACCAACGCGCCGGCCGACCTGCGCGTGACCGGCGTGGTCCCGGCGGCGCCGGCCACCCCGGCCTTTTCGGGTGAACAGACCAGCGTCACCTATACGGTCGAAAATCGCGGCGGGCCGGTCTGGTCGGGCACCCGTTACTGGACCGACGAGGTCTGGATTTCCAAAGACCCCGTGTTCGACCCCGCACGCGCGCAAAAGGTCGGGTCCGTGGCGGTCACCAACGGACCGCTGGGCAGCGGCGAAAGCTACAGCCGCACCGTCGACTTCACGATGCCGCCGGGCGTCGACGGCGACTATTATGTCTATGTCGTCACCAATACGGCGGGCAACGCCCCGGTGCCGGCCGACATTGTGCGATCGGGCAGCAACAGCTCGCTTCTGAACAGCTTTGCCAAATATGCCTTCGAACTGCCGCAGGGCAATGTCGGCCAGGCCAGCTTCCCGGTCGTCTATGCCGAGCCCGATCTGCGCGTGAGCGAACTGATCGTCCCCGACACGCTGGCGGCGGGCAGCACGGTCGTCATCACCTTCAAGGTGACGAACGAAGGCAATCGGGCGACGCGCGACGACAACTGGATCGACCGCGTCTACCTGTCGCTCGATGCCTCGCTCGACGAAGGCGACTGGCTGATGTCGCGCGAAAGCGCGCCGGGCGTGATCGTCCGGGCCGAGAACCGCCATGTCGGCATATTGGGGGCCGGCGAATCCTATGAAGCGACCGTCACGGTCACTTTGCCCTTCGAACTGGAAGGGCCGATGCATGTCATCGCGATGACTGATGCCGAACTCAATGAATCGGGCTATGCGGTCAGCACCCTGTCGCCGCGCCTGAACGGAATCCGCGGATCGCTGGCGGGCAAGGTCCGCGAATTCCAGGGCGAAGGCAACAACAGCACCGCACAGGCGGTGACGCTGACCCCCTATGCGCCCCCGAATCTTCAGGTCACCGCCCTGACGGCGCCCGAACGCGCCGTGCGCGGGCAGAGCTTCCGCGTCGAATATACGGTCAGCAACAATGGCGGCGCGACCCCCGCGTTGCAGGGGCAGTGGGACGATCTGGTCTATCTGTCGCGCGACCCGTTCCTCGACCTGACCGCCGACCGCTTCATCGGATCGGTGCGCCACACCGGCGGGCTGGCCGCCGGCGACAGCTATGACGTCGCGCTCGACCTGCTGCTCCCGGCGGATCTGGGGACAGAGGCCTATTATGTCTTCGTCGTGTCGGACCCGGCCCGTTACGACAGCACCGGACAGGTCTTTGAAGCCAATGAACGCGACAATGCGCGCGGCAGCAGCATCCCGATGGTCATCGAACTGCCGCCGCCGACCGATATTCAGGTGGTGGACATCATCGTCCCCGACGACAAGCGGCCGGGCGACGAGGTCACGATCAGCTGGACGGTCCGCAACACCAGCGACATTGTCGCCTCGGGACGCTGGACCGACGCCGTCTATCTGTCGCGCGACGCGACCTGGGACGTGGAGGATCGGCTGCTGGGGCGTCAGGATTTCAGCGGAATCCTGAACCCCGACGGCAGCTATACGCTCAGCCTGACGACCACGCTGCCGGGCGCGACGGCGGGCGATTACCGCGTGATCGTGCGCACCGACGTGCGCAACCAGCTGCACGAGGATGTCGGGGAGGGGAATAATACCACCGCCTCGCCGCAGGCGCTGTCCATCGCGGTCGACGAACTGACGCTCGGCATCCCGCTGACCGTCGATCTCGCTCCGGGGCAGGAGCGGCTGTACCGTATCGAGGTGCCGGCCGGTCAGACGCTGCGTTTCCGCATGGGCGCGAACGACGCGCGCAGCATCAACGAAATCTTCCTGCGGCACGACGCGGTTCCGACGTCGGCGGCGTTCGACGCGACCTACACCGGGCCGCTCGGGCAGGAACTGACCGCGATCGTTCCGGGGACCGAGCCCGGGGTCTATTATGTGCTCGTGCGCGGCTTCAGCGGGCCGTCGGCAGGATCGCCGGTCACGCTGGTCGCCGATCTGCTGCCGCTGGTGATCACCGATATCCAGACCGATCGCGGCGGCGATTCGCGGTACGTCACCACGACGATCAAGGGGGCGCAGTTCCACCCCAACGCCGTCGTCAAGGTGTCGCGTCCGAACATCGCCGAATATGCGCCGGTCGTCTGGAAGGTGGTCGATGCCTCGACGATCATCGCGACCTTCGATTTCACCGACGCGCCGCACGGCCTCTACGATATCAAGGTCATCAATCCCGACGGCAGCGAATCGACCGAACCCTATCGCTTCCTGATCGAACGCGGCATCCAGCCGGAGGTGGTGATCGGCGTCGGCGGCCCGCGCGTCATTCTGGCGGGCGATCAGGCGACCTACTCGGTCGCGCTGGAAAATCAGTCGAACCTCGACGCGCCCTATACCTATTTCCAGGTGGGCGTGCCCGAACTCGGCAACAACCAATATGTCTATGGCCTGCGGTTCCTGGATTTCTTCACCAATGTGCGCGGCGCGCCCGAAGGTGTGCTGACCGGAATCAACGCCATCGTTCCGTGGCTGAACCTCGATTCCATCGTCAACACCAACGGCCAGCTGATCACCTCGGGCTTCCTTTATGACCAGCCGGCGGACGGCTTCACCGGCTTCACTTTCAACGTCCTGACCTATCCGGGCCTGAAAGCGATGGCGGACAGGTCGTTCGAGGCGTTCCGCGAACAGATGGCGGTGTCCTTCCCCGACCTCGACGATCTGCTGGCGGGCGGCGAGGGCAATCTCGACGCCTGGTGGGCCGCGGTGAAGGATCAGATCGCCGAGCAGTTGCCCGCCGCGCGCGGGGTGCTCGACCAGCTCGACTTCGTCGGCCTCTATCAATCCAATGCCGCGACGCCGAGCCGCGACGAAATCCCCTTCATTCCCTTCCGTTTTCACATTCTGGCCAGCGCGACGACGATGACGCGCGACGAATTCGTCGCCTTCCAGTCGAACGAGGCACGCAAGCTGCGCGATGCGATCCTGCAATCCGACACGGCGCCTCCGGGACTGCTGGCGCTCGCGGCCAGCGAGGCGAGCTGGGTCGGACTCTATCTCGCCGCGCTGGAAGATGCGGGCCTGCTGCGCGCGGAAGGCGAAGCGCCGCCGATCCGCACCCAGGCGCATATCGTCAGCCTGATGGCGACGCTGGCGTCGGGCATTCTCTATGGACCGGCGGGCAGCGAAATCCGTTCGAACGGCGATTATCTGGCCTTCTTCGAACAGGTGCGCGCGCTCTATGGCCATCGGGAAGGCCAGATGGCCGACATCGAATATATGGACCCGCGCCAGAGCCCGCGGTACATCGGCGAGGTTCCGATTCCGGCGCTGCCCGACGCCGCCGACTATGACCTCGGCCTGACCAGCCCGACCTATTTCGAGGCGTTCAGCATCTTCGTGCCCTGGCTCGACTTCGCGCAGCGCGGGGCCGGCCTGCCCGCCGATTTCCAGATCAACGGCCCGGAGCCGGTGGGCGGAGACCCGCTGGCACAGCTCGATTTCTCGCGCTTTTTCGGCACCGGCGGCGCGGCGGGACGGCTGGCGTCGATCACCGGGCCGCAGACGATGGACACGTTCGGCTGGCTCCCGGCCGCGGCGGCGCTGCCCTATACGATCGGCTTCGAAAATTCGGCGGGATCGTCGCGCTATACGAACGAAATTCGCGTCGTCACCCAGCTCGACGCCGATCTGGACGCGCGCAGTTTCACCTTCGGCGATATCCGCATCGGCGACATCACGATCGATGTTCCCGACGGGCGCAGCAGTTTCCAGGCCGAATATGATTTCGTGGCGACGCGCGGTTTCATCCTGCGCGTCAGCGCGGTGCTCGACCTGTTCCAGAACCCCGCGAGCGCCAGCTGGCTGATCCAGGCGATCGACCCCGTGACCGGCGAGGTGCTGCAGGACACGACGCGCGGACTTCTGGCGCCCAACAACGCGCTTGGCGCCGGGGCGGGCTTCGTCACCTATTCGGTGCGTCCGGGCGCCGATGTCGCGACCGGCGAATATATATCGGCTTCGGCGCGCGTGCTGATGGACGGCTTTGCGCCGGAAGACACCAGCGTGCTCAGCCAGATGGTCGATGGCAGGGCGCCCGAAAGCCGGCTGACCGCGACGCGGATCGGCACGACCGACGATTATCGCGTCGACTGGAATGTGCGCGACGACAATGGCGGGTCGGGTGTCCGCCATGTGACGCTGTATGTGGCCGAAAACGGCGGCGATTTCCGCATCTGGCAGCGGCGGCTCGAAAATGCGGCCGGCTCGCTGATGTTCGAGGGCGAAGCCGGCAAGACCTATGAATTCCTTGCCCTCGCCACCGACGTGGCGGGCAACCGCGAGGTGCCGAAACCCGGCGTCAACGCCGTGTCCGACGGGTCGGGCGTCAACCTGGGCGCGTTGCCCACCGTTCCCGGAACCACGCCGCCCAATTTCGGCCAGGCGCCCGAACCGTCGCCGCTGCCGTCAACCAATCCGCTGTTCAGCGAGGCGGAGACCAATGTTCCCGCCGCCGCGCCCCTGTCGGCGCCCAGCGAGTTCGACACGGTGCTCAGCCCCTTTATCGCGCGCGCCTTCGCCACCGGCATCGGCCAGAGCGACGGCGGCATCGGACCGATGGCGATCGTCGAAACCCCCGATGGCGACATCCTGATTTCCGGCGGCGCCAACCGCGGCACGATCTGGAAGTTCGACGCGCGCGGGGGGACGGCCGGAACGCCGCTCGCCGAACTCGACGAGCCGGTGTTCAACATGGCCTTCGACGGCGAGGGGCGGCTGTGGGCGACGACGGGGGGCGGGGCGCTGCTCCGGCTCGACCCCGGCACCGGCGCGATCCTCGACCGCTTCGGCGACGGCATCACCATTGCGTTGGCGGTGCACCCGGAAACGGGCCTGCTCTATGTGTCCACCAACAGCGGCATTTCGGTCTTCGACCCCGACGAGGGCAGCTTCACCCAGTGGAGCCGCGACGAAAATCTGCGGGTCGGCAGCCTCGCCTTCGACGACGACGGCACCTTGTGGGCCGTGACCTGGCCCGACCGCAAGCAGGTGGTGCGCTTCACCGCGCAGGCGCGCGCCGAAACCGTGCTCAGCTTCACCGCGCCCGCCGACTCGATCAGCTTCGGCCGGGCGGGCACGCGGCTGGAAGGGCTGATGTTCGTGTCGCACACCGCGGGCGACGTGGCCGACACCGGCCTTGCCGCAGAGGGCAGCGAACTGACCATGGTCGACATGGCGACGCTGCGCCGCATCGCGGTCGCAGCCGGCGGCTCGCGCGGCGACGTCGTCCATGCGACCAGCGACGGGCGCCTGCTGATCAGCCAGAGCGGTCAGGTCGACGAGGTCGCCCCCGCGACCCTGCCCGTCGTCATCGCCACCAATCCGCCCGCGGGGTCCGACCTGGTGCTGCCGTCTCCCTTCCTGACCGTGACCTTCGATCAGGATATGTTCCTCGGCACCTCGGGCCAGGCCGGGTCGGTCACCAACGCCGACTATTACAGCCTGGTCGACGGCGGCGGGCGCGAACATGTGATCCGTTCGATCACTTATGACGCCGCCACGCGCACGGCGGTAATCGGTGTCGGCACGTTGCTCGCCGGCGACTATAGTCTGACGATCGGGGCGGGCGTTACCGCCGCGACCGGCCAGCGCATGGGCGTGAATTACCAGAGCAGCTTCCGGGCCTTCGACGATATTTCGATGCTGGTCGACATCGTGTTCGGCGACACGCGTCTGGACCGTCTGACCGGCACCATTTCCTACACCGTCACCATCACCAACAAGACCGACGGGCCGATCACGCTGCCGGCCTTGCTGACCATCGATCCGCTCGCCGGCTTTCCGGGCGTGCCCGCCGACGCCATGGGGCAGAGCGACGACGGCCGCTGGCTGATCGACCTGGCGGGATCGCTGCCGCCGGGCGGTGTGCTGGGCGCCGGGGAAAGTGCCAGCGCGCGCACGATTTCGATCCTGAATCCGGGCGACCGCCGGCTGGAGTTCGTCACCGGCGTCGTGGCCGGCACGCTCCCCAACACGGCGCCCGTCTTTACCAGCGAGGCCCCGATCGCCGCGAAGGTCGGGCAAGAATACCGCTATCAGGTCACGGCGATCGATGCCGAAGGGCAGGCGGTGGCGTTCGGCCTGCTCACCCGGCCGGAGGGGATGACGATCGATGCCGCCACCGGGCTGATCCGCTGGACCCCGCCCGCGGGCGCCGCGGCGCGCACCGCGGTCGTCGTCGAAGCTTTCGATTCGCGCGGCGCGGTGTCGCTTCAGCGCTTCGTGCTGGTCGTCGCGGACGGCAACAGCGCGCCCGCCTTCGTCAGCCCGCCGGTGCGTCTCGACGGCGCCGAGGGGCAGCTGTTCGAATTTCAGCTTGTCGCCTCCGACATCGATCTCGACCCGCTGACCTATTGGGTGGACGGGCTGCCCGCGGGGGCGGCGTTCGATCCGGCGACCCGCGTCTTCAGCTGGCTGGCCGACTATGAATCGGCGGGCACCTATGATGTCCGCTTCTTCGTGACCGACGGCGTCAACCGCGACGAAACGGTCGTCCGGCTGGCCGTGGCCGACCGCAACCAGCCGCCGCGCGTCGTCCCGGTCAGCGACCGCAGCGCGCGCGAGGGCGATTTCATCCGGTTCCGCATCAACGCCGCCGCCGAAACCGATCGGCCGCTGACCTATTCCAGCACCTCGCTGCCCTTTGGCGCGACGCTCAATCCCGTTACCGGCGAATTCGAATGGACGCCGTCCTATATCCAGAACGGCGAATATGACATCGGCTTCGAGGTCAGCGACGGCCAGACGACGGTCGCGTTCACGACCCGGATCACGGTGCTCAACGCCAATGGCGCGCCCGTGTTCGACCAGCTCGACGGCTGGCAGGTGCTGGAGGGTCAGTTGCTGGCCTTCACCGCCTTCGCCTTCGACCCCGACAATCCCTATTACACGCCCGCGCTGCGCGACCCCGCGACCGGGCTGGCGGTCGCCGCGACCAACATCCCCCGGACGGTGTCGGTCGAACTGCTGTCCGACCTGCCGCCCGGCGCGGTCTTCGATCCCGAAACGATGGAGTTCCGCTGGACCCCCGACAATGCCCAGGCGGGCGCTTACGAACTGCGGTTCCGGGCGACCGACGTCGGCGACGGCGACGAACCGCCGCTCACCACAGAGATCGTGGTGCCGATTCAGGTGTTCAACCAGAACCGCCGGCCGGAAGTGCGCACGGTCGAAAATATCGCGCTGGCCAAGGACAGCGTGGTCGAAATTCCCGTGTCGGCGTTCGATCCCGACGGCAACCCGCTGACGCTGGGGATCATGAACGAAAGCCCGTTCCAGCCGGTGCCGTCGTTCATCACGCTGATCGACAACGGCGACGGAACCGGGGTGCTGCGGCTCGCGCCCGGCGCGAATCAGCGCGGCGACCATGTCGTCATCCTGACCGCGATGGACGACGGCGACGGCACGGGAATGCCGCTGGCGTCGGGCTATGCCTTCGTCATCACCGTCACCAGTCCCAACGAAGCCCCGGTGCTGGGGCATATCGGCAATTTCGTCGCTGTCGCGGGCCAGAAGCTGTCGGCGGTGATCGAGGTCGCCGACATGGATCAGGACGCGCTGAATTATCTGGTGGTCGGGCTTCCTGGCGCCACGGTGACGCCGACCGCCGTCTATGGCCGCGCGCTGCTCGAATGGACGCCGACGGCGGCGCAGATCGGCGCATATGATGCCAGCCTGGTCGTCATCGACAGCGGCAATGGCGTCACGCTGCCCGCCAGCGACGGCCAGAATTTCCGCGTCACCGTCCGCGCCGCCAACAATGCGCCGCAACTCGCGCCGGTCGGCGGCAAGGCGGTCGTCGAGGGACAGGAGCTGGCGTTCAGCCTGCGCGGCATCGATGCCGATGGCGATGACGTGACCTTCTCGATGGAAGGGGCGCCGGTTGGCGCGACGCTCGATCCGGTGACGGGCCTGTTCCGCTGGACGCCGGCGCTGAACCAGTCGGGATCCTATCAGGTCATGTTCGCGGCGACCGACGGCCATTCGCGCAGCACCGAAACGGTCGTCATCAGCGTGGCCAATGCCAATCAGGCGCCGCAATTCCTGCCCATGTCGGTGCAACTGATGCGCGAAGGCGCGGCGTCGACCTTCACCGTCATCGCGACCGACGGCGATGGCGACCCGCTGTCGCTGTCGGTGGTCAGCGGGCTGCCCGAAGGCGCGCTGTTCGTGGCGGCGCGGGGGGAACTGCAATGGACGCCGGATTTCCAGCAGGCGGGCGATCACGTCATCCGCTTCGCCGCGACCGATCCGTCGGGCACCGTCGGCCTGATCGACGTGCTGGTCCGCGTCGCCAATGTGAACCGCGCGCCGGTCATCACCGAAGGCTATCGCAGCTTCCTGCTGGGTGAGGAAAAGCGTTTCGTCATCGCCGCCGGCGACCCCGACAGCGACGACACGTTGACCTTCAGCGCCGAAAACCTGCCCGAAGGGGCGACGATCGACGCCGCGACGGGCGAATTCGTCTGGACGCCGGGACCGGGACAGGCGGGCGATTATGTCGTGACGCTGATCGTCGACGACGGCCGCGCCGTGACGCGGCGGTCGGTGGTGATGCGGGCGCTGCTCGAACCCGTCGCGCCGACGCTGCGCATCGTCGCCACGCCCAGCTTCCCGCCGACGCCGGGACAAAGCGTCCTGCTGCACCCGATCGCCGACAGCCTGGCGGACATCATCTCGCTGCGCCTGTGGGTCGATGGGCAGGAGATCGCGCTCGACGCCAATGGACGGGCGATGGTGACCGCCGGCGCCCCCGGCAAATATCTGGTCCGGGCGACCGTGGTCGATGCCGATGGCGGCACCACCACGGTCGATCAGTGGCTGAAGGTCCGCGACCCCGCCGACAAGATCGCGCCGGTCGTTTCCTTTGGCGAAGCGGTCGATGGCATGGTCGTGCGCGATCTGCTGGCGGTGCAGGGTGCGATCGCCGACGCCAATCTGGACGATTGGACGCTGGAACTGGTCGCGGCCGACGGCAGCACACGCGAAATCGCGCGTGGCGACGCCATCGTCACGGGCGCACTGGCCATTCTCGACGGCCAGACGCTGGCCGATGGCTTCTATTCGTTGCGGCTCACCGGCCGCGATATAGGGGGCCGCACCAGCGTTGCGAGCGCCCGGATCGAGATTCGGACCGGCGATCAGAAGACCGGGCGCCACACATCGACGCACGTCGATCTGTCCGTCGATCTTGCTGGTGTGCCGTTCGACCTGACGCGGGCCTATGACAGCCTGACCGGGAAATGGATTTTCCGCGGCCTCGACGTCGACATCGAAACCAATGTGCCGGCGATCGCGGGGGTCGGCGGCGCGCTGCCGGGCTTTGAACGCGGGACGCGCCTCGTCCTGACGCTGCCCACCGGCGAGCGCGCCGGTTTCACCTTCCGCCCGGTCGCCGAAACGATCGGCGGCGTCACCTTCTACCGCCCGGCGTGGGTCGCCGACGTCAACAACGGCTGGACGCTCGGTTCGGCCGATACCCAGCTGCGCCAGGTCGGCGGCCAATATTATGACGTCGACACCGGGCTTGCCTATAATCCCGGCGCGTCGGTGTTCGGCGATGCGGACTATAGGCTGACCGGGCCGGACGGGACCGTCTATGTCATCGACAGCGTGCGCGGGACCGTGGAAATCCGGTCGGCCGCGGGGCCGCTGATGATCGGCGACGGCGGCGTCACCGCCCCCGGCGGCGGCGCGTTGCAGTTTCTGCGCGATGCGAAGGGACGGGTCAGTCAGGTTTCGGGCCCAGGCGGCGTTTCGGTTGCCTATGAATATGACGCGGACGGCAATCTGGCCGCAGTGCGCGATCTCGCGACTGGGCAGGGGGTTCGCTACGGCTATGTTGGCGGCCGCCTCGCCATCGAGATTCCGTCGGATGCGGCCGGCATCACCATTGCCTATGGCGCCGACGGCACGGTCGCGACCGACGCGGTGCGCGACGATCTGGGCACGGCGGCAAATTTCACCGGACAGATGTTCGCCGGCACGCTGTCCAGCGGCGTCAGCGACCATTATGCCTTCACCGTGCGGACCAGCGAACTGGCGAGCCTGGGCGACCGCGCATTGATCCTGCGCGTCGTCACCGGCGGCGACGCGACGCCGGAGATCGCGGGCGCCCAGATGCTGGCGAGCAGCGTCACGGGCGATGGCCGCGTGACCCTCTTCGCCATTCGCTCGGCGGGCCTGCATCGGCTCAGCTTCGCGGGCGATGGGGCCTATACGGCCGAAATACGCGTTGCCGGCGACATCAACGGCGATGGCCGGGTCGATGGTGAAGACAGCGCCGCCATTGCCGCCGCGCTGGCCGGATCGGATATCGACGGCGACGGTGCCGTCGGTGCGGCCGATCGCCAGCTTCTCGCCGCCACCTATGGTTTCACCGCCAACCGCGCGCCGGTGCTGGCGGCGGAAATGCCCGATTCGATGACGCACGTCGACCTGCCGATGTGGCTCGATCTTCAGGACGTCGCCAGCGATCCCGATGGCGACCGCATCTATTACCGCATCCTCGACGTGACGGGCGGGACAGCCGTGCTGACGGCGAACGGCCGCAGCCTGGTCTTCACGCCGGACGATGGCTTTGCCGGGTCGGCGACCGTGCGGGTCGCGGCCGACGACGGCTATGGCAGTTCGGCCGCCGCGGTCATCGACATCGCGATATCCGATGCGCCGCTGACCGCGATCGATTTCGAATATCGGCATGTCGAATTCAGCGGCGTCGGGGCGTCGACCCATGTTGCCCTGATCGGCACCTTCACCGATCAGCAGAATGTCATTCTCCCCTATTCCTATGTCCAGGGGTGGGTGGGCGACCCGTCGATCGTCCGTCTGTCGGACGATGGCACGCTGCTTTCGGTCGGGACCGGGGCCACCCATCTGCAGGTGACGCGCGGCAATATTTCGGCGGCCACCGGCCTGATGGTCGGGGCGCCGCAAACGGTCATGCACCTGATGACCGACCTTTATAATATCGACGCCTATCCCGACACGGTCACCATTCTGCCCAATGGCGGCGAACGGCGGATCGTGACGGGCGTCGATCCGGAAAAGGAATATTTCCTCGACGGCGCCGCGGCGGGCACCATCTATGTTTCCAGCGATACCAGCGTCGTAACGGTCGATGCGAACGGCGTCATGCGCGGCGTCGGCGAAGGCCGGGCGACCGTCACCGTCATCAACGGCTGGGGCGAGGATTATGTGGAGGTCAGCGTCCTGCCCGCCACCGTCGGCGATCAGGTGGCCGTGGACAGCGACGTCGGCGGCATCGTGCAGAACGCCGACGGCGTCCAGATCGCATTCGGGCCCGGCGGGCTGACCGGCGACGCGACCGTCACCATCACCAGCCTGGCGGAAGCGGACCTGCCGATCCCGATGCCGGCGACGGACGAGCTGGAATTCCTCGGTGCGTTCGCGTTGCAGGTCCATGGCGCGGAATTCAACGACACGGTTCAGATCGCCGTGCCCGTGCCCGGTGGAGCGGGGCAGCCGGGGGACCAGGTGTGGTTCTTCGTCAGCCAGATGCTGCCGCTCGGCGACAATGGCGAAGCGATCGAGGTGTGGACGGTTGTTGATTCGGGGGTGATTGACGCCGACGGTATGGCCCGCGCCAAATCGCCGCCCTTCCCCGGGCTCAGCGATCGCGGCAATGTGCTGATCGCCCGCGCCTCGATGCCGCTGCCGACGCTGACGATCAACATGGGCTTCACGTTGGCCAATGCGATCATCTTCGCGCCCGCCATCGGCATCGCGGCGGTGGGCGGCCTGGCCGGGGCGGTCACGTCGCTGGGCATCGCATCGACCGCTCTCGGCCTGTACCTGCCGCTGTTCGAGCAGCGCGTGCGCCTGGCCGCGTACAAGATCTACGGCGCCAACCAGGACGCGATCGACAAGGTCGAACTGGACGTCACGGTCACGGCCGACAGCGTCCGCAAGACGATCGACGTCGATTTCCCGCCCGAAAAATTCCAGACCGACACCGGCCCGGTCATCACCGACGCCTCCACCACCCTGCTGGACGACGGCAGCTCGATCGTCAGCCTGACCGGCCGGGGGATCGGGACGGCGGCCGACGGCACGCAGATCATCGTGCGCCACGGCACCTATACGCGGGTGATCGACGGCGCGGTGTTCACGCCGGGGACCGACGGCGTCATGGGCGTGGCGTTCCTGGTGCCGAACGACATTCTGCTCGGCGCCAGCGAGATCTATGTCCAGCGTCCGGTCGCGGGGTCGCTGAAGGACAAGGAGGGCAATTATCTGCCCACCACGCAATATATCCGCAGCGCCAGCGTCGAAATCGACAACAAGGCGGGTTATGCCTTTGCCGGCGACGCGACCGGCGTGCAGGTCATCGATCGCGTGCTGCCCGGCGAAAAGGCGGCCGATCCCGACGCCATCGACGAACTGATCCACCGCATCGATCTGGGCGCGGTGGTCCGGGAAATCGTCGTCACCTCCAACCTGGGCGCCGCCTTCGTGGCGACCGACCGGGGGATCGCGGTCATCGATACGCTGTCGCTGCGCCAATATGACGTCAATCCGGAAACCAAGGACACGATCGACTTCATCACGGTGCCGGGCGGATCGGTGACGGCGCTCGCGGTCGATCCGGCGGGCCGCTATCTCTACGCCGCCGGTCTCGGCAAATTATACATCATCAACATCGATCCCGGCCGGCCCGATTATCTGAAGGTCGTCCCCAGCGGCAACACCGCGCTCGACATCTATGTGGAGAGCGACGGCAAGCGGTTCGGCCACATAACCACCATGGCGCTCAACGCCGACGGCACACGGCTCTATGTCGGCGTTCCGGTGTCGGAAATGTATGGCGAGCGGGCGTGGATCAACAAGCAGCATAACGATCCCGGTCTGGTGATGGTCGTCAATGTCGACGAGGCCAGCCGGCCGGCGGACGGTGCCGCCAATGTCGGCCGCTGGCGCGAAGTGGTCGACAAGATCGACGCCGGCATCGAAGTGTTCGACATTCAGGCGACGAGCCGGCCCGAATTGATGACCTTCGTTTCGCGCGGCGACCGCAGCCGCGGCGTCAAGCTGGTCGAGGCGCTTCCCAACAGCTTCTCGCACAGGCTGACGACGATCCAGACCCGCATCACCGATGTCGAAATCGGCGTGACTTATCAGCCCTTTTCCATCGGCGGCGTGGTGCTGAGCGTCGACAAGAAGCGCACCACCGACGAATCATCCTTCTCGATCGGCAAGGTCCCCGACCTCAACGTCCATCACGCGTCGGGCGTCGCGGTCACGCCCGACCGCAAATATATGTTCGTGGCGGATTGGGGCCTGCCGACGCTGTACTGGTTCGACAGCCAGGCATCGCAGGCGCGCATCAACAGCAGGGGTTTCTACGAACCCAGCCTGGCCGAAGACGTCGACTCGCTCTATACCATCGGGTCCAAGATCATGGTGATCAAGGACCCGTTCACCAACCCGGTGCTGCTCGGTTCGACGTCGCCCATCCCGATGGCGTTCCTGGAGGAACTGCGCATCGACAGCCTGGGCAAGACGCTTTACGCCAATTATCGCGGCGCCGGGAACATCGTCGCCATCGACATCGACGCGATCCGCGACATCGACGTCATCGACGACCGCAAGCGGACGCCGATCGACAGCCCGGAATTCGACCGCGGCCTGCTCGATCCCGCGCGCAACATCTATCTCGATCCCATCGACGTGACGCGCCACGGCAACGGGCTTGCGCTGCAGGCCGTGATGGCGCTCGAACTGGTCGCGCCGACCGGGACCGAGGACGTGCACGGCGAGGACCCCGATCCGCTGGTGTTCAAATGGACCGTCGACAGCGACCTGCTGGTGCAGGACGGCAGCGGCACGCTGAAGACCAGCTTCTTCTTCAGCTCGCAATTGCCCGGCAATGGCCTGTGGCCCGACGACCCGATCCGCCCGCGCTCGACGGTCGCGCTCGAAACCGATCCGTCCTGGACCGGGGACGACAGCCACCCCAGCCGTATCTACACCGTCTTCGACCTGACGCCGGGCCGCTGGAAAGTGCGCGCGGACGGCGGATACGAGCGGCTGGGCGATCTGCCGCTCGGCGAGTTCGAACTGGAGTTTCCGCCCGAATATGCGCGGTCGCTGACCGGCGGCCAGACCTATTATTGGGGCGTGATCGAGGAAGGCACCGCGATCCGCGAGTTCGCGGAATTCAAGGTCGCACCCGACAAGGCGGCTTATGGCACCTTCAACGGCGTGACGGTGCTGACGCACGGCTTCCAGCTCAATCTGGAGGACGGCGGCTCCTTCAAGCAGCCGACGGCCTTCCTCGAACTGGGCCAGATGATCGCCGAACGCGGCGGCGACGGCATCGTCCTGCTCTATGACAAGAACAAGGGCAATTGGGTCGACATGCAGACGATGGCGGTCGTCGACGGCCAGGCGCTGCTCGCTTATGCCGGCAAACCCGTCGTGCTCGTCACCGACTGGGTCAAGGAATCGGATTATGCGGAGGCCGGCTTTGCCGAGGCGGCGGCCGACTCGATCTTCGCGGCGATCATGAATCTGGACGCGGAATCGGGCAACAAGCTGCTCGATTCCCCGATGCATTTCATCAGCCATTCGCGCGGCACCGTCGTGAACAGCGAGATCATCCAGCGGCTCGGCTGGTATCGCAACGATGTCCAGGGCATCCACATGACGACGCTGGACCCGCATGATTTCGATCAGGATTCGCTCGACATCCCGATTGGCACGCTGGCGGACATCGCGCGCTACGTCGTCTCCTTCTATGCGCTGGGAACCTTCGTCTCGGGCGTATCGGGGGCGATCACCGCGGCCAGCGCGACTGTCGCATCGGGCGGAACGGCGCTCGCCGCCACCGGCGCGCTCTTTTCGGCTTCGGGCAGCGCGCTGCTCGCCTCGGCCAAGGCGATGAAGTGGGAACTCTACATCCGCCAGATGCAGAATCTTGCCGATGCGCTGGGCCTGCAGACGAATCCGGTGAAGTTCGGGGATTTCGAGGACCCCGACGTCAAGCTGTGGAACAATATCGGTTTCAGCGACAATTATTATCAGGATGTGGCGTCCAATTCGGGCGTGACGGGGACGCCCAACGGCACCGACATCGGCGTTACCAGCATTTCGCGCTATCTGAACGGCACCGCCGGCTTCAACTATGATGATTTCGCGGCGCTGGGCATCGGCGGGGCGCACAGCCGCGTGTGGCAATGGTATGCGGGCACCGTCGATACCTCGATCACCAATTTCCAGGGGGCGGAAATCTTCCGCCGCATCACCGACGAAGGGCTGCGCCCGACGGTGATGGGGGTCCGCACCATCGACATCTATAATGACCAGCCCTGGTATTTCGTCACGCCGCAGGACATCACCAGCAGCAGCGCCAGCGTGCGGATCGGCGCGGCGAACAAGCAGAAGGCGGACGCGCCGTCCGGCCCCTATGATTTCCAGATCACCGACGGCATCGGCATGGGCTGGTATTATTCGATCGCCGGCGGCGGGCTGGAATTCCGGCCGACGACGGGGGTCGGCACGGTTCCCGTGACCACCGACAATACCGAGGATGGGCGCAAGGGGGGCGATGCCGTCCCGACCATCTTCAACGGCGATTTCGAACAGGGAACGCGCGAATCGCTCAACGTCCACCTCGAACGGCTCGCGACGGGCGAACTCGACGGCGAAGCGGGCCGTTTCCCGCTGTCCTATGAGATTCCGGGTTATTCCTTCCACGGCGGGCAGGGATATACGCTGGGCAATGATCGCATCGTGATGGACGACGGCACGGTCATCCCCGTGGACCGGCTGGACATCGGGGCGCTGTTCACCGTCAACACCAACCCGCAGGCGCTGGTCAAGAAGGTCCTCGTCAAGATGTGGGAGGAGTATTTCGACGGCCAGGTCCGCCTGGCCAACCAGCTGGCGATCGGCAATCTGAAACTGCCCGCGCTCAACGCGATCGAGCTGTTTCTGGTCCAGAAGATCGTCGGCTATGCGTCGAAGCCGCTCGCCGACCGGCTGGCCATCGCCAACGAATATGCAAACGCCGCCAACAGCGTGATCACCGCGGCCGAAAACAGCCTGCAGGCGCTCGACAAGAGCATCGACCAGATCATGGAATTCGCCGGCGTGCCGAATTTCACCTTTGGGGAGGATACCAAGGACAAGGACGGGCTCGACCAGTTCAAGGCGTCGGTGTCGAAAGCCATCGAGGCGGGCTTCGACAAGCTGTTCCCGAACGAGGATAATTATGCGCTGATCATGGGCGCGAGCGGCGCGCTGGAACAGCTGGTCGATTCCTTCCTGCCGTCGGGCAGCATCTGGGACAGTCTGAAGGCGTCGATCAAGCGGGCGCTGGGGGGATTGAACGCGATCACCCACAACGCGGTCTATGTCCCCGAGGACAAGCCCTATTTCACCTTCAAGATCTACAAACCCTATATGCTGCAAAGCGGCGCCAGCGTCACCGTCACCTTCAGCTCGCCGGGCCTGGCGTCGGCGTCGGAGACGATCGAGCTGGGCACGGGATTCTTTACGTCCGACGAATATTCGATCCTGATACCCGACCGCTTCCGCGAACGGTCGGTGTCGATCACCCTGACGCATAACGGGATGGAGCCGAGCGACCAGTTCAAGGAAGAACTGGCCGCGGCCGAACTGATCGAGATGATCGACATCAGCACCCGCGAGCTGACGTCGGCGGTCAGCCAGATCTACCTGCTCGACGATCTGCGCTTTACCGGGCTCGCCGCGGTGAACGGGCAAATGCCGGGCGATCCGCTGATCGCCGCCGAGGGCGTGTCGACCAGCGCCCCGGCGGCGCCGGTCACGCTCGACCAGGTAAGCAGCCTGTTCGACAGCGCGCGCCAGGCCTGGCTCGACGCGGGCCTCAGCGCCGAGGGCGCGACCCTGCTCGCCAATATCCGGCTGGAGGTCGGCGACCTTCAGGGCGCGGCGCTCGCGACCTTTGCCGACGGCACGATCATCGTCGATGCCGATGCCGCGGGCTGGGGCTGGTTCGTCGATCCGACGCCCGGCGATCATGGCGAATTCGCCAGCGACGGGGTGCAACTGATCGCGCAGTTCGACGACGACACCGCGCGCCGTTACGACCTGCTGACCGTCCTGACCCATGAAATGGGCCATGCCCTGGGGCTCGTCGACCTGCCGGCGGCCGTCACGAAACAGATCATGGCCGATGGGCTGGGGCTGGGGACCCGGCGCCAGCCGACGGCGGCCGATCTGCCGCAGGCGGCGGCGCCGCAACCGGACGGCGATCCCGCCCCGGCGCCCGCGGCGCCGGTGATACCGACGATCCCGCTTTCCTCCGGCGCGACCGGCAATGGCCCGGCGGCGGCGCTGTCCGGCGCGTCTTCGGCCTTCGTCGCCGGTTCGCCGGCGACGGCGCCGCTCGTGAACGGCGATTTCGCCAACGGGGACGGGTGGCAGGCCAATGGCGCCGCCAGCCTGACCAGCGGGGAAGGCGTCCTGACGGAAGACGCCCGCTACCTCTCGCACCTGCGCCAATCCTTCGCGATTCCCGAAGAGGCGACGGCGTTCAGCTTCGTCATCCGTTCCGCCACGCTCGGCCGCAATGGCGACATGCCGCCCGACGCGTTCGAAGTGGCGCTGCTCGATCCCGTTACCGGCCAGTCGTTGCTGGCGGGCATCGACGGGCTCGACCTGACCGATGCCTTCCTCAATCTCCAGGCCGATGGGACGCTCTATCTGGCGCCCGGCGTCGCCATCAACCGCGCCCCCGGCGCCGGCGGCGATGCGCTCGTCACGGTTTCCCTCGCCGGCATCGCGCGCGGCAACGGCGCCCTGCTGTCGTTCGACCTGATCGGGTCCGGCGATGCCGACAGCCGGGTGGTGATCGACAATGTCAGCTTTGGAACATTGCAGAACAGCGCGCCCGCCGCGCGCGACGACAGCGCGGCCGGGGACGAAGACACGCCGATCCTGATCGACCTGCTGGCCAATGACAGCGACGCCGACGGCGACCTGCTGACGGTGACGATCCTGACCGGACCGGCGCGGGGCACGCTTACTCCGCCGGCGACGCCGGGGGGCGCCTGGACCTATACGCCCGACGCCGATGTCTTCGGGCCGGACAGCTTCACCTATGCGATCAGCGACGGCATCAATGCGCCGTCGACGGCGACGGTTTCGATCGCGGTCGCGCCGGTCAACGATGCGCCCGTGGCGGCGGCGGTCGCGGATCGCGGGGTCGTCCCCGGCGACGCGGTGTCGATCCAGCTGGCGGCGGCCGACGTCGACGATGATGCCGCGGCGCTCGTCTGGACGCTGGTATCGGGGCCGCAGGGCATGACCGTGACGGCCGGGGGGCTGCTCGAATGGACCGCCGGCGATCTGGGGGACCGGCCGGTCACTGTGCGCGTGACGGACGCGGCGGGGGCCTTCGACGAACGCAGTTTCGTGATCACCGTGACGGCGCAGCCGAATGCGGCGCCGGTGCTTCAGCCGGTCGGCAACCGCAGCGCGGCGGTCGGCGAGGCGATCGCGGTTCAGCTTGCGGCGAGCGACGCCGACGATGCGGCGGGCACGTTGGTCTATACGCTGGTCGGCGGACCCGCGGGCGCGACGGTTTCGGCGGGCGGCCTGCTCGAATGGACGGTGACCGGCGCCGGCGACCAGCCGATCACGGTTCGCGTGACCGATCCGAAGGGCGCGTTCGACGAACAAAGCTTCACCATCACCGTGCAGGCGATCGCGAACGCGGCGCCGCTGCTGAACCCGATCGCGGCCCAGGCGGTCGCGGCGGGACAGGAACTGATCCTTGCCTTGTCGGCCAGCGACGCGGACGATGCGGCGGACGCGCTGGTCTATACGCTGGTCGACGGCCCCGCCGGTGCGCGCGTGTCGGCGGGCGGCGAATTCCGCTGGACCGCCGCGTCGGACGCGGGCGTGCGCGGCGTGACCGTCCGCGTCACCGATCCCCGCGGCGGGTTCAGCGAACAGCGCTTCACCATCACGATCATCGCGGTCGCCAACGCGGCGCCGGCGATCGGCCCGGTCGCCGACGTCGTGGTGGACGAAGGACAGGCGCTGTCCGTCCAGCTTACGGCCAGCGATCCGGACGGCGATGCGGCCGCGCTGGTCTGGACGCTGGTGTCGGGGCCGGCGGGGGCGGCGATCGATGCCGCCGGGCGCTTCACCTGGTTTGCCGCCGATGGCGACGCCGACCATCGGGTCGTCGTGCGCGTCGCCGATGCGGCGGGGGCGACGGCAGAGGCCGGCTTCGTCATCCGCGTGCGCGATGTCGCGCCCACGCTGGACGTCGCCGGCGCCGATCGCGGCATGGTGGCGCAAAGCTATACCGTGCTGCTCGGCGCCTTCGATCCGGGCGACGACCGGCCGATCGAATGGATCATCGACTGGGGCGACGGCAGCACGCCGACCCGCGCCGCGGGCGATGCGGCGTCGGTCAGCCATGCCTATGCGGTCGCGGGCGACTATCTGGTGCGCGCGACGCTGGTGAACGAAGACGGCAGCTTTGCCGCCGTCCCGCTGGCCGTGTCGGTCGCGGGCCAGCCGCTGTTGCAAGTGACGCGGGCGGTCATCGGCGACGGGCGGCTGTCGGTCCGCTTCTCGGTTCCGCTGGCCGACGATGCGGCCGGGCGGACGGTGACGCTGGTCGGCGAGCGTTTCGGGGCGATCGCCGCGACGGTCCGCTACGACGCCGACGGGCAGGGCTTCCTGTTGACGCGCGCCGACGGCAAGCCGCTGCAATATGATCGCTACAGCCTGTTCATCGGCGCCGACGGATTCGCCAGCCGCGACGGCGCGCCGCTCGACGGCGATGCCGACGGGGCGGGCGGCGGCGATTATCGCGCGTCGATCCTGTTCGCCCATGCCGCCGCCGGCACGGCCGAACTGCCCGATTTCGCCGGGGCGCCGGGTCAGCATCTCGACGTGCCGCTGGAAGAGCAGGCGGGGCTCCAGGTGCGCTTCACCAGCGAGGGCGGCGTGCGAACGCTGAATTTCCGCGTCACCTATGACCCGGCGTTGTTGCAGATCGACGGTATCCTGCGCGGGGCCGGCCTGCCGGCCGACGCGGTGGTCGAATTCCGGACCGAAGCCGGCGCGGGCGGCAAGCAGGTCGCGTTTATTTCGGTGGTCAGCGATACGCCGATCGCGGCGGGCAACCTCTGGCTGCTCAGCCTCGATGCCAGCGTCCCGGACAATGCGCCCTATGGCGCGAGCGAGGTGCTGACGGTCACGGTGGACAGCATCAATGCCGCGCCGCCCACCGCGACGCAGATGGACGAAGCGGTCCAGCTGGTCGCTTTCCCCGACGATCCGGCAGCGGCGCTGCCCGGCCCCGCGCAGGAGGGCCGCGTCCTGTCCGGCCTGCCGCTGTTGCCGTCGCTGTCGGCGACGCTGCCCCGCTTCGATCCGATCAGCTATGGCACCGATGCGGCGGTCGCCAAATGGGCGGGCGACATCCATGCGACGGCGTCGGGCAAGACCAAAAAGGCAAAGGAACTGGCCGCCGCCAGGGAAGCGGCGAATAGGGCCGAGGCGACCGAGGAAGCCGGAGCAGGCGGAACAGCCGGAGCAGGCGGGGCAGGCACGGCAAGCGCCGCGAAGCCCCTGGTGCGGATCGATTTCGATACGGCGCCGGCCCTGGCCCTTTCCGCCGCACCATCGTCGCTGCCCGCGGCGGACGCGTTGGCACGGCTGCTCACGGGCGACGAGGGCGGCGCGCTGGACGTGCTGACCATCGCCCTGCCCGCGCTGACGCTCGACGGCCGCCATCGCGGCGGATCGCGTCCGGATCGCCGGAGCCGGAAGGACAAGAAGGAGGACAAGGCATGACGAAGGCGAAAGCCGGGGCGACCGCGGAGGCGGCCATCGGGACGACGAACGGGAGGACGAACGGGAGGACGAACGGGACGACGAACGGGACCACGAAGGCGCGGCCGAGGGCGGATGCGCCCGTCGGCGCAAAGCCGGACGCGATCGCGGCGACGGCGGTTCCGGCACCCGATGCCGCGCCGCGCCAGCAGATGCTGCGGTTCCGCACCGACAATCTGAAAAGCAGCTATTGCAACATGGCCAATGTCACCTCGACCCGCGAGGAAGTGGTGATGAACTTCGGGATCAACCAGAGCTGGGATCAGCCGGTCGGCACGCCCGACGCGCTGGCGGTCGATATTCAGCATCGCGTGATCCTCAGCCCCTTTGCGGCGAAGCGGCTCAGCGACGCGCTGGTGCAGCTCGTGCGCGACTATGAGCAGCGTTACGGCCCGCTGGCGTGAGGCGACGGCGGACCCGATGAGCATGGCCGCAGAGATCGACACGCCGGCCACCGCGCCCGGTCCCGACGAGGCGCGGCTGTGGGCCTCGCTCGCGACGGCGAGCGACGGGGCGGGTTTCTGCCAGGCGTGGCTCGATCTGCAATGCGGCCGGACGCGCGGCGCGACCGCGGCGCTGATCCTGCTTGAAAACACCGCGGGCAGCTTCGGCCCCGCGGCCGCATGGCCGGCCGGCCGGCAGGACAATCCCCATCTGCGCCGGATCGCCGAACAGACGCTGACGGGGGGGCAGGTGACGGTCGCAGCCGATCCCGACACCCCCGGCGCGACCATCATCGGCTATCCCATCGCATCGGGCGACCGGGTCGGCGGCGCGGTGCTGCTGGTCGTCGCGGGCCTGTCGGCGCCGCAAATGCAATTGCTGCTGCGCGACCTGCACTGGGGCGTGGGCTGGCTGCACTCGCTGATCTGGCAGCATCGCGCCACCGGCGAGGGCGAACGGGGCGCCGCATCGATCGCCGCAATGGACGTGCTCGCAGCGGTGCAGGAACAGGATACGCTCACCGAATCGGCGCTCGCGCTCTGCAATGCCCTGACCGCCGCGATGAACGCCGATCAGGTCGCCCTTGGTCTGGTGCGCCGGGATGCGATCCGGCTGTCGGCCCTGTCGCACGGCGCCTGGTTCCGCAAGAAGTCGGATATTGTAGAGGCGCTGGAAGCGGCGATGGACGAAGCGATGGATCAGGGGATGACGCTGTCGCTGCCAAAGGTGCGCGACGGCGATCCGGTGACATTGCAGCAGGCGCGGCTGCTCGCGCTCGGCGGCAAGGGCAGCGTTGCCAGCATTTCCTTGTTCGACCGGGGGGCGCCGGTCGGCGTGCTGCTGCTCGATCGCGGCGCCGATGCGGAACCGTTTACCGCGCGCGACCTGTTGATCGTCGAGACCATCGGCGCGCTGGCCGCGCCGGGGATCGCGCTCAAGCGGCGCGAGGAACGCTGGATCGGGGGACGGGTGCGGCGCCATGGCATGGACGGGGCGAAGGCGCTGTTCGGTCCGCGCCGCCCGCTGGCCAAGGCGCTCGGCATCGGCGCCCTGTTGCTGCTGCTGGTCCTCTTCGTTCCGCTGGCCCAGTTTCAGGTGCGCGCCGATGCCGAACTGGAAGGCCGGGTCCAGCGCGCCGCGTCGGCGCCCTTTTCGGGCTTCATCGCCCGGTCGGAGGCGCGCGCGGGCGATGTGGTGCGCGCGGGACAGGTGCTGGCGACGCTCGACGACCGCGATCTGCGCGTCGATCGCGCCCGGGCGCTGGGCGAGGTGCAGCAGCTCGACCGCCGCTACCGCGAGGCGCTTGCCAGGCACGAACGCGCCGAAATGAGCCTTGCCGGCGCACAGCTGCGCCAGGCCGAAGCGAGCCTGCGCCTGATCGATTACAAGCTTGACCGGACGCGCATCGTGGCGCCGCTGTCGGGGGTGCTCGTGTCGGGCGACCTCAGCCAGAAGGTCGGCACGCCGGTGGAGGAAGGCGACCTGTTGTTCGAAGTCGCGCCGATGGGCAGCTTTCGCGTCGTGCTGAACGTCGCGGAACAGGATGTGAATTATCTGCGCCCGGGGCAGCGGGGCCGCTTCGCGCCGACCGGGCTTGCCGGGGAAACCGTGCCCTTCACGGTCCGGCGGATCACCTCGGTCACGTCGACCGTCGATGGCGAAAATCTGTTCCGGGTCGAGGCCGAATTGGCGGGCGACCGGCAGGCGGTGATGCGTCCCGGCATGGAAGGCGTGGCAAAGGTCGAGATCGACCGGCGCAGCAATTTCTGGATCTGGACGCGCTCGCTGCGCGAATGGCTCCGCCTGTTCCTCTGGAAATGGCTGCCCTGACCGATGGCGAACCCGTTCGAAAGCGCCTCCTGGTTCCAGGTCGCCCGGCTCCGGCCGCGGTTGAAGGCGCATGTCCGCGTTCGCCGCCACCGCTATCGCGGCAGCGTGCAATATGTCCTCGACGACGGCGCCGCGGGCAAGGCGCATCGCTTTCAGAAGGGGGCCTATCGGTTCATCGGCCGCCTCGACGGCGATCGCACGGTCGAACAATTGTGGGAAAGGCTGGTCGAGGAACTGGGCGAGGATGCGCCGACGCAGGACGATGTGATCGCGGCGCTGGGCCAGCTTCACGGGTCCGACCTGCTGGCTACCGACATGCTGCCCGACACCGGCGAACTGTTGAAGCGGCACAAGAAGCAGAAGCGCCAGCTGCTGGTCCAGAACCTGAAAAGCCCGATGTCCTTCCGCGTGCCGCTGGTCGATCCCGACGCTTTCCTGACCCGCACCATGGATCTGGTGCGCCCGTTGTTCGGATGGTTCGGGGTGCTGTTGTGGCTGACCGTGACGGGCGCCGCACTGATGCTCGTCGGCACGCACTGGCAGGAGTTGACCAACAACATCATCGACCGGGTGCTGTCGGCCGACAATCTGCTCATCATGGCCTTCTGCTATCCGCTGGTGAAGACCGTCCACGAACTCGGCCATGGCTATGCGGCCAAGGCGTGGGGCCGCGAAGTCCGCGAAATGGGCATCATGATGCTGGTGCTCTTTCCCGTTCCCTATGTCGATGCGTCGGCGGCGAGCGCGCTGCCCGACAAATGGAAGCGCGCCCTGGTCGGCGCGGCGGGGATGATCGCCGAACTGTTCCTGGCCGCCATCGCGGCGATGCTGTGGGTCGTGCTCGAACCCGGCCTGGCGCGCAGCGTCGCCTATAATATCATGCTGATCGCCGGAATCTCGACCGTGCTCGTCAACGGCAATCCGCTGCTGCGCTTCGACGGCTATTATATCCTGGCCGACCTGATCGAGATTCCGAACCTTGGTTCGCGTGCCAATCGCTATTGGGCGGATATCGTCAACCGGCATATCTTCCGCACCCACGGCATGCCGCCCTTCGATGCGACGCCGGGGGAGCGGCGCTGGTTTCTGCTCTATGCGCCCGCCGCCTTCGTGGCGCGCATGGTCATGCTGCTCGGTATCGCGCTGATCGTGGCGAGCAAATTCTTCCTGCTCGGCGTGCTGATCGCCTTGTGGAGCCTGTGGACGGGCATCGGCCTGCCGGTGTGGAAAATGTTCGCCCACGTCTTCACCAGCCCGCAATTGCACCGCAACCGGGGCTTTGCGGTGCGGCTGACGATGGGCGCGGTCTTGGCGGCGGCGCTCATCCTCTTCGCCATTCCCGCGCCGCATCATGTCAATGCGCAGGGCGTCGTCTGGCTGCCCGACCGGGCGCATGTGCGCGCCGGGACGGCGGGTTTCATCACCCGCATCGCGGTGCCCGAAGGGACGGTGGTGGCGCCGGGCCAGCTGCTCGTCGAAACGACGCAGCCGTCGCTGGAAACCGATGTCGCCAAACTCGACTGGCGCCGCCGCGAACTCCAGGCGGCCGCCGATGCCGAACTGGGCGGCGACATGGTGAAGCGCCGGATCAGCCAGCTGGAAATCGACGAGGCCGACCAGCGGCTGGGCATCCAGCGCCAGCGGCAGGGCGAATTGCGCCTGTTCGCACAGGCGGCGGGTCAATTCGTGCTGGCAAAGGCGCCCGCGCCCGACCTGCCCGGCCGCCATGTCCGCCAGGGCGAATTGATCGGCTATGTGACGCCGGGGCACGCCGATGTGATCCGCATCGTCGTGCCGCAGGACGACATCGACCTGGTCCGCCGCAAGCTGCGCGGCGTGCGCTATCGCATCGCGGCTTTGCCCGGCGCGACCTATGACGGGGCGGTGGTGCGCGAGGTGCCGGGCGGCACGCGCGACCTGCCCAGCGAAGCGCTTGCGCTCGGCAATGGCGGCACCATCCCGATCGATCCCACCGATGCCGGCCGGCGCAAGGCGATCAACCGCATCTTCCTGTTCGACGTCAGCCTGCCGCGCGAATTGCGGCAGGTGCCCTTTGGCACGCGCGTCCACGTCCGCTTCCAGCTCGGGTGGGAACCGATCGGCTGGCAGATCGGGCGGCGGTTGCGCCAGATGCTGCTGTCGCGGTTCAATGCCTGATCAGCCCACCCTTCGCGAGCGCGCCCAGGGCCTGTGGCGCGAGATTCGCAGTGACGCGCATCCGGTCATCGCGCCCTATCCCGAACGCGGGATCGCGCCGTCGTGGAAATGGGACCGTCCGGTCGACCTGATGGTCGGCCGCGCGCTGGCCGCGCCGCGGCCCGGTCGGCACCGGCTTGCGGCGCGGGCGGACGCGATCGTCGCGGCGTCGGAGGCGCTGCGCGGGCTGGACGACGATGCGTTCGACGCGCGCTGCGCCGACATGCGCGCGCGGCTCATGCGGCAGGGGCTGTCCGACCCCGCGCTGGTCGACGAATGCTTCGCGCTGATCCGCGAAGCGACCGGCCGCGAACTCGGCATGCGGCACTTCGCGGTGCAGTTGATCGGCGGGCTGATCATGGTCGAGGGCGGCCTCGCCGAAATGGCGACGGGGGAGGGCAAGACGATCACCGCGCTGCTGCCCGCCGTGACCGCGGCGATGGCGCGCATGCCGGTGCATGTGTTCACCGTGAACGATTATCTGGCCGAGCGTGACGCCGAAAAGCTGCGCCCCGTCTACCAGCGGTTCGGGCTGACGCTGGGCGTCGTGATGCACGGACAGGAAACGCCCGACCGGCGGGCCGCCTATCGCGCCGATGTCGTCTATGGCACCAACAAGGAAATCACCTTCGACTATCTGCGCGATCAGACGTCGCTGGGCGCCCATCGCGGCGCGGCGCGGCGCGTGATGCGCGAATTGTTCGGCGGCGGCGCGCGCGAACCGCTGATCATGCGCGGCCTGTTTTTCGCCGTCGTCGACGAAGCCGATTCGATCTTCATCGACGAAGCGCGCACGCCGTTGATCCTGTCGGCGGAAATGCCGGCGAACGACGACGGCCTTTATCTCGCCGCGCTCGAACTGGTCGGCCAGCTGGAGGAAGGGCGGCACTATCGGATTCGCGAGGCGGACCGCGCGGTGGAACTGACCGAACGCGGCGGCCGCGTGGTCGCCGACCGCAGCGCGGGATTGCCCCAGCTGCGCTGGCGCATCCGCCAGGCGCGCGAACAGATCGCGTCGCAGGCGATCGCCGCGCTGCGGCTCTACCGGCGCGATCGCGACTATATCGTGGTCGATGGCAAGGTGCAGATCGTCGATGAATCGACGGGCCGCGTCATGGCCGACCGGTCGTGGGAGGGCGGCCTGCACCAGCTGATCGAAGCGAAGGAACAGGTCGAACTGTCGGGGACGCGCAACACGATGGGGCGCATCACCTACCAACGCTTCTTTCGCCGCTATCTGCGCCTGTCGGGCATGAGCGGGACGGTGCGCGAAACGGCGCCCGAACTATGGGCCGATTACGGGCTGAAGGTGACGGTGGTGCCGCGCAACCGGCCGAACCGCCGCCGCGACCGCGGCCATGCCCTGCACGCCGATGCCGCGTCCAAATGGGCCGCGGTAGCACAGGCGGTGCGCAGGGTGCGGGGGGAAGAGGCGATGCGGCCCGTTCTGGTCGGCACGCGCTCGGTCGGCGATTCCGAAGCGGTCGCCGCGGCATTGGGGGCGATCGGCATCGACTGCCGCATCCTCAACGCCCGGCAGGATGCCGAGGAAGCGGCGATCGTCGCCGCCGCGGGTCAGGTCGGCGCCGTGACGGTCGCGACCAACATGGCGGGGCGCGGCACCGACATCGAATTGTCGCCGGCGGCCGATGCCGCGGGCGGGCTGCACGTCATCCTGACCGCCTTTCACGAAACGCCGCGCATCGACCGCCAGCTCGAAGGGCGCGCGGGGCGGCAGGGCAATCCCGGCAGCACCCAGGCGATCACCGCGATCGACGACGAACTCTACACGCTGTTCGCGCCCCGCGCGGCCCGGGCGGTTCGCGCGTCGGCGCGGTCGTGGCCGGTCGAGGGGCGGGCGGCCGACCTGCTGCGCCGCTGGGCCCAGGCCGCCGCCGAACGCCGCCACGCGGCGACCCGCCGCCAGACCGAATTGTCCGAAGAACGGCTGGAAAAGACGATGGCCTTCAGCGGCCGGATCTGAGCTTCGGGGCGCGGACGATGCCGGACGGCGGGCCCGCGCCGCAGCATCATGGCCTGATGCTGGCATCCTGCGCCGGGGTCGCGGCCGTTCCGGTCGCGATCGGCTGGGGCTTCGCCATATCGTGGCCGATGTTCGATACCAGCCCGTGGACGCCGTCATAATGGACCATCGGGTCATACAGCAGCGCGGTGTCGAAATTCAGCGTCCGGGCTTCGGCCTGGCCCATCGCCGCGAGCAGCGCAAAGCCCGCGACATAGGCGTCGCGTTCGGCCGTGACCGCCGTTACCTGGGCGTTCAGCAATTCCTGTTCGGCATTGAGCAGGTCGAGCAGCGGGCGCAGGCCGTTGTTCACCTCCGCGCGGATGCCGGTCAAGGCGCGTTCGTTCGCCTGGACGCCGCTGCGGGCGGCGTCGATCACGCGGCGCGCGGACATCCAGTTGGCATAGGATGCGCGCGTGTCGGCGACGACGTCGCGCTCGGCGGCGGCGATCTGTTCGATCGTCACGCCATATTTCTGCCGCGCCTGCCGCGACTGCGCGGCGACGCGTCCGCCCTGATAGAGCGGAAATTTCAACTGGACGCCGACATATCCGGTCGTGCCCTGATCGCGGTTGCGGGGGCTGGTGTTCGGCGCCAGCGATCCCAGATAGTCATATCGGTTGAGCCCGCCGACCGCGCTGACGCGGGGCAGCCCTTCGGCGTCGGCGACCTTGACGTCGTGCTGCGCGGCGCGATTCTCGGCCTGGGCGGCTTGCAGGGCCGCGTTGCCTTCCAGCGCCACGCGCACCGCGTCCTCGACCGTCGCGGGCATCTGCGGCAGCGGGGGCGGGGCGGACAGGTCGCCCGGCGGATTGCCGACCAGCCGGATGTAATTCTCGCGGCTCGCGATCAGCCGCGCCTCGGCGGTTTCCTGCTGCGCGATGGCCAGCGCGACGCGTGCCTCGGCCTGGGCGACGTCGGTCGGGCCGGCGTCGCCGACGTCCAGCCGGTCGCTGGTCTGGGTCAGCGTATAGTCGATGACCGACCGATTGCGGCGCGTCAGGCGCACCGTCGCCTCGTCGCGGATCACATCCATATAGGCGGCGACCACGCGCGAAAACAGGTCCGCCTCCGTTGTGCGCAATCCCTGGCGGCTGGCCTCGCTGCGCGCTTCGGCGGCGCGCACCGAATTGCGCACCGCGCCAAAGCTGATCAGCGGCACGTTCAGGCTGAGCTGGCCGACCAGCTGGCGGTCGGGATCGGACGTCCCGAAATTGCCGGACTGATCGCCCTTCAGCACATTTTCCTGATACATGACCGACGAATCCACGGTCGGCCGGCCCGCCGCGCGCGCGATCGGGACATTCTCGTCATTCGCCCGGACCTGGGCGCGCTGAATCGTCAGCGTCGGGTTGTTGCGATAGGCGGCCGCCAGCGCCTCCTGCAATGTCTCGCCAAGCGCCGCGGCGGGGGTCAGCAGCAACGCGGCGCTGCCCAAAAGTGCCATTTTCCGCATCATCCCTCGAATACTCCTCTGCTGGCAGGCGTTGCTGCCGCGCCGTCAGGCGCGCGGTGCCGGGCTGCTGTTGATTTCCAGCCTGCAACGCAGGCCCGCGGGAAGCTTGTTGCCGGGGTTGGGCAGTTCCAGCCGCATCCCGAACGTGCCGCTGGCGGCATCGAACACGCGGTCGATCACCTTGACCCGCGCCATATATTGTCCGCCGACCGGCTCTTCGGGAAAGATCGCGACCATATCGCCGACGCGCACCGACCCCAGCTGTGCGATCGGGGCGAAAACCTCGACGTTCAGCGGATTGATCTGTGCGATGGTCAGGATGTGCGACGTGCTCGGCCCGCGATATTCCCCGGGCGACATCGCGCGTTCGGTGACGATGCCGCTCACCGGGCTGTACACCGTCTTTTCGGTCAGGATGCGCTGGGTGCGGACATATTCCAGCCGGGCGACGCGCTGGTCCTGCGCGGCGGCGCGGCGTTCCTCGGCGGCGGCTTCCGCATTGGCGCGGGCTTCCTCGACCTTGTCGCGGGCCAGATGCGCGCGGATGCCCTCGCTGCGCTCGCTGACCGAACTCAGATAGGCGGCGCGCGCCTCGGCGGCGCGGACCGCATGGATATTGTCGGCGCGCGCTTGCGCCGCGGCGGCGCTGGCCCGGTCGACGTCGGCCTTCAGCCGGGCGACGACCTGTCCCTTGCCGACGGCATCGCCGCGATCGACGAAGATCGCGTCGACGACGCCTTCGACGCCGCTGTTGACGCGGATCACGCGGCTGGGTTCGATCAGGCAATCGCTGGAACGCGCCGCGTCCGATGGCGCGGCCGGGACGGGGGCGCTCAGCGCCAGGTCGGGGGCGGCGGGGCGCGGCGGCGCGGCCACCGCGCGCGGCGCAACGGCCGGCCGGCTATCCGCGCCGCTGTCGGCGATCAGCAGATAAAGGCCGCCGATCGCGGCCAGCGCGACGCCGCCGGCAATCGAATAGCGTTTCCTGTCCATGCGCCGCCCTTGGCCCCCCTGCTGACCCGCGCCGTCAACCCGTGAAACCGTGGCAGCCGGCCCTGCATCGCGGGACGATGGAGCCCGTCGCTCCCTTCCCCGATGGTGCCGCGTCGCCTGCACCGGCGTCCCGAAGAACATGCGCGTTCTTCTTCCCTCGCCTGAGTTAGCGGCGAAGCGGGGGATTCCGGATCACGCGGCGCCGCCGAAAGGTCATAACTGGCCGGGAACGGGACATTTTTGGAAAACGCGGCCTTGCCCTTTCACGCCGGATAAGGGAAGCTGTGGGGGTTAAGGGTCGAATATGCTGGGGCGATTCTTCCGTGGGCGATCATGAAACGCTGTTGATGTTGCGCAATTGGCAGGCCGGTCTTGCCGACGGTCGCGACGCATTGATCGCGCGACTCTATCCCGAACTGGAACAGATTGCCGCCGCGCGTCTGCGGCGGGAACAGGACAGCTCGCTATCCACCGGCGACCTCATCAACGATGCGGTGCTGCGGCTGGTGCAGGTGGAGCGCATCTCGCTTGCCGACCGGGCGCATTTCATCGCGCTCGCGTCGCGGATGATGCGGCACATCCTGATCGATCATGCCCGCGCCCGCGCCTCGTCGAAACGGCGGCATCACAAGGTCGAACTGCAAACCAACATCGATGACGTGCCGCGCCGGATCGACCTGAACGCGCTCGATTCGGCGCTCATGCGCCTGCGCTCGCTGGACGAACAATTGATGGAGCTTGTCGAGATGCGCTATTTCGGCGGCATGACCACCGCCGACATCGCCGAGGTTATCGGCGTATCCGAACCGACCGTGAAGCGGCGCTGGCAGGTGGCGCGGGCGTGGCTTGCCGACGCCCTCGCCAATCCGATCGACGATGTTTGACGACCGTCCCGTCTGGACGGACCGTCGATGCCGGACGCGGACGGGCCCTGACCCTAGCGCAGCGGGCCGAAAGCGCTGATCGGGCTGCCCGCCGCGCATTTGGCGACATTGGCGCGCAGGCCGGGCAGGAATTCCTTGTAAAAGCCGAGCAGTTCGCCGCGCTTGTCGAGTTCGGTGAAGTCGCGGTCGGCCTGTATCCAGGATTCGCATGCCAGCGTCCGGTCCTGTGCGTCGCGTCCGATGATGCCCAGGATGATATGGGAAAAGCCGTGCGCGCTCAGCGAATTGGACGATCGCTTGTCGGCCAGCAGCCGCTTGTGACCCGCGATCACTTCGCGCTGCATCGCGATCGCCTCGGCGAAGCGCCCCTGGTCGCGCAGCCATTGCGCGCGGGCCTCGCGAATGCCGTTGGACATGGTGACCAGGCCATTGTCCTGCGTTTCGATCGCCAGCAGCCGGTCGATCGTCGTTTGCGCCAGTTCGATGAAATGGGCGGCATCGGCGTCCCGGCCCAGCTGCGAGGCCGCCGGAAAACCGTTATAGCCGGTCCAGGCGAGCATATAGAGGACGATGGGATCGTTGGGCCGCGCGCGTTCCAGCGCGCGGAACCGCTGTTCCGCCGCGCGGAACAGGGGCAGGCTCTGCGCGATCGTCTTTTCGTCGAACGACAGGGCATAGGCGCGGTAATAATCGGCATAGGCCAGGTCGAGTTCGGCCGCGCGCGATGTCCGCGCGGCGGCGGGCCATGCGCCGGTTTCCCGCGCCAGATCGCGCGCCAGCGCCGCAACGCGCGGCATGTCGTCGGCCAGGTCCGCCAGTTCCAGCTGGGCCTTGCGCACGGTGCCGCGCGCCTGCAGCCAGCTGAGGTCGCGTCCGGCCGACGGCGTTTCGTCCAGCGCCGCGATCGCGGCGGCGATCGACCGGTCCGCCGCCTTGCTGTCATTGTCGCCATGGACCTGGATGACCGCACGATGGGCGGACAGCCGCGCCAGCGCCTGCGACACGGCCGGCGTTCTGTCGCCGATCGCGCGCAGCAGTTTTTCCGCCGCGTTCAGATTGGCCTTCGCCTGGTCGCGCTCGCCGAAATTGGGTTCGCCCGGCACGCCCTGAATCCGGGCGAGCTTGATGAAGCCTTCGGCCGCTTCCAGCCGCAGATCGTCGCCGATCTCGGGCGATTGCGCCAGCGCCGACAGATAGGCCTGCGCGCGCGCGACCAGGCTGACCCGCGCCTCCGTATTGCCCACGACGCGTTCCAGCCGGTCGTTGAGGTCGAAGATCATGTATCGCGCCAGATCGCGCAGTTCGTCGAACCGCTTCGCTTCCGCGGCGCGCGCGGCTTCGGCAACGGAATAGGCGTGCCAGGTCGCGCCCAGCGCCCCCAGGATCAGCGCCGCGCCGGCCGCGGTCGCCAGAACGGGGGTGCGGTGGCGCCGGACGAACTTGCGGACGATATAGGCGCGCCCGCCGGCCATGGCCGACACGGGAAATCCGGTGCCCCAGGCGTCGACGTCGGCACGCAGCGCATCGACCGTGGCATAGCGGTCGGCGGGTTCCCGGGCCGTGGCGCGCGCGACGATCGCCCGCAGTTCGGCGTCGCCGTCCGCCGGCGGCAGGATTTTTTCGAGCAGCCGGCCCAGCGAATAGATGTCGGCGGCGGTCGTGACCTGCGCGTGGGTCATGCGTTCGGGCGCGGCATAGCCCGGCGTCAGGCTCAGGCTTTTGAGCGACGACCGGCTGACCGGACCCGATCCGGGCGCCGCGGGATCGCCGTCGGCCGCGCGCGCGATACCGAAATCGATCAGTTTCACCGCGCCCTCGTGCGTCACCAGCACGTTGGATGCCGTCAGGTCGCGATGGACGATCAGATTCTGGTGCGCGGCGGCGACCGCGGCGCAAATGTCGCCGAAAATCCGTCGCCGGGTGGCGGCCGCCGCCGCATGCGCGTCGATCCACTGCAACACCGGCAGACCGTCGACATATTCCATGACGATGTAGGGCGATCCGCTTTCGGTTTCCCCGCCGTCGTACAATTGGGCGATGTTCGGGTGGTTGAGCGCCGCCAGCGTCTGCCGCTCGCGCTGGAAACGTTCGACCAGCGCTTCGGACAACAGCCCGGGCTTGATGATCTTGATCGCCGCCACATGCCCGAAGTCGCCCGTCTCGCGCTCGCCGCGATACACCGACCCCATGCCGCCGTGACCGATCAGCGACACGATGCGATAGGCGCCGATCCGTTCCGGGGCGGGCTCTTCATAAAGGGCGTCGGTCGCCGTCCCGGTTTGCAGCATCGAATTGCGGTCGGCGGCGCGGATGGCCTGAACGCGGCTGGCGAGTTCGGGCCGTCCCTGCGTATGTTCCGCGATCCAGGCGTCGCGTTCGGCCTCTGGTACGTCCAGCAGCTGCTCGAACAGCGCCAGCGCCTCCCGTTCCAGCCCGGTCTCGGTCATCGTGCTTGCGCCCTTCGGCCGCGGCCCGGACGCCTCTTCCTCCCGATCATCGCTTCGATCATGTCGCCGTCCCCCCTCGATTGCGCCCGCATTCGCTCCCGTCGCCGCCGCGATGGCCGATATGCTCCATCTGCCTTAGCGTATAATGGCACGAAAGAAGATCCGGCGATCGGGTTCAACCCGTTACATTTCAGGGCAGGGACGATGCCGGACCGCAGCCTTGTCCGGACAGACCCATTCTGCCGGTCGCGACCCTAGATTTATTCGGGTTGCCGACGCGCGCGGCGATGGGCATCGAAGGGGCGATGTCCAACGCGCACAAGATATTGGTCGTCGACGACCATCAGATCACGCAGGCCGGACTCCGGCTGCTGTTCGCGGCGCACGAGCGGTACAGCATCGTCGGCGCGCTCGACCGCGGCGCGACGGTCAATGCCTTCGTCCAGTCGCAGCCGGTCGACATCGTGATCCTCGACCTTAACATGCCCGACGTGCGCGGCATCAACGTGCTGGCGGAGATCGTCGGGTCGCGCGACATGACGGTGATCATCCTGACCGGCGAAACCCAATATGGCGAGGTCGATTATGCGCTGAAGCTGGGCGCGCGCGGCGTCGTCAGCAAGTCGGACCCGCCGGGAGAGATCATCGCGGCGTGCGACGCGGCGCTGGCGGGCGATGTGTATATCTCGCCCCACATGGCCGATGCGCTGGGCAAGCATCATCGCCCGCCCGTCACGCTGTCGTCGCGGCAGATGGCGATCCTCCACTATCTGGCGCAGGGTGAGAGCAACAAGGAAATCGCGTACCGCCTGTCGATCGCGCAACCGACCGTGTCCTTCCACATCGGCGAATTGCGGCGCAAGCTGGAGGTGACGCACAATCGCAAGATCGTCGAGCGCGCGCAGGAATTGAAACTACTCTGACGCGCCGCCGATCAGCGGATGCCGCGCCACTTCGTCGTGGAGCGGCTTGATCAGCATCATGCCCACCACCTCGCTCAGCCGGCCGCGCGTCACCGTCGTATCGTCATAGGTGACGGCGGCAATGCGCTCGCGGGGCACCTTTGCCCTGGCCAGCCCTTCGTCGAAGGCGTCGCGCTGATCGAAGTCGAGCAGCACCCAGCCGGGCAATTGCGCCTGCAGATCGGGCGCCGAACTGGGCGACAGGTCGGCGACAGCCAGCGGCAGCGTCACGCGCACGGTCGTGCCGCCGGCGTTCGATGCCGCGATCACGACCGAGCCGCCCAGATTGCCGACCAGCCGCCGCGCCGCGCGAAAGCCCGACCCGCTTCCCTGCACATCCTCGCTTGCGCGCAGCCGCATCGCGGCGTCGTCGTTCAGCGACCGCACCATGTCGGCCGACATGCCGATGCCGGTATCGACGATGTCGATCACCGCTGCCGCGCCCGCGCGTCGCACCGCGATGCGGGTGCTGCCCGCCTCGGTATATTTGTAGCTGTTGCTGAGCAGGTTCGCGAGCGCGCGCATCAACAGCGGCTTGTCCGAAAAGAGGGTGAAATCGCCCTCGACCTCTGCGGTCAGCGACAGCTTCTTGGCGGCAAAGGGCGCCTTGAACATCATCACCAGCGGTTCGACCAGCGCGCCGCCGCGAAAGGCGCTGATCGCCAGGAAATCGGACTCGCTGCCGGCGATATTGGCGCCCGACATGGTCGTCGAAACGATCTCGCTCAGATAATTGGCCGAGCTTTGCAGCATGGCCGTCAATTCGCGGTTCGTGTCGCCGTCACCGCCCCGCTTCAGGGCGTCGACGGCGCTGTTCAGCGCCAGGATCACCTGCTTGCTGTCGTGCCCCGATGCGTGGAGCAGGGCATTCTGGCTGTTGACCGTCGCCAGCGCGAACGCCTTTTCCTCTGCCAGCCGCGCGGCCCGTTCGCTGATCGCGAGGCGTTCGGTCATCGACCGGGCATAATTGCGGTCCGCCGCCAGCTTGTCGTCCTGGATCTTCTTGAGATTGAGGCCCAGCGCCAGCGTGACCATGATCGATTCGAACAGGCCCACCGGCCCCGCCAGATGCCAGTTGATCGGCAGCCAGGTGAACAGGCCCATCGAGGCGACGGCGGCGTAGACGATGAAGACGGCAAGGCTGGCCCAGCCGACGAACAATGGCCAGAGCTGACGCCCGAGCTGGCGCATCGCCGCATAGCCGACGACGGGCAGCAACAGCGCGACAAAGATGGTGATGACCCAGGCCGCGGCGTGGAGCAGCCCGACCAGTGCCGGGGGATAGAGCGCGAGCCCGAACTGCAGCGCCATGGTGACGAGCGCCGACCAGATCAGCACGCGCAGCGCGCGGTCGCTGCGCGGGAACAGCGCGCGGGTGTTGATGAAGTCGCGGCCGAACTGCGCCATGGCGGCGGCGAAACCGCTTTTGAACATGTCTTCAATCGCCACGCTGACCAGCGGTTTGTCGAACAGGAAGAAGATGGTGAGATAGCCTTCGGCATGAACGGTGTTCACCGCGAAGAAATATTGCGCGACCGCCAGCCACAGAAATTCGCGGTGCCCGGTGATCGAGAAGAAAAGAAAGTTCAGGAAGATCAGGATGATGACGCCGAAGATCACGCCCGAAACCAAGGCGATATTCGCGCGGCGGTCCTTGAAGAAGCTGCCGTAGGTGTCGATCCGGATCGGCATATAGGTCGAATTTTCCGACAGGAAATCGACGACGAACAGCTTTTCCTGACCCGCGTTCAGAATCAATTCGGTGCTGAACGCCTGATAGGTTTGCAGATTTTCGCGCGCCGACACCGGGTCGGTGCCGTCGACGATCAGGTGGAGCCGGTCGCCCGCGACCTCGTACAGCCGAAAATAAGTGAGCGAACCGCGACCCGTCGTGAAGATCCAGCTTCCCTGGCCGGCGCCGGCGTTTCGCACGCGCAGGGCCAGCGTGACCTTTTTCCCCGGCGGCCCGAAATGGATCGTCGGTCCGGGGACCCGCGCCATGGGTGCCGCCAGCAACTGGCCGACGGGAATGCGCTCGAGCGTGGGAAGGCCGGTGGCATAGCCGATATGCGAGACGATGTCGTCGCCGTCCGAACCAGTGCGCAGCTCGACCGGCCGCAGGTCGGCCATCGCGTCCTGCGCCGCGGCGGGCACGGCGGCGCCGACGATGAGCGCGAACAGGAGAAGAAGCGACCGGAACAGCATGAAACCGGCGCTTTCCGACGCCGACGGCGTCCTGTCAATTTCGCTCTCGTGCGGCGCTGTCCCCTTTTGCGTCAGTGCCGCCGGCCGGCCGGTTTCACCCCAACAAACATTGGGTAGATCGCGGCGGGGCGCTGCTTTAGGCCTCCGGCATCGCATCGGGGGATGGGACAATTGCCGGGAACGCGGCGCCGGGGGCTCCGGACGGCATCGTTCACGGCACCGACACGACTGCTCGAATCGCCTCTTATCTAGCGACCCGGTTGGACGCGATTCGCGCGGCGGGGGCCGGGCCGACGGGGGTCGGACCGGCCCCATTCGCATGCCGGGATGGACCGGGTGCACCGGCCGCCTGCTTCTGCTAAAGCCCTGCCGCAGACCAAGGAGGCCGTCATGGCACAGGGCACGGCCCGAATCGGCAACGATCGTTACCGGACCGAAATCAGCGTCGGCGGCCACGCGATCGTCGCCGACGAGCCGCCCGCGCTGGGCGGCGGCGGGGTGGGGCCGGCGCCCTATGATCTGCTCCTCGCCAGTCTGGGCGCCTGCACCGCGATCACGCTGCGCATGTATGCCGATCGCAAGGGCTGGCCGCTCGAATCGGTCGATGTCGCGTTGCGCCTGCACGGCAAGGAGGAGCGGCGGATCGACCGCGTCCTGACGATCGCCGGACTGGACGCGGAACAGCGGCAAAGACTGGCCGACATCGCCGAACGGACCCCGGTGACGCTGACGCTCAAATCCGGACTGCCGATCGACACGCGCCTCGCCTAATCGCCGAGTTGCTGGTGAAGCGCGGCAATGCGCCGCTTGGCGGCGTCATCGCTTCCCTTGACCAAGATCGGGGCCGCTGAACCGAGCAGCCGCCGGGCGGCCGCCGTGTCGCCGCGGCCCATCGCGCTTTCGGCGCGGGCGAGGTCGACGGCCGCGCCGAAGTCGGCATGGCCCAGCAATTGCGCCGCGCCCTTGCTGTCGAGCCCGTCGAGCAGCGCCGCCGCATCGTCGAAACGCCGGTTGGCGATCAGGCATTCGGCAACGAAATAACGCATCGCATGGGTCAGCGGATAATCGGCCCCGAAGGCGGCACGCGTTTCGGTCAGCGCCGCGCGCGCGATCCCCGCCGCCTCGCCGCGCCGGGCGGTCTGGCACAGCGCCGACGCATAGTCGATCTGGCCGACCAGCGCCTGGTGCGATCGGGGGCCGGCCTGCGCGCTCGCGCCGCGCCACACGCGCTCGGCATCGCGCGCGGCGTCGTCATAGCGCCCCAGCGCGGCCTCGCTTTCGAAGCGGGTCGAATGAAGGGCCAGCGTGAAACGATGATCGGGGCCGAAGCGCGTCTGCATCGCGATCAACAGCGGGGCGCTTTCGCGGATCACCCGCTCGTGCTGGCCGATCATCGACAGGCTGTTGAGCCAGTGCTGGCGCGTCACCAGCGTGTCGGGATGGTCCGCGCCCCGGATGCGGGTCGAATCGGCGACGATCGCCCGCGCTATCGGTTCGGCCTCGTCGGCACGGCCGAGCCGCATCAGCGTCAGCGTGTGCGACGAGCGGGCTTTCAGCAGTTGGCCGGGCGAAACCGCGTCCCCGGCCGCCGTGCCGATGGCGACCGCGCGGCGGAACGCGCGTTCGGCCAGCTCGATATCGGCCATATAGCCATAGGCACCCTCGGCCTGCGCGAGCGCAAAGCCCAGCGCGCCGCGCTCGCCGCGCTGGTCGATCCGCGTGCGCTCGGCGGCGAGCAGGCGCCCGGCCTCTTCCAGCCGGTCGGGCTGGCCCGACGTCGATTCCATATGGATGCGGCCCAGCCGGGCGATCGTCGCATCGTCGCCGCCCGCCTCGCCCGCCCGCGCGAACAGCGCGTCGGCGCGGGCATATTCGGCGCGCGCCGTGTCGAGGTCGGACCGTTGGTGAAAGGCGCGCGCGACCGCCAGGTGCAACCGCGCGGCGACGCCGGGCGACCGCGCGAACCGCCGGTCGATCTGCGAACTGGCGCGCTTGATCGCATCGATCACCGTTTCGTCGGCGCTCGATCTGGCCGGATCGGGGCTGCCCAGCACGTCTTCGGCGATGAAGGCATAGCTGGTTTCGGCCTGTTCGCGGGCGGCGATCGCGTCGTTGCGCTGGTGCCAGGCATAGAAAGCGGCGGCCGACGTCGCGACGAAGCCGACCGCCAGGCTGGCCATGGCGGCGCGCACCCACGGGCGGCGGGCGGCGCGCCGGTCCTCGGCGCGCTTCTGTTCGGCGCGTCCGGCCGCACGTTCGGCGTCGCGCGCGGCCTCCGCCCGGCGGGCATCGAGCCGTTCCAGCCGGTCGGCGAGCGCGCCCGCACTCTCGAAGCGATCGGCCGGGTCGCCCGCCGCGGCGCGGGCGATATCGTCGCGCAGCAGCGGATCGGCGACCCGCGCCTCCCATCCCGGTGCCAGCGCGGCACCGAAGTCGCCGACCGCGAGCTGATAGAGGATCAGGCCGATCGCATAAATGTCGCTTTTCACCGTCGGCACCGCGTCGCCGCGCAGTTCGGGCGCGCGGTAGGCGGGGGTCCCCGATCGCGTTTCATCCTGGGCCAGATCGGCGTCGAGCGTCCCCGGATCGGTGATGTGATAGGTGTCGAGCAGCGCGTCGTCGAGCAGGCGGCCGCTGCCGAAATCGACGAGGCGCACGACGGGCGCGCTGGCGTTCAGGCCGCCCTCGGCCAATATGTTTGCGGGCTTCAGGTCCTTGTGCAGCACGCCGATGCCGTGCACGGCGGCGACCGCGCGGGCGATTCCGGCCGCCAGCGCGATGCGCCGGTCGAGCGGGATCGCGTCGAGCCCGCCCGCATCCTCGGCCCAGCCGGGCAGGTCGCGCCCGCCCCAGGCATATTCCAGGAAATAGGGCGACGCGTCGAAATTCCATTCGAACAGCATCGGCAGCGGCGCCGCCTTGCCAAGTCCCGCGAAGGCCAGCCGCGACAGCGCCGCTTCGCGTTTCAGGCTGCGCAGCCGGTCGGGGGCGTCGGCGAATTTGAAGACCCGGGCCTCGCCGGTCTTGACCTGCCGCGCGCGCCAGACATCGTCGGCGCCGGTGTCGCCGAGCGGGCGTTCGAGCTGCCACGAGGCGCGCCCCGGTACGGCATCGCCCGGCGCAAAGGCGAAGCGTGGCGCCAGTGGCGTGTCGATGCTTTCGACCGTCACCGGCGCGGCCAGACGGTATCCAACGCGCGGAATTGTGGTGATGACCGAATCCGATGCGCCGCCCAGCGCCTTGCGCAATTTCGAAATCGCGGTCGCCAGCGATCCTTCGACGACGACCAGGCCCGGCCAGACGGCGTCGAGCAATTCGTCCTTGGTCACGGTTTCGCCCGCGCGCAGCAACAGTTCGTGGAGCAGTTCGAGCGGTTTGGCTTCCAGCGGCACGGGTTTCCCGGCCACCGTCAGCGCCCACCCCGCCTCGTCGAAAGCGGCGTTCGCAAAGCGCCATAACCGGCGCCGCCGCCGCGACGAATAAGTCCCCGCCATGTCCGTATCGACCCCAGTGCAAACTTTAGAAAAGCTTTAGAACAGGATCAGGACGCCATTTCAAGCATGTGCCAATCCTCCTTCCTCCATTTCGGCGAAGGGAAGGGACGATTATGAAGGCGAGCGGACAGCGATGGGCACGCGCGGCCGGGCCGGCATTCGCGATGGCGATCGCGCTGCCGTGCCTTACCGGTTGCGGCGATGCGAACGGACGCCCGGTCGCGACCGACATCGTGGCCGTGGCGGGACGCCCCGCCGCGCCGATGGCGGTTCAGCGGCTGGCGGCCGGTTTCGGGCGCGCCGTGCAGCATCGTCATTGCCAGGGGATGCGGCATGGCGGCAGCGCATCGGTGTGGCGCCGCGCCGACGTCAACGGCGACGGCATCGCCGACTATCTCGTCAGCATCGATACGCTGGCGTGCTATATGCACGGCCAGCGCGTCTATTCGGTGTTCGGGGCGGCGGTTCCCTGGGGCCTGATCCTGTCGCGCGGCGACACCTATGTGCTGGAGGAATTCGCGCACCGCGCCGACGCCGATCCGCGCCTTGCGATCGTCGACGGGCGGACCGCGATCGTGATTGCGGACTGGGACGGGCGCACCGGCGATCGTCCCTATGCGGCCGTGGCGATCGGCTGGGACGGCGCGGCGATGGCGCGCCTGGCCTATTATGACGAACGGGGCCGGCGGGTGAAGGCGGACGGATCGCCGCGCGGCGGGCAACTGGCGGCGCTGGCGCCGGACGACGGCACAATCACAATCAGCGAAAGGATGTGGCGATGATCATGGGTAAGCGCATGAGCGGCGGGGCGGCGGCGCTGGTTGCGGCCGGCCTGATGGTTGCGGCCTGCAACGCCGAATCGGACGCGAGCGCCGCGGCGACCGGCACCGATGGCAAGGGCGCCGCCGCCATGAAGGCGCTCGCCGCCGCCGCGCCGGTCGCCGCCGCGCCGGTCGCGGGACGCCCTTCGCCGCAGGATCGCGCGGCGATCATGCGCGCGGCGGGCTTCACCGATCCGCAGGGCGACGATCGCTGGACCTATGGCCCGGATGGCTGTGACGGCGTTTGGGCCACCATCGACCAATATCGCGACATCAACGGCGACGGTCGGCCCGACGCGGTGGTCGGGAGCGATGGCGACGCGTGTTTCGGGATGAATCAGCGCAAGGTGATCCTGCTCACGCGCAGCGCCGCGGGCTGGGACGTCGTGACCGATTTCCAGATGCGCTTTGTGGTCTACGGCTTCTTCCCCCGGCCGGGCATTGCCTGGCCCGACATCGAAATGTTCGACGGCATGTCGGGGGAGCAGAAGCCCGACGGCAATATCGTGGCGGGCGGCTGCGAACATTTTCTGCGCTGGAACGGCCGCGAATATGTGGCCGGCGGCACGTCGCAAAACGGCCGCATCTGCACGACCGAAAAAATCGCGGGGGCATCCCCGGTCGCCGCCGCGCCGGCGCCCGCGGGGCAATCGGCCTTTCTGCCGCTGCCGATCGGCTATTATGCCAGCCGCTATGGCCGGCCGGCGGCGGAAGCATGCGCCGACGAATCGTCGCTCAAATATCTGGGGCGCGATGCCATCCATTATGCCGGCGGCGAGCCGTGCCGCCATGTGTCAACCCGCGCGCTGGGCAAAGGGGCCTATGCCGTCACCACGATGTGCGAAGGCCGGTCGCAGACCGAGCGTTTCGAGGTGAAGGGCACCAGCTGGAGCTGGGGCGAAAATGGCGGCGACGATGGCGACTTGTGCCCCGCCGCTTCGGTGCCTTCGGCCCTGCGCTTCAAGGGATAGATGGCGCGTCCCGGACGCGCGCGCCAATCCCCATCGTTTACGGCGCCTTTACCAGTGCTGGTGCATGACGTTTACCAATGTTTGCGACTGGGGACATATGATGGACAGCATGCGCGGACTGCTTTCGGGCAGCCACGGCCAGGAGGATGGTGCGATCGACGCGCCCCCCGTGGTGGGCGTCGACGAACGGCGGATGCAGGTCCGGGCCTATAATCACTGGGCCTCGCTGCTCGCCGACCGCGCTTATCCGTCGGTCGAGGATCTCGATCTGGAAAGCGCCGATTTCGGCTCGCACGCGGTGCTGCTCGACTTCACGGCCGGGATCGACAATCCGGGCCTGTCCTTCGTCGGCGACCGGCTGCGCGCCGAATCGCAGATCGACGACGATGTCCATTATATCAGCCAGATACCCGGACGCTCGCTGCTGTCGCGGCTGACCGACCATTATCTCCAGATCATCGCCAACCGGGCGCCGATCGGCTTCGAGGCCGAATTCGTCAACGATCGCGGCGTGACGATCATGTATCGCGGCATCCTGTTGCCCTTCTCGTCCGACGACGACACGATCGATTTCATCATGGGCGTCATCAACTGGAAGGAAGCGGCCCCCGCCGACGAGGCGGAGGCGCTGCAACTGTCGGTCGAACAGGCGCTGCGCAGCGCGCCGCCGCTGACCGCCCCGGTGCCGGTGTGGGCCGACGGTCCCGATTCGCAGCATCTGGACGACGATGCGGCGCCGGGCTTTGCCGCCCTGACCGAAAAGGATGCCGAGCCGGATACGGCGTTCGATGCCGAAGGCCCTGCGGCGGACGACGCCGGCGATGCCGAACCGGGCGCGGATGCCGAACTGGCCGACTGGCTGGCCGCCGCGCGTGACACGGCGGAACGGGCGCTGGCCGCCGACGGACGCAGCCGCAGCGCGCTCTACCGCGCGGTCGGCAAGGCATGGGATTTCGCGCTGGCGGCCGAGGGACAGCCGGAGGCGTTCGCCGAACTGCTGGCCGATGCGGGGCTGAAAGGGCAGCCGCGCGCGCCGATGACGCCTGTCGCCAAGCTGGTCTTCGGCGCCGCCTATGACAAGACGCGCCTGGCCGAAGTCGCCTGCGTTCTGGGCCATGCAAAGGATGAAGGCGTGCCGCGCGGCGCGCTGCCCGCCTATCTCGATCGCTATCCCGGCGGGCTGAAGGGGCTGGTGCGCGATACGCGCGCGCGCCGCAAGCCGCCGGCCGCGACGAAGCCGGAAGCGGACCTCGACGCGCTGCGCCGGGCGCATCCCGCCGTGATCCTGGAACATGACGCGGGCGACGCCGAATTCGTCCTGCTGATCGCGCGGGCTATGCCGGGCGGCCATGTCGGACTGGTGGCGAAGGCCGCCGACGATCCCGCGCTGGTCGCGCGACTGGCGCGCAGGGCGATCGCGATCACGCCCGGCGGTTGACCGCGGCCACGTAACAGACAATCCCAAAATTGAAATTATTTTACGTCGGCGGTGCACTGGCTCTTGAGCCGCGCGCGCCGCGGGCGCATAGGGGGCGATAGCGAACGGGCCGCCCGACGCGTCGGGACAGGTCCGCCCATTCTTGGTCCGGGATACCTTACCCAATGCCCCCTGAAAAAACCGACACTGCCGCGATCGAACCCGCCGCCCCGACGGCGTCCGTGCCCGCCAAATTCGCCAAGGCCTATCAGGCCGCGTTGCAGGACAGCGCGCTTCCGGGCGAGGGCGAGGACCTGGACGATGCCGCGCTGGCGGCCGCCGGCATTTTTGCCGCGCGTGCCTCGCTCACGCGCCGGCCGGGGGCTCCCTCGCTGCTTCTCGAACCGATCGCGGCCGATGGCACCGATCGCCGGATGCGGCTGGCGGTCGTCAATGACGACATGCCGTTCCTGGTCGATTCGACATCGCAGGTCGCCAGCGCGCAGGGGCTGGCCGTCCACCGCATTCTGCACCCGGTGCTCGCCGTGACGCGCGATGCGGCGGGCAAGCTTGTCGATGTGGGCCAGGGCGGAACAGCGCGTGAATCGGTGATCTATATCGAGATCGAACGCGGCGACGCGCGCGCGCGGCGACGGTTGCTCGACGCGCTGGAAACGGCGCTGGCCGACGTGCGCGCCGCGGTCGCCGACTGGAAGGCGATGCGCGCCGCGATGCTGGCCGATGCCGCGATGCGCGCCGATGGCGAAGGCGCCGAACTGCTTCGCTGGTTCGAAGGCGGCGCGATGACCCAATTGGGCCACGAATGGCGCGGCCGCGACGGTTCGGTCCACGACCCGCTGGGCATTTCCGCCACCGAGGGCGGACAGCTTTTGTCGTCCACCGCGCTCGACGCCGCCTTCGCATGGTTCGAAAAGGGCGGGCAGGGGCCGCTGCTGATCAAGTCGAATCGCTTGTCGGCGGTGCACCGCCGCGTCCTCCTCGACCTTGTTCTCGTCCCCGAGATGAAGGGCAGGAAGGTCGATCGCCTGTCGATCCACGCGGGGCTGTGGACCAGCGCGGCCCTGTCCGCGCGTCCGGACAAGGTGCCCGTGCTGCGCGCGCAGCTGCAATCGCTGATGGCGAAATTCGGTTTCGATCCGGCGGGCCATGCGGGCAAGGCGCTGACCCATGCGCTGACCGCGCTGCCGCACGATCTGCTCATCACCTTCAACGCCGATGCGCTGGAGGAACTGGTGCTGACGTCGATGTCGATCACCGACCGGCCGCGCCCGAAGATCGTGATGATCCGCAGCGCGCTGGGGCGGCATCTGTTCGCGTTCGTCTGGCTGCCGCGCGACGAAGTGTCGACCGGACGGCGGCAGGCGATCGAACAGCTTCTGGTGCGCGAGGCGCGCGCCGGGGTGATCGGCTGGACCATGGTGCTGGAAGATGGCGGCGCGGCGCTGCTGCGCTACACGCTCGACCTGCGCAGCGGCGGCGTGGTGCCCGACACCGCCAGGCTGAACGCCCAGATCGAACAGATGGTTCGCGGCTGGCAGCCCGAGGTGGAAGCGGCGCTGGCGCAGCGCGGCGATCCCGGCCGTGCCGCCGCGCTGACGGCGCGCTTCGTGCCGATGCTTCCCGCCAATTACCGCAACCTCTATGACCCCGAGGAAGCGGCGCGCGACATCCTGCGGCTGCGCGATCTGGACGCCGACAATCCCCGCAGCGTCCGTCTGGCCCGGACCAGCCTCGACGGCGACGACCGGATGCGGCTGAAAGTCTACAGCGCTGCCGGGCCGCTCGCCCTGTCCGACGTCGTTCCCGCGCTCGAACATTTCGGGTTCGAGGTGCTGGAGGAGATGCCGACCGCGCTGACCATGATCCGCGGCGCCAGCGACGATGCCGATGCGCCCGCGACCTTCATCCACGATTTTTCGCTCCGCGTGCCCGCCAATGTCGATGAAACGGCGCTGCTGCCCCATGTCGACACGATCGAGACCGCGATCGCGGCGGTGCTCGACGGCCGCGCCGAAAATGACGCGTTCAACGAACTGGTGCTCGTCACCCATACCGATCCGCAGGCGATCGTGTGGCTGCGCGCCTGGTTCCGCTACATGCGGCAGGGCGGTTCCAGCTATGGCATGGACACGGTGGTGGCGGCGCTGCGCCATGCGCCCGCGCTGACCACGGCGCTGATCGAGCGTTTCCGCGCATTGCATGACCCGAAGGCGCAGGACGACGCGCGGGCCGAGACGCTGGCGGAAGAAATTCTCGCCGGTTTCGCCGACATCAAGTCGATCGACGACGACCGCATCCTGCGGCTGTTCCACGCCGTGATCGGCGCGACGCTGCGGACCAACGCCTTTGCCCCGGCGGCGGGCGAGGCGCTGGCGTTCAAGATCGATTCCAGCATGGTGCCCGGCCTTCCCAAGCCGCTGCCGTGGCGCGAGGTGTGGGTTTACAGCCCGCGCGTCGAGGGCGTCCATCTGCGCGCCGGCCCGGTGGCGCGCGGCGGGCTGCGCTGGTCCGACCGGCGTGACGACTTCCGCACCGAAATCCTGGGACTGATGAAGGCGCAGCGGGTGAAGAACGCCGTCATCGTGCCGACGGGCGCGAAGGGCGGCTTCTATCCCAAGGCGCTGCCGAGCCCGGTCGAGGACCGCGACGCGTGGTTTGCCGAAGGCACCGAATGCTATCGCATCTTCATCCGCTCGCTGCTGTCGATCACCGACAATCTGGTTGCGGGCAAGGTCGTGCATCCGAAGGGCGTCGTGGTTCGCGATGGCGACGACCCCTATTTCGTCGTCGCCGCCGACAAGGGCACCGCGACCTTCTCCGACGTCGCCAATGCGCTGGCGATGGAACGCGACTTCTGGCTCGGCGACGCCTTTGCCAGCGGCGGATCGCAAGGCTATGACCACAAGGCGATGGGCATCACCGCCAAGGGCGCATGGGTTTCGGTTCAGCGCCACTTCGCCGAAATGGGCGTCGATGTGCAGAACGACCCGATCCGCGTGGTCGGCTGTGGCGACATGTCGGGCGACGTGTTCGGCAACGGCATGCTGCTGTCGAAAGCGATCAAGCTGGTCGCCGCCTTCGATCATCGCCACATCTTCCTCGACCCCGATCCCGATCCGGCGAAAGGCTGGAATGAACGCGCGCGGCTGTTCAAACTGCCGCGGTCGAGCTGGGACGATTATGACAAGGCACTGATCTCGAAGGGCGGCGGGGTCTTTCCCCGCACCCAGAAGAGCATCCCGCTGACCCCCGAAGTGCAGGCCGCGCTTGGCCTGTCGCAGCCGGAAATCGACCCCGGATCGCTGATCTCCGCGATCCTGAAGGCGCCCGCCGACCTGCTGTGGTTCGGCGGCATCGGCACCTATATCAAGGCGGCGGCGCAGAATAATGCCGAAGTCGGCGATCCCGCCAACGACGCGCTGCGCGTCGATGCGGAGGATCTGCGCGTGCGCGCGGTGGGCGAGGGCGCCAATCTGGGTGTGACGCAGGCGGCGCGCATCGCCTTTTCGGCAAAGGGCGGCCGCATCAACACCGACTTCATCGACAACAGCGCGGGCGTCGACTGTTCGGATAATGAAGTGAACATCAAGATCGCGCTCAACCGCGAAATGGCCGAAGGACGGCTGGCGCAGGGCGACCGCGACGCGCTGCTGGTCCGCATGACCGACGACGTCGCGGCGCTGGTGCTGGAGGACAACCGGCTGCAGGCGCTGGCGCTGTCGATCGCGGAAAAGGGCGGCGCGGCGGCGGTGCCCTCGCTCGTGCGGATCATGGAAACCTTTGAGGCATCGGGCCGGCTCGACCGCAAGGTCGAGGGGCTGGCGGCGAACGACGAACTGCTGCGCCGTTCGGCGGAGGGGCGCGGGCTGACGCGGCCCGAACTGGCGGTGCTGCTTTCGACCGCCAAGCTCGCCTTGCAGGACGCGATCGAAAATAGCGATCTGCCCGACGATCCGGCGCTGGCGGCCGATCTGGCGGCGGCTTTCCCGGCGGAGATGCAGCGCGATTTCGCGCCGGCGATCGCCGACCATCAATTGCGGCGCCAGATCATCGCGACCAAGCTCGCCAACCGCATCGTCAATCGCATGGGCATCGTCCACCCGTTCGAACTGGTGGAGGAAGAAGGCTGTGCGCTCGGCGAAGTGGCGGCCTCCTTTGTCGCCGTCGAACGATTGCTGGACATGCGGGCGCTGTGGGGCGCGCTCGACACGGCGAAGATCGACGAGGCGATTCGCCTGTCGCTGTTCACGCAGGCGGCGTCGGCGATGACGTCGCAGATGGCCGACCTGCTGCGGATCGATCCGTCGCTGTCGCGGCCGGGGCCGGTGGTGGCGCGGCTCGAACCCGGCGTCGACCGTCTGACGGCGGGCGTCGACGAACTGCTCAGCCCGTCGGTGCGCCGTCAATGGGACCTGCTCGCGCAGCAACTGCTCGACGCCGGCGCGCCGGAAACGCTGACCGCGGCGGTCGTGCGTCTGTTCAAGACCGACGGCGCCATCGGCATCGTCGATCTGGCCGAACGGCGCGGCGACGACGAGATCGGGGTGACGCGCGCCTTCACGCATCTGGGCGAGGCACTGGGGCTCGACTGGGCGCAGACGCTGGCCGCGCATATGAGCCCCGCCGATCCGTGGGAGCGGCTGCTGGTCAACAGCCTGGCGCGCGATTTTCAGCAGATGCGGCTGACGTTCCTCGCGGCGCTCAAGGGCAAGGACCTCGATGCGGCGGTGACGCAATGGCTCGCCGACAATGCGCCGCGCGTCGACCAGTTCCGCAACACCGTCGACCGGGCGCGGACGATTCCCAACCCCAACGGCGCGATGCTGTCGCACCTTGCCGGGCAGGCGCGCGGGTTGCTGGGCCGCTGAGTCAGAGCGGCTCCGGCCCCTTCGTCCGCCACAGCCACTGGCGGATCGCGGAGGTCAGGTTCGGCGGATCGTCGGCCTCCATCCGCTCGACGTCGATGCGCGCCACCAGCGCGTTGACGGGCAGCGCCCGGCGGGCGGCTTCGGCTTCCAGCGCGGCCCAGAACAGGGGTTCGAGGCTGATCGACGTCGGGTGACCGGCAATGGTCACCGACCGTTTGACCGGAGGATCATAGGGGCCAGGCATTGCCGCACCATATCGCCTTGTCGCGCGATTGACTTACGAATTATTTGGGGGTGACCGGCGTTGGGGCCGATCCTAAAAACCGGGCGGTCCGAACGGCAAGGGGATGCAGACAGGTGACGACGGGGATCCACGCCCTCACCGAAAAGGAAAAGGAAACGCTACGCCTCCTGGTGAGCGGCTATGACGCCAAATCGATGGCCAGCCACCTGGGTCTGTCGGTTCACACGATCAACGAACGGCTGCGCGAAGCCCGGCGCAAGATGGCGGTGTCGAGCAGCCGCGAGGCGGCGCGGCAGCTGCGCGCGGCGGAGGGGCCGGGCGCCCCCAAAATATTGGCAGACGCCTTTTTGGGGGATGCATCGCGCGGCGATGCGGCGCCAGGCCGGGCTTCCCCCGTCGCGGCGCCGCGCATGGTGCGCGGGCGCGGCTGGGTCATAGGAGGCTTTGCCATGTCCGCCATTACCGCCTTGATTGCGCTCGCGTCCCTGTCGGGGACGGCCGATGCGCCCGATGCCGCGCCGGCCACCGCGGCGGCCACGCCGACAACCGGGTCGGCGGCGGCGATCGCCGCGCGCCGCTTTCTGGAACTGGTCGACGAAGGGGACTGGGCCACGAGCTGGGATGCGACCGGCCGGGCCTTCCATTCGAGCAACACGATCCAGGGCTGGACCGACGCGTCGAAACAGGTTCGCCCGCCGCTCGGCGCGCTCGTTTCGCGGACCCTGATCGGCGACGAATGGGTTCCGGCACCGCCCAGCGGCTATCGCATCGTCAAGTTCCGGACCGATTTCGCCAACAAGGCGGGCGCCATCGAGACGCTGTCGCTGTCGCTCGAAGACGGCGGCTGGAAGGTGGCCGGCATCACCATCGACTGACGTCCGGCACGTCGGTGCGGGCGAGGGCGCGCCGGCCGGCGTCCTCGCTCAATACATATGCTGCCCGCCGTTGATCGACATCGTCGACCCGGTGACGAACCCCGCATCCTCGCTGCACAGAAAGGCGACGCCGCGGGCGATTTCCTCGGCCTGACCCAGACGGCCGACCGGGATTTTCGCGACGATCTTTTCCAGCACCGGGGCGGGCACGGCGGCGACCATGTCGGTGTCGATATAGCCGGGCGCGATCGCATTGACGGTGACGCCCTTCTTCGCGCCTTCCTGTGCCAGCGCCTTGGTAAAGCCGTGGATGCCCGATTTGGCGGCGGCATAATTGACCTGGCCGTACTGGCCCGCCTGTCCGTTGATCGACCCGATGTTGACGATGCGGCCCCAGCCACGTTCGACCATGCCCCCGAACGTCGCCTTCGCCATGTTGAAACAGCCGCCCAGGTTGATGCGCATCACATCGTTCCAGTCGTCGAAGCTCATCCGGGCCAGGGTGCCGTCGCGCGTGATGCCGGCATTGTTGACGACGATGTCGATCGGCCCGACCTCTTCGGTGATGCGCGCGCAATTGTCGATGCACGCCTGATGATCGCCGACGTCCCATTTATAGGCGGCGATCCCGGTGCGGTCGGTGAAGACGCGGGCTTTTTCGTCGTTGCCGGCATAGTTGGCGATGACGGTGACGCCCTGGCCCTGAAGCGCGAGGCTGATCGCCTCGCCGATGCCGCGGCTGCCGCCGGTGACGATTGCTACCCGTGCCATGTCGTTTGCTCTCCCGAAGCTGTGCCGCGCGTCGATCCGCGCATGTCGCAATGGAACCGGAAGCGGGCGGCAAGGTCAATCGCAAAGCGGCCCTAGGGTCAAAAAAGCTTGCGGCCCCATAAAAGACCGCCGCCTTAACGGTCGGCGATGCGCGCCCGAAGCCGGGAAAAGTCGCCGGCCGCCAGGTCGGCCTTGCGCATGGTCAGCAGGATGTCGCCGCCGTCGCCCGCGAAGCGGCTCATCAATCCGCTGCTCGGCAGGCGCAGCAGGATCAGTTCCAGATCTTCGTCATAGCCCGCGACCGGATGCGCGGGGCGCCCCCCCATGGTCGCGGCCTCGTGCGCCGCCATCGCCTGCCACAGCGGTTCGTAAAGCCCGCGCGCCGGGGCGGAAAGGGCGTCCGGATTCGCGCACCAGGCATGTTTGGCACGGTCGAACAGGATCGTCTGATAATCATGGACCCACAGATCGGCGTCCGGATGGTGGCGCGTCAGCGGCAGCGTCAGCATCTCGACGCGGTCCTCGCCCGTTTCGGGATCGGCCTCGGTCAGCACGGCGGTCCAGCGGATCGCGTGCAGCGCGGCCAGCACGGCGGTCGCGTCGGCGGGGGTGAAGCCGCCGGCCTCCGCGGCGCTGTCGCGGATGATCGCGATGATCTCCGCCGCGCGCTCGCGGGCATCGGCATTGATCGCGGCGGCCCCGGCGATCGCTTCCGCCAGTTCGTCGCTGGCGTCGGCGGGCGGCGACGGATTGACGGGCAGCCGGGCGAGCCGGTTTTCCAGCACATCCGCGAGCGCGGTCATGCTGTCCCAGTCGAACGGGTGGAAGGCCGGATCGGCGATGTCATAGCCCGCGGCATGGAGATCATCGACCGGCGAGGCTTCGTCGCCGCCATCGGTGTCGCCGCCGTCCGTTTCGACGACATCGACGACCCATTGGGGAAAGGCCCGCACGGTCAGGTGCGCCAGCTCGCCGATCCGCCGCGCGCCGCTTGGTGCGAACCAGGCTGGGCCGACAGGACGCGGGGCATCGCGCTGCGGCCCGTCTTCGGTCAGGTGCAGGGCCAGCGGCGCGCCGCTGTCGGGGTGCGCGAAGATCGCGATCCAGCCGCTGCGCGGGCCGAGGCCGTCCCACAGGTCGCGCGGCAGGTCGGTACAGGCGACCTGCGCGATAAAATCGCCATGCACGCCGTCGACGCGCGGCCAGTCCATCGCGGCGGGCAGGCGCGGGCGCCCGCCGATCCAGCTGTGCGCCAATATCGCATCGCGGGGCGGAATCCGGGGCACCAGCCGGACGCCGCGCGGCGGCGCGCCGGTGTCGGCCGGGCGTATGTCGGCGACATCGCTGTCGGAGGGTTCCAGGCCGTGCGCGCGTTCGGTGACGTCGCTGGCCATCGCATCGAGCCGCGCTTCGAGCGCCGCCGGATCGGCGGGGATTGCGTCATCGTCCAGGGTGCCGGGCGTTTCGGCGGGTGCTTCGGCAGCCGCTGGTTCGTCCGGCGCTTCCGCCATCGTCCGGCCGCTGATCCGCGCGAGGCGGGCGGGCGCGATGTCGACGGGCGTTTCCTCGCGCGCCGCCTTGCGGGCAAAGCGCGGCGCCTTTTCGGACTGGTAGCGGGTGACGGCGGGGGCGCCGGCGGTCGCGGGCCGGCGGCGGCGCCAGACGAGCAGCGCCAGCAGCACGAACGCCAGCGTAAAGCCGGCGAAGATCAGTGCGGCGCGTTCGACATCGCCCATTGGCTCACCTTTCGATTCGGCGACCGCGATTTGCGGCCGCGCGCGCGATGAGCGTAAAGAAAGAAGTTAAAGAGGAGATTAGCGCCCGCCTATTGCCAGCCCGACAGTTCGCGGCGGGCGAGCGTTTCCAGCATCGCCATTCCCGGCGCGGCGTCGTTGAGGCACGGCAGATAGGCGAAGCCGGTGCCGCCGGCGCCGGCATGTTGCGCGCGCCCGCGAATTGCCAGTTCCTCCAGCGTTTCCAGACAGTCGGCGGCGAAGCCGGGCGCGAAGACGGCAACGCTGCGCCCGTCGCGTCCCAGCCGCTCCAGCACCGTGTCGGTCGCGGGCTCCAGCCATTTTGCGCGCCCGAATCGCGACTGGAATGCGACCTCGACCGGGCGGCCGATCCGCTCCGCGATCAGCCGCGCCGTCGCCCGGCACTGGCAATGATAGGGATCGCCGAGATGCAGCGTGCGTTCGGGCATGCCGTGAAAACTGGCAAGCAGCACGTCGGGAATGAAATCCAGCCCGCCCAGCGCGGCGTCCAGCGATGCGGCCAGCGCGTCGATATAGGCGGGGTCGTCGTGATAGGGCGGCAGGAAGCGCAGCGCCGGCTGCCAGCGCAGCGTCGCCAGATGCGCGCCCACCGCGTCGACCACCGTCGCGGTCGTCGCGGCGCAATATTGCGGATAGAGCGGCGCGACGAGGATGCGCCGGCACCCTTCCGCCATCAGCGCATCGATCGCACCGCCGATCGCGGGCTCGCCATAGCGCATCGCGTGGGCGACCAGCACGGCATCGCCCAGCGCGGCCTGCAACGCCGCCGCCTGCGCGCGCGTGATCGCGGCGAGCGGCGATCCGGCGTCGGTCCACACCTGGGCATAGGCTTCCGCCGATTTTTTCGGGCGCGTCGTCAGGATCGCCCCGCGCAGGATCGGCTGCCACAGCAGCGGCGGAATCTCGACGACGCGGCGGTCGGACAGGAACTGCTTCAGATAGCGGCGCACCGCGCCCGGTTCGGGGGCATCGGGGGTGCCGAGGTTGACGAGCAGCAGGCCGATGCGCGGCGGGGGCACCGGCGGATGGTCATCCGGCGCGGTCACAGCGGATGGCCCGACAGCGGGATGCGGCGGATGCGGCGGCCGGTCGCGGCGAACATCGCATTGGCGATCGCGGGGGCGACGACGGGGACGCCGATTTCTCCCAGTCCGCCGGGCTCGCGGTCGCTGTCGATGAACTCGATCAAGATCTGCGGCGTCTGCGACAGGCGCGGCAGGCCGAGTTGCCCCAGTTTTCGCGCGGAGGCGACGCCCCCCGCATAGTCGGTCGTCGCGCCGACCGCGGCGGCCAAGCCGAAGATCAGCCCGCCCTCGACCTGTTGCCGCGCGATCGCGGGGTTCACCAGCCGCCCGGCGTCGACGACGGCGACCAGTTGTTCGACCTGCAACCCGCGGTCGCTTTGCCGCGCCGTCGCCATCAGCGCGATGTGACTGGTGCGCATCGAATGGCAGGCGAGCCCCTGCGCCGACCCCGACAGCCCGCCTTCCCAGCCGCCCATGCTGGTCGCGGTGAGCAGGCAGCGCGCCAGCAGCGGCGCCTGTCCCAGCATCGCCATGCGATAGGACAGCGGGTCCGATCCCGCGCGCGCCGCCAGTTCGTCGACGAAACATTCGGTGAAGAAAGCGGTGTAGCTGTCGGCATTGCCGCGCCAGCGCGCGGTCGGCAGGCCGATGTCGGCGGGGCAATGGTCGACCGCGCGGTGCGGAATGGCATAGACGGCGTTCGCGCCCTCCACCGCCGCCGCGTCGGCCTGGCCCACGGCGTCGCGCTGCGCCGCGTCGGCGGGCCTGTTGTCGAACAGGCGCGCGCGCACTTCATGGTTGGTGGCGGGCACCGCGATGCGCGTCACCAGCGCGTCTATGCCGCCCGCCGCGTTCAGCGTCGCTGTCAGCTTCGCCCGCGCCGGTGCGCGCGGCGGCACGCGCATGATGTCTTCGGCGCGCGACCAGCACAGCTGGACCGGCCGCCGGATCTGCCGCGCGATAATCGCCGCCTGCACCGCGACATCATGTTCCAGACAGGCGTCGAACGATCCGCCAGCCATCATCGGGAACAGGGTGACGGGCAGGCCGGTCGCGCGCGCGACCGCATCGCGGCACTGCGCGGGCGCCTGCGTCGCGACCCAGACGCGCAGCCGCCGGCCGTCGTAGGATGCGGTCGCGGTGCGCGTTTCGATCGGGGCGTGCAGCGCGGGCGCGACCAGATATTCCGCGCTGACCGCCTTTCGGCCCTCCATCGCCTCGCCGACATCGCCCGCGCTTGCGATGCGGGTGGCATCGGCCTTCAGCGCGGCCTGGAGCGCGGCGTCGATCGCGTCGCTCGACACCGGCTTTCCGGCGGTCTCGAACACCGGGGCAAAGCGGTCGAGCGCGCGGTTCGCGGCCCACCAGTTGCGCGCGACGACCGCGAACCAGTGCTCGGTCTCGACCAGTTGCAGCACGCCGGGAGAGGCGAGCCCCGCCTTGCGGTTCAGGCTTTTCAGCCGCGTCGCGCCGACCGGACCCTGCCGGATCGCGGCGAACACCATGTCGGGCAGGCGGATGTCGCCCGCATAATTGGCCGACCCGTCGATCTTCGCGGGCAGGTCGAGCCGTGTCAGTTCCTTGCCATACAGCGGATCGGCGCTCGACGCGCGGTACACGGGTTCGTCCGGGGGCTCGAGCTTCGCCGCCGCCCCGGCCAGCTCGCCGAAGCGCAGCCGCCGGTCGCCCAGCGTCACGAAACCATCCTGCGTGTCGCAATCGGCCCAGTCGGCGTCCCAGCGGCGCGCGGCCTCCATCATCAGCAGCGCGCGCACCTGCGCCGCCGCATCGCGGCACGGCCCCTCGAACATGCGGACGTCCGAACTGTTGGCGGTCAGCATCACCGCGTGGCGCACCGCCCATTCGCGCCGCGCCCATGCGCGCACGTCGCTGACGAAATCGGGGACGCCGGCGCGCGGGGTAAAGACGGCGCTGTCTTCATCGACGAGCAGCGTGTTGGTGTAGAGCGGACTGATCGGCGCGGTTTCGACCGCGACCGTGCGCCAGTCGGCGCCCAGCTCGTCGGCCATGATCTGGGGCAACAGCGTCGTCACCCCCTGGCCCATTTCGCATTGCGGAACGATCGCGCTGATCCGCCCGTCGTCGCCGATCTTCAGAAAGGCGTTGAAGATATGTTCGTCGCCGGCGGCGGTCAGGTTGGGCGCATAGGCGCGCGGCCACAGCGCCCAGGCGGCGGCGAGGCCGCCCGCCGCGGTGGCGCCGACCAGCAGCGACCGGCGGCTGACATGCGGCAGGCGCCGTTTCTTCGTGTCGATGCTGTCGCGAATGCCCGCCATCGCGCCGCTGATAATCGGCGCGAGTCGTCAGGGCAAAGCCTTTCGCTTACCAGCCCCAGGGCGCGGGCGGCGGAGCGACCGGCCGGTCATAGGCAAAGGCGACGCGGAACAGCCGCCCTTCGCGCCGCAATTCATAGGTGAAGCCGTCGTCGCCGGTCTCGATCGCCCAGATATTGCTGTTCGACACCGACCGTCCGGTGCGGGTGAACAGCGCGATCGATTCGGCGTCGACGGGAAATTCCTGCCGCGTGGCGGTGCCGGGCGACGCCGTGTCGCCGCCATACATCGTCAGTGCGTCCTTGCTGCCGTCGGCGTGGCGATGGTCGTGCTTCAGCCGCAGCCCCGTCGCGGTGCGTGTGACGATCCAGGTGCGCGATCGGTCCCAGCCGCCATCGGGGCCGGTCCCGTCGATGTGGAAGGGGATTTCGATGCGGTCGGCGGTGCAAGTGCGGACATGCATGACCATCGGCTTGCCGCGCATGTCGGCGTCGGCCTGCTGATCGGAGACGAGCGCGCCCGCATAGGCCTTGCCGCAATGCGCCGACAGCGCGGCGAAGAATTGGTCCTGCGGTCCCGCTGCCGGCGCCGCCGTGGTCGCGCAGCCGGCCAGCATCGCCGCGCCGCTCAGCGCCAGCGCCGCGCCCTTCATCGCAGCAGCCCGAGGCGCGGGATTTCGATCTTGGGACAGCGGTCCATCACCACCGTCAGCCCAGCGGCCTCGGCGCGCGCGGCGGCCGCCTCGTCGATCACGCCGAGCTGCATCCATACCGCCCTGGCGCCGTGGACGATGGCATCGTCCACCGCCGCGCCGGCTTCGGCGCTGTTGCGGAAAATATCGACCAGTTCGGCGGGCGGTTCGACATCGGCCAGCGTCGCGACCACGGGCGCGCCGTGGATCGTCTTGCCGGCATGGCCGGGGTTGACCGCGATCACGTCATGCCCCTGCCCGACCAGAAAGGCGAGCACGCCGTTCGATGCGCGCGCGGGGTTGGGCGACGCGCCGACCACCGCGATGCGGCGCCTGCTGCCCAGCAGTTCGCGGATTTCGCCTTCGTCGTTGATCGCCATGCTTATCCCTTTCGCGCGTCGAGCCAGGCGGCGACCTGCGCCGCCACGGCGTGGAACGGCTCGCCGTGCGGGTCGGTTCCCGCCGCCGGCGGCACCCCGCCGTCGCTGGCGAGACGGATGCCCATCGATAGCGGGATGCGGCCGAGGAAGGGAAGTCCCATCTCCGCCGCCGCCGCTTCCGCCCCGCCGCTGCCGAAGGGGTCGCTGACCTCGCCGCAATGCGGACAGGCATAGCCCGCCATATTTTCGACCAGCCCGATCAGCGGCACGTCGGCCTGTTCGAAAAAGGCGATCGCGCGCGTGGCGTCCATCAGCGCCAGATCCTGCGGCGTCGACACGATCACCGCGCCGGCGGGCTTGTGCTTCTGGATCATCGTCAACTGCACGTCGCCGGTGCCGGGGGGCAGATCGACGACCAGCGTGTCGATGTCGCCCCAGCTCGCGTCAATGAGCTGTTCCAGCGCGCGGCCCGCCATCGGCCCGCGCCAGGCGATCGCCTGGCCCGGTTCGGCGATCTGGCCGGTCGACAGCATCGGGACGCCATAGGCGTTGGGGACGGGCGCCAGCTTCGGTCCGCGCGCCTGCGGCTTCACGCCTTCGCTGTCCATCAGCCGCGGCTGCGACGGGCCATAGATGTCGGCGTCGACCAGCCCGACCTTCACCCCCAGCCGGCGCAGCGCGACCGCCAGATTGGCGGCCAGCGTCGATTTGCCGACCCCGCCCTTGCCGCTGCCCACCGCGATGATCGTCAGCCCGCGGCGCTCCGCCGTCATCGCGACGCGCACCGACGTGACGCCCGCTTTGGTCAGCAGGCCGGCGCGCAGCTTTTCCTCCATCGGCTTGCGGTCGGCTTCATCGAGGCCGGTCACGTCGAGGACGATGGCGAGCGTGCCCTGATCGTCGAGGAAGCGCAGGCCGGAGGTGCGCCCGCCGCTGAGGTCGGTCGCGAAGCTGGCGAGGGGGGCTGTATCGGTCATGTCCGGGGCAGATAGGCATCGGCGGGGCGATTGCCAGCCATTTTCGCTTGCCCCCCTGTTAATCGCGCTCGCCGCCCCTATAAAAGCAGGATGAGCAACGACAGTGACGGACGTATGGGAGGCCGCGCCCCTGGGGGATTGCGGCAATTTTTCGGGGCGATCAGCCTGATGGCGAACAGCCCGTGGGGCAATCCCGGCAAAGGGAACGGCGATGGCGACGGCAACGGCGGCGACGGAAAACGCCCCGGTCCGCGCAATCCCTGGGTCACGCCCGATCCCACCGATCCGCTGCGCGCGCGCAAGCCGCGCGGCCCGTCGGCGCTCGACGAATTGCTGCGCAAGGGGCGCGGCGGTTTCGGCGGCGGCGGTTCGGGCGGCGGCGGCAGCCCGATGAACCTGCCCGATTCGGCCAAGCTGTGGAAATGGGTCGTCATCGCGGTCGTCGCCGCATGGGTGATTTTCTCCTCCTTCCACATCGTGCCGCCCGAAAAGGAAGGCGTGGTGACGCGGCTCGGCAGCTATTCGCGGACCGTCGGGCCGGGCGTCAAGCTGACCTTCCCCGCGCCGATCGAACGCGTCCGCATGGAGGACGTCCGCGCGATCCGCACCATGTCGGTCGGGTCGCCCAACGCGACCGACGAGAATTTCGTGCTGACCCGCGACCAGAGCATCGTCGATCTGGCCTATGAGGTTCGCTGGACGGTGCGCGATCCCGAACTCTTCTTCTTCCAGCTCGCCGATCCCGAAGGCACGATCCGCGAAGTCGCCGAAAGCGCGATGCGCGCGACGGTCGCCAATTTCGACCTGGTGCAGGCGATCGGCCCCGGCCGCGTCGAAATCGAACGCCAGGTGCAGGACCGAATGCAGAATCTGCTCAACCAGTATCGGGCCGGCGTGACCATTCAGGGCATCGCGATCCGCCAGGCCGATCCGCCGAGCCAGGTCGACGAAGCGTTCAAGGAAGTCACCGCCGCGCGGCAGGAACGCGAATCGGCAATCAACCTGGCCCGCGCCTATCAGCAGCAGGTGCTGGAGCGCGCGCGCGGCGACACCGCCGCCTTCGACCAGATTTACGAACAATATCGCCTGGCGCCGGGCGTCACCCGCCAGCGGCTATATTATGAAACGATGGAGCAGGTCTTGTCGAACGTCGACAAAACGATCGTCGAGGCGCGCGGCGTCACCCCCTATCTGCCGCTCAACGAGGTGCAGCGGCGTCTGGCGCCGCCTGCCGCCGAAGCGACGAAGGGAGGCCAGTGATGCTGCGGTCGCTGTTTCGCAACCCGATCAACCTGCTGATCGCGGTCGTCGCCCTGCTCGTGCTGGTGTCGATGACGGTGTCGATCGTGCCCGAGGACAAGCAGGTCGTCGTCCTGCGCGTGGGCGAGGTCTATGGGACCAAGAACGCCTATAAGCCGAACGAGGAGTTCGGCCAGTCGGGCGCGGGTCTGCTGTTCACGCTGCCCTTCGCCGACACGGTCCAGATGATCGACAAGCGCATCCTGGGCATCAACATGGAACGCCAGCAGGTGCTTTCGACCGATCAGCAGCGGTTGCAGGTCGACGCCTTCGCGCGTTTCCGCATCACCAATCCGGTGCGCATGTACACCGCGATCCGCACCGAGGAGCGGCTCCAGCAACAGCTGGCGACGATCCTCGGCTCGTCGCTGCGCAACGAATTGGGCAAGCGGACCTTCGCGACCCTGCTGTCGCCCGAACGCGGCGCGGTGATGGACAATATCCAGGTCGCGCTCAATCGCGAGGCGCAGAAATATGGCGCGGAGATCATCGACGTGCGGATCAAGCGCGCCGACCTGCCCGAAGGCGCGACGCTGGAGGCGGCGTATAATCGCATGCGCACCGCGCGCCAGCAGGAAGCGATCGCGATCCGCGCCGAAGGGCAGAAGGAGGCACAGGTGATCCGCGGCACCGCCGATGGTGAAGCGGCGCGTATCTATGCCGGCAGTTTCGGCAAAGACCCCGAATTTTACGATTTCTACCGGGCGATGCAAAGCTATCGGCAGACCTTCCTGGGCGAAAATAATCAGGGCGGGACGTCGATCATCCTGTCGCCTGAAAACGAATATCTGCGACGCTTTCGCGGAAATTGACGCAATCCCGGCCGGATGAACGGAACCTGCCGGCGCCGTTCATGTTCAAATGGCGTTCAGCCATCGAATCGCAGACAGGCGCCGCCGGGGTTCGAGAGTTTTCGTGAGATTCTGAAGAGAAGAGGAATTTCGATCGTGCGTTATGTTTATGGCATCACTTCGGCGTTGCTGGCCGGCGGGACCGCGCTGGCGCTCGTCACCCAGTCCCCTGTCGGCGCGCAGGTCGCGCAGAATGAAGGCAGCGAGATTGCAAAGGTGGTGCCGCGCAGCGGCGCTCCCGAAAGCTTCGCCGACCTTGTCGAACAATTGCAGCCCGCCGTGGTCAACATTTCGACCAAGCAGGAAGTGACGCTCGGCGTCCGGCTCAATCCCTTCGCCGGCACGCGCGAACCGATCACCCAGGAACAGCAGGGTGGCGGGTCGGGCTTCCTGATCTCGACCGACGGCTATATCGTCACCAACAATCATGTCGTTTCGGGCGGTCCGCGCGGCGAGGCGGTGAACCAGGTCACGGTGACGCTGACCAACCGCAAGGAATATACGGCAAAGATCGTCGGCCGCGACGCGGCGTCCGACCTTGCGCTGCTGAAAATCGACGCGACGGGCCTGCCTTTCGTGAAATTCGCGCAGGGCAATGACGCGCGCGTCGGCGACTGGGTGGTCGCGATCGGCAATCCGCTGGGCCTCGGTTCGACCGTGACCGCGGGCATCATTTCGGCGGTGCAGCGCAATCTGGGTCAGGGGGGCGCCTATGACCGCTATATCCAGACCGATACCGCGATCAACCGCGGCAATTCGGGCGGTCCGCTGTTCGACCTGAAGGGCAATGTCGTCGGCATCAACAATATGCTGATCTCGCCCGTCGGCGCCAATATCGGCGTCAATTTCGCGATCCCGGCCGACGCCGCCATTCCCGTGATCGACGCGCTGCGCGCCGGTGAACGGGTCGAACGCGGCTATCTTGGCATCGGCATCGCGCCGGTCGACGAAGATCTGGCGGCGGCGCTCGGTCTGCCCAAGGAACGCGGCGAATTCGTGCAGCGCGTCGAACCCGACGGCGCCGCCGCCAAGGCGGGCCTGCGCCGCGGCGACGTGGTGACAAAGGTCAACGGCAGAGAGGTCACGCCGCAGCAGACGCTGTCCTATATCGTCGCCAATACCAAGCCGGGCACGCGTATCCCGCTGGAGGTGATCCGCGACGGAAAGACGATGACGCTGAACGCCGTCGTCGGCACGCGGCCGCCCGAGGAAGAGCTGGCGGGCACGAACTTCGATCCCGAGGATGAACAGGCGATGCCGGAGGACCCGACCGGCGCCGCCGACAAGGCGATCCAGGATACTCTGGGCCTCGCCGTCCAGCCGCTGACCAGTGACATCGCGCGTGCGATCGGCGTCGACAGCGGCACCAAGGGCCTCGTCATCGGTGCCGCCTCGGCGAACAGCGACGCGGGCCGCAAGGGCCTGCGCCGCGGCGACGTGATCATCAGCGCCAACCGCACCCCCGTCACGACCAGCGAGGCGCTGGCCAAGGTGCTCAGCGATGCCAAGGCGGCGAAACGCGACGCCGTGCTGCTGGAAATCCAGCGGCGCGGTCAGCCGTCGGCCTTCATCGCGGTGCGCATCAAGTAAGCGCATCCTTCGGCTTCAGGGAAGGGCGCTGGACTTTCGGGTTCGGCGCCTTTCTTTTTGCTTGCGCCCGGCGACGCATGTTCTCATTATGTTCTAATCCATCGAGTCGGGAGAAAGAGGATGATCGGTTACGTGACGCTGGGTACGAACGATCTGGCGAAGGCGGCGGCCTTTTATGATGCGATCGCGGAGGAACTGGCGACGCCGCGCATGATGGAATTCGACACTTTCATCGCCTGGGGCAAGGAAGGCGGCGCCGCGGGCATCGGTCTCACCAAACCCTATGACGGCAAGGCGGCGACGGTCGGCAATGGCGTGATGGTGGCGCTGGAGGCGAAGGATCAGGAACAGGTCCGCCGCCTCTACGACATCGCGCTGGCCCATGGCGGCACTTGCGAAGGCCCGCCGGGACCGCGCGGCGAAGGCTTCTACGCCGGCTATTTCCGCGATCCCGACGGCAACAAGCTCAACGCCTTCGTCATGGGATGATGCTTGGCAGCGCCGCTCCGCCGCTCTAGACCCGAGGCAGGGTTCCAGAGCGGAGGGTAGCGGTGAGCGACGCAGTCACGGCAGGCGAAATCTACATCGGTCTTGGCGGCGGCGGCGCGCCGGACGGGCCGCGCCAGTCGCTGGTGCTGAAGCGGGCGAACCGGCACGGGTTGATCGCGGGCGCGACCGGGACCGGCAAGACGGTCACGCTGCAGGGGCTCGCCGAAAGCCTGTCGGCGGTCGGCGTCCCGGTGTTCGTCGCCGATGTGAAGGGCGACCTTGCCGGCATGGCGATGGCGGGCAGCCCGACCGCCAAGACGCATGACGCCTTTGCCAAGCGCGCCGCCGAAATCGGCGACACCGACTGGACCTATCGCGACAATCCGGTGATTTTCTGGGATCTGTTCGGCGAACAGGGCCACCCGGTGCGCACCACGATTTCGGAGATGGGGCCGCTGCTGCTCGCGCGGCTGATGGGGCTCAACGAAACGCAGGAAGGCGTGCTCAACATCGCCTTTCGCGTCGCCGACGAACAGAATCTGCTGCTCCTCGACATGGGCGACCTGCAGGCGATGCTCGCCTGGTGCGCCGAAAATGCAAGCGATCTCGCGACCCGATATGGCAATGTGACGAAGGCGACCGTCGGCGCGATCCAGCGCCAGCTGCTGACGCTCGACAGCCAGGGCGGCGACCATTTCTTCGGCGAGCCCGCGCTCGACATCGCCGACATGATCCGCCTCGACGATCAGGGGCGCGGCTATGTCAACATCCTCGCCGCCGACAAGCTGATGGCCAGCCCGCGGCTCTATGCGACCTTCCTGTTGTGGCTGCTTTCGGAAATGTTCGAAACGCTGCCCGAGGTCGGCGATCCCGACAAGCCGAAGCTCGTCTTCTTCTTCGACGAGGCGCATCTGCTGTTCGACGATGCGCCCAAGGCGCTGGTCGACAAGATCGAACAGGTGGTGCGCCTGATCCGATCGAAGGGCGTCGGCGTCTATTTCGTCACCCAGAACCCGATCGACGTGCCCGAGGAAGTGGCGGGCCAGCTCGGCAACCGGGTCCAGCACGCGCTGCGCGCCTTTACCCCGCGCGACCAGAAAGCGGTGAAGGCCGCCGCCGACACTTTTCGCCCCAATCCCAAGGTCGACGTCGCGCGCGAGATCACCGAACTGAAGGTCGGTGAGGCGCTGGTGTCGCTGCTCATGCCCGACGGTGCGCCGTCGCCGGTCGAACGCACGCTGATCAAGCCGCCCTGTTCGCGCGCCGGCCCGCTCGACGCCAAGGAACGCGCGATCATCCAGTCGATCTCGCCGGTCGAGGGCAAATATGACACGATGGTGAACCGCGAAAGCGCCGAGGAATTGCTCGCCGCCAAGACCGAACAGGCGCAGGCTGCGGCGATCGAGGCCAAGGCGCAGGTCGAGGCCGACAAGCAGGCCGCTATCGCCGCCAAGGAAGAGGCGAAGCGCAAGGCGGCCGAGGAACGCGAACGCATCAGGCTGGAAAAAGCGGCGGCGCGCGAGGCCGCGAAGCCGAGCTTTGCGGAGAAAATGGCGCAGTCGGCGGCGCGATCCGCCGCGACCAGCCTGGGCCGTCAGGTCGCCGGAAAGTTCGGCGGCCAGCTGATGCGCGGCATATTGGGCAGCTTGTTCAAGTAAGGCGGGTTTTTCCGGGCGCCGCGCCGGCCGCGCGATCGGACCGACAAATCTATCGGCTCGACAATCGTTGCGAATCGCGGCAGTATCGGTTGCATGACAAAACCTATATTACCTGGAGAGGTAGCCGCCGCCATCGTCGACCCCGTCGCCTATGGCCAATGGGATGCACTGCACGACCAGCTCGCCTGGGCGCGCGCCAAGGCGCCGCTGGCAGTCGCCGAAAATCCCGATTTCGACCCCTTCTGGCTCGTCACGCGCCATGCCGACATCATGGCGATCAGCAAGGATCCGCAGCGGTTCGCGAACGGCGTCCGGCCGACGGTGCTGACCAACCGCGACGGCGAAGCGATCGCCCGGGCCGCGACACCCAACAATGACGGCCATCTGGTGCGCTCGCTGGTCCAGATGGATGCGCCCGACCATATGAAATACCGGCTGCTGACCCAAAGCTGGTTCATGCCCAAGAATCTGAAGATCGTGGAGGACCGCATTCGCACCCTGGCCCGCGCCAGCATCGACCGGATGCTGGAACAGGGCGGCGAGACCGATTTCGCGCGCGACGTCGCGGCGCATTATCCGCTGCGCGTCATCATGGACATATTGGGCGTCCCCCCGGAAGACGAGCCGCGGATGCTGATGCTGACGCAGCAGTTGTTCGGGTCCACCGATCCCGAACTCAACCGCAGCCGCGAAGCGATCACCAGCGCCGAACAGGCGATCGCGATGCTGAATTATGTGATCGCCGATTTCGAAAATTATTTCCGCGACCTCACCGCCGACCGACGCGCCAACCCGCGCGAGGATATTG
>QFPJ01000006.1 GCA_003241685.1 Sphingopyxis macrogoltabida
TCCACCCCCGCACAAAAGCAGGGGTCTAGCAGGACTGGCCCATTTTTAATCCGGTGCTACCGGCCGATCCGTGGCCCCTTTTATTCCCGGTGTTCTCAGTTCCTGCAGCGCGCCTAGTTTTATAAAAGGCGCGGCTATGACCAGCGACCGTTTTGCCGCGGCTACGTGATTGCTAGCCGCAGCAAAAAGATCATCCCAGAACATCGTGCCTCACTCGTCTACCTCGCGCATGAAGTCGCGCGCGATCCGGCCCCAGTCGCCGCGAATATCTTCAAGGCGATCTCGCTCTTCCCCAGAGGCCTCGTCCTCCATGCGTGCCCACGCGGTAAGGAGCAGCTTCAACCCCTGAAGAGCAGGGCTTTCCGGGACGGTCGGATCCCCTTCGCGTAGCAGCTCAAATAGATGAGCTTGGGCAGGGTGCTTCGTGTTGATCGTGATAATGATCACGCCTGCTTTCGACGTTACATCGAAGACAGAGAAGCCGGGAAAATCGGCGTGCCGGAAGAGAAATTTGATCTTACGCTCGACATAATCGACCGCGATTTCACGCGCGACGGCGGGGTCTAGCCCTTCTTGTTCGATCTCGGCCGAGAGGACATCGGCGCGTTCTTCATCCGAACCGCTTTCATCTTGGTCGCTGGTACCTGTCTCGCCGAGCTTTTCCTGGCGTCTGCGAAGGGCGCGCGTAGCAATATCTTCCGCGCTGTTGCCCGCTCCGGGGCGAGCGCCTTTTTCGGTGCGCTCACCCTCTCGCATCCGTTTAATCTGTGCGCGCATCGTGTCCAAGAGCTTATCGATTGCGATATTGATCTCATAGATTGGCAGCCGCGGATCGACGTCATCTTCAAGTTGACTGCGATACTCTGCAATACTGAGCCCCTCCGCCTCGGCATCGTCCTTCAAGCTCATCGCGGAAAACTCGGTCGCAGATTGCTTGTTATTGGTGACACCGAAAACGGTATCAAGCTCCGGTTCAAAGCTCACTTCAATGCCCCACCATCGCTCGCGTGGCTCCGACGGTATTTCGAAGCTGCGGTTGAGTTCGAGCTCGCGGCGCGCGCGCACCACAGATATGCCAACATTTTTTGCCGCAAATTGTCCAATTGCGGATGAGCCGCCTTTTAGGCGGGTCGCGGTTTTGCAGATCGATGCGGTGATCGTGACGATATGGCGCTTACCCCGATACCCAATCGCAATTTCCTGCGGCTCGCCGAAAGCTTCGAAGGCGGCCTCTTCATCATAAGGCTCGGGCGCGGATGTCCCCGTCATCAACATCAGCGGATCCGTCGGGCGAACGAAGCGATCCGCATGATTGGTGTAAAGAGCTCCATTCTGCTCATAGGAGGCCAGCCGGATGGCCGCGTCCCCATCATTGATAAAATAGCGGTAGACTCGGCCGATGATCATTTCGGCATTTCGAAGCAAAGCGCCGCTTTGCTTGTAACGCATCAGATCAAGATTGGACCAAACAACGAGCGTGCCGCTCTCCTCGATCTCGCTGGAGATCAACTGGAGCCAATCGTCTGGGAGGCTAGCGCGGGTGGGTTCAGGGACCTCCGTAATAATCTCTTGTTCAATTTGATCGATGTCGAGAAATGTGTGCCAAATTTCGTCATTTTGCCACGTCCAGACATCCACGCGCCGGCATTGCGAGATAGAGCTGTTGGGCAGCCCCATGCCGAACTTTCCGATCCCTTTCTGATGGGCGGGATCCCGGTGTGTGCCGACTCCGAATTGCAGTGCAGAGCGCAGGGTTTCAGGCGACATGCCGCTGGCGTTGTCAAAAACGGCTAGCTTTTCCAACCTGCGCCTCGTCCCAGCACTTTGGGATCCGCTTTTGTCCACGCAGATGACTTCGACCGTCGCGGGTCGATCCAAATTCTCAGCGGCCTGTATAGAATTATCGATCAGTTCTGCGAGCGCGTAAGACGCGTCCTTATAGCCAGAGCTTCGCATTGCATCGATTGACATATGCGGGGGTATGATGGCGAACTTCACGATGGATCCTCTTCCCAAATATCATTCCAAAACTCAAAACCCTCGCCGAGGCTACGAAAGCCCGGAACCCGGTCAACGACTGTTAAGATACGGCAATTTGCACTGCCGCCCGCGCGTGTTCCTCTAGCGGCGCGTCCAATCATCTGGCTGTAGAGAACGACGGAGCTTGTTGGACGAGCGATCACCGCGACATTCGTCCGTGGGGCATCAAAGCCGGTGGTCAATACGCCATAGTTGCACAACACTTGCAGCTCATCGCTATCTTTAAAGCGCTGAATAGTCTGGCGCCGCCGCTCCGCGGGTGTCGATGATGTTACCGCAGCAGCACTGACACCGCGCAATTTTAGCACGCTGGCGATGAGTGCCGCATGATGTACCGAAATCGCGAATAATATGACTTTTCCGCCTGCGGCCACCTCAGCTGCCACAGCGTTCACGATCAAAAGATTGCGCGCGTCGTCGTCAGCTAGGGCATCGAGAACGCGGCTTGGTAGGTCAAATCCGTCCGCAAGCTGCTGGGTCTCTGTGTCCGATAAAGTGATTTCTCCCCGCATCGCGAATGGCAGATCGATGAAATCCATCCGAGCGAGATAACCCTCGGAAATGAGATAATCGATAGGATTGTCATATCCTTCGACGTCGAGTGTCACCTTCTGGCGATTGAAAAAGTTAGCCAATGCAATGTCGGCATCGACGTCTTTCAATGAGCGGCCTGGCGTCGCTGACAAGCCGAGGACACCGGTCGTGGGCTTTCTTTGCAGGAGGTTGATAAGGTGGGAGTAGGTGGGAGCGATCGCTTGATGCGCTTCGTCCATCACGATGAGCCGTATATGCTTGGAAAGCTCGAGAAGCTCGCCTTGGCGCTTTAAACTATCCAAGTACATAAGCGCTAGGCCGCCGATCACAATCCCGTCTTTAATCTCGGAAAAATCGCGGACGCGCGTACTGCCATAGTGCCGATGAATCGTCAGGTCGCGCGAGCCAATAGACCTCCAAGCTTTTGCGGCTTCGTCGAAGGCCTGGTCGCACAATTCTTCGGAATGAGCGAGCCAGACGATCACCTGCCCATCGGGCTCGCCGCGCAGAATATCCGCTATCGTCGTCATCGCCGTGCGAGTTTTGCCCGCGCCAGTGGGCATATGGAGCAATACCCGGGAGTGAGTTCCGCTGAGCTTGCTCCTAACCTCGAGCGATGCGCGTCGTTGATGCGCGAAAAGAGTATACGGGCTTGTTTCAGTAACCGCTGAGGGCTTTTCAATAATTTCTTCGGGCGGTTCGTAGGCCACGTTGAAGAATGAGTGCAGTACGGCAAGTTGGTCTTGCGTTCTTGAAAAATCGATCCTGCTCATTGCGGCGTAAGGATCGTCGACGTCAATGCCAAGCATCGCTGCTAGATTTTCGGCCTCATCCTGCTTCAAGGCAGGGATTATCAGGTCGCGAATCTCGGGAGCTTGGAGCGCTTGGCTAGCACCGTAGCGATCGACTACGAGTTGCGCTAATCCGTGAGCGCTCAAGACCTTGCTTTCGATCCGCTCAAGCAGATCGACGGCTGCCTTTCCAGCGACGAGGTATAAATCTGGGATCCCGGCTCTGGCCAAGGCTTCAACTAACCGTCTTGACACATTTCCCCCCACGGCCGAGACTTACATGAAATACCTGCATCCAATGAGATTGGAAGTCAGTTTCGGTCTGATTTGACAGAAGTTTCATAAACTCATTCGGATATATTCGATTCGTCGACCCACGCGAGACATGCTCCAGAAAGCTTGAAATTATCTAATTGATCATTTCAGCCTTGTGGCACTTGAGCTCAAAATCAAGGAGGGCGTGGCGCCACTGTGTTCGCAATGCGTCAGGTACTATGCTAAAAAATACTATATTGGGAGCGACGCGGCCACGAATAACGGGATTTTCTGCCGTGACTCCAACGAATGAAACCAGCTTGTCTCGAATATCGACCGCTCGCTGTATCGGGTCGCATTGGCGAGCGAACTGGATTGCAACGACGGACTTGCCCGCGGCCACATAGTCGGCGGCTTCGCTGAAGAGCGAATATTTGGGCCGGGTTCGCGCAGTCATTGAGTTCACCTCGAAGCCGTTATCCGGATCGAGGAAAATCAGATCGGCCGGCTGCAATTCGGCCATTGCTTTCTGGTGCCAGCTTTCACGGTCATCTGCCGGAACGTGGGCCGCAAAGTAGCAAGTATCGGGCGGTAGAATCTCCCACTTGGCCACATTTGAAAGCTTGCGGTCAGCGACCCTATCGAACTTGCCGATCTTTTCGAAGAGCTCGGCGTCCGCATCGCGCCAAACCCCGCCTTTGAGATGATGACGCTTTTCGCCATCATTGTTGCCCGGGCGGTCAACCTGATCGGGTGTCGTAAGGTACCAGTTCACGCCGATCCGAAGCTCGAGAGATTTGCTCAGATGCCGGAGCAGGGCGTACTTCAAGAAGTCGTGAGAATCCCCGAGGTACCGCTCCTGCATAATTTTCTTTCTGTTCGTTGATCATCTCGGGGCGCCGGATTCAGGCCCTACCGCGTCATGCGATAGGGCCATTTAGACGTTAGCGAGGACATTCCGGAAGCGCGAGGAGGTTGTCGTTCCACTTTCCGTCGGCGTAGGTGCGCAGATATTTGCCGTTCGGCCCATTCACGACGCCGATGTTGCCGCGGTTGTTTCCGACAAGCGTGTAGAAAGTGTTGGTTTTCGCCTCGATCGAATCGATGACCTGCTGGCGCGTCCAGTGCCAGGTCGCTCCGCCGAGGTGGGTGATCCCTTCATAAGGATCGTTGCGCGGCTGCTTATTGATGCAGGTCACTTGCACGTCTGCCATGAGCTTTTCCTTTCCAAATCTGCTTAGGGGGCGTTGGGCCTCAGGCGGCCCGCTTGTGAAATATCGGCGCCTGCACTCGCTCGGCAGTCTCGAAGAAGAGCACTTCGTCCTGCGAGAGGCGGAGAAGCTGCTTCGCACCGAGCGCGAAATATTCGCCGGCCCGGACGAGCCAGAGCTGGCGGTCGGTCGGAAGATTGGCCTTCGCGAGAAGCGAAGCCGTGTCGATCACCTCGGCGTCGATTGCCAGCAACTGCCCGTCGACGTCGACGATGTGGCGAAGTCCGATATCCCAGTAGGCCATGAGCGAATCTCCTTTCGTTCGATGAAAGCAGATTCGCACCTCAGCATGTCAGAAGCTGTCACCCCCATGCTCGCGAAGCAAACAAAGTGCATTTACGAGCATCATTTCCTCGACGGTTCGGCAGGGTGTTTCGAGGAGGAGGGGACTTGCGAAGACGACCGCCGACGTCTGCGCGCGAGAGACGGCGACATTGATCCTGTTCAGCGAGAAGAGGAAGTCGATGTCGCGCGGCAGCTCCTCGCCGCTCGATGTCGTCATGGAAACGAGGCACACCGGTGCCTCCTGCCCTTGGAAGCGGTCGACCGTGCCGACACGGACGGCCGCAGGTAGCGCGGCGCGCAGCGCATTCACCTGAGCATTATAGGGTGCGACGACCAGAATATCGGTGTGACCGATGACGCGCTCGCTGCCATCGCGCGCGCGAAAGGTTGCGCCGGTCACAGCCTCGATCTGCGCGTTTATGGCGTCGATCTCTTCTGGGCTGACTTGCGAGCGCCCGAAATGCTCGATCGCGCGGACGCCCGCGCCGACGAGCGATCGCCCGTCGGTAGCGAACAGTGATTGACTGCCGGCGGCATCGTCCGAGTGCAGCTTGCCTTCATAGACGGCGACCGAGATATAGTCGCAGACTGCGGGATGCATTCGGCGGCTTACCGGCATGAAGATACCGCGATCGGCGGGGACGACCCGGTGTCCGTCGATCAGATATTCGAGGCAGGAATCACCGCTTCGTCCCGGGTGCGTACCTTGAAGCGGCTGCGGCAGCTGCATCGGATCGCCGACGAGGACGAGATTGCAGGCCGCGCGCGACATGGCGATGATATTGGCAAGCGAGACCTGTCCCGCTTCGTCAACGAAGAGATAGTCATAGGCCGGCGCTTCATATCGAGCGAAATGCCACGCCGTAGCGCCGACGACATCCGCGGTCCCGATTTCAGGCGCGTCATTCTCGTTCACAAGGACGATGCCGGGATGGGCATTTTCATCGTCATCGTCGGCAGCCTTCTGAACAACACTACATCTGACTCCGTCGGTCGCGCTCCGATCCGCGACCGCTTCGAGGAGGTTGGTGATCGCCTTGTGGCTGTTCGACGAAACCGCGACGCGCTTGCCTGCACGGACGAGGTCGATGATCGATAGCGCGCTTACATAGGTTTTGCCGGTGCCCGGCGGTCCCTGGATCGCCAGGGTCGTTTGATCCATGGCGGCAATTGCGGCGCTGGTCTGTGCCGGCAGATCGCCTTCGGCGTCGATGATGCCCTCCGGCCGTGCCCCGTCGCGAAACGTCGGCGCCGCGCGCATGAGCAATTGTTCGATTGCCTTGGCCGAGCCGGGATTGTCGATAATGGCATTGGTCACGGCTGCAACGGCCGCACGCAGCGTCGCGTTGCCGATCGGCTTGGCCGGAATGAGATCGAGTCGATCGGGCAACTCGCCTTTGGTCGTTGAGCGGCGCAGAACGAGCAGGTTCGTGTCGTGGTCGATCTCGCGCAGATCGACATCCTCGGGCATCGCGGCGGGTTTGACGCAAGGCTTGCGGCCCGCTCTCAATTTGGTCTCCTGCGGCGGGAAGCGATAGGTTCGCTCGAACGACCTTGCCGTTACTTTGACCGGATCGCCGATGGCTTCGAGGCCCTGCACGCATTCAAGATCGTCGACGAGCTCCTCGCTCTCCTGCGCGAGCCGATCGAAGATTGCCCACCACGCCGGCTTGTCTTCGCGCTTATGGAAGAAGTTCAGGTCGAGCAGCAGATCGGCGATGTCCTCGCCGAGCCGGTCACGAACCGGAAGGAGGCGCTCGCGCAGCGCCGCAATCTCTTCATCCTCGGCCTCGACATTCGCGAGCGGGCCCGCGTCGGGAACCTCGCCGAGTTTCGGCCAAGGCAGGCCTTCAGGGCGAACGTCGCGGATCAGCCAGTCGCGCAGCCGCTGCGTCGAGATGCAGTCGGTGCGGTTATAGTCGTAGATCTTGTCGAGCAGCTCGGCGTCCTGCGTTTCCCGCCAGCGCTCGTAGAAGACGACGCTCGCGCCCGCGGTTGCGACATCCGCCTCGCGCTTCTCCATATAAAAGGCTTCGAGATCTTTGATCGAATAGCCTTTCTCGGACGCGATCAGCGATCCCGACACCACGCGGAACAGGTCGACGAACCGCCGTTCACGCTGGAGTTGGTCCATGGCGGCCTCGCCGACGCGATGTTCCGCCGTCAGGCGGCGGAGCGCCGCAATCTCGTAATTCGCATAGTGATAGATGTGCGCCTTCGGGTGGCGCTGGAGATGCGCTGTGAAGAATTGCAGCAGTTCGGCAACTGCTTCGCCCTCGGCGGCACGGTCATGCGCCCAGAAGGCGCGGAAGCTCCATTCGCCGGCCTCGCGAAACCAGATGCCGTGGAGATATTCGAGGCCGCCCTCATAATAGGGATCGCCCTCGATATCGTAGAAGAGGTCGCCATCGTCGGCTTCGGGCAGCAGCCCGAAGCCCTTGCCGGGCTCATAGTCGCGAAGCGCAAATCCCGGCGGACCGCCGGCGCGGCGCGCGGCCTGGAGCCGCGCCTGCGTCTGCAGCCGCTCCTGCGTCTCGGGAGCGAGCTTCGGGATGCGCTGGTCATGGACCGCGAGACCGCCGAGCGTTTCGATGCCTGCGGCCTCTACTTTCCCGCGCTGCGACCTTGTCATGCCGGCGACCAGGGCCAGGCTGTCGGCCTTGTCCGATTCGTCGCGGCAATGCTCTTTCCAGCGGCAGAGGCCGCAGCTTGAAACAGGCTCGGGGCGCGTTTCCGGCCGGTCGGCCAGGAAGGTTTCGAACACCGCCCGTGCATGGCGTGCATAGGATGCCACGTCGGCGAGCCGCACGGTGAAACGCGTGCCGTCGCCTAGTTGGAGATGCGCGGCTTCCGGCCGGACGCCCTGAAGGTCGGCAATCAGGTCGGAGTAGAGCGAGAGCTGGAGAATATGTTTGGGGTCGGGTTTGCGCTTCAGCTTTGTATCGACAACTTCGTAGGACCAGCTTCCGAGATCGGAGGGGCGTTCCACCCGTTCGAGAAAGTCGGAGTAGCCGCCCCATGCGCCGCCGAGCAAGGCGCCCTGAAAAATGACGTCCGGGCCAGCCGCCATCGCTTCTCGTGTGAGCCGGACCGACTCTTCCAGGGTGATCCCATCCTTGGGAATTTCGACGACATTTATGCTCTGAGCCTTGAGCGCGTCGAGAAAGGCAAGTTCGTGGGCGTCGCCCTGCTTCTGAAGAAGTTCGGCTTCTTCGCCATCCTCGCACGGCGCGATGTCGCCGGCCTCGATCAGCCGCAGATCGAGCGTCGTCGCGTGCCTGCACCCCTTGAACCGCATGAGGTCCGAGGCCGAAAGCCTGAGAGCGTCGTCGATCATCCGCATACACAATCCCCTTTATTCCGCTATGGCAGGTCGGGACGACAAAAGCTGTCATGGAGAATCGGATGTCGTTTGCAAAGGCCCAGGACCTTCTCAAGCTGGCGATGATGGCGACGCGCCGTAGCGGCGTGTCACTCGAAGAGATTGTGGAGGAGTTCGGCTGCGTTCACCGATCGGCGCAGCGCATGACGGTCGCGCTTGAGGCGGCTTTTCCGCAAACCGAGCCTGAGGACGGTGACGATCGCAAGCGGCGGTGGCGCATCCCCGCGCGCGCGGTGGCGCCCCTATTGCTGCCGTCGGCCGAGGAACTTGCCGCAATGACGACGGCAATACGCCAGCTCGACGCGGCTGGCATGGCCGCCGAGGCCGCAACAGTCCGCCAGATGGAAAGAAAGGTGAGGGCGCTCATTCCCGCCCATGCCGGCACACGGTTGGCTGTCGATGAGGAAGCCCTGCTCGAAGCGCTGGGGCATGCCGCGCGTCCAGGACCGCGGCCGGCCGGAACAAGCGAGGTCGATAGCGCGATATCGGATAGCCTGAAGGGTCCTTTCCTGCTCCGCATTTCGTATCGTCGCCGGACGCAGGACAAGCCGACCGAGCGTGTGGTGGCACCGCACGGCCTCTTGCTGGGTGTTCGCCGCTATCTTGTCGCGCGCGACACGGCCAAGCCAGCGACGGCGCCGCTGCGCCATTACCGGGTTGAAGAGATATACTCGGCGGAGGTGCTCGACACGAGCTTCGAGATCGATCCCGGCTTCAATATCCGCGAACATTCCGAAAAGGGCTTTGGCTCGTTCGAGAATGCGGCCGAACATGGCGACGTCATTTGGCGCTTCTCGCCCGACGCGGCACCCCATGCCCGGCGGTTCGTCTTCCACCCTACGCAGAGTGTCGAGGAAGAGCCCGACGGCTCCTTGCTCGTGCGCTTCAAGGCCTCGGGACATCTCGAAATGTGCTGGCACCTCTATTCATGGGGGAAGTCGGTCGAGGTGCTGCAGCCTGCTCGGCTCCGCCAGATGGTGCATGGACACCAGCGCGAGTTTGAGGCTCTGCCGTAAGGAGCTAGGCCCAATTTGGGCTCAGTCTCAGCAGGTGACAGTTTTTGTCGCCCCAATTTCCTATTTTGCATGCTCGGCAACCATTGGGAGGACGACATGGGACTGACGAAGCATGCGAGGCAGCGCATCCAGCAGCGTGGAATTTCTACTGAAGCGGTGGATGCGATCCTTACTTATGGCACGCGCCGCCGGCACCGCGGCGCGGACATTTATTATCTCGACAAGAAATCGCGGCGGCGGCTGGCTGGCGCATTCGGGCGCGAGCGATACTCGAAGCTGGAGCGCGCGCTCGACAGCTATGTCGTCGTCAGCGACGACGGGGCGATCGTTACGGCGGCGCATCGCTTGAACCGCTTGAAATTCTGAGATTGCCAAGAAAATCACGGCGTCGTTAGAAGAGTAGGTGGGGAAGGCCTTCCCCTGGCGGCCGGTCTTATGTCCGTCCGCACCCCTTCCGCAGAGGCTGGCCGCCCCCGCGACGCCCCGGAAAATGTGCGCGGTTGAAAATGGGCGCTCGCTGCCGGCGGCAGGCGCCGACAGGGATCGCGCGTCTGTCCTGACCGCGCTGCGCACTCGGCCCGGCTATCTTGGCGGTGCGGCGGCTAAGCACATCTGCGCACGCACCCCGCACCGCCTGCGGCCAGCCCGAGAGCGCGTTCCTTCTCTATATCCGCCGGAACGGCGAATAAGTCCTCGTCGCTGACGATCATGTCGGCGCCGCGCGGCGCGCGGCGGCGTTGTCGATCAGCCTCCCGTCTGTCGCTGGGTTGGCCGGCTCTCCCCTCTGGGCGTGTCCCGGCGTCCCGCAAGCCGCTACGCGGCTCTTCCTCTTCGTTCCAGCCCTTCGGGTGCGGGTCGCCTTCTTGGCCGCGCCCGGCAGGTCGTTCTCGCCGCCCACCCCCGCTCCGCCGGGGGCCTGATGGTTAGGGGGCGGGAATGGAGGATGACATGGGAAACACCAACGAACGCCGTGGTGGGGGCAAGCTCCTGTCCACTGAATTGCATGCCGCCTTGCGCGCGAATGACGAGGCGCGGCGCGCTGCCGTGAAGGCGGGGGCAGTCGAGCCGGACTTCGTGCCGGTTGCCAAATTCTTCTCACCGGTCGGTGCGGCTACATGGCTCGCGACCGAATTGGGCGAGGATGGCGATACGCTGTTCGGGCTTGCCGATCTGGGTTTCGGCTGTCCCGAACTCGGTTCGTTCAGTCTGTCCGAACTGGCGTCGGTGCGACTGCCCTTCGGTCTCGGCATCGAGCGCGATCTGGGCTTTGCGTCCGAGGTTCCGCTGTCGGGCTGGGCCGCTGCGGCGCGCCGCGCGGGATCGATCATCACCGCCGAACAGAATTTCCGCCGTACCGCGCGTGGCGACGAGCTTCCGAAGTCCGTGGACTGAGGCAGACGCGGGCGGCGCGTCTCGCCGCCGAACCTAAGCCGGTCCGCCCAATCGCGAAACTCGACGGACCGGCACCTTCTAGAAGAAAGGTGAAGACAATGAAACTCGACTTTATCGACCTTGGCAAGCTGTCGATCAGCAAGACGAACATGCGCTATGCGAAGAAGGCGCCCGACGTAGCGGATATTCTGCCCACCGTCCGTGCGCGTGGCATCCTCGTTCCGCTCATCGTCCGTCCGAATTGCGCCGAGGGCGCATTCGAGATCGTGGCTGGCGCGCGGCGCTTCACAGCGGCGACCATCGTCGCGGGCGAAAAGGGCGAGGCTGAGCCGCTTCCTTGCGCGATCCTCGAAGAAGGTGACGATGCCGCAGCGCTCGAAGCCTCGTTGATCGAGAATGTGGCGCGACGCGATCCCGACGAGGTTACCCAATGGGTCACCTATACGCGGCTGGTCCGCGAGGGCCGGAGCGTTTCTGACATCTCCGACACGTTCGGAATGCCCGAGGCGATGGTGAAGCGCATCCTCGCGCTCGGCAATCTGTTGCCGCGCATCCGTTCGCTCTATGCCAAGGAGAAGATCAGCGCGGGCACGGTACGGCACCTGACGATGGCGTCCAAATCGCAGCAGCGCGCATGGCTGGCGCTGTTCGACGACGCGGATGCCTATTGCCCGCAGGGCCAGCAGCTCAAGAACTGGCTGTTCGGCGGCGGCGCGATCAGCGCGGCCCATGCCCTGTTCGACATCGAGGCGAGCAGCCTTTCGATCATTGCCGACCTGTTCGGGGACGAGCGCTATTTCGCGGACAGCGATGCTTTCTGGACGGCGCAGCTTGCCGCCGTCGAGGAACGGCGAGCGCGCTTTCTGGACGCGGGTTGGAGCGAGGTCGTTGTCCTGCCCAAGGGCGATTATTTTCGCGAATGGGAACATCGCCACGCGGCGAAGCGCAAGGGCGGGCGTGTCTATATCGAGGTCCGCGATAGCGGCGAGGTCGACATTCACGAGGGTTATGTCACGGCCAAGGAAGCGGCGCGGCTCGAAAAGGGCGAGAAGATCGAAGCCGCACCCAAGGCGTCGCGTCCGGAACTGACTTCGCGAATGCAGACCTATATCGACCTTCATCGCCATGCCGCCGTGCGCGCCGAACTGACCGGCCATCCAGCGGTTGCGCTGCGGTTGATGGTCGCCCACGCCATCGCCGGTTCGCCGCTCTGGAATGTGCGGGTCGAGCCGCAGTCGGCGAAAGATGACGATGTGCGCGAAAGCGTCGAGGTCAGCAGGGCCGAGTCGGTGTTCGACGAGAAACGGCGCGCGGTGCTGGCACTGCTCGGCTTCGATACCGAGGAACCGACCGTGACCGGTGGCAATCCTATGCCGCTTGCGGACATATTCCAGCGCCTGCTTGATCTGCCCGACCGCGCGGTGATGGACGTGATCCCCATCGTCATGGGCGAAACTCTGTTCGCTGGGAGCGCGGCCGTCGAGGCGGTGGGCCTTCACATCGGTATCGATATGGCGGCATGGTGGAACGCCGACGACGCCTTCTTCGACGGGCTTCGCGACAAGGAAGTTCTGACCGCGCTGGTTGCCGAGGTCGGCGGAGACGACATTGCAGCGGCGAACGCCAAAGAGAAGGGCGCGACCTTGAAGACGATCGTCCGCGATCATCTGAACGGCAAAAATGGCCGCACCCAGGTCGAGGGGTGGGTGCCGAGGTGGATGGCCTTCCCGCCCACCGCCTACACCGAGCGCGGCGGGATCGGTGCCGTGGTCGCACCTAGAGAAGCGGCCCTTCAGGGAGCCGAGGAAGAACCGCAGCGTAAAGCCGCGTAAAGCTAAGGGCGGCGATGTCATGTCGCCGCCCCTACGCCTTAGGTCCGAAAAATCGCGCGCCGCTCGCCCGTTCCGGGCTCGCGGCAAATCGTGCGGCCGATCAAATAGTAATGGCCGGGCAATTGGGCAGTAAATCAGAGAACGAAATGGGATCGCCCATCGCCTAAGCCGCGTCCCAGACTCTGTTCAGAATTTGAGCCGCGAGAGCGGCCTTGTCCTGCGGCAAAAAACGCCCGTAATGCGCGGCGACCGTGTCGGGCGTGTCTTGGATCGCATAGCTGGCCTGTTCATATGACCCGGTCTGCTTGAGGATATGAGTAGCCAGCACGTCCCGGACATTATGCGGTCCGTGAGGCAAGAGGCCTTCTATCGCGCCGCGTCCGGTATAGGGGTTCCGGATGCCATATCTTTGAATGATCTGTCGCCAAGCCTCGTAGAAGGTCGTCTGATTATATGAGGCATCGCGGGTCTTCGTCTTGACCGTCTTCACAAAGAATGTTCCGGGATCTTTGGCACGACCGAGAAGCACGCGGCGATGCCGGTCGATATAAGCCTCGATATGCTCATAGAGACCGCTGAGGTTTGGCAGAACCAAACGAAAGGGCTTGTTCCCGAAAAAGGATGAGCTAGCGTTCTTGAAGGCCGACGCTGGGATCAAGACTTCCCAGCCATGCTCCTTGACGTTCCATCTGAGTTCGCCGCGTTTCCGCATTTCGAGATGGCGTTCGGCCGTCGGCAGTCGCCCTTTAGGGCAGATTAGCAATTGGCGAAGATTCTTCTGCCGAACGCCCAAGTGCAGACCGAGGCGAAGCATTAGGAAGGATCGGGAGGCTTCCGCTGCAGCGCGAGGATGGCGAAGGGCGTTCGGCATCAGCTTGAGTATCTCGTCAGTGATCTTGCGATACTCGCCCACCGGACTGTCGGCCTCAAGGACGGGCATGATAGGCTCGAACGGGTCTCGGTGTACGCGAGCAACGCGCTCGATCTCCTTCACGCGAGACAGGCCGTGCTTGTAAAGCCTGTCGCACGCCCCGTCCCAATCCAACCGTACCTCTTCAATGTCCGCGCTCGACACCAGGCCAGCGATTGGTTGAAGACGCGAGGCCAAGTGAGGGGACTGGCGCAGCCAGCCGGTTTCGACGCGGCAAAGAGCGAGCGCGAGTTGGAGCATGTTCGCTTCCCAGACCGTGTAGAAGCCGCGGCGGCGTTCGCGCCACTGGATGTACCAATCGAGGATGGCGGGAAAGACCAGCAGCCCCATCGCCAGCCTTTCGGTCGGAACACCGTATCCCTTGACGACGCTACGCGGCGACGCCGCGAGAGCGCCGAAGAGAAGCCCCAAATGCTCGATCTTTTGAAAGGCCGTGGCTTCATTCCAGACGCCGTTCCTGTGGAACCCAATGTCCGTCAACGTCGCTGTCTTGAACCTCACAAGGTCCGCCATCTCCGCTTCCAACGGCGGCGGCGCATCCGCCCGGGCGACGGCCAGTTCCAGGTCTGCTTCATCGGCTGATTGAATCTCACCCTCGTTCGCTGGATCGAAATCACGCAGACGCCGACGGTGTGTCAGCGAAGGAAAGCGTATTGCAAACCGGTGCTTTGCTGCCGCTGCCTGATAGCGTCGGTAATCCGTCGTGCCGGAGATGATGACCGATCGCACCCACTGCAATATTTCCTGCCGTTCTCGCGGAGGCCGGTCATCGAAGTCGTCGGGCAGATGCCATGCGAGCCTCCGCCGCTCGGAGCGAGTGACGCCGCTTAGCCGTGTGTGTCCGCTCGCGGCTCGCATATTGTTGGTCAACTTGGCTTTGAAGTAACCGGCCGGGAGACGATATCGTCGCTCGATCATCGCTAGGATCGCGATGCTCTTTATGGAAGTCGGAGCTTTCTTGCCGGCCGCCCACTGGACGAACGTCGAGCGTTCGATCTTCGCGCCGAAATGACTAAGTGCCTTGTGCAGGTGTCCAATGGAATCGGCGTGTCGTTCAAGGTGCAAGGTAAAGGCTTCGTGGAAGCATGGGACGTCCGTCCATTCAGATATGACCGCTGACGGATACTCGACAACGGGCTTTGGCTTGCGACCACGCTTGCGAGGCTGCATCGATTGGTTTTCCGACGGCGCAACAGCAGCCGCCGAAAAGCTTTCGCTTTTCAACGTCATGAAATTTAGGTCTTCTTTCTAAGATTGGAGTTGGGCTGAGCGCCGTACAGCAATCACGGGTCAGCGAAAGTCGGACTTGGCTATGGCACGCGTCGGACGCGAGGTTCGATCTGCTAATCGCTTTGCAGGGCGGCGCGCAGGCCGCGGTATTGAGGTCGAAGGTTTGTCCTACCTTAGATAAAAGTTTCGTTGGATTGAAATTAGCCCATCAATATGGGGCCTTTCTGGGGGCACTGGATCGACCATTCCCATTAGAACGACTGTATTTCAATATGTTGGGATAGCTATTGGGTTCCGGCTCGGCCTCCAACGATACGCATCGTACCCGCAATCCCTCTCGACACAAACGGGACGCTCGTGCCGCTATCGCCCCGGCCGGTCGACCGCCACGGCGCGCGCTTTTTGCCGGGGCGTTCATGCGCCATTGTGGGGTCCGAGCGGCGCGGCTAAAGCGGCGCGCGTGACCGCGATATTCCCCCGCATCGCCGCTTTCGCCGAACGCCGGCCAAAGCTTCTTGCCCTCGCTCTCGGCGCCGTGTCGGCGACGGGGTTCGCGCCGCTGAAGCTCTGGCCCATCACGCTCGCGGCGTTCGCCGGGCTGATGCTGCTCGTTGCGCACAGCGGGCGGGGGCGGCGCGCGCTCGGGGTCGGCTGGGCCTTCGGGGTCGGCCATTTCGCGCTGGGGCTGAACTGGATCGCCACCGCCTTCACCTATCAGGCGGCGATGCCCGCCTGGCTGGGCTGGGTCGCGGTGCTGCTGCTGTCGCTTTATCTCGCCGTCTATCCCGCGCTGGCCGCGTGGGGCGCGTGGCTGGTCCAGGCCCGCGTCCGTCCCGCCGCCGACGCGCAGGGCATCGCGCCGCCCGGAAGCCCGGCGCCGCCGGTGGCCGCCACCCTGTCCTTCGCGATCGCCTTTGCCGCGCTGTGGGCGCTGACCGAATGGCTGCGCAGCTGGGTCTTCACCGGCTTTGCGTGGAACCCCGTCGGCGTCGTCGCGGTGCCCTTTGCCGCGACGCCCGCGCGCTGGATCGGCACCTATGGGCTGGGCGCGCTGGTCGTGCTGGCCGCCGCCGTGCTGGTCTTTCTCGCCTGCCGCCGCTGGTTCGGCGCCTTTGTCATCGGCGGTACGCTCGCCGCGCTGTGGGGCGCGGCGACGCTGGTCCAGCTCGGCGGGTCGGTCGACGCCGCGGTGCAGACGAAAGGCCCGGTCGATCGCCGCCCCGCGATCACCGTCGTCCAGCCCAATGTCGGGCAGGAGGACAAGTGGGAAGGCGACAAGGCCGACGCCAATTTCGCCAAGCTCGCTCGGCTGACCGCGCCGCGATCGACCACGCCGCGCCTGATCCTGTGGCCCGAGGCGGCGATACCCGATTATCTGGAGACGGGGTATCCGCTCGCCTATTACGACCGCTCGCCCGCCGCCGCACGGGGACGGATCGTCCAGTTGATGAACCCCGACGACGTCATGCTGCTCGGCGCGCTGAAGTTGGAACTCGACCGCACGGGCGAGGCGGTCGGCGCCCGCAACGCGGTGATGACGGTCCATGCCGACGGCACGCTGGGTCCGCGTTACGACAAGGCGCACCTCGTCCCTTATGGCGAATATCTGCCGATGCGGCCGATCCTGTCGGCGATCGGCCTGTCGCGGCTGGCGCCGGGCGACATCGATTTCTGGCCGGGGCCGGGGCCGCGGACGATCGACGTCGGTGCCTTTGGCCGCGCCGGGCTGCAAATCTGTTACGAGATCATCTTTTCGGGACAGGTCGTCGATCGCGCCGACCGGCCCGACTTTCTCTTCAATCCGTCGAACGATGCCTGGTTCGGCGCTTGGGGACCGCCGCAGCATCTGGCGCAGGCGCGGCTGCGCGCGATCGAGGAAGGCCTGCCCGTCATCCGCTCGACGCCGACGGGAATCAGCGCGGTGATCGACCCCGACGGGCGTATCCGCGCCCAGATCGCGATGCATCGGGCGGGGCGGATCGACACGCGGCTGCCCCCCGCCCATTCGCCGACGTTGTTCGCGCGCGTCGGCAACGCGCTGCCCGTCGCCTTCGCGCTGCTGCTGCTCGCGCTGGCCATTGCCTTTCGGCGGCGCGGACGCTAACAGCGCCATCACATAAAGCTTCCTTTATATCCGTTCACGAGAAGGCCCTCCATGCGCAACAGCTTCCTTTTCACCTCCGAAAGCGTGTCCGAAGGACATCCCGACAAGGTGGCCGACCAGATCAGCGATTCGATCGTCGACCTGTTTCTGTCGAAGGATCCCGAGGCGCGCGTCGCGTGCGAGACGCTGACCACGACCCAGCTGGTCGTGCTGGCGGGCGAAATCCGCTGCAAGGGCGTTTACGAGAATGGCGAATGGGCCCCCGGCGCGCTGGACGAGATCGAAAAGACCGTGCGCGCCACGGTGAAGGAAATCGGTTACGAACAGGACGGCTTCCATTGGGAAAGCTTCCGCTTCGAAAATAATCTGCACGGCCAGTCGGCGCACATCGCGCAGGGCGTGGACGAAGGCGCCGACAAGGACGAGGGCGCGGGCGACCAGGGCATCATGTTCGGCTATGCCTCCGACGAGACCCCCGACCTGATGCCCGCGACGCTGGATTACAGCCACAAGATCCTCGAGCGGATGGCCGCCGACCGCAAGGCGGGCACCGCGCCCTTCCTAGAACCCGACGCAAAGAGCCAGGTCACGCTGCGCTATGCCAACGAACGTCCGGTCGAGGCGACCGCGATTGTCGTGTCGACCCAGCACGCGCCGGGCTATTTCTGGCACGGCGGCGAAGGCGACGAAGCGAAATATGCCGAACTGCGCAAATATGTGCTGGGCGTGATCGCCGACGTGCTGCCCGCCGAATTGCTGACCGCCAACACCGTCTATCACATCAACCCGACCGGCCGGTTCGAGATCGGCGGACCCGACGGCGACGCCGGGCTGACCGGCCGCAAGATCATCGTCGACACCTATGGCGGCGCCAGCCCGCACGGCGGCGGCGCGTTCAGCGGCAAGGATCCGACCAAGGTTGACCGTTCGGCGGCCTATGTCACCCGTTATCTGGCGAAGAACATCGTCGCCGCGGGCCTCGCGCGCCGCTGCACGATCCAGCTCAGCTACGCGATCGGCGTCGCCGAGCCGCTGTCGATCTATGTCGACCTGCACGGCACCGCCGCCGACGGCGTGACCGAGGCGGCGATCGAACAGGCGATCCCCGGCCTGGTGCGCCTGACGCCGAAGGGCATCCGCACCCACCTCGGCCTCAACAAGCCGATCTATCGCCAGACCGCCGCCTATGGCCATTTCGGCCGCACCGCGTCGGGCGAGGCTTTCCCGTGGGAGCGCACCGACCTGACCGAAAAGCTGAAGGCCGCGGTCGCCGCCTGACATCTTGCCCGCGTCCGGCCACACGGCTAGGGCGCGCGGCATGACGGCTCATAAACCCGGCGATCCGACCACGCTCAACCGCCTCTATGGCCGCGCCCAGGGCAGGCCCCTGCGCGCGGGGCAGCAGGATCTGGTCGACCATCTGCTGCCACAGATCGCGGTGCCCGCGGACGGCGAGGTCACGGCCGAACGGCTGTTCGGGCAACCATGTCCGCTCCATTTCGAGATCGGCTTCGGCGGCGGCGAACATATGGCGGGCCGCGCCGACATGCTGCCCGATCACGGCTTCATCGGCGCCGAACCCTTCGTCAACGGCGTCGCGCAGGCGCTGGTCCATATCGGCGGCGATCATGGCAAAAGCACGCCGCTGGGCAATGTCCGCATCCATCATGGCGATGCGCTGGACGTGCTGCGCCGCATTCCCGACGGCGCGCTGAGCTTCGCCTATCTGCTGCATCCCGATCCCTGGCCCAAGGCGCGCCACGCAAAGCGGCGGATGATGAACGACGGGCCGGTCGACCTGATCGCGGCGAAGCTGAAGCCCGGCGGCGAGTTCCGTTTCGGCACCGACCACCCCGTCTATCTGGCGCACGCGCTGATGGTCATGCGTCGCCACCGCCACCAGTTCGAATGGCTGGCCCAGGACGCGAAGGATTTCCTGGCCCGCCCCGGCGGCTGGCCCGAAACGCGCTATGAGGCGAAAGCGCGCGCGCAGGGGCATGAGGTGTGGTATTTTCGCTATCGCCGGCGCTAGAAGGAGCGTTGCAGCGGGTTAGGGCGGGCAGGCGGTTGTCCTGTCCGTATTATTAGGATAATACAGCGGAGCAGCATGTTCGGCTTTCGCAAACCCAGGCCCGTCCCGCCCGCCGATCCGGTTTCGCCGGCGCCGATGGTGTCGCCGGACGCGACCTTGCCGCCTGTCCCGCCGGTTCCCGAGTCGCGCCTGCGCCGCCGGCTGCGCTGGATCGGGCGCGGCTTTGCGGTGGTCATGCTGCTGTTCCTGCTGCTCGTCGGCTGGCTGGCGATCACCGCCCCGCTGTCCAAATCGCTGGAGCCGGTCGCGCCGCCGCAACTCACGCTGCTCGCCGCCGATGGGACGCCGATCGCGCGCATGGGGGCGATCGTCGATACGCCGGTCAAGGCGGCCGAATTGCCCGACCATGTGAAACAGGCGTTTCTGGCGATCGAGGACCGGCGGTTCTACAGCCATTGGGGCATCGATCCGCGCAGCATCGCGCGCGCGTTGTGGAGCAATGTCACCGGCGGCCGGACGCAGGGCGGCAGCACCATCACGCAGCAGCTGGCCAAATTCACCTTCCTGACCCCGAAGCGCACACTGGGGCGCAAGGCGCGCGAGGCGCTGATCGCGTTCTGGCTGGAGGCGTGGCTGACCAAGGACGAGATCCTCGAACGCTATCTGTCCAACGCCTATTTCGGCGACAACACCTATGGCCTGCGCGCGGCGTCGCTGCATTATTTCTATCGCCAGCCCGAAAAACTGACGCCCGCGCAGGCGGCGATGCTGGCGGGGCTGGTGCAGGCGCCCTCGCGTCTGGCGCCGACGAAAAATCCCGCACTGGCCGAACGACGGATGCGGCTGGTGCTGGGCGCGATGGCCGACGCGGGCTATCTGACCGAGCGCGAGGCCCAAGCGATCCGTACCCCGCGCATCGATGTGCGGACACGCAACACGCTGCCCACCGGCACCTATTTCGCTGACTGGGCACTGCCCGAAGCGCGCAAGCAGAGCGACGTCGGCTATGCGCGCCAGACGATTCGCACGACGCTGGATGCGCGGCTGCAGGGGATCGCGCGCCGCGTCACGAGCCGCGCCGGGCTGGGCAAGGCGCAGGTCGCGCTCGTCGCGATGCGCCCCAATGGCGAGGTCGTCGCGATGATCGGCGGCAAGGATTATGCGGCATCGCCGTTCAACCGCGCGACGCAGGCGCGGCGCCAGCCGGGATCGACCTTCAAGCTGTTCGTCTATCTCGCCGCGCTGCGCGACGGGTGGGAACCCGACGACATGATCGCCAACGGCCCGATCGAGACGGGCTCCTATCGGCCCAAAAATGCGGGCGGCGCCTATTCGGACCTTATCTCGCTGGAGGATGGCTTTGCGGCGTCGAGCAATGTCGCCGCCGTCCGGCTGTTGCAGCAGGTCGGCAGCGACAAGGTGATCGGCACCGCGCGCGACCTGGGCGTCACCACGCCGCTGGCGGAGGGCGACCCCAGCCTGGCGCTGGGCACGTCGAGCATGACCTTGCTGGAACTGACCGCAGCCTATGCCGCGATCGCCGCGAACAGCTATCCGGTCGAGCCGCGCGCGTTCGCGGCGGAGGAAGCGGGCTGGTTCGCGCGGCTGTTTTCCGGCCCCGACCGGCTGCGGACGCGGGTCCACCGCGACATGGAACAGATGCTGCGCGCCGCGGTCAATCGCGGCACCGGCCGCGCGGCGCGTCTGCCGCAAGCCAATTACGGCAAGACCGGAACCAGTCAGGACAGCCGCGACGCGCTGTTCGTGGGCTATGCGGGCGGCCTGGTCGTCGGCGTGTGGATCGGCAACGACGACAACAGTCCGTTGGCGGGCATCACCGGCGGCGGCTTGCCCGCGCGCATCTGGCGCGACTTCATGACCCAGGCGTCGGGTCAGCGGCGCCCCGCGCCGCCCGCCGCCAACCCCAAGGGTCCGGTGCAGCCGCTGGACGTGCCGGATGTGGGCGCGATCCCGATCGGCGATGCATCGAGCGTCGGGGTGGACAATGGCGACGCGGTGATCAGTACCGAGATCGGCGGCACGCGCATCGACCTGCGCGTGCCGATCGGCGAGGGCGGCGCGGCGGGCCCGGGCCCGGCCGCCCCCGCCCCATCTGCGCCTGCCCCGACACCTTCGCAGCCGCCGCCCCGTTAGGGATCGGGGACGCCGCCGATCAGTGCCGCGCGAGTTCGTCGCGGCCGACCACCATATAATGCACCTCGTCCGGGCCGTCGGCAAAGCGCAGATGGCGCACGTCGGCATAGAGTTCGGCGAGCGGGGTCCATTGCGAAATGCCGGTGGCGCCGTGAATCTGCATCGCCTGATCGATGATCTGGCAGGCGCGTTCGGGAACCATCGCCTTCGCCATGCTGACCCACACGCGCGCCTCGCGGTTGCCCATCAGGTCCATCGCCTTGGCCGCCTTGAGCACGATCAGGCGCATCGCCTCGATCTCGATCCGCGCGCGCGCGATGACCTCCAGATTCTTGCCGAGCTGCGACAGCGGCCGGCCGAAGGCGACGCGCGAATTGCCGCGCTTGACCATCAGGTCGAGCGCGCGCTCGGCCTTGCCGATCGTCCGCATGCAATGGTGGATACGGCCCGGGCCGAGGCGCATCTGCGAAATTTCGAACCCGCGCCCTTCGCCCAGCAGCATATTATCCTTTGGCACGCGGACATTTTCGAAGCGCAGATGCATATGCCCCCCCGGCGCGTGGTCGGCGCCGAACACATGCATCGGACCGAGGATTTTAACGCCCGGCGCGTCGGTCGGCACCAGAATCTGCGAATGCTGCGACTTCTTGGGCGCGTCGGGATCGGTCTGAACCATGCAGATCATGATCTTGCAGCGCGGGTCGCCGGCGCCGCTGATGAAATATTTCTCGCCGTTGATCACCCATTCGTCGCCGTCCAGCACGGCGCGCGTGCGGATATTGCCGGCATCGGACGACGCGACATCGGGTTCGGTCATCGCATAGGCGGACCGGATTTCGCCGTTCAGCAGCGGCTTCAGCCAGCGTTCCTTCTGTTCGGGGGTGCCGACCATTTCGAGCACCTCCATATTGCCGGTGTCGGGCGCCGAGCAGTTCAGCGATTCGGAGGCAAGCGGCGATTTGCCGAGTTCTGCCGCGATATAGGCATAATCGAGATTGCTAAGCGGGGTGCCGGTGTCGCCGTGCGGCAGGAAGAAGTTCCACAGACCGGCGGCCTTCGCCTTCGCCTTCGCGCCGTCGAGCAGTTCGAGCTGGCCGGGCGCCCAGCTCCAGCGGTCGGCGCGGTCTTCGCCAAGGCGGAAAAACTCCTCGGTGATCGGATCGACATTTTCCGCGATATGGCGCTTCACGGCGTCGAACAGCGGCTGCGCGTCCTTCGACATTCTGAGGTCGTTGAGTTCGGTTTCAAGCTCGATCGGGCTCATGGCCTTGGCTCCTTGGTCGATGGGTCTCGACCGCGCTTAACCCGGCATAATCATCCATGATAATGATAGTGTATAATATAGATTATTCCGATGACGAATGTTCTGGCCGCGCGAGCGTGTCGACGATGACGTCGCGCAGCCACGCCAGCCCCGGATCGGCATCGGCGGCGCGGTGCCAATAGAGATAGCTGCGCCCCGGTTCGACCGCGAGCGGCAGGTCCAGCAACTGCATCGGCCAGATCGCCGCGAACAGATCGGCGTGGTAGCGCGACAGGGTGAACAGCATGTCGGACGCGGCGACGATCTGCCACGCGGTCAGCGCATGCTGGCAGCGCACGGCGACCCGCCGCCGTAGCCCCATCCGGTCCAGCGCCATATCCTCCAGCCCCGGACCGTGGGGCCGCACCGTCGCCACCACATGATCGAGCGCCAGATAGGTGTCGAGGTCGATCGCCCCGTCGATACTGGGGTGGCCGGGCCGTGCCACCACGGTCTGCGTATCGGCGGTCAGGTAGGTGCGGTGCAATCGATCGTCGTCGGGCAGCGCGACGTCGATCGCGGCATCGAGGTCGCCGTTCGCCAGCGCCATGACAAGGTCGCGGCGGCGGAAGGTGACGCTGGCCAGGGTGACGTGCGGCGCCTGGCGCCGGATCCGTTCGGCCAGCGCCGAAAAGCGCGGCGTTTCCCCCGTCATGCGAAAGCCGATGCGGAATTCGCGCCGCGATTCGGCGGGATCGAACGCCCGCGCCGAATAGAGTGCGGCATCGAGCCCGCGCAGCGCATCGCGCACCGGGCCGGCCATTGCGTGCGCGGCCGGCGTCGGCACCAGTCCGCCGCCCTGCCGCACGAACAGCGGGTCGCCGACGGTATCGCGCAGCTTGGCCAGCGCATGGCTGATCGCCGGTTGCGACAGGTGAAGGTGACGCGCGGCGTGCGACACGCCGCCCTTGGTATAGATGGCGTCGAACACCTGGAGCAGATTGAGGTCGAACCGCGCGAGCCGTGTCATCGCGCCGTCATGGCACAGGCCGGACGCTGGCGCCATTGGCGGCGGTCGTTGCGCCGACGGCCTATGCGGCGCAAAGAAATGGGGCGGCTCCGTATCGGATACCGCCCCAGTCGGGGGTCCGCCGGGAGAGGGAGAGGGCGGACCGGAGTTCGGTGTCCCGGGCGGATGAGACCCGGAGCAGGGGTGTCTTAGCGGGCGGCCATCTGGCTGTCCGCCTGGACTTCGGCGACGCCGGCGACCTTCAGCGCGGCGCGGAACTGTTTGGCGGCGGCCCGTTCATTGCCCGCTTCGCACAGCTTCTTGCCGGTCGAAACGAAGCGCTTCGCGCTCGACTTCTGACCCGCGCTGGCGCCATCGGCGGCGGTCGTCGCCTGTTCGGCCAGGCCGGCGCAGCGATAGTCGCCCGACTGGGCATAGGCGGGGCTGGTCGTCGCAACGAGGCCGGCGAAGGCGAGGCCGGACGCGGCGACGATGGCGAAAGCGGTCGGGAATCGGCGGAAAGCGGAGAGCTGATAGGTCATGGGAGAGGGTCCTTTCGTTTCGTTGTGCAACCCTTCTAGCTGCGGTTGCGCACTTAGATAATCCTCTATAATCTGCAAGTGCCTTGAAGCAGGATTTAACAATCCCCCATGGGGCGCTCGACGGGATCGAAGCCTTCCTCCGCGTCGCGGCAAGGCGGAGCTTTTCCGCCGCCGCCGCCGATCTGGGCGTCTCTCCTTCGGCGATCAGCCAGACCGTGAAGGCGCTGGAAGCGCGCGTCGGCGCGCCGCTGTTCATGCGCACGACGCGCAGCGTCGGGCTGACCCAGGCGGGCGAAATGTTTCTGGAACGTGCCGCCCCCGCCTTTTCCGGTCTGGCCGACGCCTATGAGGCGGCGCGCAATCTGGGCAACCGGCCGGCCGGGCGGCTGCGCATCAACCTGATGCGCGGTGCGGTGCAGCCGCTGTTCGAACCGATCATCGCCGGTTTCTGCGACGCCTATCCCGAGATCGAGCTGGAAATTTATGCCGACGACGCGCTCGCCGACCTCAGCGCCGACGGTTTCGATGCCGGCGTCCGCATGGGCGAGGCGCTGGACGCGGACATGGTCGCGATCCGCCTGACCGGGCCGTTCCGCTTCGTCGTGGCTGGGGCGCCAGCCTATTTCTCGCGGTACGGCCGACCCGAGACGCCGGAGGATCTGCGCGATCACCGCTGCGTGCGTTTCCGCCTTGCCAGCGGCGCGATGATGCCCTGGGCCTTTGAAAAGGGGAATCGCGAATATGAGCTGAGTGTCGGCGGCCCCGTCATCGTCAACGACTGGATCGCCGCGATGGTCGCGATGCGATCGGGCGTCGCGCTGGCGATGATCGCCGAACCGATGGCCAAGGCGATGGTCGAAGCCGGCCTGCTTGAACTGGCGCTGGTCGACCATGCATCCTCGACGTCGGGACTGTTCCTCTATTATCCGGGGCGCAAGCAGGTGATGCCCAAATTGCGCGCCTTCATCGACTATGTCCGCGCGCACCTTCCCGACCAGATCGCCGACTGACATGGGATGTCCACCCACCCCGCAAATAAATCCCTTTGCCGCCAGCAGAAAAAATGGGCTGGCGGCGCGCGGCGATTCCGGGCAGCAGGTTGTCAACTAAAAAAGTTGGGATGACCGCATGATCGATCTGGCCGCAATCGACTTTTCCGCCCTTCTGCCTTTCATTCTGATCGGCTTCGCCGCGCAGCTCGTCGACGGCGCGCTGGGCATGGCGTTCGGCGTCATCTGCAACACGCTGCTCGTCGCGGTGCTGGGCGTGCCGCCCGCAACCGCATCGGCGCGCATCCATGTCGTTGAGATTTTCACCACCGGCGTGTCGGGGATCAGTCATATCCTGCACAAGAATGTCGACTGGTCGCTGTTCTTTCGCCTGCTCATTCCCGGCGTGATCGGCGGCGTGCTGGGCGCCTATGTGCTCTCGTCGCTCGATGCGGAGGTGGTGCGGCCCTTTGTCCTGGGCTACCTCGTCCTTATCGGCATCTGGCTGCTCGTCCGCGGCCTGCTTTATCCACCCAAGTTCGCGCAGCCCAAGGTCGTCGGCCCGCTGGCGGTCGTCGGCGGTTTTCTGGATGCGGCCGGCGGCGGCGGCTGGGGGCCGGTGGTGACGTCGAACCTGCTGGTGCAGGGCGGCGAGCCGCGCAAGGTCGTCGGCACCGTCAACAGCGTCGAATTCTTTCTGGCGGTATCGGTGTCGATCGCCTTCATCCTGCATCTGGGGGTCGAGGATATTTTGGGGCCGACGCTGGGCCTGATAATCGGCGGCGTGGCGGCCGCGCCGCTGGGCGCCTTTCTGGCCAAGCGTTTCTCGCCCAAGCTGATGCTCGTGCTGGTCGGCATCGTGCTGACCGCGACCAGCATCTTCGGCCTGTACCGCGCACTGGTCTGACGTCGGAGCGCAGGCCGGTGCCGTGTACGGGGGAGGACGCCGAAACCGGCCCCCCCACGCGCCCGGAGGTCAGTTCGCGGCCTTGGTCTCGTCGATCTTGTCGACCCATTCGGGATAGAAGGTCGGCGCGCGCGCCGACCAGCCGGGCGCCGTCGCCGCCGCTTCGCTGATCGACTGGAGCAGCAGCTTGCGCTTGTCGGGGTGCAGATGCGGCAGCGACGCCGCGGCGCAGAAGGCGCCCGGCAGCCAGGGCCGCGCATGCGCGCCGAGCAGACGTTCATACAGGAAGCGATAGGAGGCGAAGCCCGGCAGGCGATCCTGTCCCAGATCAAAGGCCGACACGGCGACGAGTGGCGCCATGAAGCCTTCGAGCGCGTCGAGGCCGCTGTCGTCGGGAATATGGGTGCGGATGTCGCCGAGCCGCTGATACACCTTGGCCTGAACGCGGATCGCGGTTTCCTCGACCATGTCGCGCGACCAGCGCGAAACCGCGTCGTCGCGTTCGAGCCCGATGTCGAGCGAACGGCGGATATAACGCTGGGTTGCCGCGGGAAAGCCCGCGAATTCCTTGATCTCGGCGATGGACATGTCGCCAGCGGCCGGTCCTGAATGCGATGCCCCCGAATGCGATACCATGGTCATGCTCCCGCTTCGGCACCCGGAGAGCCATCCCCCCGGAGGCCTGCAATTAGGCAGTCTGCCACCAAAATGGTTAGTGGCCGGTTAACCATGGTGTCGGGATCCGTTCAGCAAGGTTGTGGGGCGTTGCGCCGCGCAGCGACCGGGCCTAATCAACGTGCCTTGAAACCATAAGACACGCAGGGACAATCCATGTCGCACGCACCGCAGCCGGTCCTATCCGCAACCGGCCTTTTCACCCCCGCCGAACGCATCTCCAACGAAGAACTTGTCACCAGTTTTAACCAGTATGTTGCGCTGCACAATAGAAAAAATGCAGAAGCGATCGAGGCGGGCGAAATCGACGCGCTGACGGAATCGAGCGTAGAATTCATCGAAAAGGCGAGCGGCATCGGGTCGCGCCATGTCGTCGACAAGGCCGGAATCCTCGATCCCGAGCATATGGCGCCGCGCCTGCCCGAACGCGGCAACGACGAATTATCGGTGCTGGCGGAGATCGGCGTCGCGGCGGCGCGCGATGCGTTGGCGCGTGCGGGCCGCGATGCGGGACAGGTCGATGCCGTGCTGTGCGCGGCATCGAACATGCAGCGCGCCTATCCTGCCATGGCGATCGAGATTCAGGACGCGCTGGGCATCGACGGCTTCGCCTTCGACATGAATGTCGCCTGTTCCTCGGCCACCTTCGGCATCCAGACGGCCGCCGACTATATCCGCGCCGGCCATGCGAAAAGCGTGCTGGTCGTGAATCCGGAGATTTGTTCGGGCCACCTCAACTGGCGCGACCGCGACAGCCATTTCATCTTCGGCGATGTCGCCACCGCCATTCTGGTCGAGGACAAGGCGATCGCGCCCGCCGGGCATTGGGACATATTGGGCACCCGGCTGAAGACCGTGTTTTCCAACAATATCCGCAACAATTTCGGTTTCCTCAACCGCGCGCACGGCGGCATCGACCAGTCGGGACCGCACAGCGACAAGCTGTTCGTCCAGGAAGGGCGCAAGGTGTTCAAGGAAGTCGTGCCGATGGTCGCGGCGATGATCGTGGAAGAAATGGAAAAGCTGGAGCTGGAGGGCGGCGACATGCGCCGCCTGTGGCTGCATCAGGCCAACACCAACATGAACCGCCTGATCGCGCAGCGCGTGCTGGGGCATGAGGCGAGCGCGGAGGAAAGCCCGACCGTGCTCGACAGCTATGGCAATACATCCAGCGCCGGGTCGATCATCGCCTTCCACCTGAACCATGACGATCTGGCGGCGGGCGACACCGGACTGATCTGTTCCTTCGGCGCGGGCTATTCGGTCGGAACGGTGTTCATCCGCAAAAGCTGATGGCCCCTCCCGCCGGCGGAGACGAGCGGCCGCTCACCAACCCAACCCGGCACCCACGCCGCCGCGCGACGGGTTAGGGCACGAAGGTCGTGAACAGGTAGATGGCGAACAGCATCAGGTGGATGACGCCCTGCAGCACGGTCGTGCGGCCGTTCGCCAGCGTCTGGACCGCGACGATCAGCGACAGGAACAACAGCACCGTCGATTTGGCGTCGAGGCCCAGGCTGATCGGCATGTCGGTCGCGACCGACAGGATCGCGACCGCCGGAATGGTCAGGCCGATCGTCGCCAGTGCCGATCCCAGCGCGAGGTTGAGGCTGGTCTGAAGCCGGTCGGCCTTCGCCGCGCGCACCGCCGCCAGCCCTTCCGGCGCGAGGATCAGCGCGGCGATCAGCACGCCCAGCACCGCGGGCGGCGCGCCCCAGTCGGCGAGCAGCGCGCCGATCGTCGGCGACAGCGCCTTTGCCAGTAGCACGACGCCGAACAGACAGGCGACCAGCAGGCCGAGCGACGTCCACATGCGCGTGGCGCTGGGCGGCGCGGCGTGCGCGTCGGGTTCGTCCTCCGCCTCGCCTTCGGGCAGGAAATAGTCGCGGTGGCGCACAGTCTGAACCAGCGCGAACGTGCCATAGAGGATCAGCGAGACGAGCGCGACAAAGCCGAGTTGCGTCGCCGAATAGCGCGGCCCCGGCACGCTGGAGGTGAAGTTGGGCAACACCAGCGTAACCACGGTCAGCACCGTCAGCGTCGCCAGCCCCGCGCCAATGCCGGTCCGCTGGAATCGCTGTTCATGGTGGCGGATCGCCCCGGCGAGCAGGCAAAGACCCATCAACAGGTTCAGGATCACCATCACCGCCGCGAACACCGTGTCGCGCGCCAGCGTCTGGGCCTTGTCGGGTTCGGCCTGCATCAACGACAGGATCAACCCGACCTCGATCACCGTCACCGCGAGCGCGAGGATCAGCGTGCCGAACGGCTCGCCGACGCGGTGCGCGACGACTTCCGCATGATGCACCGCCGCGATCACCGCGCCGATCAGGATGAACGCCACCAGCCAGGCGTTGAGCGCCATGCCCAGACTGGCCATCGCCGCGACGAAGGCAAGGATGGGGAAAATATCGTTGGTGCGGTCGGCGAGACGAAGTTTCGAGGTCATGCGACTGCTATTGCAGCGGCCATGCCGCAGCGCCAGCCCCCTCGCGCCAATTAATGCGCGCGCACGGGCAGGCCCGCCGCCGCGAGCCGTGCGTGGGCATCGGCGATGGTCGCCTCGCCAAAGTGGAAGATGCTGGCCGCCAGCACCGCGCTCGCCCCGCCCTCGATCACGCCGGCGACGAGATGGTCGAGGTTGCCGACCCCGCCCGATGCGATCACCGGCACGCTGACCGCATCGGCGATCGCGCGGGTGAGGGCAAGGTCGTAGCCGTCCTTCGTCCCGTCGCGGTCCATGCTGGTGACCAGCAATTCGCCGGCGCCGAGCGTGGCAAGGCGGACGGCATGACCCACCGCATCGACCCCGGTCGGCGTGCGACCGCCATGGGTGAAGATTTCCCACCGGCCCTCTGCGACGCGCCGCGCGTCGATGCTGCCGACCGCGCACTGGCTGCCGAAACGGTCGGCGATATCGGCGACCAGTTCGGGCCGCGCGACGGCGGCGCTGTTCACCGCGACCTTGTCCGCCCCCGCGAGCAGCAGGGCGCGCGCATCGTCGGCGCTGCGCACGCCGCCGCCGACGGTCAGCGGCATGAAGCAGACTTCGGCGGTGCGCGCGACCATGTCGAGCAGCGTGCCGCGCCCCTGATGGCTGGCGCCGATGTCGAGAAAGCACAGCTCGTCGGCGCCCGCGGCGTCATAGGCGCGCGCCGCCTCCACCGGATCACCCGCGTCGCGCAGGTCGACGAAATTGACGCCCTTCACCACGCGTCCATCGGCGACGTCGAGGCACGGGATGACGCGAACGCGGACGGTCATTGAGCCAGCCTATTGGGTCCGTGCGTGTCGAGCGAAGTCGAGACACCCGTCGGTACAGCGCCAGACCGATGGGCATCTCGACTTCGCTCGATGCGAACGGGAATGGGATGGCAGTTCATCCACGCCCCGCCGCGATCGCTTCGGCCAGATCGAGACGGCCGTCGTAGAGCGCGCGGCCGGTGATGACGCCTTCGATGCCGTTTGCGACATGCGGGCGCAGGGCATGGATGTCGCCGATGTCGGCGACGCCGCCCGATGCGATCACGGGGATGCTCACCGATTCGGCCAGCGCCACCGTCGCCTCGACATTGCAGCCCTTCAGCAGCCCGTCGCGGCCAACGTCGGTGAACAGCAGCGCGGCGACGCCCGCATCCTCGAACCGGCGTGCGAGATCTTCGACGCGGACGTCGGACACGTCGGCCCATCCCTCGGTCGCGACCATGCCGTCCCTTGCATCGACGCCGACGACGATCCGGCCGGGCAGGTCGCGCGCGGCGGATTTGACGAACTCGGGGTCTTTCAACGCCGCGGTGCCGATGATGACCCGCTCGACGCCGAGCGCGAGCCAGCGATCGACGCCCGCCCGATCGCGAATGCCGCCGCCGACCTGCACCTTGCCAGGGAAAGCCGCGATGATGCTCTCGACCGCTCCGCCATTGACGCTGACGCCCGCAAAAGCGCCGTCCAGGTCGACGACATGCAGGTGCGAGGCGCCGGCATCGGCGAACAACCGCGCCTGCGCCGCCGGATCGTCGCCATAGACGGTCGCGCGCGCCATATCGCCCTCGGCCAGCCGGACGACCTGCCCGCCCTTCAGGTCGATTGCGGGGAAGATGGTCAGGGCCATAAGATTTTCCTAACGCCCCTCCCCTTCAGGGGAGGGGTTGGAGTGGGGGCTATCGGCGTGGCGCGAGGCCGACGGCCCCCACCCGCTGCGCCTGGCGAGCAAACTCGCAAGTCTCGCTGCCCTCCCCTGAAGGGGAGGGCGTAAACTATGGCCGCCACTGAAGAAACCTTTCGAGCGTCGCGAGGCCATAGGCCTGGCTTTTTTCGGGGTGGAACTGGACGCCGACGATATTGTCCTTCGCCACCGCCGCCGTGAAGGTCGAACCATGGCGGCTCGTCGCGGCGACATGCGCCGCATCGGCGAAATGATAGCCGTGGAGAAAATAGGCCTCGCCCGCCGCGATCACCGGGTGCGCGAAGCCGGGGATCACATCGTTCCAGCCCATGTGGGGGACGCGAACGCCGGGCGCCGGATCGAAGGCGCGCACGGTGCCGCCGATCCAGCCGAGCCCCGCGTGGCGCCCATGCTCCTCGCCCGCGTCGGCGAGCAACTGCATGCCGACGCAGATGCCCAGGAACGGCGCGCCGTCGCCGCGCACCCGCGGCTCCATCGCCTCGATCAATCCGGGAATCGCGGCAAGGCCGGTCATGCACGCGGCGAACGCGCCGACGCCGGGCAGCACGATGCGGTCGGCCTGGGCGACGACATCGGGATCCGCGGTGACGGCGACATTCTCCGCGCCAGCCGCGACGAGCGCATTATGCACCGAGCGAAGATTGCCCGCGCCATAGTCGATCAGGGCAATGGCGCTCATGGACGGCTCCTAGAGCACACCCTTGGTCGAGGGAATGGCGTCGCCCTTGCGCGGGTCGATCTCGACCGCCTGGCGCAGCGCGCGCGCCAGCGCCTTGTACATGCTTTCGGCGATGTGATGGTTGTTCTCGCCGTACAGCGTCTCGATGTGCAGCGTGATGCCCGCGGTCTGTGCGAAACTGTGGAACCAGTGCGGAAACATCTCGGTGTCCATCTCGCCGAGGCGGGGCTGCGAGAAGCTGGACTTGTAAACGCAGTGCGGACGCCCCGAAATATCGAGCACGCAGCGCGTCAGCGTTTCGTCCATCGGCGCATGCGCTTCGCCGTAGCGCGCGATGCCGCGCTTGTCGCCAAGCGCCTTCGCGACCGCTTCGCCCAGCGCCAGCGCCGAATCCTCGACCGTGTGATGCTGGTCGATGTGCAGGTCGCCCTTTACCGCCATCGAAATGTCGATCAGCGAATGGCGCGACAATTGTTCGACCATATGGTCGAGGAAGCCGATGCCGGTGGACACCGAATAATCGCCGGTTCCGTCGAGATTGACGGTGATCGCGATATCCGTTTCCTTGGTCGTGCGCTGGACGGTGGCGGTTCGCATGGGCGACGCCTTAGAGCTTCAAATTCACGTTGCAAGGCGATTCTCCCCCCTTGACCCTCGCGCCGCGCCCGTCCATCCCCCCTGCCCATGAGTGACGATGTCCGCGACAGCCTGATTCCCTATGACGAAATCGTGCAGGACGCGCTGCGCGCCGTGGTCGGCCGCGTGCTGTCGCAGGTCGAGGGGACGGACAGCCTGCCCGGCGACCATCATTTCTATATCACCTTCAAGACGCAGGCGCCGGGGGTGACGATCCCCGCGCATCTGATCGCCAAATTCCCCGACGAAATGACGATCGTGCTGCAAAATCGTTTCTGGGACCTGTCGGTCGCCGACGATCATTTCAGCGTCGGCCTGTCGTTCAACCAGACGCCGTCGATGCTGACCATCCCCTATGCGGCGATCACCGCCTTCGTCGATCCGTCGGTCGATTTCGGCCTGCAGTTCCAGGTGAGCGACGAGACCGACGAACCCGAACCGCACGACGAGGCGCACAACGACCGGCCCGAGGTCGCGACCGAAGACGGGTCGAACGTCGTCACGGTGGATTTCGGCAAGCGGAAATAAGGTGGCGGGCCCGCCCTGGCCCCCCAGCCGTTTCTGGCAATATTGGGCGATCGCCGGAATGATCGTGCTGACCGCGGCTTTTTGGTGGACGATCGAAAATCATAATATGTTCGCGGGGATGCGTCCCCACGACCAGATAACCGACGGACTGCTTCGTTTCAGTATCCTGATCCTGACCCCCGCGCTGCTTCTGGTGTGGCTGTGTGCCGCCTGGTTCCGGCGCCGGGTCGGCGAGCCGGGATATTGGAAGCTTTTAAGCCTCGTCGCGCTGATCTGGGTCGGCGTGGCCGTCGTGACAAGGATATTGCTGACATGACCGACCGCATCGAAAGCGACAGCATCGGTGACATCGCGGTGCCCGCCGCCGCCTATTGGGGCGCGCAGACCGAACGCAGCCGCCATAATTTCGCCTTTCCGCCGCAGGAACGCATGCCGATGCCGATCGTCCACGCGCTGGCGCGGATCAAGGGCGCGGCGGCGCGGGTCAATCGCGACCACGGGCTGGACGCCGCCCTGGCCGACGCGATCGCCGCCGCCGCCGATGCCGTCGTGGCGGGCAAGCATGACGACCAGTTCCCGCTCGCCATCTGGCAGACGGGCAGCGGCACCCAGTCGAACATGAATGCCAACGAGGTGATCGCCGGCATCGCCAACGAAGCGTTGGCGGGCACGCGCGGCGGCAAGGCGCCGGTGCACCCCAACGACCATGTCAACATGGGCCAGTCGTCGAACGACAGTTTTCCGACCGCGCTGCACGTCGCGGTCGCGATCGAAACGACGGCGCGGCTGTTGCCCGCGCTGGCGGTGCTGACCGACGCGCTCGCCGCCAAGGCCGCGGCGTGGACCGGCATCGTCAAGATCGGCCGCACCCATTTGCAGGATGCGACGCCGCTGACGCTGGGGCAGGAGTTTTCGGGCTATGTCGCGCAGCTGATCGCCTGCCGCGCGCGCATCGAAGGCGCGATGGCGCACAATATCTGCAAGCTGGCGCAGGGCGGCACCGCGGTCGGCACCGGGCTCAACGCGCCCGCGGGGTTCGACCGGGCGATCGCGGCGGATCTGTCGAACAGCACCGGCATCGCGTTCGAACCCGCCCGCAACAAGTTCGAGGCGCTGGCGTCGAACGACGGGCTCGTCTTCTTTTCCGGCGCGCTCAACACGCTGGCGGTCGCGCTGACCAAGATCGCCAACGACATCCGCCTGCTGGGATCGGGCCCGCGCGCCGGGCTGGGCGAGTTGGACCTGCCCGCGAACGAGCCGGGCAGTTCGATCATGCCCGGCAAGGTCAACCCGACCCAGTGCGAGATGCTGACGATGGTGTCGGCGCAGGTGATCGGCAATCACCAGGCGGCGACGGTCGGCGGGCTGCAGGGGCATCTGGAACTCAACGTCTTCAAGCCGCTGATCGGCGCCAACGTCCTGCGCTCGATCGACCTGCTGGCGATCGGCATGGCCGGTTTCACCGAGCATTGCGTCGCGGGGCTGGAGCCCAACCGCGCCCGCATCGACGAATTGATGAACCGGTCGCTGATGCTGGTGACGGCGCTGGCGCCCGAAATCGGTTATGACAAGGCCGCAAAGATCGCGAAACACGCGCATCAGAGCGGATCGACGCTGCGCGAGGCGGCGCTGGACCTGGGCTATGTCGACGGGGCGACGTTCGACCGGGTGGTCGATCCGCGCAGCATGCTGGGTCCGGAACCCGATGGGCCCTCCGCGAATTAATGGGGCAGAAGGAGAGAAAAAGATGATGGGCCGGATCATCGGCGGCGTGCTCGGTGGAGCGATCGGGAGCCGCAAGAACAATCACCCCATAGCGGGCGCCGTGATCGGCGCGGGAACGCTGTTCGCCGCGCGGCGCCTGTTCCCGCAGCGTTATGCGGTGCTGGCGGCAACCGCCGCCGCCGCCTACCTCACCAAGAAATGGGCGGAGCGCGCCGAACAGCGCATGGCGGCGGAAGAGGCGCAGGCCGCAACCTCGAAGCTGGTCGCCGAAGGGGTGGTCGACCCCTATGCCGGGATCGACGAGGTTCAGACCGACGGCGAAAGCATCGCCGACGCCCTGCCGCCCGCGATTCCGCTGGGCGCCAACGGCAAGCCGCAGGCGATTCATTAAGGGCGCAGGCGAAAGTAAAGCAGGCGAAAGTAAAACGGCACTGGTCCGTGCCCCCTCCCGGCTTTCCCGACCGATGGTAAATTGGAGGGGAGGGGAGCGGGCCGGTGCCGCCTCAAGCGGGCGCGAAAAGCCCGGCCTTAAATTTCGCCCTGCCACTCCCGGACCGCCTCGATCGGCGAGACCAGCATCAGGACGTTGAGCGTCAGATTGTCGCGGATCGTCCACAGGGTGAAAAGTTCAAAGGCGATCGCTAGCGCCAGCGTGACCCACCAGCGCATCCGGCTGGCGGCCAGAAAGCCGATCATCATGAACAGCGTGTCGCTGACCGAATTGAGCACCGAATCGCCCGAATAGCCGAACGCCATCGTCACCTCGCGATAGCGGTCGATGATCATCGGCGAATTCTCGACGATTTCCCAAGCCCCCTCGATCCCGATCGCCAGCGCCAGCGCGACCCACAGCGGCCGCGACGGGATCAGCCACCGCGCCAGACCATAGAAGATGAAGCCGTGGATGACGTGGCTGAAGCTGTACCAGTCCGAAATTTGCTGGCTGTTCTGGTTCGACTGGACCGACCCGTGCCACAGGCTGACCGTCCCGCAAGGACAGATCGCCGGACGACCCATGGCCAGCAGGATCGCGGCCAGTACCGCCAGCAGCAGGGCCGCGATCCACCACCCCTTGCGGGAAATCCCCAAATGCATCGCCATCCTTCCCGCTTGACCGCCGCCGTCTCTCGCGCAATTAGCCCGCATGACCGATAGCGTCCACCTCAACCGCCGCGGCGTGCTCTTCGTCCTTTCCTCGCCATCGGGGGCGGGCAAGACCACCATTTCGAAAAAGATGCTCGCCGCCGACGGCGACATCGCGCTGTCGATCTCCGCGACGACGCGCCCGCCCCGTCCGGGCGAGGTTGACGGCAAGGATTATCATTTCGTCGATGTCGACACGTTCAAGCAGATGGCGGCCGACGGCGAATTTCTGGAATGGGCGCATGTCTTCGGCCACCGCTACGGCACCCCCGGGGCGCGGGTCGAGGCATTGCTCGATGCGGGCAAGGATGTGCTGTTCGACATCGACTGGCAGGGCGCGCAGCAATTGTATCAGGAGGCCGGGCCCGACGTCGTGCGCGTCTTTGTCCTGCCGCCGACGATGGAAGAACTCGAACGGCGCCTGCGCGCGCGCAAGACCGACAGCGACGATGTGATCGCCGCCCGCATGGCACGCGCCGCGAACGAGATCAGCCATTGGGACGGCTATGACTATGTGCTGATCAACGACGATGTCGAGGCATGCTATGGCGAGGTGATGGCCATCCTGCGCGCCGAGCGGCTGAAACGCCGCCGCCAGATCGGCCTGATCGGCTTCGCGCGCGACCTGATCCGGTCGGTGCCGGAGGCGGATACGAAGCTGTAACAGCCGTCATTGCTGCGTCGCTTCGCTCGCAATGACGGCGTTAAACCGCCCGCGCCCGCTTCGCTTCCAATTCGGCGACCATCGCCGCGCGCAGCGGCTGCGCCTGTCCATCGGTGCGACAGACCACGACCGTGTCGCAGGTCGCGATGGCGCGGCCGTTCTGGAACATCGCCTGCACGATCGTCCAGCTCGAGGTGCCGAGGCGGCCGATGCCGGTCGCGATCGTCACGGGGTCGGGGAAATTCCCCTCGGCCAGATAGTTGATTTCGACCGCCGCGACCATCGTGCGTTCGTTCGCCGGGCGATCGTCCAGCGGACGCACGTCGCGGTTCAGCAGCACCCGGCCGCTTTCGAACAGCGCCGCGAAGGCGACATTGTTGAGGTGGCCGTTGACGTCCAGGTCCTGAAACCGCGTCTGCAGATCCAGATGGACGGGGTAGCTGGCGGCGTCGAGCCGCCAGCTTTCCGTTTTAGAGCGCGATGACATGATATTGATCCACCGTGACGGAGGCGGTTTTGGCCGAGTGCGAGGCGCGAGGAGTGGTGCGATGCGGGACATCGCGCCCGACGAGCAACGTGGCGATCGGCCAAAATCGTCCCGCCCCGGCGGGCTTCCGGGGGCAATGACGGTGGGTCAATATCATGTCATCGCGCTCTGAGCATATCAGCGGGGCGCCATGCGGATGCCGCCGTCGAGGCGCACGTCCTCGCCGTTGAAATAGCCATTCTCGATCATCGTCAGCGCAAGGCCGGCATATTCGGCCGGATCGCCCAGCCGTTTCGGATTGAGCACCGAGGCGCCCAGCGCGTCGCGGACATTCTGCGGCGCGCCGGCTAGCAGCGGGGTGTCGAAAATGCCGGGCAGGATCGTGTTGACGCGGATATTCTCGCTGGCCAGGTCGCGCGCGATGGGCAGGGTCATGCCCACGACGCCGCCCTTCGACGCCGAATAGGCTGCCTGACCGATCTGGCCGTCCTCGGCCGCGACCGACGCCGTGTTGACGATCGCACCGCGTTCGCCATCCGCCATCGGGTCGAGCGTCATCATGCCCGCCGCCGACTTGGCGATGCAGCGGAAGGTGCCGACGAGGTTGATCTGGATGAGCCAGTTGAAGGCGTCGAGCGGGAAATGCTTGATGCTGCCGTCTTCCTTCGACCGGCTGGCGGTCTTGATCGCATTGCCGGTGCCGGCGCAGTTAACCAGGATGCGTTCCTGGCCGATCGCCTCGCGCGCCTTGGCGAAACCGGCGTCGACGCTGGCGTCGTCGGTGACGTTCACTTCGCAGAAGACGCCGCCGATCTCTTCGGCCAGCGCCTTGCCCTTTTCTTCCTGCAGGTCGAAGATCGCGACCTTGACGCCCTTCGCGGCCAGCGCGCGCGCCGTCGCCGCGCCAAGGCCGGAGGCGCCGCCGGTGACGACGGCCGAAACGGTGGAATCGAGTTTCATGGGTTTCTCCTGACTGAAACCCCTCCCCTTCAGGGGAGGGGTTGGGGTGGGGGCTGTCGAGGTTGGGCAAGGCCGATAGCCCCCACCCCGCTCGACTAAGGCCCGGCTACGCCGGACCAAGTCTCTCTGCCCCTCCCCTGAAGGGGAGGGGCTTGATCAGATCAAAGCCGCTCGACGATGGTGACGTTGGCCTGGCCGCCGCCTTCGCACATCGTCTGGAGGCCATATTTGCCGCCCGTGGCATCGAGCACGCCGAGCAGGGTCGCCATCAGCTTGGTGCCCGAGGCGCCGAGCGGGTGGCCGAGCGCGATCGCGCCGCCATGCTGGTTGAGCCGTGCGGGATCGGCGCCCAGATACTTCAGCCAGGCGAGCGGCACCGGCGCGAACGCCTCGTTCACCTCATAGGCGTCGATGTCGCCGATCGACAGACCCGCCTTCTTCAGCGCCTTTTCGGTCGCGAACAAGGGTTCTTCGAGCATGATGACCGGATCGCCGGCGGTCACCGACACATGGTGAATGCGCGCGCGCGGGGTCAGGCCATGATCCTTCAGCGCCTGTTCCGATACGATCAGCGCTGCCGACGCGCCGTCGCAGATCTGGCTGGCCGACGCCGCGGTGATCGTGCCGCCTTCCTGCAGCAGCTTGACCCCGGCGATGCTTTCCAGCGTCGCATCGAAGCGGATGCCTTCGTCAATGCGGTGTGTTTCGGTGCCTTCGGGGGTTTCGATCTCGATCCCGACGATTTCCTTCTCGAACCTGCCGGCTTCGGTCGCGGCCTTGGCGCGGCGGTGGCTTTCCAGCGCGAAGGCGTCGAGGTCGTCCTTGGTGAAGCCATGCTTCTGGACGATCATTTCGGCGCCCATGAACTGGCTGAACATGATGCCGGGATATTTTTCCTCCAGCCGCGGCGATTTATAATTGCCCAGGCCCTCCTTCATGAACAGCGTCGCGACGCTGCCCATCGGCACGCGGGTCATGCTTTCGATGCCGCTGGCCAGCACGATGTCCTGCGTCCCCGACAGGACGCCCTGTGCCGCGAACATCATCGCTTGCTGCGACGATCCGCACTGGCGGTCGATGGTGACGGCGGGGATCGAGTCGGGCAGTTTTGACGCCAGCACTGCGTTGCGGCCCAAATCCATCGTCTGCTGTCCGCCCTGGCTGACGCAGCCGGTGATGACGTCTTCGATCGCCTTGGTATCGAAATCGTTGCGGTCGGCGATCGCGTCGAAAACCGCGGCGCCCAGGTCGACGGGATGGACGCCGGCAAGCCGGCCGCCGCGCTTGCCGCCGGCGGTACGGACGGCATCGACGATATAAGCATGAGCCATGGGGAGGTTCCTTTCCTGCTAATGTCCCTCCCCTTCAGGGGAGGGTTGGGGTGGGGTTGTCGAGATAGCGCAAGGCTGCCGGCCCCACCCCGCTCGACTAAGGCCCGGCTACGCCGGACCAAGTCTCTCTACCCCTCCCCTGAAGGGGAGGGGATTGGGAATTACAGCTTCCGCCCGATCAATTCCTTCATGATTTCGTTCGTGCCGCCGAAGATGCGGGTCACGCGCGCCGAGCGCCAGGCGCGGGCGATCGGATATTCGTTCATATAGCCCGAGCCGCCGAACAGCTGGAGGCACTTGTCCATCACCTCCCATTGCAGGTCGGTGTGCCACAGCTTTGCCGCGGCGCCCTCCTCGGGCGTCAGTTCCTTTTTCAGATGCCGCGCCAGCGCCCAGTCGAGATGCGCCCAGCCGACCTGCAATTTCGCCTTCAGGTCGGCGAGCACGAAGCGGCTGTTCTGGAAATCGAGGATCGGCTTGCCGAACGCCTTGCGCTCGCGCGTATATTCGACCGTGTCGTCGAAGGCGCGCTGGGCCGAAGCCTGCGCCGACACCGCGATCGACAGCCGTTCCTGCGGCAGTTCGCTCATCAGATAGATGAAGCCCTTGCCCTCTTCGCCCAGACAGTTGGTGATCGGCACGCGGACGTCGTTGAAGAAGAGCTCCGACGTATCCGCCTCGTCCTGCCCGATCTTGTCGAGGTTGCGGCCGCGCTTGAAACCTTCGCGGTCGGCCTCGACCAGCACGATCGACACGCCCTTCCACGCCGGTTCGACATCGGTGTCGGTCTTGACGCAGACCAGCACCAGATCGGCGTTCTGGCCGTTGGTGATGAAGGTCTTCGACCCGTTGATGACATAATGATTGCCATCCTTCTTCGCGGTGGTGCGCATCCCCTGAAGATCGCTGCCGGTGCCCGGTTCGGTCATCGCGATCGCGGTGACGACCTCGCCCGACACCATCTTGGGCAGCCAATGCTTCTTCTGCTCTTCCGAGCCATAGGAGATGATATAGTTGGCGACGATGTCCGACTGGAGCGAAAAGCCCGTCGTCACGCGGCCATAATAGGCGCTTTCTTCGTCGACGATCGCATTATAGCCGAAATCGAGCCCCAGCCCGCCATATGCCTCCGGCACGGTCGGGCACAGCATGCCAAGCTCGCCCGCCTTCGGCCAGATTGCTTTGGGAACGATGCCGTCGTCGGCCCACTTCGCCTGATTCGGCGCGACTTCCTTTTCCAGAAACTGCCGTACGGTGGCGCGGAACGCCTCATGATCGTCGGTGTAGGCGGAGCGCGACAGATTATCGAGCGACATGATCTTCCTTTCCCTTGGGGCAGCCGGACACACGCGCGGAATCGGCCCTCTCTACATCGCAAGAGACCTTACGTTTACGTGCACGTCAAGTAGAAAGACGCTACGGCAGGAAAGTTGTTGCGCGGTCCTTGGTCCGCCTTCGTCGTGCCGGACCCGGTCCGGGGTCCATCGCGGCGGCGCCGTCATGGACGCCGGATCGGGTCGGCGATTGTGCCGTTCGCCTCGGCAGCCGTTTCGTCCTTGCGCGGCGCGGCGCGACGATGCGATCGCCAGCGATCGACATGGCGGAACGATGGCTGGAGATGGCGTTCCCCGGCTGAGCGTGTCGAAGGGGCCAGGTTGACGATCGCCCGCGTCCCGATCAGAACCGAATAGGTTTGCGGCCGCTGGGCAGGTCCGGCCAGCCGCGCTAAGACCCGCCGCATGGTCGATCTCCTCCTCGATGCCCGGGCGCTGCTCGGCGAATCGCCCCGCTGGCATGCCGGCGAAGCCCGCCTCTATTGGGTCGACATCGACGCGCACCGGATTCACCGCACCGATCCGGTGACGCGCGCGACCGAGACGATGCAACTGGACGGTCCCGTCGGCTGCGCCGCGCCGCGGGCGGGCTGCGGGCTGGTCATGGGGCTGTCGGACGGCTGCGCGGTCATCGACGCGTGGGGCGATACGCCGCGTCCCTTCGGCCCGGCGGTGCTGGCGGGTGTCGCCGAACAACGCTTCAACGACGGCTGTGTCGATGCGGCGGGGCGGCTGTGGGTCGGCAGCGTGACGAGCGACAAGGCGAATCCGGCTGCGGCGCTCTATCGCCTCGACCCCGACGGATCGCTGACGCCGATGCTCGGCGGCCTCTTGACCAGCAACGGCGCGGCCTTCAGCCCCGACGGGCGCAACTTCTATCACGCCGACACGCCGACCCACGCGATCCGCGCCTATGACCTCGACCCGGCGACGGGGGTGCTGGGCGAAGGCCGCCTGTTCCACCAGTTCGCGTTCGGCACCGGCCGGCCCGACGGCGGCACCGTCGATGCCGAGGGCTGTTACTGGTCGGCGCTGTGGGACGGCTGGCGCGTCGTGCGCCTGTCGCCGGCGGGCGAGCTGCTGCAGACCGTCGATCTGCCCGTGCAGCGACCGTCCATGATCGCGCTCGGCGGCGCCGACATGCGCACCGCCTTCGTCACCAGCGCGGGCAAGAATCTGACCGACGAGGAACGCGCGGGGCAGCCGCACGCGGGCGGGCTCTTCACCTTTCGCGTCGACGTGCCCGGCGTCGTCCAGCCGCTGTTCGGCGGCTAGAGGCCCGCTCCGCGCCGGGACGGGGCCGGCCCGCGCCGCGGCAAAACAGCTTCGCGCCATGCCCTTGCGCGTCACTGTCGTATCGCGTTAAGACAGGGCATGGTTTCGTTCGAAACCGCATCCCTTCGGCCGTCCGGCCAGCCCATCCGGAGAGAAATATCATGTCCGCCCGTTCCTTTCGTCGTTCCTGCAGCACGATGCTTGCATCGACTGCGCTGATCATGGGTTATAGCCAGATGACCGCTACCGCCGCCGAACCCGCCGCCAAGACCGCGCCCCCCGCCCAATCCGCCGCCGTCGGCGACAATCCGCTGCTCGCGCCGTGGACCGGCCCGTTCGAAGGGGTGCCGCCGTGGGACAAGCTGGACCCCGAACTTTTCCCCGACGCCTTTCCCAAGGCAATGGCCGAGGTGAAGGCCGAGGTTCAGGCGGTGATCGACAATCCCGCCGCGCCGACGTTCGAAAACACGCATGTTCCGATGATGCTCGCCGGCGACACGATGGAACGGCTGTTCGCGCTGTGGGGCGTGCAGACGTCGAACAAGTCGAACGACCGGGTCGAGGAAATCGACGCCGAATGGAGCCCCAAGCTCACGACCTTCTACACCGAATTGTTCCTCGATCCCAAGCTGTTCGCGCGGTACAAGGCGGTTTACGACAAGCGGAACGACAGCGGCCTCGACGCGCAGCAGATCCGCATCGTCGAGCGCAGCTATGACGACATGGTCCGCAACGGCGCCAATCTGTCGGCTGCCGACAAGGCGAAGCTGGTCGACCTCAATTCGCGGCTCGAAAGCCTGTTCTCCAGCTTCTCCTCGAAACTGCTCGGCGACGAGAAACTCTATACCTTCGTGACCGACAAGGCCGAACTGGCGGGGCTGGAGCCGGGCTTCGTCGCCTCGCTGGCCGCCGCCGCCGAATCGCAGGGCAAGCCCGGCCAGTGGGCGATCAAGAACACCCGATCGTCGGCGCAGCCGGTGCTGCAGAACGCCACGAACCGGGCCTTGCGCGAAAAGGTCTACAAGGCGTTCGTCAACCGCGGCGACAATGGCGGCGCGAACGACACCAATCAGGTGATCGCCGACATATTGAAGCTGCGCCAGGAACGCGCCGTGTTGCTCGGCTTCCCGACTCACGCGCATTACCGCATGGCCGACACCATGGCCAAGACGCCCGAAAACGCCATGGGCCTGATGATGAAGGTCTGGCCCGCCGCCGTCGCTCGCGTGAAGGAGGAGGTCGCCGACATGCAGGCGATCGCCGACCGGGAAGCGACGGCGAACAAGAGCGCGAAAATCACCATCGAACCCTGGGACTATCGCTTCTATGCCGAGAAGGTCCGCAAGGCGAAATACGACCTCGATGAAAGCGAGGTGAAGCCCTATTTCCAGCTCGACAAGCTGGTCGACGGCATGTTCTGGGCCGCGGGCCGGCTGTACGATCTGGGCTTCCGCGAAAACACCGGCACCATCCCCGTCTTCGATCCCAAGGTGCGGACCTTCGAGGTATATAATCTCAAGACGAACGAGAATGTCGGCGTCTTCTACCTCGACAATTTCGCGCGCGACGGCAAGCGGTCGGGCGCCTGGATGACCACCTATCGCAGCCAGCAGACGCTGGGCGGCGACCGCAACGTGCTGGCGTCGAACAACAATAATTTCACCGAAGCCGCCGCCGGTCAGCCGACGCTGATCAGCATCGACGACGCATCGACGCTGTTCCACGAATTCGGACACGGCATCCATTATCTGTTGCAGCACGTCACTTACCCGGCGCTCGCCGGAGTCCCCCGCGACTTCGTCGAATTTCCGAGCCAGGTGAACGAAAATTGGCTGATGACGCCCGAGGTGCTGTCCAAATATGCGACGCATTACCAGACGGGCGAGCCGATCCCGCAGGCGCTGGTCGACAAGATTCTGGCGTCGGACACCTTCAATCAGGGGTTTTCGACCGTCGAATATCTGTCGAGCGCGATCGTCGACATGAAACTGCACGACCGCACCGACCCGCCGGCCGACGTCGACGCGTTCGAGCGCGAGACGCTGGCCGAAATCGGCATGCCGAAGGAAATCGTCATGCGCCACCGCCTGCCGCAATTCGGCCACCTGTTCAGTTCGGACAGCTATTCGGCGGGCTATTACAGCTATCTGTGGTCGGAAACGATGGACGCGGACACCTGGGCCGCCTTCACCGAAGCTGGCGGCCCGTGGGACCGCACGGTCGCCGACAAGTTCCGCACCATCCTGCTGATGACCGGCAACGAAACCGACCGCGCCGAAGCCTATCGCGCCTTCCGCGGCCGCGACCCCGATGTGTCGGCACTGCTGAAGAAGCGCGGCTTCCCGACCGAATAAAGTCTCCGGTCAACCGGGGGAGGAGGGGGCTTCGGCCCCCTTTTTCTTGCTCCGCCGGCAGCGCGCGCGATCCCGCCGCCGCGGCGAACAGCGCAATATCCACCGGCTCCGCCGCGCGGACGCGCGCATCGCCTTGCCCACCCGGTGCGGGATGGTTAAGGCCGGTCCATGACCGCCGTGCCGCCAACCATCCGTATCGCCCCCTCGATTCTGAGCGCCGACTTCGCCAGACTGGGCGAGGAAGTCCGCGCGATCGAGGAAGCGGGCGCCGACTGGGTCCATATCGACGTGATGGATGGCCATTATGTGCCGAACCTGACGATCGGGCCGATGGTGGTGAAGGCTTTGCGGCCGCATTCGACGCTGCCCTTCGACGTCCATCTGATGATCTCGCCCGTCGATCATTTTCTCGACGCTTTCGCGGCGGCGGGCGCCGACGTCATCACCGTGCATCCCGAGGCGGGACCGCATATCCACCGCACCGTTCAGCACATCAAGTCGCTGGGCAAACAGGCCGGCGTGTCGCTCAATCCCGCGACCCCGGCCAAGATGCTCGACTATCTGATCGACGACATCGACCTGGTCCTGATCATGAGCGTCAATCCGGGCTTCGGCGGCCAGAGCTTCCTTTCCAGCCAGCTTCGCAAGATCGAGGCGGTGCGGAAAATGATCGACAAGTCGGGCCGCGACATCCGGCTGGAAGTCGACGGCGGCATCGACGCCGGCACCGCGCCGCTGGCGATCGCGGCGGGCGCCGACGTGCTGGTCGCCGGAACCGCGACCTTCAAGGGCGGGCCGGACGCCTATGCCGACAATATCCGGCGCTTGCGCGGCGCCTGAACGGTGGAGGGGAGACGGTCCATGGCAACCCCTGTCGACCCGACTCCCGATGCGGACGCCGACGCGCCCCGCGACGATTCGATCGAGCCCGGCAAGCGGCTGATCCGCCTGCCCGCCGACAAGGGGATGTCGCTGGGCGACCGCATCGCCAACCAGATCACCCGCCTGACCTGGCGCACGCCGCTGCACGCCTTTCGCCTGAAGGGCCGCTTTCCGTTGAAGCTGCTCGGCGTGCCCGCCGACCCCGTGCCCGGCGACATGCGCGCCGGCACCGCGATCCGCGCCGGTCATTTCCTGCACCGCGGGCTGAAACTGCCGATCGCCGGGCTCGATTTCGCCGCGCTGGACGTGACGCCGACCTTTGCCGATTATCTGCACAGCTTCGCCTGGCTGCGCGATCTGGCGGCGACGGGCACCCGCGCCGACGGGGCGCCGATCGCCGAAGCGATGGTGCGCCAGTGGCTCGCCGCGCATGGCGAGACGGTCAGCGAACCGGCATGGAAAGCCGATAACAGCGGCTGGCGCATCCTGTATTGGGCCGCGCACGCGCCGTTGATCCTGTCATCGAGCGACCTCGTCTACCGTTCGGCGGTGCTGAACCATCTCGCCCGCACCGCGCGCCACCTCGATCGCGTCGCCGACAAGACGCGGCCGGGCACCGGCCAGCTGGTCGCCTGGGTCGGCATCGTCGCGGCGGCGCTGCTGATGCCCGGCGGCGAACCGCGGCAGGTGTTCGGCGAGGCAGGGCTGCGCAAGGTCATCGAAACCAGCTTCTATGCCGACGGCGGCAATATCGCGCGGTCGCCGCAGGCGCAGCTCGACGCGATCCTGGCGCTGTCGATGCTCGCGCAGATATACGACATGCGGCGCATCGACCTGCCGCCCTTTCTGCGCGAAGTGCTGGCGCGCGCGGTCCCGGCGCTGCTCGGCCTGCTCCACAGCGACGGCAGCATGGGCAATTGGCAGGGCAGCGGCGCCACCTCCGCGCTCCACATCCAATATGTCGTCGCCGCCAGCGGGGTGCGCACGCGCCCGCTGAAACAGGCGCGCGACTGGGGGTATCAGCGGCTGGTCGCGAACAAGGTCGTGCTGCTGGCCGATGCGGCGCCGCCGCCGATCGCGCGCGTGACCGAAGCCGGCTGCGCCTCGACCCTGGCCTTCGAACTGAGCGACGGGGACGAGCGCATCGTCGTCAATTGCGGCGGCGCGGCGCTGGCGGGCGCGACCATCCCGGCCGAACTGGCGCGCGGGCTGCGCACCACCGCGGCGCATTCGACGCTGACCATCGCCGACAGCAATTCGACCGCCATCCTGCCCAGCGGGTCGCTGGGCAAGGGCGTGACCGAGGTCGAGCTGGACCGCCAGGAAACGCCGCAGGGCAGCCGGCTGGAAATGAGCCACGACGGCTATGTCCGCCGCCACGGGCTGATCCACCGCCGCCTGCTGATCCTGTCGCCCAATGGCCGCGAATTGCGCGGCGAGGATATGCTGCTGCCCGCCCCGCGCAGCCGCCGTAAGGGCGACAAGGGCTTCACGCTGCGATTTCACCTTGGCCGCAATATTTCCGCCAGCCTGACCGCCGACAGGCTGGGCGCGCTGCTGCGCATATCGGGCGGTCCGCTATGGCAGTTCCGCACCAGCGAGGGCACGCTGGAGATCGAGGAAAGCCTGTGGGTCGACGGCGACGGCCGTCCGCACCCCGCCGAACAGCTGGTCGTCACGGGCACCGCGCCCGCCGGCGGCGCCAGCATCGGCTGGATCTTCAAGCATATCGGCTAGAGCGGAAGGGTCCAGGTCCTGCGGCAATTTCGGGGCGGGGGGGCGAAGGCTTCTTCACCCGCGATCGTTATCCCGGACCCGATCCGGGTTTCGCTCACCCCGCGTAGGCGTCGCGCAACTCGCGTTTCAGCACCTTGCCGATCGCGCTGCGCGGCAGTTCGTCGACGATGGTGATCGCGCTCAGGCGCTGGGTCTTGCCGACCTTGGCGTTGCAGTCGGCGCGCACGCTTTCGGGATCGGCGCCGGGTTTCAGCACCGCAAAGGCGACGGGCGTCTCCCCCCATTCCTCGCTCGGCATCCCGACCACCGCGGCCTCGACGACACGGTCGTCGGCGGTCAGTATCGCTTCCAGATCGCTGGGAAAGATGTTGAACCCGCCCGAAATGATCATGTCCTTGGCGCGGTCCATCAACGTCAGGAAACCGTCCTCGTCGATGCGGCCGATGTCGCCGTGACGATAGAAGAGCGTGCCGTCGGCATCGTGCCAGTGCATCGCCCGGGTCGCATCGGGGCGGTTGTTGTATCCGGTCATCATCGCGGCGGAGCGGCCGACCACTTCGCCGATCGATCCTTGCGGCAGTTCCCGGCCATCCTCGTCGATCACCTTGGCGATGTGGCCCGGCGCCGGCTGCCCGACGGTGTGCAGCTTGTCCGGATATTTATGCGCTTCCAACAGGAAGGTCGCGCCGCCCTCGGTCATGCCATAGATTTCGACGAGTCCGCCCGGCCAGCGTTCGACCACATCGGCCTTCAGCGCCGCCGGGAAGGGAGCCGACGTGCAATATTTCATCACGAAGCTGCTGAGGTCGAAACGGCCGAAATCCTCCAGCGCCATGATCCGGCGATATTGCACCGGGACCAGCATCGTGTTGGTCGCGCGTTCGCGTTCGGCCAGCTCCAGAAAAGCGCGCGCGTCGAATTTCTTCATCAGCACCCCCTGTCCGCCCGATCCCAGCGTCGGCAGGAAACTGGCCATCGTCGTATTGGAATATAGCGGCGTCGACAGGATCGTCACCGCCGCCGGGCCATAGGCGGGCGCGCCGCGCTGGATATGCTGCCAGCGCATCGCATGGCTGTGGACGATGCCCTTGGGCGTGCCGGTCGTGCCCGATGAATAGATGATGTTGAACCCGTCTTCGGGCCCGATCGCGACCGGCGCGGGCTTCGCGCCCGCTGCCGCCATCCATGTGTCCAGCGCCGCGCCGACGGCGCTGCCATCCATCGCGATATGGTCGCGCGCGGCGATGGTCTGTCCCTCCAGGCTCGCCGCCGCCGCGCTGTCGAGGAACAGGTGCCGCGCGCCGGTGTCGGCGATCATCGCCGCCATCTGTTCGCCGGTCGCGCTGTTGGTGATCAGGCCCGCGACGCCCCCGGCGCGCAGCGTGCCCAGTATCACCGCCACCTGTTCGACGCTGTTCAATCCCGCGATCGCGGTGCGGTCGCCTTTCGCGAATCCGTCCGCCTGCAGCCGGGCGGCGATTCGGTCGATCATCTCGTCCAGTTCGGACCAGCTCAACCGCCGAAACGGATCGGCGGCCGCTACGGCATTGGGCCGTTCAACCGCGTGGCGATGCACCAGATCGGACAGGGTGGCGAAGTCGCCGGCGAGCATTTCGGGGCCAGTCATGGGCAAATCGTTAGCACAGCGGCGCTATCGTGCAACGCGGGGCAGGGACCGGAATTGCGGCGTGGATACCGGGGAGTGCGGCAATGCAGGACAGCGACGGCCGCGCCGCGCCGGCTCCGCCGCTGGTCGCGATCCACCATCGGCACGACGCCCGCGCGTGGGTTCTGGCGTCCGCGCTGGCCACGGTGGGGATGAAGGCGGCGCTGCTCCCGCCGCCGGAGGAGGATGCCGCCGCGTGGCGCGACTGCCGCTTCGACATCCTGGCCTTCGACCCCTTCGATGCGCGCGCCGTGCCGCGCCCCCGTATCGATCTTGCCCGTGCGATCGCGGCGCGGCGGCCGCTGATCATCCTGTCGGATCGCGACGCGGTCGAAGACCGGATGCTGGCGCTGACGGCGGGCGCCGACGATGCGGTGGGATGGGGCGCCGACCCGATCGAAGCCGTCGCCCGGATTGCCGGTCTGTTGCGGCGCGCCCGCATGGCGCCCGGCCGGATCGACTGCGACGATCTGCACATCGACCTGATCGACCGCCGCGTCGAGCGGGCGGGGCGTCCGATTCGTCTGCCGCTGCGCGAATTTGACCTGCTCGCCAATCTGGCGCGCGTCCCCGACCGGCCCGTGTCGCGCGCCACGCTGTTGCGGGCGGTCTGGCAGATCGATTTCGATCCCGGCACGAACCGGGTGGAGGTGCATATGTCGCGCCTGCGCGCCCGGATCGACCACGGCTTCGGCTGGCCGATGCTGCACACGGTGAAGGGGCATGGCTATGCGCTGCGCACGCGCGGCGGCAAGCTCGCTTGACCAACAGTTTCAACCCGCTACTCATTCAAGCCATAACGAAACTAAAGATAATGGAGAAGATTGCCCATGCACCCGTCGGTCCACGCCCGCACCCATCCCGACAAGCCCGCGGTCATCGTCGCCGAAACGGGCGAGGCGATCAGCTATGCCGATCTCGACGCCGCGTCGAACCGCGCCGCTCAGCTTTTTCGCGCGCATGGGCTGGACCATGACGATGTCGTCGCCTTCATGTGCGAAAACACGCCGCATTATTACGGGCTGACCTGGGGCGCGCAGCGTGCGGGACTGCGCTATGTCTGCATTTCGTCGCGGCTGACCCAGGACGAAACCGACTATATCCTCGAAAATTCGGGCGCAAAGATGCTGATCGTGTCGGCGGCTCTGGCGGAAGCGGCGCAAAAACTGTCGTCGCGGATCGAGCATTTTTCGCTGGGCGGGACGATTCCGGGCTGGCCGTCGATCGAGGATGCGCTCGCCGCGATGCCCGCGACCCCGATCGCCGACGAACGCGCCGGGGTCGACATGCTCTATTCGTCGGGGACCACCGGCCGGCCGAAGGGGGTGCGCGTCCCGCTGCCCGACGATCCGGCGATCGATGCGCCGAACAGCCTCGTGCTGCTCGCCTCCGCCGCGTTCGGGATCAACGCCGACAGCGTCTATCTTTCGCCCGCGCCGCTGTATCACGCGGCGCCGCTGCGCTGGTCGATGACGATCCACCGGCTGGGCGGCACCGTGATCCTGATGAAGAAATTCGATCCCGAAGGCGCGCTGGCGGCGATCCAGATCTATGGCTGCAACTGCGCCCAGTTCGTGCCGACGCATTTCGTGCGGATGCTCAAGCTGCCGGACGATGTGCGTGCGCGCTATGACGTGTCGACGATGAAGGCGGCGATCCACGCCGCCGCGCCCTGTCCGGTTCCGGTGAAGCAGGCGATGATCGACTGGTGGGGGCCGGTACTGCTCGAATATTATGCGGGGTCGGAAGGCAATGGCATGACCTTCGCGACCAGCGCCGACTGGCTTGCGCACAAGGGCAGCGTCGGCCGTGCGATCATGGGTACGGTCCATATCGTCGCCGAGGATAATGAAACCGACCTGCCGGTGGGCGAAGAAGGCGCCGTTTTCTTCGAGAGCGAAAATATCTTCGAATATCATGACGATCCGGAAAAGACGGCGTCCAGCCGCAATGCCAAGGGCTGGTCGACGCTCGGCGATGTCGGCCGGCTCGACGGCGACGGCTTCCTCTATCTCACCGATCGCAAGAGCTTCATGATCATCTCGGGCGGCGTGAACATCTATCCCCAGGAAATCGAAAATCACCTCGTCACCCACCCGAAGGTCGCCGACGTCGCCGTCGTCGGCGGACCGCACGACGAAATGGGCGAGGAGGTCATCGCCGTGATCCAGCCCGTCGACATGGCCGACGCGACGGACGCCTTCCGCGAAGACCTGATCGCCTTTGCGCGCGAGAAGCTGTCGGGCGTGAAGATCCCGCGCCGCATCGATTTCCTCGACGCGCTGCCGCGCCATGACACCGGAAAGCTCTACAAGCGGCTGCTGCGCGACCGCTATTGGGAAAAGACCAAGGCGGACGTGTGATCATGGCCGCGCGCGTCGAATTCTTTTTCGATCTGTCGAGCCCCTGGACGTGCCTGGCGTTTCACAATCTGCCGGCGGTGCTGCAGCGGTGCGGCGCCAGCGCCGTCTATCGCCCGATCCTGGTCGGCGGCGTGTTCAACGCCGTGAATCCGGCGGTCTATGCGGCGCGCGAACAGGCCGACAACCGGCGGTTGGAGCATAGCTGGAAGATATTGAAAGACTGGGCGCGCCTCGCCGGGGTGCCGATGAACTTTCCGTCGCGCTGGCATCCGGCAAAGAGCATTCACGCGATGCGTTTCGCCTGCGCGCTGGAACAGGACCAGCCCGCGTTGATCCGCTTCGCGCGTGGGGCCTTCGCAAGCTATTTCGACCGGCAGGAAAATCTCGACGATCCGGCCGTGCTGGCGGCCGTCGCCGACGCCGAAGGCCTGGACGGCGCATCGCTGGCCGCGGCGGCGACCACCGATGCGGTCAAGGCGCGGCTGCGCGCCAACACCGACGAGGTGATAGCGCGGGGCGGCTATGGCTCGCCGACGATCTTCGTTGACCGCACCGACATGTATTTCGGAAACGACCAATTGCCGCTCGTCGAAGCGGCGCTGCAACGCTGACCATGAAGGGCTCTCCGATGAAGGACCGTATCTCGATCACCATGCTGGACGACGGCATCGCCGATGTCCGCATGATCCGCGCCGACAAGATGAACGCGCTCGACGCTGGGATGTGGGCGGCGCTGGCGGAAGCAGTCGACGCGCTGAAGGCGATGGCGGGCCTGCGCGTCGTCGTGTTGTCGGGCGAAGGGCGCGCGTTCTGCGCCGGGCTCGACCTGTCGAGCCTCAGCGCCGACCGCGATCCCGGCGCGAGCAGCGCGGGCGGAACGCTGTCCGATCGCACGATGGGGATCGCGAACAACGCCCAATATGCCGCATGGGGGTGGCGCGAAATCCCGGTGCCGGTGATCGCGGCGGTGCACGGCGTCGCTTTTGGGGCCGGCAGCCAGATCATGGCGGCCGCCGACATCCGTATCGTCCACCCCGACACGCGCATCGCGATCATGGAAATGCGCTGGGGCCTGGTTCCCGATGTCGCGGGCATGGCGCTGTGGCGCACGCAGGTCGCCGACGATGTGCTGCGCGAGATGGTCTATACCAACCGCGAATTCAACGGATCGGAAGCGAAGCTGCTGGGCTTTGCAACGCATGTTTCCGAAGATCCGCTGGCGCAGGCGATGGACCTCGCGCGCGTCATCGCCGACAAGAATCCCCATGCGATTCGCGGCGCCAAGCGGCTCTGCAACATGCTGGCCGACGCGACCGATGCCGAAATATTGCAGGCCGAAAGCGACGAGCAGGTGAAGGTCATCCGCACTCCGAACCAGATGGAAGCGGTGATGGCGCATATGCAGAAGCGTAAGCCGAATTTCGCCGATTGACGGTCTTGTCGTTGGGAGGGAGCGAAAGGCGGCGCGGCAATCCAGAGCCCGCCCAAGCCGCTCTGGATTGCTTCGCTACGCTCGCAATGACGGACGCAATGAAGGACCCAATGACGGACCTTGGATCGGGGACAGGGACCGCCTGCCCGAGCGAAGCCGAGGGGCTCGTTCGAGCGCAGCGAGAACCGCTACCTCAGAGCCTCGACTTCGCTCGGCACAGTCCCCCATCTTTGGCGGGCAAAGCGGAAAGGCTTGCGTTGTGCTTAATCGAGCAACGTCAAAAACCGCGCGGCATTGTGCCACTCGGCCTCGCGCCGGGCCCGCGCCTGCTGCGCTTCGCTATCGGCGCCCCAGCGGCGTTCCTGATATAGTTCGTCGAGGCTGACCGCTGCCCATAAGCGGTCGGCGGGGAAGGCGTTTTCGATCAGCGCAAGGCCCGCGACCAGCGAGCCGCCGATCGTCACCAACAGGGTCAGCGCGGCGAGACGAAAAGGGTCCTGCACCAGCACGGCACCGCGCAGCGCCGTGACGGTCGCCTCCGGCTGATCGATCGGCAAGACGCCTTGCGCCAGCGCGAACTCGATGCCGTGCCGCGTTTCCGCCCAGGCGAGGAGCGGATTCCAGGCGGCCGCCTGTTCGGCCTGCAACGCCGCATCGCGGTCGTCGCGGTAACAGAAAAGCTCGCTTTGCGCATAGGCGGCGATCGGTTCGGCGAAGGCGGCGGGGTCGGGCGATGCCAGATCGACGGCCGCATTGGCGATCCCGGTCAGCGGCATGGCGGCAGGGTCGATCACGTCGCCCTGTGCCTGCCATTCGGCGGCGATCGCCTCGGCCAGCGGCGCGCTCGCGATCAGCAACGGCGCGCGCTGGGGCGTGTTGATGGGGCGTCCGTCGAGCGCGATGCCCCATGTGCCGTCGTCCCGTGCGACGACGGCCGCATTCTTCCAGAAACGTTTCACAGCTTTTTGGGCGAACGCCAGCGGCGCGCGAGCAGCAGGGGCATCACCGCGAAATCAAAGGCGCCCACCAGAACGACGCCGGCACCGATCCAGCGGTCGGTCGGCTGTCCGGCAACCGTCCATCCCCCCTGGATCAGCACGAAGCCGCCCAGGACGAGCAGGGCGCCGACGATCCGCATCATCGTGATCGCCAGATAGCGTTTTTTCGCGAGGGCATCGTCGGCGGGGGTCATGCCGTTTCCTTATCCGGGTCAAGCTGGCGCATCAAATGGGCGAGGGCGCCGTGTCCGCTTGCCTCGACCCCCGCCGCGACACGCTCGCGTTCGTCGGCCGGCTTGTTCTGCGACAGCTTGATCGTCGGCCGCCAGGCGGCGATCCGCATTTCGAAACCTATAATCGCGCCGGTCATCCGGCCGAACAGCGCCGGGTTCATCTTGCCGCGCGTCCAGGGCGGGTCCGCGCCGATGCGCGCCTCGTGCAGCGCCGACAGTGCATCGAGCTGGGCGACCAGTTCGGCATCGTCGAGCTTGCGGACCGCGCCCTCCATCTCGACCGCGATATAATTCCATGTCCCGACCTGATCGGGGGCGGCATACCAGCCGGGACTGACATAGGCGTCGGGGCCCTGCACCACCGCCAGCGCCGCCGTTCCCGCCAGGTGGCGCGTCAATCCGTTGCCGCGCGACAGATGGAATTGCAGCATCGTTGCGTCATCGTTCAGCACCACGGGGGCGTGCGCGACCCGCAGGCCGTCGGGCGTTGCGGCAAAAATCGCGGCAAAGCCGATTTCGCGCACCAGCAACGGGGCCAGATTCGTATCGCGGGCCCGGAATTTCGGATCGGGATGCATCAGCGCGATTTGCCCGGCGCGGGCTTGCGACCGCCGGGGCGCGGCGCGCCGCGCTTGGCGGCGGGGCCTTTCGATTTCGGGGCCGGCTTGGCCTTGGACGGTGCGTCGGCTCGGCTGCGGCGTTCGCCCCGGCGCGCCTTCCGCACCTGCTTGGCATGGGCCTTGGCCTTGGCCTTCTGCGCCGCCTTGGGCGACGGGCGCGGCGCCTCTTCGGCCAGGGCTTCGGCGATCAGCGGGTCGAAACCCAGCGCGTCGAGGCTGGCGGCGAAATGGTCGGGCGGCGGTGCCGATATGTCGATCGCCCCGCCGTCGGGATGGTCGATCCGCAGGCGGCGGCTGTGCAGGTGCAGCTTGCGGCTGATCGTCCCGGTCAGAAAGGCGCCCTTGCCGCCATATTTTCCGTCGCCGACGATCGGATGGCCGATCGCCGCCATATGCACGCGCAACTGGTGGGTGCGGCCGGTCAGCGGCTGCAGTTCGACCCAGGACGCGCTGTTCCCCGCGCGCTCGACGATGCGGTAGCGCGTCTTCGAGGGCAGACCCTTGTCGTCAACATGCATTTTTTCCCCACCCGACCCCGGCTGTTTCGCCAGCGGCAGGTCGATCTCCCCCTGCGCGATGTCGGGGACACCGACGACGATCGCCCAATAGGTCTTGCGTGCGCTGCGGTTCGAGCGGCGCGCGCCGTCCGGGCGACCAGCAGCGCGCCCGATGTATCCTTGTCGAGCCGATGCACCAGCTTTGGCCGCACCGGGGCATCACCCTGCAACGCGCCGAGCAGACCGTCGACATGGCTGTCGGTTTTCGTGCCGCCCTGCGTTGCGAGGCCCGGCGGCTTGTCGAGCACCAGCGCGCTTGCATCGCGGTGGATCACCATCGATTCGGCAAGCGCGATGTCGGCGGGCGACAATGGCTTGTCCTTGCGCGCCCGCGGTTCGGCCGGGGCGGCAGGCGGCACGGGCATGGCGATGGTCTGACCCGCTTCGATCCGGTCGGAGACGTCGGCCTTGCGCCCGTCGATCGTCAGTTCGCCCGACCGCGCCCAACGCGCGATCAACGCGTGCGGCGTCCCGGGTCGGTGCCGCTTGAACCAGCGGTCCAGGCGGATGCCGTCATCTTCTTCGGCGACGATGGCGCTATCGGCCGTCATGCCGGCACCTGTCGTGTCAGATAGAGCGCCGCCCCGCACATCAAAATCGCTCCGATAACCGATGAGCAGACATAAGCGGCCGCCTGAATCACCGCGCCGCGATCGAACAAGGCCCAGAACTCCAGACTGAAGGCCGAAAAAGTGGTGAAACCGCCCAGAACGCCGACCCCCAGAAAAAGTCGCATTTGCTCACCGCCCCCGCTCCGCGCCAGCCAGCCGATCAGCAGCCCCATCAGCAAGCTGCCGAGGAGGTTGACCGACAGCGTCCACCACGGAAAGCCGGGGCCCAGGCGGGCCAGCATCGCGCCGCCGACCAGGTGCCGGGCACCGGCCCCGAGCGCGCCGCCGATCATCACGGGGAAAAGCTCCTTCATCCGCCCGCTCCTAGCCGCAAAATGCTTGGCCGCCTAGCGCGCGATCAGGCGTCGGGCGCGATGGCCGTATCGGATGCGCGCTCATGGACGACACGCCATTCGGCGGGCGGCGTGAAATCGCCCTGCCAGATGCCGCGACGCGCCGCGCGCGCTTCGGCTTGCTCCATCAGATAGTCGTCCCCGCTGGCCACTGCGAAGCCGCGCCGCACCATTTCGGCATTGAGGTCGACCCCTTCGGGTGCCAGCGCGCTGCGACAGGTCGCGAGCGTCCGGCCATAGCGATCCTTGGCACCCAGATCGCAGCGCAGGGGTCCGCGTCCCGAAAGGCGTTCCAACGTTCCGCGAGCCTCGCGTCCGCACGCCCAGCGCCTCTCATCGCGGGGTTCGCCACAGTCCTGGCGATATTCGACGGCATCGATCCCGCGAAGTCGAATGTCCAGCACTGCCCCGTCGTGGCGGATTTTCAGGCTGTCGCCGTCAATGACATGGATCAGGGAAACGTCGGACAGCGACGCGGGCAAGGCCGTCCATGCCCCGATCATCAGGACGACGAGCAGAAGCAGCGCGCCGGCACGACGAAGCCGGCGGCGCCAGCGTAACCGGAAAGGGGCGGGCAACATCCGCAAGGCGACTGAAACGGACGGACCCTTTTGGCAAGGTGAAAGAAGGGTTGACGATGAGAACAAATCATGTCCAAAATGGATATTATCCTTCAGGAGCAAGACGGGTGTTTCGGCCGCCGTTGGAATCTTCGGTCCGTTTTCGCGGCATAACAGAACGAACAAACAGTGAATATGGCCGATTCGAGGGCATGAAGGCTCCGGGGTGGACAGAAAAGGGGACAGACGATGACGGTATCGGTGCTTCAGCCGGACATGCTAAGGCACGAGAGGCCTTTAGCGGGCCGGCATGAGCCGGGGGAGGCTTCGCCGTATGGCCGGACAGTCTCGATATTGTTCGTCGGCGCCGCCGACGCGGCACTGTTCGCCCTTCCGGACGGCTTTCGCCTGATTGGATGCGTGGCGCCCGAACAGGCGGCCGATCATGTGCGGGCAATGATGCAGTTGGACATCCTGTGGCTCGCGGATGCCGGCATGATGGCGGCGAGCGGTCTCGATGATCTATGTGCGGCGGCGGTGGAGCGCGGGTGCGGGTTCGTCTGCGAGGCGCCGATGAATGCGATCGACCGGCTGATGGCGGCGATCCCGGCGATGTTGATGCCGCAATTCCTGGTCGATGCCGATCCGGTGGACCGGCTGGTCGCCCTGGCGGCGGCTCGGCCGGACAGACGGTTTTCCGTCCAGGACGTTACAAGGGACGAGGCGATGGAGCGGATCGACCGGCTTCAGGATGAAGTGGCGCGGATCGGCCGGTTGCTCGCGGAACTTTCGAATGCGCCTGCGGCCGGCTTTGCGCAGTCGATGCCGCAGTATGGCGATTATTCCGCGCAGGTGCGCGCGCCGACGCGGGATTTTACGGTCATGCCGCGCAGTTTCGTCCCGGAGGAGCGCGCGATCGACCGGCAGCGCGCCAAGGCGGTGCGGCGATTGCTGCGCCAGCGCCGGATACGCGAGCAATATTTCCCCGCCGATCTGTTCGCCGATCCGGCCTGGGACATGCTGCTCGACCTCTATGCCGCGCGGCTCGAACGGCAGCCGGTTTCGGTGTCCAGCCTGTGCATCGCCGCCGCGGTGCCGGCAACCACGGCGCTGCGCTGGATCAAGACCATGACCGATTCGGGCCTGTTTCTGCGCGAAGCCGACCCCGATGACGGCCGCCGCATCTTTATCGCCCTGTCCGACGGCGCATTCGATGCGATGGCGCGCTATTTCGAAGCCTTGGAGGAATAGCGCCCGGCTTGCCAGCTTCGCGAAGCTGTGGCAGGGGCGCGCTTCCCGGATGGGGCGCTTAGCTCAGTTGGTAGAGCATCTCGTTTACACCGAGAGGGTCGGCGGTTCGAGCCCGTCAGCGCCCACCAATTTTGGCAACGGGCCGAGCCAGCCCCTATGCCGGCCGTCCGCGGATCAACCGCCTGGTCCCGCACGTGGCGGCGCTCGATTTATGCTCCACAGCGTGAAGAGCCCGACCGCCACCCAGATCACATTCAATGCCGCATTGGGCAGCGCGCCGTGATAGCCCGAGTTGAGGATGAAACCCGTCGCCCCGGCAACATTCATGGCCTGATAGGGCAGGCTGCGGGCCGCAAGCTTGCCGAACGACAAAAGGATATAGGCGAGCAGGATCAGCCCTGCGCCGGTCCAGCCAATGATCTCGATCAGGATTTCGGCAGGGGTCATCGCGAATCCGGTTGCGTGGGATCAGGGCAGGTCGCGTTCCAGCGCCTCGACGGCATCCTTCGCTTCACGCAGGCCGATGTTCCGCTGATCGCGCAGGCGCTTGATCGCCTCGATCTTGCGGCCCTGACGCACGAGGGTGAGGATTTCCGCATCGTCGATCGGCGGCGCATCGCTCCGGTCGTCCAGGCCGGGCCTGCCTTGTGGCGCGGCGGGCGCCGATGTGCCCAGCCGCGGGGGCGGCGCGGTCAGGTCGCGGCGATGATCGCCGCGCCCCCGCCTGAACAGCATCGCGATGACCAGACCGATGCCGATGCCGATCAGGAGGAGGAGGATCTTGCTCACGCTGGCACCTCCCCCTCCGGTATCGCGATCAGGCGGCGAGCTTGCGCAGCACGTAGTGCAGAATGCCGCCGTTTATATAATATTCGACCTCGTTCGCCGTATCGATGCGGCAGAGCGTATCGAAATTGAAGGTCGAGCCATCGGGGCGGGTGACGGTGACGGTGACGGTCTGACGCGGCTTGATCTCCGCGACGCCCGTGATGGTGAACTGGTCGTCGCCGGTCAGCCCCAGCGTTTCACGCGTCTGGCCTTCGAGGAACTGGAGCGGCAGCACACCCATGCCGACGAGGTTCGAACGGTGGATGCGTTCGAAGCTTTCGACGATCACGGCGCGCACGCCGAGCAAATTAGTGCCCTTGGCCGCCCAGTCGCGCGACGAGCCGGTGCCATATTCCTTGCCCGCGATGACGACCAGCGGCGTACCGTCCGCCTTGTGGCGCATCGCGGCGTCATAGATCGGCATGACGTCGGCGCCATAGCGCGACATGCCGCCTTCGATGCCCGGGACCATTTCGTTCTTGATGCGGATGTTGGCGAAAGTGCCCCGCATCATGACTTCGTGGTGGCCGCGGCGCGAACCGTAGCTGTTGAAGTCGGCCTTGCTGACCTGATGTTCCATCAGCCACTGGCCGGCGGGACTATCCGCCTTGATCGAACCGGCGGGCGAGATGTGGTCGGTGGTGATCGAATCGCCCAGGATCGCGAGCGGCTTCGCGTCGATGATGTCCGCGACGGGCGCGGGGGTCATTGTCATCCCATCAAAATAGGGCGGGTTCGCGACATAGGTCGACCCGGCACGCCACTGATAGGTTTCGCTGCCCTCGACATTGATCTTCTGCCAATGTTCGTCGCCCTTGTAGACATGAGCGTAGCGCGCCTCGAACATCTCGCGGCTGACGGCACCCGCGACGGTGCGCGCGACCTCGTCGTTGGTCGGCCAGATGTCCTTCAGATAGACGTCGGTGCCGTCCTGCGCCTGGCCGATCGGGGTGGTGGTGAAATCTTCGATCACCGTGCCCTTCAGCGCATAGGCGACGACGAGCGGCGGCGAGGCGAGGAAGTTGGCGCGCACGTCGGGCGACACGCGGCCTTCGAAGTTGCGATTGCCCGAAATGACTGCTGCGGCGACCAGGCCATTCTCGTTGATCGCCTTCGAAATCGGTTCGGCCAGCGGCCCCGAGTTGCCGATACACGTCGTGCAGCCATAGCCGACGAGGTTGAAGCCGATATTGTCGAGGTGCGTCTGTAGCCCCGCCTTTTCCAGATAGTCGGTGACGACCTGTGATCCCGGTGCCAGCGAGGTCTTGACCCACGGTTTGGGCTTCAGCCCGAATGCGTCGGCCTTTTTCGCGACGAGCCCTGCGGCGACGAGCACGCCGGGGTTCGACGTGTTGGTGCAGCTGGTGATCGCGGCGATGGTGACGTCGCCGTCGCCGATGTCGAAATCCCTGCCCTCGACCGGAACGCGCGTCTGCGCCTTTTTATAGGTGTTCGCCATGTCGGCGTTGAACACATCGTCGACGTCGGGCAGCGAGACGCGGTCCTGCGGCCGCTTCGGCCCGGCGAGCGACGGAACGACGGTCGACAGGTCGAGTTCGAGCGTGTCGGTGAAGATCGGGTCCGCGGCGCCCTCGACGATCCACAGACCCTGTGCCTTCGCATAGGCTTCGACCAGCGCGATATTCTCTTCGCTGCGGCCGGTCAGGCGCATGTAATCGAGCGTCTTGTCGTCGACGCCGAAGAAGCCGCAGGTCGCGCCATATTCGGGCGCCATATTGGCCAGCGTCGCGCGGTCGGCGAGCGACAGCGTCGCAAGGCCGGGGCCGAAATATTCGACGAAGCGGCCGACGACGCCCTTGGCGCGCAGCATGTTGGTGCAGGTCAGCACCAGGTCGGTCGCCGTGACGCCTTCCTTGAGCTGGCCGGTGAATTTGAAGCCGACGACTTCGGGGATCAGCATCGACACGGGCTGGCCCAGCATCGCGGCCTCGGCCTCGATCCCGCCGACGCCCCAGCCGAGCACGCCCAGGCCGTTGATCATCGTCGTGTGGCTGTCGGTGCCGACGCAGGTGTCGGGATAGGCCACGGTCTCACCCAATCCATCTTCGCTCGACCACACCGCCTGCGCGATATGTTCCAGATTGACCTGGTGGCAGATGCCGGTGCCCGGGGGCACTGCCTTGAAATTGTCGAGGCTCTTCGATCCCCATTTCAGGAAGTCGTAACGCTCGCCGTTGCGATAATATTCGATCTCGACATTCTGTTCGAACGCCTTGGGGTGGCCGAATTCGTCAACCATGACCGAGTGGTCGATGACGAGGTGGACGGGGACGAGCGGGTTGATCTTCGACGTGTCGCCGCCGAGCGTCGCGATCGCGTCGCGCATCGCGGCGAGGTCGACGACGCACGGAACGCCGGTGAAATCCTGCAGCAGCACGCGCGCCGGGCGATACTGGATTTCCTGGTTTGAATGCGGATCCTTCTGCCAATCCACCAAGGCCTGCACATCGTCGGTCGACACGGTGAAGCCGCCATCCTCGAAGCGCAGCAGATTTTCGAGCAGCACCTTCATGCTGAACGGCAGGCGCGAAACATCGCCCAGCTTCGCGGCGGCCTTGTCGAGCGAATAATAAGCGTAATTCTTGCCGCCGACGCTCAACGTCGAACGGGTGCCCAGCGTATCGTGGCCCGTGGTCGTCATAGGATTGCAGTCCCCATGTTGGCGCGGCGGGGAATGACGGCCGGTGCCCGATCGGGAGAGCGGGGCCACGCGGAGTCGCACGCGCAGGTTTATGTTGGCGCCGCCTTACGCCGGGCCCAAGGAAATGCAAGGGGGTGGGGGAGGTTGGTTCACGCAAAGGCGCGGCTGTGCAGAGGAAAGCCGCAGCCTATGTTCGCTTTGCCACCCCGGATTCGGTCCCGGTTTACGCCGGTATGACGACAGTCGGCATGAGCTTCCGGGAGGATGGCGCCGCGCACCGGATGATTCCAGCGCAGCAGCGCCTCGTAACCGACGACCGAGGCGAAGGCGGCGGCGGCGAGCGGCTGGAATTCCAGATAAAGTTCGCCGCGTGCCACGGCATGGCGCGGATCATGTTCCATCGCGCGCCGGTCGCGCGCGAAATCGCCCATTTCCTGATCGAAGAAAGCGCCGGTGTCGGCGTCCTTCCTATGGTCAGCCGGCGGCCCACAAAGGCGCGGCCGCGGTATAGGCGCGCACATTGTCACGACCTCCACGTTTCGCTTCATAGAGCGCCTGATCCGCCTGCCGCATCAACTGCGAAAGCCCGGTGCCGGGGGTGCTGATCGCCAGACCGATACTGACGGTTGGCGCCAGCGCCGGGGGAATACGCCCGTCGCACGCCGGCGCCAGACCCGTCCGGACAACCTCGGCGATGCGGCGGGCGGCGTCGATCTTCGTGCCGGGCAGCAGCAGCGCGAACTCCTCGCCGCCGATGCGCCCCGCGACGGCCCCGGCGGGGCTTTCGCGCCGGACCAGTTCGCCGAAGGCGGCGATGATCGCGTCGCCCACCGCATGGCCATGCCGGTCGTTGACGCCCTTGAAATGATCGAGGTCGGCAATCATCAGCGAGGCGGACCGATTGGCGCCGTCGCTGCGTCGCAGCGCGGCGGTCGCGGCCGCTTCGAACCCGCGACGGTTGAGCAGGCCCGACAAGGGATCGGCGCGCGCTTCGGCGCGCAGTTCGGCGATGATGTCGATCGCGACCGCGACCATCAGGCTGATCGCCGCGACGACCGACACCATGGCCTGACTGAATTGCACCGTGGTCCAGTAGATCGACTGCTGAAACCCGTCATAGGTCGCGTAGCCGTCGCTGAGCGTCAGGATCAGGATCGGGCGGACGATCAGGTTCGCGGCGGAGAACAGCGCGACGAGAAAAAGTACCTTGTCGATCAAATGGGGCTTGTCGAGCGGCCACAACGCCCGGACGATCATCAGCGCGATGATGCCCGCGCCGATGCTGATCGCATAGATGCGGCCCGGAATGCTCGGCCGGGCGATCAGGAACCAGGTGAAGACGATGGTCGAGACCAGCATCGTCGCGGCGATCGCGCGCCACGGCACGGCCAATCCATAGCGCCGGATGATCGCGGCGGCGAACAGCGCGCCAGTCAACAGAAAGCCGATGTTCGCGGGCAGCCGCTGAAGCTGCATCGGCAGCGTCGGCGCGACATCCTGAATCAGAAAGGCGATCGCAGTCGCGACATAGGCACCAGCGGCATAGGCGATATAGCGTTCGCGCCGATGCAGCCAGAGCAGGAAAAAGACCGTGGCGAACGACAGGCCAATTGCCGGATTGAGCAACGAGATAAACAACTGACCCGTCACCGCAGGCTCCACCGGAAATCGCGACCGGGACAGGCGCGGCTATCGACGATAGCCTTCTGAGCCCGGATTATGAAAGAAAGACAGTATGTAACGGTAAGGCGCCTGTCTTTTCTTGCCCTTCATGCCGATCCGCGGAGGATCAATTGCACCGGAATGCGCGTCCCGCTGCGGCTGTAGCCGGCATCTTCCAGCGCCATCGCGACAAGCGCCTCGCCCGCGGCATCGAGGTCGGGCTCCAGCGTCGTCAGCGCGGGATCGGCCAGCGTCCCGGCGCGGATACCGTCAAAGCCGATCAGCGCGACATCGTCCGGCACGCGCCGCCCGGCGTCCTTCAGCCCCTGCAGCACGCCCAGCGCCAGCATGTCGCTCGCCGCGAAAATGGCGTCGACATCGGGGTGGGCGGCAAGCAGGTCGCGCGCCGCCGCGACACCCTGGGCATGACGATCGGCGGCGGCAGGTGGCTCGACGACGACCGGGGCGATGCCGTGCGCGGCGAGGGCCGCGGCAAAGCCGTCGCGGCGTTCGTCGAACTGGCGTTGCGGCGAGCGGAAGGGGCCGATGAAGACCGGGCGGCTGCGGCCCGCCGCCACCAGATGTTCCGCCGCGATCCGTCCGCCCACCTCATTGTCGCTGCGCATCCAGTGGAACGCGCCGCCGGGGCTGCCCCAGCAAACGAAATCGAAACCCGCCGTTTGTGCCTTCGCGAAATAATCCCATGCGGCGCGATTGCTGGTCGTGCCGATGACGATCATCGCATCGGCCAGGCCCGATGCCACGAAATCGGCGCGGAAATTCGCTTCGCTTTCCTGAAACGACACCAGCAGGTTGAAGCCGCGCGCCGATGTCGCGGCGGCGATGCTGCCGAGCAGCGCGAAATAGAAGGGGTTGATCGCGCTGCGATCTTCGCCGGGGCGGCAGATGGTGACGAGGGCCAGCGTTTCGCTGCTTTTGAGGCGCAGCGACGAGGCATGGCGATCCACGACATAGCCCAGGTCGCTGGCGGCGGTGGCGACGCGCGCGCGCGTTTCGGCATTGACGCCGGGACTGCCCCGCAGCGCGCGCGACACGGTCGATTGCGACACGCCCGCGCGCTCGGCGACGTCGAACGATGTCGGGCGCAGGGTTTTCATCGGCAGTCCATACTCCGCTTTGCGCCGTCTGTCGCCGCGCCGGCAGGGGTTGTCAATGCGGGGTGCGTGGTCAGAGGCCGTCCAGCGCCAGGAGCGCGAAACTGGCCAGCCAATGTTCGCCCATATAGTCGCCGGTGACGTGCGGCAGCGCGGCGGCGAGGTGGCACTGCGCCGCCGCTTCGGCGACGGGGCTGACCGGGTGGGCGGGGCCAAGCGCCGAAGCGATGGCGCGCCAGCTCCAGGCGCGGCTGAGACCCAAGCCGTCGAGATGCGCGATCTTGCCGTCGCTGCGGTCGGAGACGGTCGCGGGGGTAAAGAGCGTCGCGGGTTGCTGCTGTGCGGCGCGGGGGAGGAAGGCGTCGAACCAGTGGGGGAAATCACGGCCGAGCACCACCGCTATCAGATGCGCCTCGGTGAGCGCGGAGGAGAGAAATTCGTCGCCGCCCGGCTCCCACGCCGGACAGTCGCGATCCTCGGCAAACCAGTCGCGTGCGCGCGCGTCGATAAGCGTGACGAGGACGGGATCGCGGGTTTCGGCCCAGTGCCGCGTCAGGATCAGGGCAAAGGCGATGTTGAAATGGGTGCCGACGCGCAGCGGGTAGGTGAGCTTGGGCAGAAAGGCGTGAAAGCGGGCCGCGAAGGCGCGGGCGAGCGGCTCGAGCGCCGCACCCCAGGGCGCGTCGTGGCGCTCCGCCTCCGCATGAAGCGCGAGGAGCCAGGCCCAGCCATAAGGCCGCTCGAAGCCCGCCGAATAGGGACGCGAGAGAAAGGCGAGTTCGCCCGCAACCTTTTCGGGAACGAGCATCGCGTCGGCGCGGGCGTGAATCTCGGCCGCAACGGGAAGGTCGGGAAAACGGCGCGTAAGGCGCAGGATCTGCCACCAGCCGTGGACGCAGCTATGCCAGTCGAAGCTGCCGTGGAAAATCGGATGATGCTTGCGCGGTGGCCTGGCATCCTCTGGACCGTTCAGGACGAGGTCCATCTTGTAGGGATATTCGCGGCCGAGATGCGACAGCGTGGCGGCGGCAAAGCGGGCGGCGTGGTCGGACGTCAATATCATGCGCTCTCCATATCCGTTCGTATCGAGCGAAGTCGAGATAGAGGCGTCATATCCCCCTTTCGCCGGGATGACGGACGTGGCGGGAGGCCGGCCCGGTCAGAACGCGAAGAGCCAGATGAAGATTATGTTGACCGCCAGCAACGGCACCGCCGTGCCGATCTGCGCCTTGATCACGCCATAGGGGTTTTTGAGTTCCAGCAGCGCGGCGGGAACGAGGTTGAAGTTGGCGGCCATGGGGGTCATCAGCGTGCCGCAGAAGCCCGCCAGCATACCGATCGCGGCGACGATGGCCGGATCGCCGCCATATTGCTTGATGAGCAGCGGTATGCCGACCGCGGCGAGCATCACGGGAAAGGCGGCGAAGGCATTGCCCATGACCATGGTGAAGAGCGCCATGCCGAGTCCGAAGGCCAGCACGGCGCCGAACAGGCTGCCCTGCGGGATCGCGGCGCCGATCAGGTCGCCGACGACCTCGCCGACCCCGGCGATCGCGAAGACCGCACCAAGGCTGGCGAGCATCTGCGGCAGGATGGCGGCCCAGCCGACCGAATCGAGCAGGCGGCGGCCCTGTTGCAGCGGAAGCAGCGGCGGCGGCTTCAACCGCGCCATACCGACCGCGAGCGCGACCAGCACGCCGATCGCCAGCGAGATCAGCGTGGCCTGTTTGGGGTCGGCGAGGCCGGGAATCCATTTAAAGAGAAAAGTGCCCGCGAGCGCCGCCGCAGGGATGATCAGCGCGACGAGGAGTAGGAAATTGCCATGTTTCGCGGCGCTGGCGGCCTGCTGTTTCGCGGATACCTCCCCGCCGGGCGCGCGGCCGATCTGGCCGGTGCCGGCAATGGCGACCAGCGCGAGAACGAGCAGGCCGTTGCCGAAATCGCCGAGGATGTCGCCCGCCAGCATCGATAGCGCGAGCAATCCCCAGAAGGCGGCGTTGCCGAATCTTTTGGGGTTGCCGCGGTCGGCAAGGCCGAGGCCGGCGAAGGCCGCGAAGGTCAGGCCGGCGAGGACATAGACGAACCCGAGCGTGATCATGCGTCCGCCCCCCGGCCCTGCATCCGCTTTTCGAGCCGGCGAAGGCGGAAACCGTGGATCAGGAAGGCCGCGATCGCGGTCGGGATCGCCCAGACCGAGAAATGCAGCGGTTCGATGACATAGCCATAACCTTCGAGCAGGCCTTTCATCAGCAGGATCGAACCGATCGCGAGAAAGATGTCCTCGCCGAAGAAAAGGCCGACATTGTCGGTCGCGGCGGAAAAGGCCTTTACCTCCTCGCGCTGGTCCTCCGAGAGTGCGGGGTTCTGCGCTTCGGCGGCGGCTTCCGCCATCGGGGCGACGAGCGGGCGGACGGTCTGGGCATGCCCCGCGACCGAGGTCAGGCCCACCGCCGCCATTGCCTGTCGCAACAGTAGATAGGAGGTCAGCAGGCGGCCGAGCGTCGCACCCTTCATCCGGTCGATCAGGCTGCGGGCGTGCTGTTGCAGGCCATAGGCTTCCAGCAGGCCGATGACGGGCAGGACGATCCAGATGATCGAGACGTATCGGGTATCGTTGAACGCCTTGCCGAAGGCGGCGATGATCGCGGCGATGTCGAGCCCCGCCGCCAGCCCGGTCGCGAGCGCCGAGGCCATGATGACGAGCAGCGGATTGAAGCGGAGCAGGAAGCCCGCGATGATGATGAGGATGCCGATCAGGACGAGCATGGGCCGCGCGCCTGTAATGTGGGTGTTGAAAAGGCCTCACGCGAAGACGCGAAGACGCGAAGCGACCGCTTTGTCCGCGAAGCGGCTTCTTTCCTCCGCCTCGCGTTCAGAATAGCCGTAGAAAGAATATGGGACCGATCGGCCCAAGCAGACATCTTCGCGTCTTCGCGTCTTCGCGTGAACAAGAATATTTGCTGAGTTCGCATCGCGTCAAATCCCTGCCTTGCCGTAACCGCCGCCGCCCGGCGTTTCGATCACGAAGGCGTCGCCTGCTGTCAGGTCGGCGCTGCCGGTGGCCGCCAGCATTTCGACCGAGCCGTCGGCGCGTTCGATCCAGTTGCGCCCCGGCGTGGCGGCTTCGCCGCCCGCGAGGCCGGCGGGCGGTATCTTGCGCCGGTTCGCGAGGATGTTCGCCGTCATCGCTTCGCGGAAGCGGATGCGGCGTGTCGCGCCGTCGCCGCCGTGCCAGCGACCGGTACCGCCCGACCCTTTGCGAATCGAAAATTCCTCGACGATGACGGGGAAGCGCGTTTCCATCACCTCGGGGTCGGTCATGCGGCTGTTGGTCATGTGCGTCTGGATCACGCCGGTGCCGTCGAAGCCTGGCCCGGCGCCCGAACCGCCGGCGATCGTTTCATAATATTGGTGCGTGTCGTTGCCGAAGGTAAAATTGTTCATCGTGCCCTGCGCCGGCGCCATCGCGCCGAAGGCGGCGAACAGCGCGTCAGTGATGACCTGGCTCGTCTCGACATTCCCCGCGACGACCGCCGCCGGATAGCGCGGACTGAGCATCGAATCGTCAGGCACGATCAGCGTGACGGGGGCAAGGCACCCCTCGTTCATCGGGATCGGGTCGTCAATCATGGTGCGCAGGACGTAAAGCACCGCCGCGCGCACCACGGGCATCGGCGCGTTGAAATTGTCGGGGAGGGTGGGCGAGGAGCCGGTGAAGTCGATCGTGACGTGACGCGCGTCGCGGTCGACCTGGACGGCGACCGCGACTTCGGCGCCATTGTCCATCGCGTAGCGGAAGGTCCCGTCGTTCAGACGCGCGACGAGCTGGCGGACGGCGGCTTCGGCCTGGCGCTGGCCGTGCGCCATATAGGCGGCGACGGTCGCGGCGCCGTGCGCGGCGCTGAGATCGGCGAGCGCGCTGGCGCCGCGCTGGCACGCCGCGACCTGGGCCTTCAGATCCGCGATGTTGAGCGCGGGGTTGCGCGCGGGCCAGTCGCCGGCAGTCAGGTGCGCGTGGACATCCGCGTCCAGAAAGTTGCCGTTGTCGACGATCAGGACGTTGTCGAAAAGGATGCCTTCTTCGGCAATGCTGCGGCTGCCTGGCGGCATCGAGCCGGGAGCGATGCCGCCGAGATCGGCGTGGTGGCCGCGGGCGGCGACGAAGAAGCCCGGTTCGTCGCCGTCCACAAAGACCGGCATGATGACGGTGATGTCGGGGAGGTGCGTGCCGCCATCATAGGGCGCGTTGAGCGCATAGGCATCGCCGCGCCGGATGCCGCGTCCGTCGCTGGTCCTTTGGCGGAGAATGGTGCGGACGCTTTCGCCCATCGAGCCCAGATGGACGGGCATGTGCGGCGCGTTGGCGACGAGGCTGCCGCGGCCGTCGAAGAGCGCGCAGGAAAAGTCGAGCCGCTCGCGGATGTTGATCGACGAGGCGCTGTGCTGGAGCGCGCCGCCCATTTCCTCGGCAATCGCCATGAACAGGCTGTTGAAGATTTCGAGGCGGATGGGGTCGGGCTGCACCCCGGCCTCTTCAGGAGAGGGGGTTGAGGGGAGGGGTCTGTCGGCCCTGCGCGAGGTCTCCGCCCCCGAAGGCGAGGGGCATTTTATGAGCCGCAATGTTCTTTCCCGTTCGACCATCGCGGTCCAGCCCGGCTCGATCACCGTCGTCGAGAGCGCGTCGATGACGATTGCGGGCCCCGCGACGGTTCGGCCGGGGGCGAGCGCGCCGCGTTGGTGCAGCGGGACGCGGTGCTTCGTCCCGGCGAGCCAGGCGGTGACGGTTTCGGGGTCGGCTTCGGCCGCCACGATGGGCGGCGGCAGGGTTGCGGATGCGGCGTCCGCCTCGGTCAGTTCGACACGGATGCGGTCGACGACCAGATTCGTGTGCGGGGCGTAACCGAAGCGCAGGCGGAAGGCGGCGGCAAAGGCCGCCGCGATTTCGGCAGGCGGCGCGAGCGGGAGTTCGATCGCATTGTCGCTGTCGGCGAGGCGGACGAAGAGCAGGGTTTCGCGGGTTGTCACGGCATCGGGCGCGAGGTCGGCGCGCGCCTGTCCGTCGAGTTCGGCTTCGGCGGCGGCAAGAGTGGTCGCGCAATCCGCATCGAGGGTCAGCGCCAGCGTGCGTTCGCGGATCGCCGAGGGCCGGGCGAGGCCCATGCCATAGGCCGAAAGGACGCCCGCGAGCGGATGGAGCAGGATTTCATCGATGCCGAGCGCATCGGCGACGAGGCACACATGCTGGCCCGCCGCGCCGCCGAAACCGACCAGACTATAGCCTCGTGTCACGTCGTGGCCGCGTGCGATGGTGATGCGTTTGATGGCGTTCGCCATTTGCTGGACCGCGATGGCGAGCAGGCCTTCGGCGAGAGCTTCGGGCGTGATGCCGCCGACTTCGGCTGCCATCGCGGCGAATTTTTCGACGACCACGGCGCGGTCGAGCGGCTGGTCGCCATTCGGTCCGAACAGTCGGGGGAAATGGCCGGGCTGAATCTTGCCGAGCAGGATGTTGCAGTCGGTGACGGTGAGCGGCCCGCCGCGCCCATAGGCGGCGGGTCCGGGATTGGCCCCGGCGCTTTCGGGGCCGACGAGGAGGCGCGCGCCGTCCCAGCGGCAGATCGATCCGCCCCCGGCGGCAACGGTGTGAATGCGCAGCATCGGTGCACGGATGCGCGTGCCCGCGACGATGGTCTCGTTATCGCGCTCAAGGCGACCGGCGTAGTGGCTGACGTCGGTGGACGTGCCGCCCATGTCGAAGCCGATCAGGCGGTCCTTTCCAAGCGGTGCGGCGCTGCCGACCATCCCGACGATGCCGCCCGCGGGACCCGAAAGGATGGCGTCGCGGCCGTGGAAGGCCGATGCGGAGGCAAGGCCGCCCGAGCTTTTCATGAATTGCGGGTCGGTGCCGTCCCCGAGTTCGGCGACGAACTGATCGACATAGCGGCGCAGGACGGGAGAGAGATAGGCATCGGCAAGCGTCGTGTCGCCGCGCCCGACGAGCTTGATCAGCGCGCTGACGTCGTGGCTGGTCGATATCTGGGTGAAGCCGAGCTCTGCGGCGATGGCGGCGAGGCGCTGCTCGTGCGCCGGATAGCGATAGCCGTGCATCAGCACGATCGCGAGGCCGGCGATGCCCGCGTCGCGCGCAGCCTGTAGTGCGGTGCGCGCGGCATCTTCGTCCAGCGGGAGCAGGATTTCGCCGTTGGGTCCGACGCGCTCGGCGATTTCGGCGACCATCGCATGCGGCGGCGGCACGCGGTCGAGTTTGCGGGCGAAAAGGTCGGGGCGATCCTGATAGCCGATGGTCAGCGCGTCGCCGAAGCCGCGCGTGATCGCGAGCAGCGTCGGTGCGCCCTTGCGTTCGAGCAGGGCGTTGGTCGCCACCGTCGATCCCATACGGACCGTCAGCGGCGGCAGCGGTCCGGCCCCGGCGCCGGTCAGGTCGCGGATCGCGCCGACCGCTGCATCGCCGGGACGCGCGGGGTCGTCGCTGAGATATTTGGTGGTGACCACCGCGCCATCGGGCGATCGCGCGACGACATCGGTGAAGGTGCCGCCGCGATCGATCCAGATATGCCAGCGAGGATCAGTCGGATGCGCCATCGTCCGGCCAGCGAATGACGATCGACAGGCGGTTGTCAACGGCCTCGCGCCGCCAGCTGCCTTTAAGTTGCCGTTCGATGAGCGAGCGGATGAACTGGGTCCCGAAACTTTCGGTCGCGATGTCGGGCGTCGTCGCCAGATCGCTTTCGACCCAGCACAGTTGGATGTCGCCCGCGTCGCGGCGCCAGTCGATCGACAGGCCGCCGGTCCCGCCGAGCGCGCCATATTTGACGCTGTTGGTCACAAATTCATGGAGGGCGAGCGAGATGGTCTGGGCGCCATCGTCGTTCAACCGCACATCGGGTCCCGTCAGCGCCGCCAGCCGGTTTTCGGACCAGCCCGCCAGTTCGAGTTCGCGCCGCACGATCGCGCGCAGGTCGACCGTGCCCACCGCGCCGGTAACGAGCATCTGCTTGGCGTCGGACAACGCGCGCAGGCGCCCGTCGAACCGTGTCTCGAAATCGGCAAGACCGTTCGATTCGCGCAGCGTGATACGCGCCAGCGCGCCGATCCGGGCGAAGGCATTCTTCATCCGGTGCGCCATTTCGCCGATCATCAGCTCGCGATCCTCGGCGTGGCGCGCCCTTTCCTCCGCCAACGTCTGGAATGCCCCGAGCCGGCGTTGCTGGACGCGGTGCAACTGCGTCGCGAGGAGGGCGAGCGCGATTCCGAACAGCAGGATGCCGAGCGGGCGGCCGATGCGGTCGATGAATCGGCCATAGGATATACGCAGCGTCCAGCGCTGGTCGGCGACCATCAGGCGCTGATCATGCGCATCCCAGCCGATCTGTCCATGCGTGAACACGCGGGTCGCCGACGGACCCTCGCCGGCATAGACGGCGATGCCTTCGACATCGCGGAGATGCCGGCCAAGCAACGCTTCCATCAGGTCGTCGATGCGGAAGGGAGCATAGATGAAAGCCTGAACGGGCCGGAAGCCGGGAGCCGTCGCGACCGCTTCGCCTTCGCGACGGCTGTCGGCATAGACGGGAATATAGATCAGGAAGCCGCGCTGGCGACGGTCGGCCTGTCGTTCCTGGACCAGATCGACGAGGCCGCTGGCCGCGGGCTGTCCGGTTTGCCATGCGCGCCGCATACCCGCGCGGCGCACCGGATCGCTGTACATGTCAAACCCCAGCGCGACATGATTGCTCGATGCGCTGGGTTCGATGAGGACGATCGGAAAGCCGATGGGCTGATCGCTGGCAGGCCAGACCGATATGTCATGCCCGTAATTCTCGCGCAATTTGGCTTCGGCAGCCGCGGGCATTCCCTGTGCCATCGCAATGGCGATTCCGATGCCTTGCATCCCCGGCGCGCGCACCTGTGGCTGCAGTGCCGAGAGATAATTGCGGATGCCCGGGCCGCTGGCATCGCGATCGGATTGGTAGAGGGCGCGAACGGCCTGCAGCACCGCCAACTGATCGCCGAGGCGCATGTTGACCTGCATCGCGACACGTTGCGCCTGTTCGGCCTCGGCGCGCTGGTTGTAGAGGAAGCTGGCGGTCGCGGCGGTGATGGTGGCGAGGAGGATCAGCAATCCGACGAACCGGACCAGCACCGCCGTCAGCCGATCTGCCCATCGCGAAGGACGCATTGTCCGTTTCCTGTTGATGGCCGCCGTGACGGCATTCCGCACGCAGCACCCCGCCCGATGCGCGATAGTCCCACGGCCCATGCGCGATGGCAAGCGCGCAATATGGCGGATGGTTTGTGCCATGCCGCTTGCGGCCGTGGGGCTATCGCCTATGGATGCGGAAAGGATATGCGGGAGGAAAACATGATCGTCTATGGTTCGGTGGTATCGCCCTTTGTCCGGAAACTGCTCGGCTATCTGGGCGAAAAGGGGCTGACGTTCGAGCTGAAGGGGGTCGGCATCGGCGACCCCGACCCCGGCTTCCGCGCGGCATCGCCGCTGGGAAAGATGCCCGCGATGGACGACGACGGCTTCCTGCTCGCCGACTCGAGCGCGATCATTCAGTATCTGGAGGCCAAGCACCCCGAGCCCGCGTTGATCCCCGCCGATCCGCAGGAGCGGGGACGCGTCATCTGGTGGGAGGAGTTCGCCGACACCGTGTTCGCCGCGTGCAGCGGCAAGATCTTCTTCAACCGTGTCGTCGCGCCGAAATTCCTGGGCCGCGAGGGCGATCTGGCGGCGGCGGCCATCGCCGAGACCGATGAGTTGCCGCGGCTGCTCGATTATCTGGAGGGCGCCATTCCGGCGTCGGGTTTCCTCGTCGGCGACCGTTTGACGCTTGCTGACCTGGCCGTCGCTTCGCCGCTGATGAACTTCCGGCACTGCGGCGCGGGCGCCGACCCTACGAAACATCCGAAAGTGGCGCGCTGGAGCGCGGCGATCCTCGGCCGGCCGAGCATGGCGCCGTGGATCGAAAAGGAAGAGCGGATGATGGCGAAAGTCCTCGCCGGCTGAAAAAATCGATCGCGACTGGGCTGATCCTGCCGTTGCACCGGAAATGATCGGTCCGGTGTCATCCGGTTTTCATCTTTGCGACCTAACGGCCCCTTCGAAAAGGGGAAAACCATGTCCATCAGACCCACTGCCTTGCTGCTCTCCACCAGCCTGTCCGTCCTTGCCGTCACCGCCGCGCAGGCGGAAGAAGCCGACACCGGGGACACCATCGTGGTCACCGCCCAGCTGCGCGAACAGGACCCGATCGAGGTGCCGATGACGCTGAGCGTCGTTGGCGGCGATGATCTGGAACGGCTCGGCATCCAGGATTTCGAGGAATTGTCGCGGTACGTCCCCGGCTTCGTGGTGCAGAACCAGTCGCCGAACAACCCCGGCTTCGTCATTCGCGGCATCACGTCGGACAGCGGCGCCGCGACCACCGAGCCGCGCGTGTCGCTGTATCAGGACGGCGTTTCGATTTCGAAATCGCGCGGTTCCTATGTCGAGTTGTTCGATATTGACCGGGTGGAAGTCGCAAAGGGGCCGCAATCGACGCTCTATGGCCGCGGCGCGCTGATCGGCGCGGTGAACGTCATCCAGAACAAGGCGCAGATCGGTCGCAACGAAGGGGCGTTTGGGCTCTCCTATGGCAATTTCGACGCCTGGACCGTCGATGCGATGGGGAATGCGGCGATCGGCGACCAGGCCGCGATCCGCCTCGCCGGGCGGGTGCGGATGCGCGACGGCACGGTCGAGAATCTGCTGGGCGGCGAGGATTATAATTCGGTCGATACGCGCGCGGTGCGGGGTTCCTTCCGCGCCGAAACCGGCGGACTGACGTTCGACCTGATCGGCAATTATCAGGAAGATCATCCCGATGGCACCGCGTTCAAATCGATCGCTTACAACCCCACCGATCCCGTCACTGGCGCGGTGATCGGCAACCGCGGCCGCAACAGCGGCGCGGCGCTTGCCCCGGCGGCGGGGTTCGAGGACAATCGCCCGCTCGGCCTCGACCGCAAGGTCTGGGGGGTCACCGCTATTGGTGCGCTCGACCTCGGCAATGATTTTTCGCTGCATGCGACGACGGCCTATCGCCGCTTTTCGGCGCTCGAGATTTTCGATGCAGACGGCCTGTCGCTGCCGATTTTGACGGCGGCGGAGGATGCGCGCGGGCGCCAGTTCAGCCAGGATCTGCGCATTGCCTATGACGGCAGCGCGGTCAGCGCCTTTTTCGGCGCCAGCTATTTCTTCGAGAACGGCAGCCAGCGCACCCCGGCCCAGTTCGACGAGCGCGCCGCGCTGGCGCGGCTCGCCGGTGTGCTGAACGGCGGCGGCGCGATTCCGGGGCGACCGGCGACCGATCCGGCGCCGCTCGCGCTGTTCGGGAACACCGCCTTCACCGGGCAGTTGCTGCAGGGTGTGGCGGGGGCCTATGGCGCCGCGTTGCCGGCGGCGCAGGCACGGGCGATCGCGGCCAATTTGAAATCGGCGCATCTCGAAAGTTCGACCAATTTCTCGCGCACGCGCGCCATCGATCTATATGGCGATGTCACCGTGCATCTGTCCGAGCGGTTCGAGGTCGGCGCGGGACTGCGGTACAGCCACGACAGCAAGCGTAGCCGTTATAGCGCGTCGGTGCTGAACGGCCGATCGATCCTCGGCGGTTTCATCGGCGCGCTGTCGCAGCCCGCGGCGGTGCGAACCGCGCTGCTTCAGGCACTGGCGGTGCCCGGTGCCGCCACCATTCCGCCGTCGACCGCCTATCCGGTGCCGCTGTTCGGCCTCGGCGCGCAGCCGACGGCGGCGAACGGGTCGACCGAAGAGGAGACGCTGAAAAGCGACGGATTTTCGTGGCGCGTCACCGCGCGCTATGCAGCGGGTGACGACAGCAGCCTCTATGCCACCTATGCGCGCGGCCGCCGGCCCGAAATTCTGTCGGCGCAGGGGCCGGCCGCGCCGTTCGCGGCGGTGCGCTTCAACACGCTGCCCGCCGAAACGGTCGACAGCTATGAGGTCGGTTTCAAGACGGCACTCGCGAACCGCACCCTGTTCGTCGATGGCGCTGCCTTCCTCTACGACTACAGCAATTTCCAGACGACGGTTCAGCAAGGGACGCAGTTCGTCGTCACCAACGCGGGCGAGGCGCGCGGCTATGGTTTCGAGGGGCAAGTGCGCTGGGTCCCGAGCGACGCGGTGACGCTGTTCGCCTCCTATGCCTATAATCACAGCCGCTTCGAAACCGGCGCGCGCGACGGCAATCGCTTCCGCCTGAATCCCGATCACAGCGCCGCGATCGGTGCCATCGTCGGCATCCCGGCGGGCGACGGGCGGATCAGCTTCACGCCCAGCGCGACCTGGCAGTCGAAAATCTTCTTTGACGACGACAATGACCGCCCCGACCTGCAACAGCCGCCCGCGGCGCTGGTCGCCGATAATATCCAGGACGAACTTCAGAACGGCTATGTGCTGGTGAACGCCCGGCTCGGCTATGAAGCCCCCGGCGGTGGCTGGCGGATCGAGGCGTTTGGCGAAAATCTGTTCAACCGCAAATATATCATGGATGCCGGAAACACCGGCGACAGCCTGGGCCTGCCGACCTTCATCGCGGGCACCCCGCGCACCTATGGCATCGCGGCCAGCTTCCGCTTCTGATCCTCATGGCGCGGCGTCCCGGCCCGGCCGGGGCGCCGTCGATATTGTGCGCCGCGACAAAAAGGGCCAAACTCGCGCGCATGACGACCGACAAGATTTTCATCAGCGCCAACGACCTGCTCGCCGATTCGCTGCGGCTGGGGATGCAGGTGATCGACAGCGGTTTTCGGCCGACGCATCTGGTCGGGATCTGGCGCGGCGGGGCGCCGGTGGGCATCGCGGTGCAGGAATTGCTCGATTATCACGGTCTGCATTGCGACCATATCGCGATCCGCACCTCCTCCTATCACGGCATCGACCGGCAGGATCCGGAGGTGAAGGTGTTCGCGCTCGGCTATCTGATCGACACGCTCGATCCCGACGACCGCCTGCTGATCATCGACGATGTGTTCGACAGCGGGCGCAGCATCCGCGCCTTCATCGCCGAACTGCAGGCGCGGTGCCGCCACAACATGCCCCGCGACATCCGCATTGCGACCGTTTGGTACAAACCGCGCCGCAACATAACCGATCTGGTGCCCGATTTCTTCGTCCACGAAACCGACCGCTGGCTGATCTTCCCGCATGAGATTGATGGGCTGACGATCGAGGAAATCCGCCTTTACAAACCCGAGGCGGCGATCATCCTGCGCGACGGCGAGGCCGAAGAGGCGGTGTCCCATGGCTGACGGTTTCGCATCATCCGCCGAACGCGCGGCCTTTATCGCCGCGCTGCCCAAGGCCGAATTGCACCTGCATATCGAAGGGTCGCTGGAGCCCGAACTGATGTTCGAGCTGGCCCGGCGCAACGGCATCGCAATCCCGTTCGCCAGCGTCGAGGAGGTGCGGGCAGCCTATGCCTTTTCGAATCTGCAGGATTTCCTCGACATTTATTACCAGGGAATGGCGGTGCTGCGGACCGAGCAAGATTTCACCGACCTGACCGCCGCCTATCTGGAGCGCGCGGCGGCGGATGCCGTCCGGCACGTCGAAATCTTCTTCGATCCACAAGGGCACACCGAACGCGGCGTCGCCTTTGAAACGGTCATCGCGGGCATCGCCCGCGCGCTCGACGATGCGAAGGCGCGGCATGGCATCTCGTCGAAGCTGATCCTTTGCTTCCTCCGCCATTTGAGCGAGGCCGAGGCCGAAGCGACGCTCGACGCGGCGCTGCCCTGGCTGGGGCGCATCGACGGCGTCGGGCTCGATTCGTCCGAGGTCGGGCATCCGCCCGCCAAGTTCGAGCGCGTCTTTGCGCGCGCGCGCGACCTGGGGTTGAAGGTCGTCGCGCACGCGGGCGAGGAAGGCCCGCCCGCCTATGTCCACGAGGCGCTGGACCTGCTGAAAGTCGACCGCATCGACCATGGCAACCGCAGCCTGGAGGATGCGGCGCTGGTCGCGCGGCTGGCGGCGGAGGGGATGACGCTGACCGTCTGTCCGCTGTCGAACCTGAAATTGTGCGTGGTCGGCGACATGGGCGCGCATCCGCTGAGGGCCATGCTCGACGCCGGCCTGTGCGCCACGGTGAACAGCGACGATCCCAGCTATTTCGGCGGTTATGTGAACGCCAATTATCTGGCGGTTGCCGACGCGCTCGACTTGTCGAAGGCCGATCTGGTGACGCTGGCGCGCAACAGCTTCATCGGCTCCTTTCTGGAGGATGGCGAGAAGGCGGCGCACTTCGCCGCGATCGACGCCTACACGGGTTGACCGTCAGCGCGGGTGGCGACGGGCGAGTGCGATTCCGGCGAGATTCCGGGTTCGGGAGATATGCCGGAGCGGTGGCATGGGATCGTCGCCGAGGAGCGCGCGACAGGCGGCGAGATGGCGCGCCGCGCTCCCCCGTGCGGGGGCCTTTCCCGTGGCCTGCGCGATGACCGCGGCGGCGTCGCCGAGCAGGATGCCGTCCGTGATGCCGCGTTCGCCCATCAGGCGCAGCGCGGCGATCAGCGCGCGCCATTCGGCATCCATGCTGCCGCCGGCGCCGATGTCGTCCTCGATATGGACGATGCCGCCGATGACGACCGCGATTTCCATCGGGCCGGGGTTCGGGCGGCATCCGCCGTCGAAATAGATTTTGGTCCGGCGGGCGGTCATGCGCCCTTCCTTATCCGTTCAGAATTTCCCGCGCACCGAAAAGACGAAGATCGGGCCGATCAGCCGGTCGCGTTCCTCGACGAAGGCGATCGGGCTGTCGCCGCGCACGCCGGTGTAGACGGTGCGGTCGCGCCGCGACCGGGCGTTGACGATGTTGGAAACCTGCGCCCGGACGGTCAGGCCCAGGACATCCTTGTGTTCGACAAAGGCCGAGGCCCACACCGGCCCCTCCCAGATCCGGTCGATCTGGTTGCGGCGATAGCTCGGCTGATTGTGCGAATATTCGATATTGCTGCCCCACGCCCAATTGGTGGCGGGAATGTCGTGGCGCACGCCAAGTTCGAGCACCGTGTCGGTGAAGCCGTTCCACTGCCGCTTTTCGCCGGTGAAGGGATCGCGCAGCGATGATTTCTGGAACAGCGCCCGCGTGTTGATCTTGAAGCCCTTGAGGCCGGCCGGATCGAGGTTGATGGTCGATGTCCAGTCGATCGCGCCCGCCTTCGCCTTGGCGATATTGCCCACCGCTTCGCCGTCGGGTCCGACCGGGATCACGTCGACGCGGTCCTCGACATCACGGTAGATCAGCAGGATTTTGGTCGAGCCCCAGGCTCCGAACTTCTTGTTGATTTCCGCCTCATAGGTCCAGTCCTGCTGGGGCCTCAAATCATTGTTGCTTTCATTCTGGTTGCCGTCGTTGAGAAAGGCGCGGGCGAGAAAGTCGTAGAAGCTGAGTTGCAGGACCCGCCGCCGCAGTTTCACCGATATGTCGAAATCGGCGGACGGTGCCCATGCCAGCGACACCGAGCCCTTGGGCCGGAAGAAGCTGCGCGTCAGGCCGTTCACGCCCGTCTGGGTGATCGTCGAATGTTCCGCGCCGGCGATGACTTGAAAGCTCAGCTTGTCGGTCAGCTTGCGGCCGAAACTCAAAAGGCCTTCGTACCGATCCTCGCTGACGCCGCCGGTGCCGCCCTCGAACGGCACGTCGACGAACTGGCCCGACGGGTCGAGCAGCGCGATCGAGGCGACATTGTCCAGCGTGTTAAACGCCGCCTCGCCCGACAATTGCCAATCGCCCCCCAGCATCTTCCACTGATATTCGCCGCGCCCGATCGTTTCGCCAAGATCGCCGGTCTGCGCGAAGCGGTCGCCGGTCGCGACGCCGCCCTCCGGGCGCGAGATGATTTCCTGCGAATAGGGTTCGTGGCTGAACCGGCGCAGGCCGATCAGCTTCAGCTTGCCCGGGCCCAGGCCGAATTGCCAGTCGCCGCTGACCTCGTAATTCCAGCTGTCGGCATTTTCGCGCACCGTGCGGATGCGGTCGGGAAGGCCGGGGCCGGTGCGGACGCCATCTTCGTAATAGCGGTCATACTTGCGCTGATAATGGCCGCCCAGATTGACGATCGTGTCGCCCGCCGGGTCCCAGCTGATGCGGGCCGACAGCTTCGGCGTGTCATAATGGGTGTGCCAGATGTCGCTGCGCCGTTCGATGATCTGCCCCGCGCCGTCCTGGATCAGCGTTGGGCCGCCCGCGCCGCTGCGCGCCGAATCGTCATTGTTGAGCGCGGCTTCATATTCCACGTCGCCCTGGCGGCCGCGCACCGATATGTCGCCGCGTGTCAGCAGCGGGTCGGTATAATGCGCGCGAAACTGGGGCTTCCAGGAAAACTGCCCCGAAAAATTATCGGCGCGGTAAACGATATTGGCGACCTGTCCCGACAGGCCCGGAATATCGAGCGTCGCACCGTCGAGGATCTCGATCCGCTCGACATTGCCGGCCGGAATGCGCGACAATTGGGTGTACATGTCGTCGGCCTTGTTCGACGGCCGTTCGCCGTTGAACAATACATTGCCCGTCGCCTGTCCCAGCCCGCGCAGATTTTCATTGTCGCGGATCTGGAAGCTGGGAACCTGAACCAGCATGTCATAGGCGTTTTTGGGGGCGTAGCGCGCAAAGTCGGCGGGGGTATAGATCTGTCGCCCCGCCGTCGTCGCGGTCGACGGAATCTCGGCGGGCGCGGGGGGCGGCGTGTCACCGGTCGGCGCCGCCTCCTGTGCGGCGAGCGGGGCCGCCAGCGCGGCCGTCATCGCGAGCAGGCTGACGCGGCGGATCACCGGCCGTTCCCCTCTGCGGCGCGGTTCATCGCCATGGCATAGGCGCCGGTGATGCCCATCGCCTTCATCGCGACGACATCCTGCGCGCTGAGCCCGTGATAGCCCGCCGCGGCGAGGTCGCGGACATAGGCGCCGTCGATGTCCATCGCCTTGCACGCGATCGCGTCCTCGATGCGGGTCAGCACCAGCGCGTCGGACCGAAGGTCGCGGACATAGGCCGGCGTGATGTCGAGCGCCGCGGCGGCGATGAGGTCGTCGGCGTTTTCGGGCCGGACGCCTTCGCGGATCAGACCGTCAGCCTGTTCGATCGTGGCATCGACCATCAGCATCGCGAGCAGGGTGGCGCGCTGGCGGGGCGCGAGCCCGCGCGCGGCAAGCTGGCGCTCGAAATGGGGGTCGGCGGTGAAGCGACAGCGGCCCTTGCCGGCATAAGCGCTCGTCCGTTCGCCGGTGCAGGCCAGCGTTCCGGCGTCGTGCGACACGGTGAAGTGGATCGGACCCGGTGCGTTGTCGGCCAGTGCGGCGGCGGCGGCCGCAAATTCGGGGCGGTCAGCGTCGAGCGGCGTGTCGCTGTTCGATGGGCCGTGGCGGAGCCGCAGGCGCGGCGCATCTTGGGCGCCGTCGGCGGGTTCGGCGGTCCAGCGCACGTCGGTCAGCGTCACCGGCGCCACCGGCAGCGGGTTGTCGGTGTCCGGCGCGGCCGGCGCAGCCTGCGTAAGAAGGGGCAGCAACATGGCGCTGCCGGCGATCAACAGGATTTTCATTCGGGCACTCCTCCCTCGCGTGCACCGGGCGAGCGTCACCACTCGCCGCCGCGGCGACATTTCCAAATCGGGCTTCGATCAGTGGTGGTCGGGCTTCGGCGAACGGCCGAACGTCGTCAGTCCCGCAAAGGGGCCGGTGGCGGGGTGGGTTCGGGTGGCTCCGGCGCTTCGGGAATTTCGACGCGGGCAACCCGGCCGTCGGCCGATCGCGCCTCGATCACCGCGCCAGGACCCCAGCTTACGGTGGCGGATCGCCCGTTGCTGGTCGCGCTGACCCGGCCCGGCGTGACGGTCGCTGCCCTGGCTTGATGCCCGCTGCCGACTGCGCGCAGCCGGATCGCCTCGTCGGCCGATTTCATCCGGACGCCCGACTTGCGCATCGCGGTCACATACTCGCCGTCGACGCCCATCGCCTTCAGCGCGATGACGTCGTCGATGCCGACCCCCGGGAAGTGCGAGCGCATGTCGCGCGCGAAGGCCGGTTCGATCTGCATCGCCGCCGCGCCGATCAGATCGTCGACCGCGACCCCGGGAAAAATGCCGCGCATCGTGCGGATATAGGTAGGATCGACACCTGTCGCTTTCGCCGCGATGATATCGTCGGCGCTGATCGAACGATCATGGTCGCGCATTTCCGCCATATAATCGGGGGTAACGCCGACCGCGCGCATGCTGATCAGTTCGTCGGCCGACAGCGGCTTCTGCGCGCGGGCCGCCGCGGTGCCTTCCACCGTGCCGGTGGCCGCAACGGCGGCGGGCGCACCGTGCATCGTGGCCAACGCCCCGTTCATGGCGGCGCGCGTTGCCCACGGGGCCGCGCGATCGCCGGTCGCCGAAAAGGCCGCGAGCGGCGCGGTGATCGCGGCGAGCAGGGTCAGGCTCATCAGCATCCAGCTGGCGCTCGCCGGGCCGCGTCGCAGGCTGGCGTCGAGGACGCGCGTGATGCGCCGTTTCAGGCTGCCCTTGCCCGGCGCCACGCCATGAGCGGCGAGCAGCGACGAGCGATTGTCGTGACGGGCGGCGCCGACCAGCAGCGAGGCGTAATCGGGGCCGTCGATGTCGGCCATCAGCACCGCGTCATCGGCCGCCTCTTCGCGCAGCTGGTGGCTTTCGCGGGCCAGCATCCACACCAGCGGATTGAACCAGAAGAGCGCGCAGGCGACGCGTGCGCCCAGCAGCTTGGCCCAATCCAGCCGGGCGACATGCGCCAGCTCATGCGCGATGATCGCTTCCGCTTCGTCGACGGCATGGACGGCATGGGGACTGAGCACGATCGTCGGCCGCAGAACGCCCCAGCTGATCGGTGAGCGCAATTCATCGCTGACGAGCAAGGCGGTGCCGTGCTTGAAACCCATCCGCCGCTGTGCCTCCGCCAGCGCCGACAGCCACGACCCGTCGACCAGTACGTCGGCCCGGCCGCGCATCGCGAACAGACGGACGACCGCCAGCAGCATCATTGCGAACAGCAGCGCCAGCGGGACAAGATAGAGAAAGGGGGCGAGGTCGGCGGCGGCGGGGAATGCCGCCGCCGCCGATTCCGCGGCCTCCGGCGCGGCGGGGACTGTCGCCGCGCCGGAAGTTTGTTCAATGACCCCATGATCGCGGGCGGCGGTGTCGGCGGCCGGGGCCGAAAGCGCCGCCGACCAATCCGCCGGAAGCGGCGCCCATTGCGGCAGCAGTGCCGCCGCCGCCGGCAGCGCGAGAAGCGCGGCGAGACCCATATGCGCGATCATCGACCGCTCCCCCGCCGACCGCCGCCGCGCGAGGCGCAGCAAGGCCAGCGTCAGCCCGGCGACGATCGCCGATTTCCAGGCGAGGCCCAGCAATATGGTCGTGATCGTCATGAGTCCCTCCCATCGCGGGCTTTCGCGATCATTTTTTCCAGTTCGTCGAGTTCGGCGTTGCTGAGGTCGTCCTGCATGCCCAGCAGCGCGGCGGCGGCGCTGGTCGCCGATCCGTTGAAGAAGACGCGCACGACCTGTCCCAATGCCGACTTGCTGGCCGTCTTGTCCGACACCGCCGGTGCATAGACGAAGCCGCGGTCCGACGATTCGCGGGCGACGAAACCCTTCGTCTCCAGCCGTTTGAGCATTGCACGTATCGCGGAGCCCGACAGCGCGTCGCTGAGCGCGTCGCCGATTTCGGTGACGGTTGATGCGCCGCGTTCGTAGAGAATGTCGACGATCTCGCGTTCCCGTGGGGGCAGGCTGGACAACATGGCGAATCACCCTTCTGGCGCTACATTTGTAGCGTGCTACATTTGTAGCGCGACATTGGCAAGCGGTTTGTTCGGGTAATACAGGCAAAGGCCTTCGGTCGTCCTCCGGGGGGCCTGTGCATTATCGCGTTCCTTGTGCGGCCGCGCTATTCTATGGCGGCACCAGCAAAGAGGATTTCGCAATGCCGATCATGGCCGCGCGCCTGTACAATGAAGGCCGGTTCGTCCGTGACATCGGACCCGAGGAAGCGGTGCCCGAGCATTGCGAGCCGGGGGATTTTTTCTGGCTGGGCCTGTACGAGCCGACGCCGGACGAATTGGCCGGGATTGCCCGCCGTTTCGGCCTGCACCCGCTGGCCGTCGAGGATGCGCTGAAGGCCAACCAATTGCCGAAGGTCGAGGTTTACGGCGACCAGTTGTTCGTCATCGCCAGCACCGCCAATCTGGATGGCGACACGATCGGGCCGGGCGAAACCGCGGCGTTCGTCGGACCGCATTTTCTGGTCACGGTCCGCCATGGTTCGGCGCGGGCGCACACCGCCGTGCGGGCCCGGCTCGAAACGCTGCCGGTCAAACTGGCGCACGGGCCGGACTATGCGCTGTATGCGGTGCTGGATTTCATCGTCGACGGCTATTTTCCGGTCATCGATGCCATCGAGGAACGGATGCTGCTGGTCGAGGAAAGCGTGATGGACACGCCGCTCGACGCCGTCGAGATCCGCCATCTCTATCGCCAGCGGCACGAGATCATCCGGTTCCAGCGGCTCGTCGGGTTGATGAAGGATGTCGCGAGCCGCCTGGCGGCCGATGACGACCTGCCGACGATCGACGATGCGGTGCGGCCGTTTTTCCGGGACATATGGGACCATGTGTCGCGCGCCGAATTCCGCCTGACCAGCCTGCGCGACATTGCCGCGTCGGTGCTCGACACCAACAGCCTGCTCGAGCAGCAGCGGCAGGGCGTCATCACGCGCCAGCTCGCCGCCTGGGCCGCGATCCTCGCCGTGCCGACCGCGATCGCGGGCATTTATGGGATGAATTTCCGGTTCATGCCCGAGCTTGACTGGGCCTTTGGCTACCCCTTCGCGCTCGCGCTGATCTTCGGCGGTTCGGGACTCGTCTTCTGGCGTTTCAAGAGTATCGGCTGGCTCTGATCGGCGGCTTCAGCGGCGCTCGGCCCCCGTTGCGTCGCGCAGGGCCTTGAACTCGCTGCCATCCTTCCACTGTGGCCACGTGCCGGCGCGAGCCAGCTCTTTGCCCAATTGGTAAAATATCTCTATATCCTGAACCGCGCCAGCCAGGTTCCAGCTTTCGTCCCAGGCGTCGCAGGCCTGATGGTAGCAGCGCCCCGTATAATCATCGACCCATCGCTGCCCCGCTTCGCGGCCGCCATCGATGAGGTCGGAGGCGCCCGCGATGCCCATCATCAGCAGCACCGGAACCCCCCGCTTGGCGAGGCTGAAATGGTCGGCGCGAAAAAATAGGCCGCGTTCGGGGAGGCTTTCGACACTGACGGTGCGTCCCTGCGTCGCGGCGAGGCGGGCCAGATCGTCCTCCAGCGTACCCTGCCCCTTGCCGACGAGGATGACGTCGCGCGCCGGACCGGCGGTCTGGAGGATGTCGAGGCCAAGGTTGGCGACCGTCTTTTCCAGCGGCAACAGCGGATTCGCGGCATAATGTTCGGAACCGAGAAGCCCGCGTTCCTCCGCCGTCCAGAAGGCGAAGACGATGCTGCGGTCGGGCGATGGCGCGGCCTTGAACAGCCGGGCGAGTTCGAACAGGCCCGCCACGCCCAGCGCATCGTCATTGGCGCCCGCGCGGTAGATGCGCCCGTGTTCGTCGGCCGGCCCCGCGCCATAGGCGTCCCAGTGCGCCCCGTAGATCAGGCTTTCGTCCGGCCGCGTGGCGCCGGGGATGCGCCCCAGGACATTGCGGCTTTCGATGGTTTCATGCGTCACCGGCACCGCGGCGCGGAAGCGGGTGTCAAGGTCGACGGGACGGAAATCGGCGCGGCGCGCGGCAATGCGTAGCGCGGCCAGATCCTGCCCCGCATCGGCGAATAATTTCGTCGCGGCTTCGCCCGAAACCCAACCTTGCAGCGCCAGACTCGTCACTTTTTCCGGCGCGACGACGAGGCCGTAGTTTTCGCCGTTGCCGCTGGTGATCACGTTCCAGCCATAGCCGACCCCCTCGGCATCGTGGACGATCAGCGCCGCGACGGCGCCGCGCCGCGCCGCTTCTTCGAACTTGTAGGTCCAGCGGCCGTAATAGGTCATCGTCCGCCCGCCGAACTTCCCCACCGCATCCTCGCCCGCTTCGGCCACGAAATCGGGGTCGTTGATCAGGAAAACCGCGACCTTGCCCCGCAGGTCCACGCCCTTGTAATCGTCCCAGCCGCGTTCGGGCGCGTCGACGCCATAGCCGACGAAGACCATCGGCGCGTCGGCCACTTCGGCCTGGCTTTGGGGCTGCAGCGTCGAGACATAGATGTCGGTGCCGAAGGTCAGCGGCGCCGCCGTCCCGCCGTTCCGTGCGAAGGCCAGCGTCGTCGGCGTGCCGAGCCGCGTGTGGAGCAGCGGCACCTTTTGCGTCCAGCCGCCGTCCTCGCCCGCCGGTTCCAGCCCGAGCCTTTGCAGCCGGTCGACCAGATAGGCGATCGTGCGATCTTCGCCGACGGTCCCGGGCGCCCGACCCTCGAACGGATCGGAGGCGAGCGTGCGGACGGTTTCGGTGAGATTGGCGGCGCTGATGCCGTCCTGCGCCCGCGCCGCCGCGCCCGCGGCGAACAGGAGGAGGGCGGCGGCGAAGAGGCGAAGGATCATGATGATGCGCGTCCCGGTTGCTACGGCTGCGAACCTAGCGGGCTGCGGTCAATTTGTGAACCGCCCGATCCGCGTTGGCCGCCCGCACGCGGTCTGCGCCGCCGCGCCTCAGTTGAGCAGGAACCAGTCGAATTCCTCCGACACATTCTGCCACAGGTCGCCGGCGACCCCGGTGGTGTAGACGCCGGTGCCGACCAGATCGGGGGTCTCGTTCGCCTGATTGACCGGGAAATCCATGTAGGAGAAGGATTTCACGCACGACACATATTGCGGCAGGAACGACCCCGATTTCGCGGGCGCGACGATGCGGTCGTAATAAGCCATGACGCGCACGACGCCGCTGCGCACCGACACCGGCCCGCAGTTGAATCCTTCGAGCTGGCCATGCACCTTGCGCACCGAGGTCGCGACCGCGCCGCCGGTTTCGGCGTAGAAATCATGTTCGAAACAATATTGCATCCCCCCGCAATGCGGCGCGGTGGTGGTGGGAAAGGCGATGGTCGCATTGATCCAGCCGATGGGTGAGATATGCACCGTCGGCATCAATATTTCGTTTCGCGGCTTTTGATACTGGTGGACGCCGCCGATCCGGTCGCCGATCGCCAGCACCGGGTTGGCGAAATAATAGGTGTCGCCCGCCGCCCCGTCGAGGATCATGCCGATATAGAGGTGGCGGACATCGACCGGCACGTCGAACGCGCATTCGGCCCATTGATAGCCGGGCCGCGCGGGCACCGGGGCGCAGGGCGCGCGTTCACCGCGCACGCTGTCGTTGACATAGATGCGCCAACTGCCCGCGCCGCCGCGGATCACCTGGTTGCCATAGATGCCGAAGACGACGCGCTTGCCCGCGAACTGCGCCAGCGCGGCGCCGGAGTATGTCATATAGATGTGGCGCGGCGCGGCTGCGTCCTTCTTGGCGCCCAACGCCGCGATCGCGCCGACGTCGCGCGGCATGTTGGCGGCATAGGCGCCGCGCGGCTCGTTGCGCCACAGCGGCATCGGTACGCTTTTCGTCCAGCCGTCGGGCCCGGCACCGGTGCCGACCGCGCCTTGATTGCCGACGCCGACCATCGTCAGCGTCGCCGGCCGGCTGACCGACGGAGCGCAGCCGAAATAGGTACGCACGGTGATCCAGCGGTTCGCCTCCATCGCGACGACCCGCATCGGACCGATGGTCAGGCATGGATCGACGCCGGGCCCGGATGCCGTGACCAGATCGCCGACGCCGATCGGGCCGGTCGCCGTCACGGCAAAGGTCGCGCGCCCGACATTGCCGATGCTGTTCGACCGCGCGGGCACCGGCGGCACCGGCCGCGTCCCTTCGGGATTCATCTGGGGCGCGGGACCGACCGCCGACCATATTTCCCACTGCGAATTGGGGGCCAGGTTGACGGGTGCATAGCCGCCCTGCGCGGCCGCGGGGGGCGCGGCGATGGTCAGGGCAGCGGTGAAACCGGCGGCCCGAGCAATGGTAGGAATCAGCGCGGCGGCGCGGCGAAGGGGGGCGGGGATGGGCATGGCGCGAGCCTATCACCAATGCAGCGGAAGGGGAGAGGGTTTGTGGGAGCGGCGGACGAGGCGCGCGATATGGCCGGTCGATGCCATAAATAACCAAATAGGTAAAAATATATTGACATCGTAACGCTGTTATGGCACAAACATCACATCATGGAAAATTGCGATTCGGGCCGGCACCTCCTCGGTGGAAGGGGTGCTCCGGCCCGTTTGCCTGTGGAGCGAGGCGATATGGACGACAAGCGGGAGGACGAGGTGGTGTCGCAGCGTAACCGGCCGGTGCAGGCGAAGGCGGGCAAGCCGGGTGGCTGGACCAAGGCGAAGCGCGAGGCGTTTCTGGTGGAACTGGCGGCGAGTTGCAACATCGTGCGCGCGGCGGCGCTGGTGGGGATGCGGCAGAGCGGCGCCTATCGCCTTCGCAAGCGCGAGCCCGCTTTTGCGGCGCAATGGCAGGCGGCACTGGAAATCGGCTATGAAAGGCTGGAAACCGCGCTGGTGCGCCGTGCATTGGAGACGGTGGGCGAGTTTCCTGTCGAAGCGATCGACGAGCGCCGCGAGTCCGTCGACAAGATGACGGTCGATCAGGCGATCCGCATCCTGACCTTTCATCGCGAGAGCATTCGGCAGGGGAAGGCGCGCACGCGCAGACCGCAGGGGCGGCAAGTCGCGACGCAGGAGGAAACCGACGCCGCGCTGATCAAGCGCATCCGCATGGTCGAGCGGCAGCGCGCGGCCCATGCGCCGCGGCCGGGGACCGATATGGGGTCCGATGCGGCCGAACGCGCATGCGCATAAGCGACGCCGAAATGGCCGCCACCGATCCGGCAACGCGGAAATGGCGGTCGGACGGCGTGCTGGCGCGGCTGCACGGCCTGCCCCCGCAAGCCCTGACGCGCGTCCTGCGCGACCTGACCGACGGGCAGAAAGCCGAATTGATAACGCGCTGGTACGGATTCGAGAATGACGGGCAGCGCGAACCGCCCGGCGACTGGCGGGTCTGGCTGATCCTGGCGGGTCGGGGGTTCGGCAAGACGCGTGCCGGCGCCGAATGGGTGAGCCAGATCGCCCGCGACCGGCCGGACGCGCACATCGCGCTGGTCGCGGCGACCCAGGCCGACGGGGTGCGCGTGATGATCGAGGGGCCGAGCGGACTGATGGCGGTCAAACGCGCGCACGAAGAGGTGCGCTGGGCCGCGGGGCGGCGCGAATTATCGTTCGATAGCGGAGCGGTGGCGACGCTCTATTCCGCGGAAGCGGGCGAGGAGTTGCGCGGACCCGAACATCATGCCGCCTGGTGCGACGAACTGGCCAAATGGCGGCGCGGGACGGTGGCGTGGGATAATCTGATGCTGGGGATGCGATTGGGCGAGTCCCCGCGCGTGCTGGTGACGACGACGCCGCAGGTCAATGCGGCGATGCGGCGCGTCAAGGCGGCGCCGGGCCTGACCGAAACGACGGGCCGGACGCGTGACAACCCGCACCTGCCGGGCAATTTCGTCGTCGCGATGATGGCAAGCTATGGCGGGACGCGGCTGGGGCGCCAGGAACTGGACGGCGAGATGCTGGACGATGTCGAGGGCGCGCTGTGGTCGCGGGCGCTGGTCGAGCGGTGCCGGGTCGAACCGGGCGCGGCCGGCAAGCCGGTGCGTGTCGTGATCGGCGTCGATCCGCCGGCGACGGCCAACGGCGACGCGTGCGGGATCGTGGTCGCGGCGCACTTGCGCGACGGGCGGCTGGCGGTGGTCGAGGATGCAAGCGTCGAAACCCCGCCGCCGCATGTGTGGGCGCAGGCGGTCGCCGCGGCGGCGGCGCGCTGGGACGCCGACCGCATCGTCGCGGAAAGCAACATGGGCGGCGAAATGGTTGCGGCCACGCTGCGCCAGGCCGACTGCACATTGCCGGTGGTGCCGGTGCACGCCAGCGTCGGCAAGGCGCGGCGGGCGGAGCCGGTCTCGCTGGCCTATGAACGCGGGCAGGTGGTCCATGCGGGGGTGTTCGCGGCGCTGGAAGACCAGCTTTGCGGATTTCAGACGGGCGGCGGTTATGCGGGGCCGGGGCGGTCGCCGGACCGGGCCGATGCGTGCGTGTGGGCGCTGGCGGCGTTGCTGGAAGGGCTGCGGAAGGGCCGGGAGCCGGGGGTGCGGGTGGTCTGAACAGGGGCCGGTGTGCGCTGCGCGATCATGCTTCGGTGGGCAGCGGGATCCCGGATCAAGTCCGCGATGATTCCCACACCACCCCCATGCGTCATTGCGACCCCGGCGAAAGCCGGGGGAAGCAATCTCCCGCTATCGTCCTGCCTTGTCGTTCGCTGGAGATTGCTTCGTCGCTGCGCTCCTCGCAATGACGAAACGGGGGCTACGGATGCAAACGGGATAATCGCCGATGAAGTCCGGCATGGCGTTTGCCTTCGCGGTGTCTCGACTTCGCTCGACACGAACGGAGAAGGCAGGGCAGCGTTTTGACGCCCTGGGCTCCGGCTGTCGCCGGGGTACATATAGGAGATCATCATGAACTGGTTTGGCCGCAAGGCCGCGCAGGGTGCTGCGCGGCCCGCTTTGTCGCGTGTGTATGGCAGCTGGAACGCGCCCGCGCCCTTGTCGTGGGAGGCGCAGGTGCGTGCGGGGTATCTGGGCAATGCGATCGTCCAGCGCAGCGTCCGCCTGGTCGCCGAGGCGGCGGGAGCGGCGCCGCTGGTGGCGAGCGACCCCGCGCTGCTGCGGCTGGTCGCCGCGACGTCGGGCGGGCAGGGGCTGGTCGAGACGCTGGCATCGCAGCTGCTGCTGCACGGCAACGGCTATGTCCAGATACTGGCCGACGGCGCGGGCGCGCCGGCGGAGCTGTTCGCGCTGCGGCCCGAGCGGGTGACGGTCGAGGCCGATGCGCGCGGGTGGCCGGTCGCCTATCGCTACCAAGCGGGCGGATCGGCGGCGGTGTTGCCCGCCGAGGATGGGGCGGGGCGCACCGCGGTGGTGCATGTGAAGGCGCTGCATCCGCTGGACGATCATTATGGCACCGGGTGTCTGGGCGCGGCGGCGGGCGCGATCGCGGCGCATAATGCGGCGGCCAGGTGGAACGCGGCGCTGCTCGACAATGCGGCGCGGCCGTCCGGCGCGCTGGTCCATGATCCGGGCGACAAGGGGATGCCGCTGTCCGCCGAACAGGTCGACCGGCTGCGCGAGGAACTGGCGGAGAGTTTTTCGGGCGGCGGCAATGCGGGGCGGCCGCTGTTGCTGGAAGGCGGGCTGAAATGGCAGGCGTTGTCGCTGTCGCCCGCCGACATGGATTTCCTGGCGTTGAAGGATTCGAGCGCGCGCGAGATCGCGATGGCGTTCGGGGTGCCGCCGATGCTGCTCGGCCTGCCCGGCGACGCGACCTATGCCAATTATCGCGAGGCGAACCGGGCGCTGTGGCGGCTGGCGGTGCTGCCGCTGTGCGCGAAGATTTTGGGCGCGATTTCGCAGGGGCTGGCGGGCTGGTTCGACGGTGCCGACCTGCGCGTCGACCTGGACCGGGTGCCGGCGCTGGCGGAGGACCGGATGGCGCTGTGGCGCGAGGTGTCGGGGGCGGACTGGCTGAGCGCCGACGAGAAGAAGGCGCTGCTGGGGCTGGGTTAGCCTGCATCGTCACCCCCGGATTTGATCCGGGGTCCAGGATTTTGGCGGCGCTGTGCATCCAGGATCCAGTCCGGGATGACGAAAGGAAATCGACATGGACGAGGAAGAGGCGCTGGCGCGGCTGATCGCGCTGGCGGGAACCGGCGTGGCCGGCGCGGGCGACGCCGCATTGCTGCGCGCGGTGGTCGAGGAGGCGAGCGAGCTGGGCGCGCGGCGGGCGCTGGCGCGGCTGGGGCTGGCCGACGAAGCGGCGCGCGACGATGTGAGCGACCTGCGGCAGCTGCTGGGCGCGTGGCGCGACGCCAAGACGAGCGCGTGGAAGGCGGTCGTCGACTGGGCGGTGCGCGGCGCGCTGGCGGTGCTGGTGGTGGGCCTCGCGGTGAAGATGGGGCTGCCGGGGCTGCTGAAATGACGGTGCGGTTCGCGGGCTATGCGTCGGTGTTCGACCGGGTCGATCGCGGCGGCGATGTGGTGCGCGCGGGGGCCTTTGCGGCGAGTTTGCAGGCGCGCCGCGCCGTGCCGCTGTTGTGGCAGCACCGGCCGGGCGCCGCGATCGGCGTGATCGAGACATTGGCGGAGGATGCACGCGGCCTGCGCGTCGTGGCGCGGGTGACGCATCCGGCGGCGGCGGCGCTGGTCGCGCGCGGCGCGCTGACCGGGCTGAGCTTCGGATATCGGGTGACGGGCGCGCGCGGGCGAAATCCGCGCGAGTTGACCGCGCTCGATCTGGCCGAGGTGAGCCTGGTCGCGGCGCCGATGCAGCCGCTGGCGCGGGTGATTGCGGTGGATTGTCAGAAGGAGTGACGAATATGGACGATATGGAAATGAAGGCCGATGCGCTGGACGGCGCGTTCGACGCGGTGCTGGCGGCGGAGGCGGTCGATGAGTTGAAGACGTCGGTCGCGGCGCTGAAGGCGCAGGTGGAGCGCCACGCGGTCGCGGCGTCGCGGTTGCCGCTCGACGGGGCGAAAGCGGCCGATCCGGCCCGCGACGCCTTCGTCGAACGCTATCTGCGGCGCGGGATCGATGCGGGCGTGGAGATGAAGAGCCTGTCGGGGGAGAGCGGCGGCGAGGGCGGCTATGCCGTCCCGCGCGAGATCGACGCGAGCATCGCGGCGACGCTGAAGTCGCTGTCGCCGATCCGCGGCATCGCGACCGTCGTGCAGACGGGGACGAGCGGATACCGCAAGCTGATCGCCACCGGCGCGACGGGCGCGGGCTGGGTCGGCGAGACGGCCGCGCGGCCCGAGACCGCGACGCGCAGCTTCGCCGAAATCGCGCCGCCGTCGGGCGAGCTTTACGCCAATCCGGCGGCGAGCCAGGCGATGCTGGACGATGCGATGTTCAACGTGGAGGATTGGCTGGCCGACGAGATCGGCCGCGAATTCGCGGTCGCGGAAGGCACGGCGTTCGTCAGCGGCAACGGGACGAACCGGCCCAAGGGCTTCCTGACCTATGCCACGACGAACGAGGCCGACGGCGTGCGCGCCTTCGGGACGTTGCAGCATCTGGCGACGGGGACCGCGGGCGCCTTTCCGGCGTCGAACCCGCAGGACAAGCTGGTCGAGCTGGTCCATACGCTGAAGGCGCCGTACCGGCAGGGCGCGTGCTGGGTCATGAATTCGGACACGCTGGCGCGCATCCGCAAGTTCAAGACCAGCGACGGTGCTTTCCTGTGGCAGCCGGGGCTGGTCGAGGGACAGGCGGCGAGCCTGCTCGGCTATCCGGTGGTCGAGGCCGAGGACATGCCCGACGTGGGCGCGAACAGCCTGTCGGTCGCCTTCGGCAATTTCGCCGCCGGATACCTGATCGCCGACCGCGGCGAGACGCGAATCCTGCGCGATCCGTTCAGCAACAAGCCCTTTGTGCATTTTTATGCAACCAAAAGGGTGGGTGGCGCGATCATCGATTCGCAGGCCATCAAGCTGATGAAATTCGCCGCCAGCTAAAAGCGGCTGGTGCGCGATGCGGCGCCCGGCCCTGGCACCCTTCCCTTTCGGGACCGGGCCGGGCGCCAACAGCATGATCGTGAGGATCGTGCTTCCCCCTTCATGCTGTGTTGACGAGAGGATGGCCTTGCCATGCCGACGCCTTTCTTTGCCGATCTGGTGCGCGAACTGTGCCGGGACGGCGGCACGGGTGCGCTGATGCCGACCGGCGCCGTGCCCGGCCACCGATGCTTCGCGGGCCATGTGCCGGCGGACAGGATTTTTCATTATGCCGTCGCCGGGATTGTCCATCCCGGCGAGTGGGAGACCGGGCTCGGGCGGATCGATGCCGAAGGGCGGCTGGTGCGCGAAAGCGTCGCGGCATCGTCGAGCGGCGGGATGATGGTCGATTTCCGGCCGGGATTGAAAACGATCGCATTGACGGTCGGTGCCGGCTGGTTCGCCGCGCGCGACGCCGCGGCGGCGGCGCTGGAGGAAGAGGCGGCAACGACGCGCGCCGTCGTTTCGGACCTGGCGGGAGACGTGGCGAATGCCGGGGCGGCGCTGGCCGCGCTGGGCGGCGATGTGGCCGCGGTCGAGGCCGCTGTTTCGGACCTGAACGATGCGATCGAGGCGAAGCAGCCGATTTCGACCGGGCACGATACCGTAACCGAGGCAGCGGAAAGCGACCTGCTGACCGTGCGGCGCGGGTCGGGCTGGGTCAATTTGCCGCTGGCGGCGCTGATCCCGGACGAACCCGATGAACCCGAAGAGCCCGAGGAGCCTGGCGTGGTGGTCGCGGCGGCCGGATCGGCGGCGGCGCCGTCGATCGGCTTCGCGGACGACGGCGATACCGGGCTGTTTCATGCGGGCGCCGACGAGATCGGCTTTGCCGTCGCGGGGTCTGAACGCATGCGGCTCGACGAAGCCGGGCAGCTGGGGATCGGCACCAGCGATCCCGGCGTTTTCCGTCTGAACGTCGTCGGAGGCGCCTTTACGGCCAAGATCGAAAGCGCCAGCGAGCAGACGGCGCTCGCGTTGAACAATATCAGCGCGGGCGGGCGCGAATGGTATCTGGTGACGGGCGGTTCGGGAGGGTCGCTGTCGGGTGGCAAGCTGGGCATCTATGACATGACGGCGATGCAGATCCGGTTGCAGATTACGGGGGCGGGCGAGGTGTGTCCCGGTGCCGACAACAACCAGCCGCTCGGGCTGGGGTCGCACCGCTGGTCGACGCTTTATGCCGCGACCGGGACGATCAATACGTCCGACAGCCGCGAGAAGCTGTGGCAGGGTCCGATGACGGGCGCCGAACAGCGCGCGGCGCGGCGGATCGCGGCCGAGCTGGGCTTTTTCCAGTGGAACGATGCGATCGCGTGGAAAGGCGCGGCCGCCGCGCGGCGGCATTTCGGCGTGCGCGCACAGGCGGTGTGGGCGATCATGGCCGACGAAGGCCTGATCGACCCGATCGATGAGGATGGCCGTCCGGGTGCAACCCCTTATGCCTTTCTGTGCTGGGACAATTGGGAGGATGAGGCGGTTCCGGCGGATCGCTTCGGTATCAGGGCGGATCAACTCGCGCTGTTCCTGATCGCGGGAATCGACGCGCGGCTGGCGCTGTTGGAGGCAGCGATATGACCGCCGCGGGGCTGGAGGGGGCGATATGATCGCCGACGGCGCGATCGGTGCGCGGGCGGTCGCCGATGCTTCGCCGCGCGACCTGGCAAGCGAATGGGGCGCCGCCGAACCGGGAGCGATGCCGCCCGCGGCGCGGGCCGTGCCGCAGCCGCGCGAGGCGTCACGGCGGCAGATGATCCGCAAACCCTGACCAAGAGAGCGAGGATTGGCGATGGCGATGCTGGTGAAGGATCCGGGGGCCCGGATCGATTATGAATTCGACTGGGCGGATGCCTGTGCGGTGGGTCAGGTGCTGACCGAAAGCGCATGGGCGGTCGCCCCCGACGAAGCGGATGGCGTGACGATCGCGGGCAGCGCGAACGACCTGCTGAGCACGGTGGTGACGCTGGCCGGCGGGATCGCCGGCCATGTGTATCGCGTGACCAATCGCGTGACGATGAGCGCCGGACAGATAGAGGAACGGTCGATGACCGTCCGCGTGGAGGAACGGTGATGACGACAAGCCTGTTGCCCGGCGATGCGCCGGTCGGCCTGAACGAAGTGCGGGCGTGGCTGCGCATGGGGGCGAGCATCGACGATGCGGTGATCGCGGCGCTGGTGCGCGCGGCGGCGAGCATCTGCGAGGCGTTTATCGGCGGCTGGCTGATCATTCGCGCGGTCCGCCAGGAGACGGTGACGAAGGGCGGCGCGATCCGCCTGAACGCGCGGCCGCTGGTCGCCGTCGATGCGGTGCGGCTGGATCGCGGCGACGGCGCCGAGCCGCTGGCGGCCGATCGCTGGCGGCTGGAGATCGCGCCCGATGGCACCGGCTGGCTGACCTTGCTCGATCCGGGCGCGGCGGGGAGGATCGAGGTGGATTACCACGCCGGGATGGCGGCCGATGTCAATGCGGTGCCGGAGGCGATCCGCCAGGGGTTGCTGCGAATGGTTCAACATCTGCACGAAGCGCGCGACAGCGACGGCGGTCCGCCGCCGGCCGCGATCGCGGCACTGTGGCAGCCGTGGCGGCGCGTCACGCTGGGCGGCGGCCGATGACGGGCGCCGAACAGGCGGTGCGGGCGCGGGCGATCGCCCTGCTGGCAGCCGACATCGACCTGGCCGGGCGGCTCCATGGCGTGTTCGACGGCGTACCGCCAAGGGTCAGCGCGCCCTTTGTCGCGGTCGGCGGTGCCGAAAGCGGCGACTGGGGCACCAAGGACCGGGCAGGCCGCGAGGTGCGATTGAACGTGGCGCTGACCGGCGTCGGTGCCGCGATCGACGACCGGGCGGCGGACCGCATCGATGCGGTGCTGTCGGCGCTGCGCGGCGCGGCCGAGGGATGGACGATCATGTCGGCGCGCGTGGTGCGGACGCGTTTCGCCTTTCAGCAGGGTGGCGGGTGGCGGCACGACATGGTCGTGCGGTGCCGCTGCCTGAAGGATTGATCGCCGCCGCGGGGATCAGCCGGGCAGGGTGTTGGTTTCGCTGTAATCCTTGAACTTGTCGCCGAAGTTGGCGTGATAATCCTCGACCTGCATGTCGGCATTTTCGGTCGCGATCGCTTCCGAATCGCCCCCTGCGCGATCGGCGGCGATCACCGCCTTGCGAAAGGCGTCGCGTTCCTTTTCGCACGCCGCCTTCAGCGTGGTTTCGAATTCGGCGGACGTCACCTTGGCTTCCAGCGAGGTCTTCATCTGGGCGTTGAGGCATTTGGTGAAAGCGACACGCGTCGTGTCGACCGCGGCGGTCGGCGATTGCAGCATGGCTGCGAGAACAAGACTTGAGATCAGCATCCTGCGACTCCCCAATTGTGCAGAAAATTGTTTTGAGGAGATTAGACGATGGCAATCGAAAATGGGAGCGCCTTTTTGCTCAAGATCGGCGATGGCGGTGCGCCGCCGGTCTATCGCACCGTGGCAGGGCTGCGCACGACGCAATTGTCGGTGAACGGCGAGGCGGTGAACGTCACCACCAAGGATTCGGCGGGCTGGCGCGATTTGTTGTCGGGCGCGGGCGTGCGGTCGGTATCGGTCAGCGCGGCGGGCATCTTCACCGGTTCCGACGCCGAGGTGCGGTTGCGCGGCAACGCCCTGTCGGGTGCGATCGACGCCTATGAACTCAGTTTCGAAAGCGGCGAGCGGATGCAGGGGCGCTTTCTGGTCACGCGGCTGGACTATGCCGGCGATTACAACGGCGAGCGCAGTTACACGCTGAACCTGGAATCGAGCGGCCCGGTGGCAAGCCTTTGAGCGCGGCGGACGGGAGAGGCGCCAATCCGGCGCGGGGCGAGGCCGAACTGATGGTCGGCGGCGCGACGCTGGTATTGCGCCCGAGCTTTGCCGCGCTGGTCGCGGCGGAGGCGGAACTGGGGCCGCTATTCGCGCTGGTCGAGCGTGCGGCAGACGGGCGACTGACGCTGAACGAGATGGCGGTGCTGTTCTGGCACTGTCTGCGCGATCCGCCGGGCGAACTGACGCGTGCGGCGCTGGGCGAGGCGGTGGTCGCGCGGGGGTTGGCGGCGGCGACACCCGCGCTGCGGATGCTGCTGGGGCAGATATTGCAGGGACGTTGAGATGGCGGACGAGCGGTTCGCGGCGGCGGCGCAGGCGCTCGCCGGGGTGATGACGCGTGCCTTTGGCTGGCGGCCCGATGATTTCTGGTCGGCGACCCCGGCCGAAATCGCGGCGATCGTGGGCGCGGACGATGCGCCGAGCATCGCCGTGCCGGTGGCGCGCGGCGATCTGGACAGGATGATGGAGCGTTTTCCCGATGGATGAGATCGACGAGATGGTCGTCGCGGTGCGCGCCGACACGGGCGCCTTTCGCCGCGACGTCGCCGCGATGCGCGCCGAACTGGACGGCCCGCTGGTAACGGCCGCCGACAGTGCGGGGCGCGGGATCGAGCGGGCGCTGAACCGGGCGCTGCTGACCGGGCGGCTGGGGTTCGAGGATCTGAAGCGCGTCGCGCTGTCGGTGCTCGACGATATTGCGCGGGCGGCGATCGGCGGGGCGCTGGCGCCCGGGGCAGGGCAGGGCGGCGGGCTGCTGTCGCTGGGCGGCGCGATCGCCGGGGCGCTGTTCGGCGCGCCGGGGCGGGCGACGGGCGGGCCGGTGAGCGCGGGGCGCGCCTATCGCGTCGGCGAGCGCGGGCCCGAACTGTTCGTTCCGACGACGAGCGGCCGGGTCGAGACGACGGCATCGGTGCCGCGCAGCATCGCGATCACCGTCAATGTCCAGGGTTCGGGCTCCGGCGAGCCGCAGCGGCTGGCCCAGACGGGCCGGCAACTGGCGCGCGCGGTGCGACGCGCGATCGCCGAAGGGGAAGGCTGATGGGCTGGGCGCTGGCAAGGGCCGAGGATCATCAGCGCAAGAGCTGGGTGAAGCGGTTCGACCCGCGTTTCTGGACGATCGACTTTGCCCGGCCGATGATGGCGAGCGTCGTGACCACCGCGCCCGACGCGCTGCGGATCGAGGCGGTGTTTTACAATCGCGGCGATCTGGCCGGGCTGATCTGGGAGGCGGAGGACCGCTGGGACCATGTCCTGCTGGCTTATGAAACGAAGCGCGACTTTCGGCATAGCCAGCTGCGTTTCCGCTGGCGGTCGGGCGGGCTGAAGCCGCTCGACGCGCTGCACGGACCGACGCTGACCATCGAGGGGCGCGATGCGGGAGGCAGCCCGCGCGCCTGGTATGTGCGGCTGTGGAACTATGCCGTGGGGACGGCCGAGGATGCGGCCGTGACCATCGATTTCGACGCACTCGACGGCGGCTTTCTGTTGCCCGGCGAAGCCGACCCGGTGTGGGCGGGCGATATCGACCGGATGTTCATCTCGCTGGTCCCGCCGACCTATGAGGAGGGCGTGTCCGGCGTGCTGCCCGCTGCGGCGGAGGGGTGGGCGGAGCTGACCGACATCGCCTGTTTGGGGTCGGGATCGGTGCTGGCGATCGGCGATGCGGTGCTGCCCGAGCAGGGCCTGGGCATCTGCAACGGCTATGACGACAGCTATCACCTGACCCCGGCGCGTCTGGTGCGCCAGATCGTCCAGCTCGGCTATCGCGGCGATGTCGTCCATTATGTCGGGATGAGCCATTATATGCGGCTCGCGGCGGCGGGCGGCGGCCATGCGGTGAGCGTCGCGGGCGGGGCGATCAACGCGCCGACTGCGGCATGGCACCGGGCGTGGGCGGCGGCGTGCCGCGACGCCGGGCTGGGGCTGATCTGGTCGCTGTCCTATGAATTGTTCGACGCCTATTGCCCCGCCGGCTGGAAGCAGCGGGCGGCGGACGGCAGTCCGGCGCTGACCGGATGGGTGCCGCCCTCGACCTTGCTTTCGCCCGCGAACGGCGAGGCGATGGGCTATCTGCAACTGGTCGCGCGCGCCTTTGTCGCCATCGCGCGGGAGGCGGCGATGCCGATCCGTTTTCAGGTCGGCGAACCATGGTGGTGGATCGCCGGTGGCGGCCGCATCTGTGCCTATGATGCGGCGACGACCTTGGCACTGGGCGGCGCGAGCGTGGCGATTGCGGATGTCACGGCGCCGCTGGATGCGGCGCAGACGGCAATGCTCGACGCGCTGGGCGCGCTGCTGGCCGATTCGACGGCCGCGTTGGTCGCGGCGGCGCGTGACGAGGCGGGGGCGGCGGGGATGCAGAGCCTGTGCCTGGTCTATCTGCCGACCGTGCTCGATGCCCGCGCCCACGAGGTGCGGCGCGCCAATGTGCCGGTCGGCTGGGCGGCGCCGGCCTTCGACGTGCTGCAACTGGAGGATTATGACTGGGTGACGGAGGGGCGCGGTGCGGAGACGGCGCCGGCGCGCACCCTTATGGCGGCGCGGCTGAATTATCCCGTGGCCGATCAGCATTATTTTTCAGGCTTCGTGCTGCTGGCCGAACAGCGGGCGCAATGGGCGGCGATCGCCGATGCCGCCGATGCGGCGCGCCGGGACGGGGTGGCACGGACGTTCATCTGGGCGCTGCCGCAGGTCGCGCGCGACGGGTTCGTCATCCATGACGGGGAGGAGGAAGAGGTGCAGGCTTTCGATGCGGTGGATTTCCCGATCGCGATCGGGCGCGAGGCGATGGTCGCGACCGAATTTTCGACGCAGGTCATCGCTTCGCCATCGGGGCACGAGCAGCGGGCGAGCGAATGGGCCGAAGCGCGGATGCGCTACGACGCCGGGCCGGGGGTTCGATCCGAAGCCGATGTGCGCGCCCTCGCCGCCTTTTTCCGGGCGCGGCGCGGGGCCGCGCGCGGCTTTCGCTTTCGCGATCCGCTGGACCATGGGTCGGCGGCGGCCGGTGGCGCGCCCGGCCCGCTCGACCAGTGGCTGGGCACCGGCGACGGGACGCGGCGGCAGTTCGCGCTGGTCAAACATTATGGCGGCGGCGATGCGGTGCAGCGCCGCGCGATCCGCCTGCCGGTTCCGGGCAGCGTCCGCGCGTCGATCGACGGCGTCGAAACCGCCGCCTTTGTCGTGACGGGGGAGGGCGAATTGCTGTTCGATACGCCGCCGCCCGGCGGCGCGGCGGTGCGCGCGGGATATATGTTCGACGTGCCGGTGCGCTTTGCCGAGGACCGGCTGGAGGTCAGCTGCGCGACCTTTCTGGCGGGCGAGATCGCCAGCGTGCCGCTGGTCGAGGTGCGCGCGCCATGGTGAGCGGTGCGATGAGCGCGGCGCCCGACTGGCTGCGCGGGGAACTGGTCACGCTGGCCTGGTGCTGGCGCCTGTCGCGCCGCGACGGGGTGGTTATCGGGCTGACATCGCACGACCGCGACCTGACCCTCGCCGGCCTTTGCTATCGCGCCGCGCCGGGTATGAAACCGTCGGCGATCGAGACGAGCGACAGCCTGGATGCCGAGACGATGGACATCGAAGGCGCGATCGCGAGCGAGGCGATCATGGCGGCGGACCTGGACGCCGGTCGCTGGGACGGCGCGGCGATGGAATTGCTGGTCGCCGACTGGAGCGCGCCCGAAACGGCGCCGGTCGTGGTGGCGCGCGGGTTTCTGGGCGCGATCGAGCGGCGCGGCGGCGCCTTTGGAGCCGAATTGCAGGGGGTGACGCGGTTGCTCGACCGGCCCGCCTGTCCCGCGACCTCGCCATCATGCCGGGCGATTCTGGGCGACCGCGCCTGCCGCATCGACCTGGCGCCGCTGACGCATGAAACATCGGCCGTGGCGATCGACGGGCGGCAGGTGACGATCGCCGATGGCCCGGCGGGCGATGCGCTCCGTTTTGGAGAGCTGCTGTGGTTGGGCGGTCCGCCGTGCGGACTGGCGAGCCCGATCGCCGGCAGCGAGGGGCCGGTGCTCACGCTGGCCGAAATGCCGCCGCATCTGCCGGCGCTGCCGGTGCGGGTGCGCCTGACGCAAGGGTGCGACAAACAGCTTGCGACCTGTCGCGGCCGCTTTGCCAATGCGCCGAATTTTCGGGGCGAAACGCATCTGCCCGGCAACGACCTGCTGACGCGCTATCCCGGGAATTGACGCGATGCGTAGTGATTTGGGACATCGGGCGTTCGCCGCGGCGCGCGGGATGCTGGGCGTTCGTTTTCGTCCGCAGGGGTGCGACCCCGAAACCGGACTCGATTGCGTGGGGCTGGTCTGGGCGGCCTATGCGTGCGCCGGCCGGCGGCTGACGCGGCCAGCGGCCTGGCCGCTGCGCGGCTGGCGGGCGGAGCGGATTCACGCCGCCTTGGCCGATGCAGGATTTCGCCATGCCGAGGACGACGCGATGCCGGGCGACGTTGCGGTCGTCGCCCTGCCGGCGGGCCAATTCCATCTCGCGCTGATCGCGGGTGAGAGCATGGTGCATGCGCACGCGGGGCTGCGCCGGGTCGTCGAGAATCCGATCGATGCGGCGACGCGCATCGCGCCGCGCTGGCGTTTGAAAGGATAGAGGCATGGCGACGCTGGTATTGACCACGGTGGGCGGACTGGTCGGCGGGCCGGTCGGGGCCGCATTGGGTGCGATCGTAGGGCGGCAGGTCGATGCGGCGGTGCTGGCGCCGCGCGGGCGCGAGGGGCCGCGCCTGGCCGACCTGAAAGTGCAGGCATCGACCTATGGCCAGCAGATTCCGAAAATTTTCGGAACGATGCGCGTCGCCGGCAATGTCATCTGGGCCACCGACCTGATCGAACGGCGCAACCGTAGCGGCGGCGGGAAGGGCCGTCCGGCCGTAACCGAATATAGCTATGCCGCGTCGCTGGCCGTGGCGCTGTCGTCGCGGCCGATCCGCGCGATCCGGCGCATCTGGGCCGACGGCAATCTGCTGCGCGGCGCAAGCGGTGCCTTCACCGAACGCTGTATCTTTCGCAGCTATGACGGGTCCGAGGACCAGCCGGTCGATCCGCTGATCGCCGCGGCGGTCGGGGCGACATCGGCGAGCGCCTTTCGCGGCATTGCCTATGCGCTGTTCGAGGAACTGGAACTGGCGAGTTTCGGCAATCGCATCCCGTCGCTGACTTTTGAGGTCGAGGCCGATGCGGGCGATGTCGATGCCGGCTTCATCGGCGACAGCCTGCTGGACGGTGGCCATTGCGCGGGCCGCTGGCCTTTTTCCGGATATGCCGCGTCGGGCGACCGGATACGCGACGCGATCGCGCCGCTGATCGAGGCGGACGATCTGCGATTGATCGGCGCTCCGCAGGGGTGGCGGATCGGGCGACCGTCCGAGGCGATGGATGCGCCCGGCATCGCGCCGTTTCGCGAAAGCGGAAGAACCGCGTCGCCGCGCGACTGCATCGAACGCCGCCGCGCGCCGCTGTCCGCGCTGCCGGCATCGATCCGCCTGCGGCATTATGAACCCGAACGCGATTACCAGCTGGGTCAGCAGGCGAGCGCGGTGGCAGGCGGCGGCTCCAGCGAGCAGCGTGTCGACCTGCCCGCGGTGCTGGGCGCTGCGTCGGCGCGCGGGCTGGCCGCCGACATGGCGGCGCGCGCATCGGACGGCCGGGAGCGACAAGTCTGGCACGGCGATCTGGCGGCGCTGGTGCTGCCGGTCGGCGATCTGTTGCGGATCGATGATGGCAGCCTTTGGCGCGTTGCGGCCCGCCGTGTGAATGGAAACGATATTCAGCTCGAGCTTTGTCGTCACGAACCCACCGCGCCGTCCAGCTTTGTCGCCGACCCCGGCGTGTCGGTGATCGCGCCCGACTGGCCCGATGCGACGGGTGTCGTGCGCCTGTTCGACGTGCCCAGCCTGGGCAGTCCGGCGGCGACGGTGCCGCGCATTGTCGCGGCAGCCGCCGGCGAGCATGAGGGCTGGCGCGGGGCCGATGCCTGGTTCGTCGCGGCCCCGGAATCATCGCCGGTGGCGCTGGGGCTGCTGCGTCCGGCGGCGGCGCTTGGCGAACTGAGCGCCCCCCTCGCGGCGGGCAGCGGCGCGATGTTCGACCTGATCAACGGCCTCACCGTGACGCTCGTCGATCCGTCGATGGCTTTGGCGTCGGTGGAGGACGCGGCGCTGTTGTCGGGCGCGAACCGGGCGATGGTCGGAGGAGAGCTGCTGCAGTTCGGCGTGGCCGCGGCGCTGGCGCCCGGCGTGTGGCGCTTGTCGCGGCTGTTGCGCGAGCGGGGCGGGAGCGGGCAGTCCGCTATCGCGCCGGCCGGGACGCCCTTTGTGTTGCTCGACGATCCGGCGCTGATCGCGCTGCCCGATGCGATGGCGCAAAGCGCCGAGGCGGGCGGCGCGACCCTGCAATGGGCGCCGCTGGGCGGCTTCGATATCGCGAGCGTCGCGGTTCCCGCGGCGGCTCTGGCGCTGCGGCCGCTGGCGCCGGTTCACGGATCGCTCGACGGCGACGACGCCGGAGGGCGGGTGCTGCGCTGGATACGATGCAGCCGGTCCGATGGCGGATGGCGCGATCATGTCGATCAGCCGGTCGGCGAGAGTCAGGAGCGATGGCGGATCACCCCGGTCCCGGCTGCCGGTATCGCGCCATGGGAAAGCAGCACGAACCAATTGCATCTGGATGCGGCGACGATTGCCGCGCTGCCGCCGGGCTGCGTCGCCGAAATTCGCCAGATCGGGGATTTCGCGCTGTCGCCGCCGCTGACCCTGCCGCTGAATTGAAAGGACGACCATGACCGTTACCCCGCGTTTCGCATTGCCGTTGCTGGCCACGGCCCAGGCACAGAAGGAAGTGACGCATAATGAGGCGCTGGCGCTGATCGATGCGCTGATTCAGCCGTTGGTGGAGGGCGGCCCGCACACCGTACCGCCCGCAGCGCCCGGCGAAGGCCAGTGCTGGCTGGTGGGCGTGGGCGCGTCGGGCGCCTGGTCGGGCCGGGACGAGGCGATCGCGATCTGGACAGAGGGGGGCTGGCGCTTTGTCGCGCCGCGCGACGGGATGCGCGTCTTCCGGCTCGACGACGGACGGTGGTTGCGCCGGGCGACGGGTTCGTGGGTCGAAGCGGCGACCCTTGCTGGCGCATCGGGCGGGGGCATCGTCGATGCCGAAGCGCGCTCGACTCTTGCTGCATTGATTCTTATCCTCGAAGCGCATGGTCTTCTGATTTCAGGCTGATTTTGTTTTTTTTCGCGTGGGAAGTGCGACTTTTTCGCAACAGATCGGTGATTTGTTCACTTGCGCGGAACCAAAGGCCCGAGTAGGACGTCTGACGAGACGTAAATCTCAATTGAAAGGGGAATCTACTATGAGGAAGCTTGTCGCCGCTGCGGCGTTGGCCTCCACTGCCCTTGCGTCGCCTGCCCTTGCGCGTGACGACTCTTGGTACGTGGGCGTTGGCGCTGGTGCAATGATCGTCGAGGATATGGATATCGACATCGGCACCTTCAACAATGCAGGCACGCTCGACCACAAGACCGGTTGGGACTTTGAAGGCACTGTCGGTTATGACTTCGGTATGTTCCGTACCGAAGTCGAAGTCGGCTATAAGGTAGCTGTCGTCGATCAGGGACGTTTTAACGCTCCCGGAATTCCGCAAACGGTTTCCGGCGCCGGTCCGCTCGCGACCGGTGTTCTCGACCTTGGCGGTGATACGAACGCCCTGACCTTCATGGTCAACGGCCTTCTCGACTTCGGCGATGACGATGGCCTGCAGGGCTTCGTCGGCGGCGGTGTCGGCGTTGCCCGCGTCGAACTGGAGCCCGAATATGCGGCTTCGTTCATCGGCGATTCGGACACGATGTTCGCGTGGCAGGCGATTGCGGGCATTCGCGCCCCGATCACCGACACGATCGACGCCGGCCTGAAGTACCGCTTCTTCAACGCCGACACGATCGACACCGTCGATCAGCTTGGTCGTCCGCTGAAGTCGCGTATGCGTTCGCACTCGCTGCTCGCGACCCTGACGTACAACTTCGGTGGCGCGGAACCGCCGCCGCCGCCGCCGCCTCCCCCGCCGCCGCCTCCCCCGCCGCCTCCGCCGCCGCCGCCTCCGCCGCCGGTCGTGGAATGCGCGCCTGGGCCGTACATCGTGTATTTCGACTGGGACAAGTCGGACATCACGCCGGAAGCGGCTTCGACGCTGGACAATGCGATCAGCGCCTACAACGCGGGCTGCTCGGGCACGCAGGTCATGCTCGCCGGTCACGCCGACCGTTCGGGTTCGGCTCGCTACAACGTCGGTCTCTCGGAACGCCGCAACGCGTCGGTCCGCAGCTACCTGACGGCTCGTGGCATCGGCGACGGCTCGATCAGCGCTCAGGCGTTCGGCGAAACCCGTCCGGCCGTTGCGACTGCCGATGGCGTCCGCAACGACCAGAACCGTCGCGTGGAAATCACTTACGGTCCGAACTCGGGCATGTAAGACTGGTTTCCATCCCCGACGGGGCTGGAAGACAAAGAGGGGCGGTGCCGCAAGGTGCCGCCCTTTCTTTATGGCGACCGGGTTGATGAACATGCAAAAACGCCTTGCGAAAATGAGATAATGTTATAACATTCCTTATCTTGCCGGTGCCAGATTCCCTGGTGCGGCGGAAGGGGAACGGCAGGCGACCATGCCCGTCATCAGGGCGCTATCGGTCCAAGCCTTCCCTCGACGGGGAGAATGGTCATGCGCCGACGCCGCAGTATTTTCCGTACCGATCCGAATGCCAGCCCGGACATTAATACGACGCCGTTGATCGACGTGATGCTCGTCATGCTGGTGATGTTCATCATCACCATTCCGCAACCGACGCACAGCGTCGACGTCACCCTGCCGTCGGGCGTCGCCCTTCCGTCGGCGGTACTCGACCAAAATCGCATATCGATCGACACGGAAGACGTTATCCGCTGGAACGGCGATGTCGTTGACTTGGCAGAACTGGGCTTGCTGGTGAAGGTAGCGTCGGACGCGCCCGAGGCCGCCACGTTGATGTTCGAACCCGACGCCCGGGCGCGCTATCTGCGCGTCGATGAAGCGATCGGCGCCATCCGGAGGAACGGCGGGACCAAAATCGCCTTTCCCGGTATCGATCGCTATCGCGAGCTGATTTGAAGAGACGCCACGGGCGGGGCGGCTCAGGCGGCGATGCTGTCCTGAAACTGGAGCCGCGCCAGTCGGGCGTAGAGGCCGTCGGCGGCGACCAGCGCGTCATGGCGGCCCTGTTCGACGATGCGGCCTTCGTCCATCACGATGATGCGGTCGGCGGCGCGCACGGTTGCCAGGCGGTGCGCGATGACGATCGTCGTCCGCTCGTGCATCAACTGGTCGAGCGCATCCTGCACCAGCTTCTCGGACTCGGCATCGAGCGCCGATGTCGCCTCGTCGAGCAGAAGCAGCGGGGCGCGTCGCAGCAAGGCGCGCGCGATCGCGACGCGCTGCCGCTGGCCACCCGACAGGTGCGCGCCGCCTTCTCCCATGAACGTGTCGAGACCCTGCGGCAGCTTGCGCAGAAAATCCTCGGCATTGGCGGCGCGGGCGGCCGCCCATAATTCGTCGTCGGTCGCCGCCCAATTGCCGTACCGTAGATTATCGCGCGCCGAGGCGGCGAAGATCACCGTATCCTGCGGGACCATCGCGATACGCGCGCGAATGTCGGCGGGGTCGGCGTCGACCAGCGACACGCCATCCAGCAGTACCGTGCCGCCCTGCGGGTCGTAGAAACGCTCGGCGAGCTGGAACAGCGTCGATTTCCCGGCGCCGGACGGCCCGACGATCGCAACGGTTTCCTGGGGCGCGATGGTCAGCGAGAAGTCGTGCAGCGCCGGGGCATCGGGGCGCGTCGGATAGTGGAATTCGACATTGCGAAACTCCAGCGTCCCGATCGGCGGCACGGGAAAGGGGCTGGGCTTTGCCGGCGGCGCGATCGTCGGTTCGGCTTCCAGCAGTTCGCTGAGCCGCTCCGCCGCACCGGCGGCGCGCAGCAGGTCGCCATAGACTTCCGTCAGCGCGCCGAAAGCGCCCGCGACAAGCCCGCCGGTCAGGACGAAGGCGGCGATCGTTCCGCCGGTGATCGTCCCCGCCGCGACACCTTCGGCGCCATACCACAGCAAGGTGGTGATCGAACCGAACAGCAGGCCGATAACTGTCGCCGTGATCATCGCGCGAAGCCGGATGCGCCGCTTTGCCGTGGCGAAATTGGTCTCGACCGCGGCGGAGAATCGGTCGGCCTCGCGCGCTTCCTGTCCGAATGCCTGGACGATCTTCATCGCCCCCAACTGTTCTGCGGTCGTCGCGCCGATGTCGGCGACGCGGTCCTGGCTGGTGCGCGAGATATTCTGGAGCCGCCGGCCCAACAGGACGATCGGCATGATGATCACCGGAATGCCGATCAAAATGCCGGCGGTGAGTTTGGGCGACAGAGAGAAGAGATAGAAGATCCCGCCGATCCCCATCACCAGATTGCGCAGCGCGACCGAAACGGTCGTCCCCACCACCTGCTCGATGATCGCCGTGTCCGACGTCATGCGCGAGGCGATTTCGGACGGGCGATTCTCCTCGAAAAAGCCCGGCGCGAGCCGCATCAGATTGCGCTGCACGGCCTGACGAATGTCGGCGACGGTGCGTTCGCCCACCCAGCTCACGAAATAGAAGCGCAGTGCCGTCGCCAGCGCGAGCAGCAGGACGATCACATAGAACAGCCGGAAATGCGGCGTCACGTCACCGCCGCCCGCGACGAAACCGCTGTCGATCATCTCCTTGAACTGCCACGGAATCGCCAGCGTCGCGAGTGCGGCAACGCCGAGCGCGACGGCGGCAATCAGCAATTGCAGCGGATAACGGCTGGCATGGCGCCAGATCATCCGCAAGCTGCCGAGCTTGCGGCGGCGGGGGTCGGGCGGGGCGGGAAGGGCCGGGTCGGGTTGGGTCGACATCGCCCCGGCCCTAGCAGCGCGGCGCGCGCGGCTCAACGATCCAGAATGGCACGGCGCTTCAAAACCCGTGAAGCCCGACGAAATGATGCATTGCACAATGAAGCCGAGGGCCTAGACTGTCTCCGACAACAGGCACCGTTCGAGTGCCGGCAGGACCAAGGAACGACTGATGCTGTATCACGCCTTTGACATGCAGAAGAGCTGGCTGGCGGGGGCCAGCGCACTGGCGACGGCGGGGGCTCAGGCCATTCAGCATCCCGCCAATCCGCTTGGTTATTTCGGGGGCAGCCCGATGTTCGCATCGGCGCTGGAGGTGTTCGCCCATGCCGCGGCGCCGCGCGGCAAGCCGGGTTTCGACCTGTATGAAACGATCGTCGAGGGCGAGACGGTGCGCGTGTCCGAAAAGGTCGAGGCGCGCAAACCCTTTGGCCAGCTCAAGCATTTCAAGCACAAGGGGAGCGAAGGCGCGCCCAAGCTGCTGATCGTCGCGCCGATGTCGGGCCATTATGCGACGCTGCTGCGCGGTACGGTCGAGCGGATGCTGCCCGGCCACGACGTGTGGATCACCGACTGGCGCGATGCGCGCAATGTGCCGCTGGAGGCGGGCAAGTTCGACTTGGATGACTATATCGATTATCTGATCGGCTGGCTGGAGCATATCGGGCCGGGCGCGCATATGCTGGCGGTGTGCCAGCCGTCGGTGCCCAGCCTGGCCGCGGCGGCGGTGATGGCGGCCGACAAGCACAAGTGCCGCCCCCGGACGCTGACGATGATGGGCGGACCGATCGACACGCGCAAGGCGCCGACAGCGGTCAACGATCATGCGATGACCCGGCCCTACGCTTGGTTTCAGGAAAATGTCATCGCGACGGTGCCGGCCTGGTATCCGGGTGCGGGACGCCGCGTCTATCCCGGTTTTCTACAGCTTGCCGGCTTCATGTCGATGAATCTGGGCAATCACATGATGAGCCACTGGACGATGTTCAAGCATCTGGTCGATGGCGACGGCGAGAGCGCCGACAAGACCAAGGAATTCTATGACGAATATCGCGCGGTCTGCGACATGACCGCCGAATTCTACCTTCAGACCGTCGATGTCGTGTTCCAGCGTCATCTGCTGCCGAAGGGCGCGTTGGAGCATCATGGCAAGCCGGTCGATCTGACCAAGATCGCGGACATCGGCATATTGGCGATCGAGGGCGAGCGCGACGATATTTCGGGCGTCGGCCAGACGAAGGCGGCGCTGACGCTCGCCAAGTCGCTGCCCGCCGACAAGAAGAAATATCTGCTCGCCAAGGGCGTCGGCCACTATGGCATCTTCAACGGTCGAAAATGGCGCGACGATATCGCCCCCGTCGTCGAAAAGTGGATTCGCGCCAACGGCGCGTGAGCGCCGGGCTGTCGCCACCTCTGAGCCCTCACACAACAGAATCGACCGCCTCTCGCGACTTACGGGATCCGGGATGCCGGATAGGGCGTGCCGTCCTTGTGGACGTAGCGGCCATCGGGCGTGAACAGCATATCGATGTCCGAATAGCCGCCGCCGGTGTCGTATCTTTTGCCGCCGCCCAGTGCGACGAAGATGCAGTCGGCGTCCGATTCGTTGATCAGATGATGGCCGTTGGTGCTGCCCTTGGGCCAGACCGCGATGTCGCCCGCCCGCATCGCCCGGCGCCCGTCATCCTCGACCAGCACCGCCTCGCCGGCGATCATCACGACCATTTCGTCCTCGCCATTGTGCCAGTGGCGCTGCGACGACCAGGCGCCGGGTTTCAACACGACATGGCTTGCGGCGAAGTCGGCCAGGCCCGCCGTCGGGGCGAGGCGACGATACCAGCGGCCCTGCACCGGCTCGTCGAAGGGCGCGGGATAGCCGGTGGCATTCGTCTGGGGAATGGCGTCGAGATCGAGTTTGGGCATGGACAGACTCCGGCAATGTTCCCACTTTGTTTCGCATATGCCGGCGCCCAGGCAAAGCCTCGACTTCGCGCCACGCCAACGGGTAAAGGGCAAGCATGACGACCACCACCGACCCTGTCGAACTCGCCAAGGCGCTTATTGCCGCGCCGTCCGTCACGCCCGCCACCGGCGCGGTGTTCGACGTGCTGGAGGCGGCGCTGGTGCCGCTGGGTTTCACGGTCGAGCGCTTTATCGACGGGATCGAGCCCGACGGGCCGGTCGAAAACCTGCTCGCGGTGCGGCGCGGCGCGGGGCCGCGGCATTTCGGCTTCGCAGGGCATCTCGACGTCGTGCCGCCCGGCGTGGGGTGGACCGGCGATGCCTTTGTGCCAGAGGTGCGCGGCGACCTGCTCCATGGCCGTGGCGCGGTGGACATGAAGGGATCGATCGCGGCCTTTGTGGCCGCCGCCGGCGCGATTCCCGCCGACGCCGGGACGATCAGCCTGATCATCACCGGCGACGAGGAAGGGCCGGCCGTGTTCGGCACCCGCGCGCTGATGGAGCATATGGACGCGCGCGATATCCGCCCCGACATGATCGTCGTCGGCGAGCCGACCTCCGTCCATCGGCTGGGCGACATGGTGAAGATCGGGCGGCGCGGATCGGTGAATATCTGGATCGACGTACCGGGGACGCAGGGGCATGTCGCCTATCCCCACCTGGCCGACAATCCGATCCCGAAGCTGATCCGCATTCTGACCGCGATCGATTCGGTAGACTTGGACGCGGGCACCGACTGGTTCCAGCCGTCGAACATCGAATTCACCGATATCGATGTGGGCAATGGCGCGACCAATGTCATTCCGGCATCGGCGCGCGCGCGCCTGTCGATCCGGTTCAACGACCGCCATCGCGGCGCCGATCTGGTCCAGATGATCGAACGCATCGCGCAGGATATCGAACCGGCCGCCAAGGTGGTCGGCAAGATTTCGGGCGAGGCCTTTCTGACCCCGCCCGGCGCATTGTCCGAACTGGTCGCCGCCGCGATCCGCGACGAAACGGGCCTGACCGCCGAACTGTCGACCAGCGGCGGCACGTCGGACGCACGCTTCCTGTCGGCGCTGTGTCCCGTCGTCGAGTTCGGGCTGACCAACGCGACGATGCACAAGCTGGACGAGGCGGTGGCGGTGGACGATCTGCATAGCCTGGCCGCCATCTATCGCCGCCTGCTGAAGCGCGCCTTCGCCTAATCCTCGCGCGACCGGCGCAGGATCACATAGACTGCCCCGCCGCCGCCGTGGCTGACATGCGCCGGGCGCAGCGCGACGATGGCGTCGGCGTGCGGCGAAACCGACAACCAGTCGGGAAGCGAGGCGCGGATCGCGCCGCGCGGGCGCGGGTCGCCGTGCATCAGCGGCAGGCGATCGGCTCCGGGGCGCAGCCGGCCGGCGACCACGAGCAGTACGCGGGCGCCGCGAATCAGCGCACGGCCGATCGCTTCGTCGAGCAGCGCCTGCGCCGAGACGAGGCTGTGGCCATGAAGGTCGATGCTCATGTCGGGGCGCACCAGCCCCTTGCGCAGCCGCCGGTCCCAATGCCCGTCGAGCGTGCTGCCCGCCCAGGTCCGGCGCGGCCGCGGCGGCGGCGCGGGCGTTCGCGGTGAGGCAGCGGGTGCGGGGGCGGGCTTCGGCCGCCGCACCGTCGGCGGTGCCGCGGGTTCCAGCGAGGCGGGTTCGCGCGGGGCCGGCCGCTTCACGATCGGATCGACCGTCGCGGCGACCTTTTTCCAGAGCGCCGTCTCCTGCGGGTCGAGCCGGCGTCCCATCGCCCGTCAGCGGCGGGTGAGCCGCGCGACGCTGACGCGCGGCAGAAGGATCAGCGCGGAGCCGCGCCCCGACATCCCCCCGGCGATCGCGCGGGCGTCATTCCCCGCGCCCCAGAAACTGTCGAAGCGGTTGGCGCCCTTGATCGCGCCGCCGGTATCCTGCGCGATCCACAGCCCGTTCGGTTCGGCCCGGTCGAGCGACAGGATGACGGGCGCGCCAAGCGGCACAAATTTGGGATCGGCGGCGACGCTGGCGCGCGGCGTCACCGGCAGGCCCAGCGCGCCGAGCGGCCCCGGTCCGGTCAGTTCGCGAAAAAAGATCCAGCTGGGGTTTTCGTTCATCACCGCCGCGCCGCGCACCGGATCGGCGCGCAGATAGTCGAGGATGCCCTGCATCGACGCCTGCCCGGATTTCAGTTCGCCGCGGTCGAGCAGCAAGCGGCCGATGCCGACATAGTCGCGGCCGTTCTGGCTGTCATAGCCGATCCGCATGATTCCCCCGTCGGGCAGCCGCAGCCGTCCCGACCCCTGAACCTGCAGGAAGAAGAATTCGGCGGCATCGGCCGCCCAAGCGATTTCCAGCCCGCGATTCGCCAGCGCCCCGCTTTCGATCGCGGTGCGGTCGTAATAGGGGACGAAATTGCTGCCATCGACGCGGCCGCGGATTTTCTTGCCCTGCAAATCCTTGGAGAACAGCCCGAGGTCGACGTCGACCAGGTCGCCGGGGCGGCGATAGACAGGCACGTCATAGCCCGCGCGCTTCGTTCGCGAGGCCGCGATTTCGGGTTCGTAATAGCCGGTGACGAACGCGGTGCCGGTGCCGACCTGCACCGTGCCGAAATAGCGGCTGAAGAAATTGGCGGCATCGCGGTCGGGCCAGTCTTTCGCCGCCGCGCAGCTTTCGGACCATTCGGCAGTCTGTGTCAGGCCGCTGGCGTCGGTCCGCCGCTGAACCGAGGGGCAGGAGATGCGAAAGGCGGCGAGGGCCGTCGTCGCCTGTGCCGGGTCGATGCCGAGTTCGGTAAATTCGGGTCCCGCGATGACGCCGCTTTCGGTCGCCGTGGTCGCCGTTGCCGGCGGCGGCGCGGCGGCGAGCGGCGGACGCGGCGTCGCCGGGATCGGACGCGCGGCGACCGCGCCGCTTTCCGACGGGCGCGGCACATAGGGGCGCGGCGTACCCGTCGGCGCCGGTGCGGGTGCCGGCGTCGGCACCGATGTCGCGGGCGGCGGGCCGGGCGGGCCGACACGGCCGCCGGTGTCGGGAATGACCGACGCGCAACCCGCGAGCAGCGGCAGCGCGGCAAGGGCGGTCAGTCCGAAGTGGCGCATATGCCGCGCCGCGCCCGTCATCCCCTGTCGCTCCGGATCAGGCGGTTTCGGCTTCGTCGAGCAGCCAGTTCGGGTCGCTGCTGCCGATCTTGCGGCGGAAGGTCCACAGATCGTCGGTCTGCGCCGCGTCGCTCATCGACCCGGCGATCAGCTTGCCGTCGGCATCGCGGGTGATCGCGCTGATATCCGCCTGATAGCGCACCGTCACGCGCGCCTCGCCGCGTTGCAGGTCGACGTCGGTAATCTTCGCCGAATCGATGCGGATCAGGCGATTTTCCAGCTTTTCGCCCCGCGCCTCGCGCGCCGTGATCGCTTCGGCAAAGGCTTCGTAGCTGTCGTCGTCGCACAGGTCGCGCAACGTATCGCGGTCGCCGGCCCAAAAGGCCTCCAGAATCATGCGATAGGCGGATTCGGCGCCTTCCATGAAGCGGCCGGCATCGAACTGGCGATCGGCGGCGAGCAGCGCGCGCAGCCCGGCTTCGGCCGAAGGTTCATAAACCAGCCCGGCCGCGTCGACCGCCGCCTGGGGCCCCGCCGGCGCATCGCCGTCGTCGAGCCGCAGCGGCGTGGGCGCGGCGCGGTCGTCGCGGCGCGGCAGGACGGGTTCCTGTTCATGGCCCGTGCGTTTGCCGAGCACCGAATAGAGCCGCATGCCGAGGAAGGCGGCGATCATGGCGAGCAGGACGATCGAAAAGGCTGTCACGGGCAATGTCCAATGCGGCGAATAACGGGCGGCGGGAATAACGGTTTCGCCCAACATAGGCGATACCGGGCAATGTTTCAAATCTCCTTGCCCCCGGCAGGGCGGCAGGTCAACGGGCGGCGCGCGGGAGCGTCCGCCGGCGCCACGCGGCCGGACGCGGCGCGGACGGGCCATTGTGCTGTCCGCGCGCCGCTGCTAAGCGCGCCCGCAAACGCCCCTTGCGGCCGGTTTGCGGACCGCTGCGGGTCCGGTTCAACGCACAATAGCGAAAGACAATCGACACATGGCCGACGAAACCAGCGCCGACATCACCACGCCGCAGCCCAATGGGGAGGATACGAGCCCCGCGATCGGCCTGATCTCGCAATATGTGAAGGATCTGTCGTTCGAAAATCCGAACGCGCCCGCCGCCTATCAGTGGCAGAGCGCGCCGCAGGTCGATGTCCAGTTCAACATTGCCGCCGATGGCGTCGGCGAAAACCTGTTCGAAGTCACGCTGAAGATCGACGTCACGTCGAAATCGGACGAAGGCACGGGATTCATCATCGATCTGAAATATGCCGGCCTGTTCGGGGTCCGCAATGTCCCCGACGACCAGCTTCAGCCCTTTTTCCTGGCCGAAGCGCCGCGCATCCTGTTTCCCTTCGCGCGCCGCGTGATCGCCGATGCCGTCCGCGACGGCGGCTTTCCGCCGCTGCTGCTCGAACCGATCGACTTCCACGGCCTGTTCATGCAGCAGGTTCAGGCGCAGGGCGAAGGCCAGGGCGACATCCCCGCGCCGGTCGGCGAAGCTTAAGATTCGGCAGCGGCACCGCGGGCTGGCGGGGTGAGCAGCCTGATCAAAAATGTCGGGACGATCGGCGGCCTGACCATGGTCAGCCGCATTTTCGGCTTCGCCCGCGACATGCTGCTCGCCCGCGTGCTGGGCGCCGGGCTGGCGGCCGACGCCTTTCAGCTTGCCTTCACCCTGCCCAACACCTTTCGCCGCCTGTTCGCCGAGGGTGCCTTTTCGGTCGCCTTCGTCCCCATGTACAGCCGCGTGTTGCACAGCGAGGAAAGCGAAGGCGGGGGTGAGGCGGCGGCGGCGAAATTCGCCGACGATGTTCTGGGCGTCTTCCTGTGGGTGCTGCTGGCCTTTTCGGCGTTCGCGATGATCGTCATGCCCGGCATCGTATGGCTGCTGGCGCGCGAGTATCAGACGGTGCCGGGCAAGTTCGAACTGGCGGTGTTCCTGAGCCGCGTCACCTTTCCCTATCTGGCGCTGGTCAGCATGGTCGCGATGCTGTCCGGCCTGCTCAACGCGCGCTCGCGCTTCGCCCCCGGCGCCCTTGTCCCGGTGCTGCTCAACATCGTGCTGATCGGTGGGATATTGATCGGCGCCAAGCTGCGCGGTCCCGGCGGCGACGACCGCATCGTCGCAATCGCCCTGTCGGTATCGCTGACCTTCGCGGGCGTCGTCCAGCTGGCCTACATGGGGTGGGCGGTGCGGCGCGCGGGGCTGAAACTGCACATCCGGCTGCCGAAACTGACGCCCGAAGTGCGGCGGCTCGGCATGTTGATCCTGCCCGCGACCTTCGGCGCCGGCATCTATCAGGTCAGCCAGTTCGTCGATACCTTCTTCGCCACCTCGCTGCCGCAGGGGTCGCTGACTCTGCTCAAGCTGGCCGACCGGCTGAACCAGCTCCCGCTGGGCATCGTCGGCATCGCGCTCGGCACCGCGATCCTGCCGATGCTGGCGCGCCATATTCACGGCGGCGACGCGGCGGAGGCGCAGCGGCTTCAGACCAACGCCTTTGAAATGGCGACGCTGCTCACCCTGCCCGCCGCGGCGGCGCTCGCCATCTGCGCCCCGGCCTTCACCGCCGCCTTTTTCGTCGGTGGCAAATTCACCGCCGCCGACGGGGCGATCATGGCGCATATCGTCGTCGCGCTGGTCGCCGGGCTGCCCGCCTATGTCATCGTCAAGATATTGAACCCGGGCTTTTTCGCGCGCGAGGATATGCGGACGCCGGTGTGGACCGCCTTCGCCTCGCTGCTGATCAACATCGCGATCAACCTCTATGTCGTCGAACGCTATGGCATCGTCGGGCTGGCGGGGGCGACGGCGGTGTCGGCATCGATCAACTGCCTGCTGCTCTATGCCGTGCTGCACCGGCGCGGCTGGTTCCATTTCACCGGCCGGCTGGCGGGGCGGATCGCGCGCCAGATCGTCGCGGTCGCGGCCATGTCGGCGCTGCTGTGGTGGATGATGCCGCGCCTTGCGCCCTATTACAGCGGCGGGGTGGTCGACCGCATCTGGTCGCTGGCGGCGCTGTGCGCGGCGGGCGGCGCGACCTTCTTCGCGGTCGCCTTCCTTGTCGGTGCGCTTGACAAGGAGCTGATCGCGATGTTGACGCGGCGGCGCGCCCGCAGTGCGGCGCCGACACAGGAGTAGGACATGCGGATCGTATCGGGCATCCAGCCCACCGGAAATTTGCACCTTGGCAATTATCTGGGCGCGATCCGCAACTGGGTGCGGATGCAGCAGGACGGCGAATGCCTGTTCTTTCTGGCCGACCTGCACGCGATTTCGATGCCGCATGTGCCCGCCGACCTGATCGCCAACACGCGCGCGATGACCGCGGCGCTGGTCGCGTGCGGGATCGACACCGACCGATCCTACCTGTTCAATCAGGCGCGCGTTCCAGCCCACGCCGAACTGCAATGGCTGCTGAACGGCACCGCGCGCATGGGCTGGCTCAACCGCATGACGCAGTGGAAGGACAAGGCGGGCAAGAACCGCGAATCGGCGTCGGCCGCGCTCTTCACCTATCCGGTCCTCCAGGCGGCGGATGTCCTGCTCTATCAGGCGACGCATGTGCCGGTGGGCGAGGACCAGAAACAGCATCTGGAACTGGCGCGCGACATCGCGCAGAAGTTCAACAATGATTTCGCGGCGCCGGACGCGCCGGTTTTCGCCCTGCCCGAACCGATCATCCCCGCCGACGCGGCGCGGATCATGAGCCTGCGCGACGGGTCGGCGAAAATGTCGAAATCGGACCCGTCGGACATGAGCCGCATCAACCTGACCGACGATGCCGACACGATGATGCAGAAGGTGAAGAAGGCGCGGACCGATCCCGACGCGCTGCCGTCCGAGGCGGCGGGGCTGGAGGGGCGGGCCGAGGCGCGCAATCTGGTCGGCATCTATGCGACGCTGGCCGATACCGGCGTCGACGATGTGCTGCGCGATTTCGCGGGGCAGGGTTTCGGCGCGTTCAAACCCGCGCTCGGCGAGCTGCTGGTGGAAAAGCTGGCGCCGATCAACGCGCGCTTCGTCGCGCTCAAGGACGATCATGCCGCGCTCGACGCCATTTTGGCGCGCGGCGCCGAAAAGGCGCGGGACCTTGCAAAACCGACGCTCGACGCCACCTATGATGCATTGGGCCTATGTCGTTGAAAGGGCGTCGTCGCGGCGCCGATTCCGCGGAACGAAGCTGCGACGAAATGGGTTCAACCAAGGTTCAGTCGCGTTGGCATAGTCTTATTGGAGTAGGAACGCCTGCGTGCGGGCCGAATCACGGAGCAAGACGATGAGCAAGATCAGTTTCCGGCATCTGGGTTTCGCCGCGGCGGCGGGCGCCGCGCTGGCGCTGGCCGGCTGTGCGACGCCGTTTCGCGCCGATGTCGCGCGTTTCCAGTCGCAGCTCCCCGCACCGCAGGGACAGAGCTTCGTCGTCGAATCGAGCAACCCGGCGTTGCAGGGCGGCATCGAATTCGGCCAATATGCCAATATGGTCGCGGGCGAGTTGACGCGCTACGGCTACCGCCCTGCGGCGAACGGCGAGCGCGCCGACCTGGTCGTCCGTATGGACTATGGCGTCGACAATGGCCGCGAACGTGTCGTGTCGAGCCCCGGCTTCGGCGACCCCTGGTATGGCAGCGGTTTTTACGGTCGCGGCTTCTATCGCCCGGTGATCGTCACGGGCCGCGGCGGGCGCCGCTATGTCTATGGCTATCGCGACCCGTTCATGTGGGGCGGTTTCGGGCCCGGCTGGGGCGGCTATAACGATGTCAGCAGCTACACCGTCTATACCAGCGGCCTGAAGCTTCAGATCGATCGCGCTGCCGATGGATCGCGGTTGTTCGAAGGACAGGCCGAAGCCCAGTCGCGCGACAATAATCTGCAGACGATCGTCCCCAATCTGGTCGAGGCGATGTTCACCGGCTTCCCCGGCAATTCGGGCGAGCGGGTCCGCATCACCGTCGCGCCGCCCGAAAAGGGCTGAGCCGCCCATCGCGGCCGAAGCACGGGCCCGCCTTTCGGTTGAACGGCGGGCCTGCTGCGTTTCCGTGATATGCGGCGGCGCCATCAATGCCAGGGCGAGGTTCGCACGCTCCAGTAGAGGATGGTGAGCAGTCCTGCCCAGATCAGCAGGATCGCGATCATTCCCGCGCGGCTCGATGGGCGCTCGCTCGCGGCTTCGGCGGCCGCGTGCAGTTCGGCCCATAAAGGCGCCGGGATCAGCCGGCGAACGAGCCAGAGGCCCGCCGGCACGACGACCAGATCGTCGATCCAGCCGAGCACCGGGATGAAATCGGGAATCAGGTCGATCGGCGACAGCGCATAGGCGGCAACCGCGATCGCCAGCAAGCGCGCGGTCCACGGCACACGCGCATCGCGCGCGGCGAGCCAGGCGGCGTGCGCCTCCACCGCCAGCCGGTGGCCCAGGTCGCCGATGCGTTCCGAAAGGGATTTGCCCGTCATCGCGCGCATCATTACTGTCATCGCATGACCATCCAACTGAAAAGCGCACGCGTCGAACGCTGGCCGGTCGCGGGCCGGTTCGTCATCAGCCGCGGCGCCACCGATCATGTCGATGTCGTCGTGGCCGAAGTGGCGGAGGCGGGCGGTGAAAAAGTGGGGCGCGGCGAAGGCACGCCCGTCTATTATCTGGGCGAGGATGCCGCGAAATGCCGCGACGCCATTCTTCGCGCGGCGCCGCACATCGCCGGGCTGGACGCGGCGGCGGCGCGCGCGGCGGTCCAGGAACTGATGCCGGCGGGTGCGGCGCGCAATGCGCTCGACTGCGCGCTATGGGATCTGGAGGCGCAGCTTCGCGGGCTGCGCTTGTGGCAGCTGGCGGGATGCGACGGGGCGCCGACCGCGCGCGTCACGGCCTATACGATTTCGCTGGGAACGCCGGGGGCAATGGCGGAGCAGGCCGCGACGGCGGAGGCCGACGGCTATCGGCTGTTGAAGGTGAAACTGACCGGCGAAGGCGACCGGCTGCGAATCGCCGGGGTTCGCAAGGGCGCGCCCAACGCGCGGCTGATCGTCGATGCCAATGAAAGCTGGGGCCAGATCGACTTGCTCAGCGAGGCGGAGGCGCTCGCCGATATGGGGGTTGAGATGATCGAGCAGCCGGTGCCGGCCGGCGCCGACGCGCTGCTCGACCCCATTTATGCGCCGATCCCCTTCGTCGCGGACGAAAGTTGCCAGGTCGCCGCCGACATCGCACGAATCGGCCCATTCTACGATGGCGTGAATATCAAGCTCGACAAGGCCGGCGGACTGACCGAGGCGCTTCGTGTCGCCGATGCCGCCGATGCGGCGGGGCTGTCGATCATGGTCGGGTGCATGCTCTGCACCAGCCTGGGGATCGCGCCCGCCTTTGTCCTGGCGCAGCGCGCGAAATGGGTCGACCTCGACGGCCCCGCGCTACTGGCGCGGGACCGCGAGGACGGGTTCGAGTTTCGCGAAGGCCGAATCGGGCCGCCGGTGCGGTAGCGATCCGGGCGCGGTCAGAGCGCCACTTCGGCGTGCTTGCCCAGATCGCCTTCCTTCATCGTCATGCCCGTCGCGAGCTTGAACATGCCCTTGATGCCGGGGTCTGCCGTCCAGATTTCGGCATCGTCCAGATCGAAGCGCAGCAGAAGCAGCTTGGGGTCGTCCTTGCCGCCTTCATACCAGGCGGCAATTCCGTTGTTCCACAGCTTGTCCAGCACCGCGCGATCGGCTTCGGGCCGCAACGTGCCCGATATGCAGGCGAACAGGTCGTGGCCCTTGGACGCAAACTGCGCCATTGCTGGGCCGCCCGCCGCCAGACGATTGTCGGTCGCGGTGAAGAACCAGAAGGCGCTGTTCGCATCCTTGTCGAGCTGCGCGTTCATCGGGACATGATGGTCGCGTCCGCCGGTCAGGCCGACCATGACATTGGGGCTGGCATCCAGCGCCTTCCAGAATGTCTTTTTGATATCCTCGCTCATGGAATTTCCTTTCTGGCCCCTCGATATGTCGATCAACGCAGCAGAGGCGCAGATGTTGCCCGGGTTAGCGCCGGCGCGGCTGCCCGCCGGGCGAACCCCGAATGCCGCCGACTGGACGCGGATCAGCACCGGGCTGCGCGCCCGGATCGATGCCCGCATCGCGGCGCTGCAACGGACGCGCGACCTGCTCGACGGCTGTATCGGCTGCGGCTGCCTGTCGCTGAAAAAATGCGGGCTGTACAATGCGGGCGACAAGGCGGCGCAGCGCGGCGCGGGGCCGCGCTATCTGCTCGGCGACCGCGCGGGGGAGGTCGCCGAAGTGGATTGACGCGATTCAGGCGGGGCGTAGGGATGGGGGATCACACCCTGTAAGCGGAGAGGTTCGATGAAGGCTTTTTTCCCGACCCTGCTGATGATCGGGGCGCTGCAGCCCGCCCCCGCGCTGGCGGAACCGGCGTCGCCGCTGCTGGGAACATGGGCGGCCGACATCGACCGTCTGCCGATCCCGCCCGAGGCGCGGCCGAAGAGCGTGACGATCACCTATAGCGACGTCGGCGGCGGCCAATGGCGAACGCATGTCGATGTCGTGCTTCCCGATGGCAAGGCTCTACAGGCAATCTCCACCTATACGCCCGACGGCACGCCGGTGAAGGTGGCGGGCAATCTGGAGGCCGATACGGTCGCGACGCGTATTCCCGAACCCGGCGTGATGATCACCGCGCTCGCGCTCGGCGGGGTTCCCGGATCGATGCGGACCTATACCGTGTCCGCCGACGGCCAGAGGATGACCGAGACCGTCGTATTTTTCACGAAGGACGGCACGCCGGGGATGCGCACCAATCTGTTCAACCGGGTGCGCCCGGGTCAGACGGCGTCCAGCCTTTCGATATCGGGCGCCCCGGCCAGCAGCGAGGAAAAGCGCGCCCCGATCTCGCGATAATGGGCCGATGCGCGATGCGCCGCGACGGCGGCTTCGTCGTCATAGCATTCGAGCACTTTGTAGGTGCCCGCTTCGCCGCCGCGGAACAGGCGGTAATAGCTGTTGCCGGGCTCGTCCGCGTTTACCGCGGCGGCCAGATCGGCAAAGGCGGCCTCGAACTCGGCTTCCCTGCCCGGCTGCACCCGCAACGTCGCGATCACTCCGATGGCGCTCATCGTCCGTCTCCCTTTTTCGGTAAAGGGGCCGGCGGCGATGCGCCGGCCCCATATCGTTTCGATCAGAAAACCTCGAACAGTCCGGCCGCGCCCTGACCGCCGCCGATGCACATGGTGACGACGACATATTTGGCGCCGCGGCGCTTGCCTTCGATCAGCGCGTGGCCGGTGCAGCGCGCGCCGGTCATGCCGAATGGGTGGCCGATCGAGATCGAGCCGCCGTTGACGTTGAGCAGCTCGTTCGGAATGCCGAGCTTGTCGCGGCAATAAAGCACCTGCACCGCAAAGGCTTCATTGAGTTCCCACAGGCCGATGTCGTCCATCTTGAGGTCGAAGCGTTCGAGCAGCTTGGGAATCGCATAGACGGGGCCGATCCCCATTTCGTCGGGTTCGGTGCCCGCGACGGCCATGCCGACATAACGGCCCAGCGGCTGAAGACCGCGCTTTTCGGCAATTTTCGCTTCCATCACGACCGCTGCCGACGATCCGTCGGAAAGCTGGCTGGCGTTGCCCGCGGTGATCGTATGGCCTTCGCCCATCACCGGCTTCAGGCTGGCAAGACCTTCCAGCGTGGTGTCGGGACGGTTGCATTCGTCCTTGTCGGCGACGACATCCTGATAGGAAACTTCCTTCGTTTCCTTGTTCACGACCGCCATGGTCGCCTTGCAGGCAACGATCTCGTCGTCATATTTGCCCGCGGCCTGCGCGGCGGCGGTGCGCTGCTGCGACTGGAGCGAATATTCGTCCTGCGCCTCGCGGCTGATATTGTAACGCTTGGCGACCACCTCTGCCGTACCGATCATCGGCATATAGGTGTCCTTGTGCATTTCCAGCAGCTCGGGGTCGGTTTCGATGAACACCTTGCCGCTGCCGCTGACCTTCGAAATGCTCTCGACGCCGCCCGCGACGCAAATGTCCTGGCGGTCGACGATGATCTGCTTCGCGGCGGTCGCGATGGTCATCAGGCCCGACGAACACTGGCGGTCGATCGACATGCCGGGGACGGTGACGGGCAGGCCGGCGCGCAGCGCGATCAGGCGCCCGACGTTCATCGTCTGCGATCCCTGCTGCATCGCGGCGCCGAACAGCACGTCGTCGATTTCGCCGCCTTCAAGGCCGGCGCGTTCGATCGCGGCGCGCACCGAATGGGCGCCCAGCGTCGGGGCGGGGGTGTTGTTGAACGAGCCGCGCCCCGCCTTGGTCAGCGGGGTGCGGGCGGTGGAAACGATGACGGCGTCACGCATGATAATCTTCCTTCTGCTTGGATCCGGTTGTCTTTTCGGGGGAGGTCGGCCGGAAAACCCGTGCTCAGATGAAGAACTGGCTGATCCATTCGGCCATCAGCGCGGGCTTTTCCTCGCCTTCGATCTCCACCGTGAATTCCAGCGTCTGCTGCCACTGGCCGGGACGCTTTTCGTCCAGCTCGAGCAGCTTGAAATGGCCGCGCACGCGCTTGCCCGACCGCACGGGGGCGAGGAAGCGGACCTTGTTGCCGCCATAGTTGACGCCCATCTTGACCCCTGCGGGCCGCGGGCAGTCGGATTCGGCCATCAGCAGCGGGAACAGCGACAGCGTCAGGAAGCCGTGGGCGATCGTCCCGCCGAACGGCGTCAGCTTCGCCTTTTCCTCGTCGATATGGATGAATTGATGGTCGCCGGTCGCGTCGGCGAACTTGTTGATCATGTCCTGGTCGACCAGCACCCATTCGGAGCTGCCCAGCGTCTTGCCGACCAGTTGCTTCATGTCCTGCGGCGAAATTTCGGCCATTTCTCATCCCCTCAATGCTGTTTCGGGGCGCGTTCTAGGCCGGTCGGTACGGATTGCACAAGGGGTATGGCCCGGAACCGCGGCGCCGTAGCGTCAGTCGGGTTTCTTTGCCTTTGGCGCCGGAGCGTGCGTGTCGGGGGACTCGGCATAGGGCAGAACCATCGTGCCGTCCGGGGCGGCCGTGAAGCTGGTCTGCGTCGGATAGGCGAAGTCGTAGCCGCCCTTCGTCATTTCCTCGAATATCCGTATTCCGATCTCCGTCCGCGCGGCGATGACTTCGTTGTAATTGTCGCTGTGCACGTCGGCGACCAGTTCGAAATCCAGGCTCGACGCGCCGAAGCCGATGAAGCTCGACCGGACGAACTCATGCCCCTCCGCCTCCACCTGCGCCTGAAGCAGCGCGGGAAGCGCGCGCAGCTGTTCGGGCGTGGTCTGATAGATGACGCCGATCGCATATTGGACGCGGCGACGATGCAGCTGCGCGTAGTTCGTGATTTCCTTCGACAGCAGGTTGGTGTTCGAAATCACCAGCAACTCGCCATTGACCGAGCGCAGATGCGTGCTTTTCAGCCCGATGCGTTCGACCGTCGCGGTGCTGGTGTCATATTTGATCGTCTGGCCGACGCGGAACGGCCGGTCGAAGATGATCGACAGCGACGCGAACAGATCGGAAAAAATGCCCTGGGCCGCCAGGCCGATGGCAATGCCGCCGATACCCAGACCGGCGACAAGCCCGGTGACATTGACGCCCATATTGTCGAGAATGACGATCGCCGCGATGGCGAACAGCGCGACGCTGATCAGCAGCCGGATGATCCCCATCGCGTTGCTCAGCGTTTCATTATGCCCATCGGCGGCGCGGCGCTGGATCAGGCCGATGACGATCTCGCGTGCCCAGATCGCGACCTGCAACACGACCGCGATGGTGAAGATGAATTGCAGCGTCTGGAGGATCAGCGCCGGCGGCTGTGCATAGCCCGCGACCAGGCGGATCGATACGATGGCGAGCACGATCGACTTGGTCTTGTGGATCACGCGCCCGACGATGTCGGTCAGGGTGAACTGCCCCGGCGCCGCTTGTGCGCGCTTGAGCGCGAAGGTGCGTACCAGCGAGAGCGCGAAATAAATGGCGAGGCCCGCGGCGATCGCAATGCCGATCTGCAACCAGTGGCTGTCCACCCAGGCGATGCTGCTGTCCCACCAGTAACGCAGGTCGTCGAGCGGATTGCCCGCGGCGGGGGGACGCGTCCCGGGCACGGAGGTGGCGGCAACGAATATCGGCTGAATCACATCGATCCTCTTGTTGTTTCAGGCGGTGCGGAGCAGCTTGGCTGCATCCGGCACATGCTCCAGATAGGCCAAAAAGCCGCGTTCGTAACGCGAAAGATAGCGGGCCGAACGCGGCAGCGCGCCGACCAGGGCGGCAAAATCGCCGCGCTCCTGCGTTGCGGCGATCATCGCGGGATGGACATAGGCCTTGCGCGCGACCGCCGGGGTATTGCCCAGCCGGCCGGCGACATGCGCGAGCATGTCTTTCAGCGTCGGCGGCGTCGCCGCGTCGTACAGGAAGGAAAAGGCCTCGACGCTGGCTGACCAGGTCCGGAAATGCTTGGCGCTGAAGTCGGCGCCCATCGCCTCGCGGATATAGGCGTTCACTTCGTCGGACCCGACCACGCACAGCTCGTCGGCGTCCTGATACTGGAACAGATGCTGTCCCGGCAGATCCTGCAAACGGCGGATCAATGTCGTCAGGCTGCGGTCGCTGACCGTCACGTCGCGGCGCACGCCGCCTTTCGATCGATAGCGAAGCTGGAGCGTCCGGCCGGTCAGCTTTGCGTGACGCTGGCGCAGGGTCGTGGCGCCGAAGCTGCGGTTCGCGGCGGCATATTGTTCGTTCCCGACGCGCAGCGCGGCCAGGTCGAGCAGGCGCACGACCGCCGCGACGACCCGCTCCGAACAGAGCGTCCGGCGCGCCAGATCGTCGGCGAGCCGCGCGCGCAGCAGCGGCAGCGCGTGGCCGAAGGCGGCGCAGCGGTCATATTTGTCGGCTTCGCGCGTCAGCCGGAATTCGGGGTGGTAGCGATATTGCTTGCGCCCGCGCGCGTCATATCCGGTGGCCAGGATATGTCCGTTGGCGGCCGGACAGAACCAGGCATCGACATAGGCGGGGGGCAGGGCGATGGCGTTCAGCCGCGCGATTTCCGCCGCGTCGCGGATCGTCCTTCCCTTGGCATCGCGGTAACGCCATGCGTCGCCGCGCCGTTCGCGGCTGATGCCGGGCAGGCTGTCGTCGACGTGGATCAGGGGCAGGGCACACCGCATGCGGGATTAGCGCGCTTCGCCCCCGATGGTTCCGGATCGCCCCGCGGGTCAGCCGCCGCCGGGCAGCGCATGGCGGGTCGGCACCTGCGCCGGCCGGGCGGTCAGGGGACGCCATCCGGCCTCCTGTTCGCGCCGCCGGACATACGTCGACAGGCCGATCTCCAGCGCCAGCATCATGTAAATGAAGGGCTGGAACGCGATGCCGACGAACAGCGACCCGATCATATAGACGATGTGGCCATGCTGGAGCGCGGTGGCGAGCGGCGCGATCCATTGTTCCTCGGCGCGGCGCGTGCGCAGGTATCGCCGCCGAAGCCTTTCCATCTGGATCACCCCGACCGCGTGGAGCAGCAGCCAGATCGCGATGCCGGGATAACCCTGTTCGCCCAGCATCTCGAAATAGCTGGAATGATAGGCGCGCGAATTTTCTTCATAGACGGTGGGCGCCGCTTCCTGCGGCGCATTGGGGTCATAGGCGCTCGCGGCCTTTTCGACGCGGACATGGTTCTGCAGATAGGCCTCGAACCCGCCGCCGAACGGATGGTCCTTCGCATAGTCCCATGTCCATTGCCAAACCGCGACGCGGGTCGATGCGGACTGATCCGCCTTGTGATCGCGGATCGTTTCCATCCGCTCGGTAAAGCTCTGCGGCAGGAAGGGGATCGCGGCGATGGCGAGCAGCCCCGCTCCGGCGATATAGAGAAAGCGATGCTGCACCGCGCGCAATGACAGCACCGCGAGCACCGCCAGACAGACGAGCCCCGTCCGGGCCTGCGTCCCCACCGGCAGCAGCATGCAGGCGAAGCAGAGCGCGAAGCAGAAGAGGCTGACGCGCCAGTCGGGCGGAAAGATGGTGCCATGGCGCCGATACCAGAGGATCAGCGGGATGATCGATATGCCGACCGTCGACATGATCGACCCTTCGTACAGGCCGTAATTTTCGTCGAGCAACAGGCGCAGCGTGCCGTATCCGCCGCCGCCCGCCGCGGTCTTGATGCCGCCCGCGATCGCGATCGACGCCGCGGACAGCAGCATGATCAGCGCCAGCGCCTCGATCCTGAGCTTCGTGCGCAAGGTCAACGGCAGGAAGATCGCCCACAGCAGCGCTTTCCACACCCAACTCCACTTGTCCGCCGCTTCGACCGGGAAATCGGCCTGGATCGTCGTCATCCAGCAATAGAAGAGCAGGACGACCAGCAGGGTCTGTCGCCCCGACCAGCGCGTATCGCGCTTGTCGTCGATCGCCAGCCAGCCGAGAATCGACAGGCCGAAGACGATCAGCGACACGGGGATCGAATTGATCAGATAATAGCTCAGCTTCTGCGGCGCGACGATGTCGATGTAGCAAAAGCACAGGATGAACAGGAACGGCTTGCGAAAGCCGACCCCGATGAAGGCGAACAGAAAGGCGATGAAAGCGATGTCACGCATCGCCGGTGCGATCCGTTTGGGCGCGTTCGGCGTCGCGTCGCTGCTGCCACAGCGCGCGCGGGCTGACTTCATGGTCCAGATCGTCGCGGTGCAGCAGGCGCCACAGGGCGATGGCGATCAGTACGTGGGTCAGGGCAATGGAAAAATTGTCGACCATGATCGCGGCGGCTCTATGCTGTCGGGGTTGACGACGCGTTAAGCCTTCTATGGCAACGGGCTGGTGAATGACACGAATTTTGCACGTCCTCGATCACAGCCTGCCGGCGCACAGCGGATATACGTTTCGGACCCGCGCGCTGATGAAGGCGCAGCAGGCGAAGGGCTGGCAGGTTGCCGGCGTTACCGGCGTGCGGCATCCCGTGCCCGGTCCCGATGGCGAAACGGTCGACGGCCTGACCTTCTATCGCACGCCGTCGATCGCCGCCGCGCGCTCGCCGATCCGCGAGTGGCGGGAGATTGCCGCGCTCGCCGCGCGGGTGTCGGCGCTGATCGACGAATGGCAGCCCGATCTGCTGCACGCGCATTCGCCGGTGCTCGACGCGCTGGCGGCGCTGCGCGCGGGCAAGCGCCGCCATGTGCCGGTGCTATATGAAATTCGCGCTTTCTGGGAGGATGCGGCGGTCGGTAACGGCACGGGGCGCGAGGGCAGCCTGCGCTATCGCCTGACGCGGGCGCTCGAAAGCCATGCGGTGCGCGCGGCCGATGCGGTCGCCGTGATTTGCGAAGGGCTGCGCGGCGACCTGATCGCGCGCGGCATCGCGGCGGAAAAGATTATCGTGTCGCCGAACGGCGTCGACCTCGACCTGTTCGGCGATCCGCCGCCGCGCGACGACGCGCTCGCGGCCAGCCTGGGGCTGACCAGCGGCGACGCGGTGATCGGCTTCATCGGCAGCTTCTACGATTATGAAGGCATCGACGATCTGATCGCGGCGATGCCCGCGCTGGTCGCCGCGCGATCCGACGCGCAATTGCTGCTCGTCGGCGGCGGGCCGATGGAGGCGATGCTGAAGCAGCAGGCGGCGGCATCGCGCGTGGCGGGGCACATCCATTTCGTCGGCCGCGTCCCGCATCAGGAGGTCGAACGCTATTATTCGCTGATCGACATCCTGGCCTATCCGCGCAAGAAGATGCGGCTCACCGACCTCGTCACCCCGCTGAAGCCGCTCGAGGCGATGGCGCAGGGCAAGCTGGTCGCCGCATCCGACGTCGGCGGGCACCGCGAACTGATCGCGGACGGCGTGACCGGCACGCTGTTCGCGCCCGACGATCCGGCGGCGATCGCCGCGGCGCTGGTCGATCTGCTCGGCGCGCGCGATATATGGGACGAACGGCGCCGGACGGCACGACTTTTCGTGGAAAGCGATCGTAACTGGTCGTCAAACATTTTACGTTACGAGCCGGTTTACCAACGGCTGCTCCAGCGCGCGCCGGCGCGCCGGGCGGCCTGACGAACAGAGGGAAGGCGCCCAAAGGGGCGGTGGATTCGGAAGCGATATGGACGAAGCCAGCGAATTGAACACGCCCCGCCCGGCCTGGCAGAAATGGCTCGCCGCCTTGCGGCCGGCCTTGCCCGCCGTCATCGGCGCGGCGGCGCTGAGCTTCCTCTTCGCGGCGGTCATCCCGATGGCGTGGATCGCGGGGATCAGCTGGAACCTCTATCTCGACCGTCTGTCGGACCTGTTCGTGCCGCCCGTCGGCAACGCCGCGCGACTGGTGCTGGCGGTGGGGATGGCGGCGATCGCCGCGTTGCTCGCCGGCTTCATCGCGCTGCTGATCGCACGGCCCGAGGAATCGGGGCTTGGCGCACTGCGCCGGCGGATTCGCCGCGCGGTACCGGAGGACGCCGATGACGATGCGCTGCCGCGCCGCCGCGCCGACCTGCACCCCGACGACCTGCCGCGCCCGCCGATCCGTGCCGGCCGCGACTTGCCGGTCGAGGGGCTCGGCCCCGTCGTGCCGCTGGCGTCGACATGGGTTCCCGACGAACCGTCCCCGCCGGCGGACATGGCCATCGCGGTCCAGCCGGACGACGGTGACGGGGCGGCGGAGGCTTCCATCGAAGCCGCGGACCATGGGACCGACATGGGGGGCGAGGACGAACTGATCCTCGCCGACCTGGCGCCCGAAGAAAGCGTGGCGGGCGAGGAACCCTGGCTCCAGCCGGTCGAATATGGCGGCCCGGCGCGACCCGATCCGGCCGACGCTTCACTGGGCGCCATGGTCGCGCGATTCGAGGCGGGGCTGTCGCGCCGCCGTGAATGGCGCGCGGCAACGGCGACGGTGCCCGTTCCCGGTGCGACGCCCGCGGACGGCGAAGGCGACGGAGAAATCGACTTCGCGCTCGAAGCCGCGCTCGGCACCCTGCAGCGCATGAACCGCAACGCGGCGAACTGAGACCGCAGGGTCACTCCTCCACTGTCAGAATTTCGATCCGTAGCGCGCCTTCGCCTTCACCTTCGCTTTGCTCGACAGCGACATCGGCGACGATATGGCCCGCCAGCCGCCATTCGGTCGCCGCCAGCCGTTCTTGCAGGGCGCCCGGATCGGCGAGTTCGCCGGACGCGGGGAATATATGGCGCGCACCCACGAAATTGGCGCTCGCCCACGGCCGCAGGATCGACGCGCCCAGCGACAGGCCGGCCGGCAATTGTCCGGTGAGCAGCCGGCGCAGGCGGCGGTGCGGGCATGACGGCCGCTTCGCAGCGGCGGGAGAATAGGCGGGCGACCAGCGGATCATGCGCGTCCCTCCCGCGCCCGGCGATATTCGATGGTGCGTCGATCGCCGATCGGGGCGACCTGTCCGGTACGATAATTGGCGCGCCACTTGTTCATGAAATACTCTATTCGGCATTCCATCCCTCTCCCCGCGACGCGGCCTTGGCGCAGATCGCTGACCAACCGGGGATCGCGGGCGGCCGCGCGGCCGAAGACACTGGGCGGCATGTCGGCTTCCTTCAAAAAGACCTCGATTCTCTGCAACAGGCTGCGCTCCATGCTGTCCTCCCTTTTTGCCGCGGCGCGCGGCGAGTCGATCAATAGGATATTTCCTATTTGATAGGCGTTTTCCTACTTGTCTAGGAAAAATCCTATCGCTATGGATGAAATAGGAAGGACCGCCGCCACCCATGACCGATTTCGATGACGATCCCCGCGCGACGCTCGACCGGCTGCTGCGCGAACAGGGCCGCGACTATGCGGAACTGTCGGCGCGCATCGGGCGCAATCCCGCCTACATCCAGCAATATATCAAACGCGGGTCGCCGCGCCGGCTCGGCGAAGAAGACCGGGCGCGGATCGCCGCCTACCTCGGCGTGCCGGAAACCATGCTCGGCGGCCCCGCCGGCCGGGTCGCCGCGCCGCAGCGGGCGGTGCGCGGGGCGCGGGACATGGTGCTGGTGCCGCAACTGGCGATCGGCGCGTCGGCGGGCTCCGGCGCCAGCGTCGATGGCGAGGCGGTCGAAGGCGAGGTGGCGTTCGACCCCCGCTGGCTGCGCAATCTGGGCGCCGATCCCCGCGCGCTCAGCATCATTCGGGTCGCGGGCGATTCGATGGCCCCGACGCTCGACGATGGCGACGACATATTGGTCGACGGCGGCGATGCGGCTGCGCGGCTCCGCGACGGCATCTATGTGCTGCGGATGGACGATCAGCTGATGGTGAAGCGGGTTGCGCGCCGTCCCGAACGCGGGCGCATTTCAGTGATCAGCGACAATCCGCAATATCCGACGTGGGACGATCTGGCGATGTCGGCGGTGCAACTGGTCGGTCGCGTCGTATGGACGGGGCGCCGGGTGAGCTGACCCTTTCGCCGGTTGTCGCTGCGTCAGATCGGCGCCGCCATCTGCGCCTCGATCTCATGTCCGATCACTTCGGCGCGGCGGCATTGGTCCTGGTCGCCGTCGCGGCACTTCGCCGCCGCCTTGTCGCGCTGGCGCGACAATTTTCCGACGCGTTCCTCGCGCTCGCGCAGGGCGCGGCCGCGATTGCGGTCCGATTCTTCCTGGCTCGTCGTCGACCAGTCGGCGACTTGCCCCACCGCGCGAACGGGTGCGGTGACGACCGATTTGACCGTGCTGACGCAGCCGGCCAGCAGTGGCATGGCGAGCAGGGGCAGGATGATGGCGCGCATGCGAAACACTCCTTGGAAGGCGCCTCTCTTCGCACAGCCGCGCTGCGGTGAACAGCGAATTGCGATGGATCGGCCATGGCCAAGGGCCGCGCTGTCATATCACTGAAACAAAAGGTTAAATTTCCATTTACCAAGTGGCGCTAGGCCGCTCCCGACCTTGGTAATCCGTCGAGAGAGACATGACATCCTTTGACAATGCGCTCGTCCCCGCCGAGGGGCACCGGACGGCGATCGCGATCGACGCGCGCTTGTCGGACGTCATCGGCGTCTTTCGCTCCGATCCGGCCCTGCGCCTGCTCGCCGTCCTCGACGAAGGCAGGTCGCCCGTCGGCGTGATCCGCGAACAGCGCGTGCGGGAACTGCTCTTCTGTCCCTATTGGTTCGCGCTGATGCAGAATCCATCGATCGGCGGCACGATCGCCGACATGATCGAACCCTGTCTGACCGCCGAAGACAGCATGTCCACCGCCGACCTGTTGCGGCTGGTTTCGGCATCGCCGCACGGCGACGGCCTGATCCTGGTTCGCGGCGGCGCGTTCGTCGAAACGCTCGACGCCGGACATCTGGCCCGGCTTGCGATGCTGCGCGAGGTCGATCTGGCGCGCGAGCGCGGGCTCCGCGCGACGCGCGTCGATGCGGCCGTCGATGCGTTTCAGCAGGACATCGCCGCGCTGACCGCCTCCCTGTCGGAAACGGCGCGCGAGGTGGAAGCGGTCGCCGCCGGTCTCGCGGCGCGGGCACGGCAGACGGGGGACGATGCGGTGTCGGTTGCCGGTGCGACCGCGCAGACGCTGGCGGGCCTGCGCGAACTGGGCGAGCGGGGCCAGGCCCTGGCCACGTCGATGGCGCGCATCGTCGACGACGGCGCGCGCGCCCGTGCGATCCGGAACGACGCGCAGGACAAGGTGCGGCTCGCCAACGACCGCGCGGCGGCGCTGCGGGCCGCCAGCCAGTCGATCGAACAGATGCTGGCGTTGATCATCGACATGGCGAGCCGCACCAACATGCTGGCGCTGAACGCGGGGATAGAGGCGGCGCGGGCGGGCGAGGCCGGGCGTGGCTTCGCGGTGGTCGCGGCGGAGGTCAAGTCGCTCGCCGGCCAGACGCGCAGCGCCGCGGGCGATATCACGCGCCATGTCGGCCATATCCGTGACGTCGTGGCACAGGTCGCCGAAGGTTTCGACGAAGTCGAACGCGCGATCGACGCCAACAACAGTTTTTCCGATACGGTCGACCAGGCGGTCGACGGCCAGAGCGCGACGACGCTGGTGATCGCGGCCTATGTCGATCAGGCCCTCGCGGCAGGGCGGGAGGTCGACAAGCGGATCGATCATATCAGCCGCGGCGCGGGAGCGGTCGGCGACGGCGCCGGCGCGCTGGGGCAATTGTCGCGGGGACTGGCCGACGCGGCGCATTCGCTCCATCGGCGCGCGCGGCATTTCGTCGAACGGGTCGCCGCCGCCTGACCGGTGCTGCGCTGCGTCTTTGCCGCGGCCCGCCACGGTGCTACCATCTTCCCCGCGCTGTTTGGCGCGATGACCATCAGTGGGGAAGGAGGGTCACATGACCAATATGCAAAAGGGTCTGGCCGAATTCATCGGCACATTCTGGCTTGTCTTCGGCGGCTGCGGAAGCGCGGTACTGGCCGCCGCTTTTCCCGATGTCGGGATCGGCCTGCTCGGCGTTTCGCTGGCGTTCGGGTTGACCGTCGTGACCATGGCCTATGCGATCGGGCATATTTCGGGCTGTCACCTCAATCCCGCCGTCACCGTCGGGCTATGGGCGGGCGGGCGGTTCGACGCGCGCGAGATTCCGCTCTATGTGATCGCGCAGACTTTGGGTGCGATCGTCGCCGCATTCCTGCTCTTTTATGTGGCGAGCGGCAGTCCGGGCTATGATCTTGCGACCAACGGATTGGCGGCCAACGGTTTCGGACAAGGATCGCCCGGCGGTTACGACCTGATTTCGGGCCTGACGATCGAGATATTGCTGACCGGATTTTTCCTGTGGATCATCATGGGGTCGACCGACGGCCGCGCGCCGGCGGGCTTTGCGCCCCTGGCGATCGGCCTTGCGCTGACGTTGATCCACCTGATTTCGATTCCGGTGACCAACACGTCGGTCAATCCGGCGCGCAGCACTGGGCCGGCGCTGGTCGTCGGAGGACTCGCGCTGCAACAGCTCTGGCTGTTCTGGCTCGCGCCGCTGATCGGCGGCCTCGTCGGCGGCTGGCTTTACCGCACGATCGGCGTCGACCAGTTCCCGAAGCCGAATATCGAAGGCGAATGACGCGCGCGGCGCCGGCGCAACTCCGCCGGCGCCCGCCTATTTGAGCAGGTCGAGCGCAAAGGCGCGCACATCGTCCGCCATGTCGGGGCGCCCCAGCGCGACCGCCAGATTGGCCTGGATATAGCCCGCCTTCGATCCGCAGTCGTAGCGGGCACCGTCGAACGTCACCGCGTGGAAAGGCTGCCGGTCGATCATCGCCGCCATCGCGTCGGTCAGCTGAATCTCGCCGCCCGCGCCCTTTTCCTGATTTTCCAGCACGCGCATCACCTCGGGCTGAAGGATATAGCGGCCGGAAATGATCAGGTTCGACGGCGCGGCTTCGATCCCCGGCTTTTCGACCAGTCCGCGCACTTCGGTCAGTTTGCCGTCCGCCGCGCCCGGCTCGATGACGCCATAGCTGGACACCTGTTCACGCGGCACTTCCAGAACGGAGATCAGATTGCCGCCGACGCGGGCATAGGCGTCGACCATCTGCTTCATGCATCCGGGCGATCCGTGCATGAATTCGTCCGGCAGGAAGATGGCGAAGGGTTCGTCGCCGACGATGTCGCGCGCACACCAGATCGCATGGCCGAGCCCCATCGGTTCCTGTTGCCGGACATAGGCGCAGGCGCCGGGGCCGAGACGGGTCGGTTCCAGCACCGACAGATCCTTGCCGCGTTCCGACATCGTCTTTTCCAGTTCGAACGCGATGTCGAAATGATCCTCGATCGCGCTCTTGCCGCGGCCGGTGACGAAAATCATCTGTTCGATGCCCGCCTCGCGCGCCTCGTCCACCGCATATTGGATCAGCGGCCGGTCGACCACCGGCAGCATTTCCTTCGGGATCGCCTTGGTCGCGGGCAGGAAGCGAGTGCCAAGACCCGCGACGGGAAAGACGGCTTTGCGGACGGGCTTCATCATCGGCGGCTTAGCCGGGAACGCCGGGCAAGAAAAGGCTCGCTACTCGGCGGTGACGATTATCACGACGCGGCGATTGTCCTGCCGCCCTTCCGGCGTGTCGTTGCTCGACAGCGGCACGGCCTCGCCGCGACCGGCGATCTGGTCGGGGGTGAAGCGCATGCCGTTCGTCTGCAACGGCGCGGCGACCGCTTCGGCGCGCGCCTGCGACAAGGTCAGATTATAGGCGTCGGAGCCCACCGAGTCGGTGTGGCCTTCGATCCGCGCGGTCGAAATGCCGACCGCCCCCAGGCTGCGCGCCACTTTCGCCAGCCGGTCGATCTCCTCGGCCTTGAGCGTGCTTTCGTTGGTGTCGAACAGCAGCCGGTCGGTCAACGTCAACTCCCAGCCGATTTCGGTTTCGACAAAGCCCTGGGATTGCAGGGCCGCAATCTGTTCGGCGGTGAAGCCGCCGGGCCCGGGGACGCTCTGGCACGCGGCGAGCAGCGCACCGACGGCGGCAAGCAGGATCAGGCGAAAGGAGGGGAGGCGGCGTGCGGTCATGGGGGGAACTCCATTGGTCACTGGGCGGTACGGTGGGACAATTTGTCGTTGTACATGGCGGCGTCGGCGGCGGTCAGCAGGTCGGTCCCGTCGCGCCCGTCGGCCGGATAGACGGCGGCACCGATGCTGACGGTCGCGCTATAGGTTCCGCCGCCGGGCAGCGCGATCGGCTCGGCCACGCTCGTCCGGATGCGCTGGACCAGCGCCGCGGGGCCGGCATCGGCATCGATCGAATCGACGATCACGACGAATTCGTCGCCGCCGATCCGCGCCGCCAGGTCCTCCTTGCGCAGACTGTCCCGGATCCGTCCCGCCATGGCGACCAGCACGGCATCGCCGACAGCATGGCCGTATCCGTCATTGGCCGCCTTGAAATTGTCGGCGTCGATGAACAGCAGCGCAAACACATCGCCGCGCCGCGCGGCCAGGTCGATGCGGCGCGCCAGCGCATCGTCGAACGCGGCGCGGTTCGGCATCCCCGTCAGCATGTCGTGCGACGCGCGATGCGCCAGAATCGCCTTTTCGCTCTCCATATTGCCCTGCCAGCCCTGCAGTTCGTCGAGCAGGGCGTTGATGTCGCCGCCCAGCCGGTCGAGTTCGGCGATCCCGAGCGACGGCACGCGCTTGTCGAAGCGCCGGTGCAGGCGCACGTCATGGGCGACGGTGGCGATCTGGTTGAGCGGCTTGACCAGTTCATATTCGAACCGCCGCGCCAGCGCGATGGTGCCCAGCGCGGTGACGAGCAGGCAGCCGAGCCCGGCGAGCAGGCCGATACGGACATAATCGATCATCGTCGAACTGTCGCCCCACACCTCGATCGTCCCGATCACCGACCCGTTGCGGTGAATGGGTAGCGTCGCCGGGGTGTCGAAGAAGAAACGGGTGAGCAGCGGTGCGGGATCAGCGGCAGGCGACGCCCATTCGGTCAGCGTTTTGCCCCGATCGTTGAGCAGGCGCAACCGGGCGATCCCCGCGATTTGCGTCAGCGGCGCGAGCCCTTCGCGCGCCGCCTGGGCATCGTTGAAGACCAGCGCCGGCTCGACGCCATAGGCGCCAAGCTGGGCCGCGAGCTCCAGATTGCGGTCGGCGTAGCCGCGAAGGGCGGTGACCCCGGCGAGCAGGATGGTGATGCCCGACAGCGCGACGGCGAACAGGGTGATGCCGAAGTGAAAGCGCGACAGCAGCGCTTGCAGGGTGCGTGTGGGGCCGCGGGCAGCGCGCTGGTCCGTCATGGCGTGCTTCCTTCGCCCTGACCGATCTTCAGGACGCGGGGGTCGATGCGCAGCGTCCCGCGGCCGACGGAATCGAGATTGACCGAAAAGCCGATGCCGGCCGGGCGCGCCGCGAGGCAGAACATCGCGCCGTAAAGGCAGGTCGGATCGTCGTCGGTGATGGTGACGATGGCGCGTCCGCGCACCCAGGCGACCAGACGCTGGCGATCGGCGACAGGCACGCGGCCGAGGAACAGGATGTCGCAGTCGCCGCGCGCCATCGCCTGTGCGGTCGAGGTGCGGCGGACGGCGACGGTTTCGCCGCCGGGGAGCGTCGGCGCGATATGATCGGTCAGGCGCGGCGTCCCGACCAGGCACAGGGTGCGGCCCGATCCGGCGGCGGACGGCCAGCGAACATAGCTGATGATGCCGCCGATCATGCGGTTGACCGCGCGCGGCACGCCGTCCGGCCCTTCCTCGACGATCGACTGACTGGCCGCCTGTACAGACATCTGCGGCGTCGTCGAAAGCGCGCCAATCAGAAACAATGATGCCAGCACCCGGCAGCGACCCCTATCTGCAACGGGGTCAACCTGCTCCCGCGCGGCCGCGTCCGCTAGAGCAAAGACGCCTCAAGTCAACCGAAAGTGGCGGCATGCGGCCATAATGCAACAGTTGCCGCCCGGCCGCCGCCCGGTCAATCGGCGCGCAGCCGCCCGGCGAAACCCTTGCGCAATTTTGCCAGCTTCGGCGGGATGACCGCCATGCAATAGGGGTTGCGCTGGCCCTCGCCATCCCAATAGGCCTGATGATAATCCTCGGCCGGATACCAGTCCGACGCCGGCTCGATCGTCGTCACGATCGGCGCCGGCCAGTCGCCCTGCGCGCGGGTAATTCCGGCGCGCGCCGCATCACCCTGCGCCGCATCGAGCGGGAAGATCGCGCTGCGATACTGGGTGCCGATGTCGTTGCCCTGCCGATTGAGCTGCGTCGGGTCATGCGTGGCAAAGAAAACGTCGAGCAGATCGTCATAGGTGATGACGGCGGGATCGAAGGTGATGCGGATCGCTTCGGCATGGCCGGTGTCGCCGCCGCAAACCTGCTTGTAGGTGGGATTGGCGACGGCGCCGCCGATATAGCCGCTTTCGACGCCCGCCACACCGGCGAGTGACTGGAACACGGCTTCGGTGCACCAGAAGCATCCTCCGGCAAAGATGGCGGTTTCCTGGGTCATGGGGCGGGCCTTTCGCGACGGGGTGGAACAGGCTGGAAGATAGGATCGCCCGGCCGTTTTCCAAGTCCGGTGCCGGGAAGGCGCTTGTGCGCCGCGGGCTCTTGCCTATCGCCGGCCGAGCGACGATAGGCGGGCCATGACACAGGCAAGCGTCGCATCCCGCCCGCCCCGCCCCGCTCCGCCGGCCCGCCCCGCCGCTATCGCGCGCTGGCTGTGGCTCGTCGCGCTGCTGGTCGTCGTCGTCGTCGCGGTCGGCGGCATCACCCGGCTGACCGAATCGGGGCTGTCGATCACCGAATGGAAGCCGGTGTCGGGCGTGATTCCGCCGACGAACGAGGCCGACTGGATCGCCGAGTTCGAAAAATACAAGCAGATCCCCGAATATAAGGAGATCAACCGCGGTATGTCGCTGGATGCGTTCAAGGCGATCTTCTTCTGGGAATGGCTGCACCGGATTCTCGGCCGTCTCGTCGGTTTCGCGATGGTTGCGCCGCTGCTGTGGTACGCGTGGCGCCGCGCCATCCCGTCCGGCTATGGCTGGCGCCTGGTCGCGCTGACGTCGCTCGTCGGCCTGCAGGGGGCGATCGGCTGGTGGATGGTCGCATCGGGGCTGGAATACCGCACTGACGTCAGCCACTTTCGCCTGGCGACCCATTTGCTGACCGCGCTGTTCCTGCTCGCCGGGCTGGTGTGGACGGCGCGCGACCTGTCGGCCCTGGCCAAAGACGCTGCCGCGCGGCCGGCGCGGTTCGGCGGGACGGCGCTGGCGATCGCGGCGATTCTGGTCGTCCAGCTGCTGCTCGGCGCGTGGGTCGCCGGTCTCAACGCCGGTTATGTGTCGAGCACATGGCCGCTGATGAACGATCATTTCGTGCCGGAGGGCATCGACTGGACCGGCGGCGCCTGGCTGGCGCTGACCAACGATCCCTTCCTGATCCATTTTCTGCACCGATGGTGGTCGTGGGTCGCGGCGGCGGCGCTGTTGCTGCTGGCGCGGGCGCTGTGGCGGCGCGGCGCGCGTGCCGAAGCGAAGCTGCTGATGCTCGCGATCGCGGCGCAGATGACGCTCGGCATCCTGACCGTGGTCAGCGGCATGGCGATGTGGATCGCGGTGCTGCACCAGTTCGTCGGCGCGCTGCTCGTCGCGGCGACGTCGGCGGCGCTGCACCGGCTCGGCCGGCCGGCGGTATGACGGTATCGGCCGCGCTGCCGGGCATCGCGCTGTTGCTGGCGGGCGTTGCCGATGCGGGCGGCGAGCCGTCGCCGCCGGACGCGGCGGACATGGCCCCATCGCTCGCTTTCGCCCCGCCGGTCGGCGAAGCCATGACCTACCGCGTCACCACGCGCCAGATCGGCGGCAACGGCTCGCTGGCGCGCTTTTCGCTTGTCCACCGGCTCGAATGGCATCGCGCCGGCCGCGGGTTCGAACTGATCGCGACTTTGGAAGCGGTGGAATCCGATGCCCCTCCGGCCGCGGCGCGCGCCGTCAGCGGCGTGCTCCAGCCGCTGGTCGGCGAAGGCGTGCGCTATGTCATCGCCGCCGACGGACGCCGTGTCGACCTGGTCGATCCCGACGGGCTTTGGGAACGGGTGACGGCCCGGGCGATCGCGCTGGGCGAAGGGGATGGCCGCGCGGAATCGCGCCAGATGGCGGCATTGCTGGCCGCGCTGTCGCCGCATCAGCGCGAGGAAATGGCCACGGCAGAAATCCGGGCCTTGTTCGCCGCGCTGAACGGCCGCCTCCCCATGGCGGGTCCGGGCGTGAGCGTCCGGCAGCTTGACGGCCGGCGCATCGTCGCAAAGCTGGACCGCGACACGCTTCCCCCCGCGGCTGGCGGCAAATCCCGGCGGCCGATCGAGGTCGCAACGACATGGGAGGTCGACACGGCGACCGGGCTGGTCGTGAAGGAACAGCGGCAGACGTGGTTGATCGAACCGGGGGGCGCCCGCTCGCTGGTGGAGGAGCGCGTGCGCGCGATCGAACCCGAAAAATGATCGGGGTATCATAATACCCGTCAGCAAAGCCGCCGAATCATTGACTTTGCGCCCATTTGCCGCCATTGGCCCGCTCCGAAGCGCCGCTTCGTCCATCCGGACCGGCGGCGCAGCATGTTTCGGGGCGGCCGGTGCGATGCCGGATGCCTCATCCCAATCTGTCAAGGAGCGTGCCATGAAGGCGCTGACCAAGACGACCGCTTCGGCCAATGCCGGCACGGTCGAAAAGAAATGGGTGCTGATCGACGCCAACGGCCTGGTCGTGGGCCGCGTCGCGACGATCATCGCCAACATCCTGCGCGGCAAGCACAAGCCGTCGTTCACCCCGCACGTCGATTGCGGTGACAATGTCATCGTCATCAACGCCGAAAAGGTGGCGTTCACCGGCAAGAAGATGGCCGACAAGCGCTACTACAAGCACACCGGCTATGCCGGCGGGATCAAGGAAACCAGCCCGCAGAAGGTGCTGGAAGGCCGTTTCCCCGAGCGCGTTCTGGAAAAGGCCGTCGAACGCATGATCCCGCGCGGACCGCTGGGCCGCCAGCAGATGCGCAATCTGCGCATCTTCGCCGGCACCGACCATCCGCACGAAGGGCAGAACCCCGAAGTGATCGACATCGCGTCGATGAACCGCAAGAACAAGGTGGGTGCATAATGGCTGACGAACAGACCATGACCGATCTCAAGGATCTCGCCGGCGCTGTTGACGGCACCGTCGCTCCGGCTGCCCCGGCCGCGCCGCTCCGCGAAAAGCAGGTCGACAAGCAGGGCCGCGCCTATGCGACCGGCCGCCGCAAGGACGCCGTTGCCCGCGTGTGGGTCAAGCCCGGCACGGGCAAGATCACCGTCAACGGCCGCGACCAGGAAGTCTATTTCGCGCGCCCGACGCTGCGCCTCGTCATCAACCAGCCCTTTGGCCTGACCGAACGCACCGGCCAGTATGATGTCGTCGCGACCGTCAAGGGCGGCGGCCTGTCGGGCCAGGCGGGTGCCGTGCTGCACGGCATCGCGCAGGCGCTGACCCGCTTCGAACCGGCGCTGCGCAGCCCGGTCAAGGCGGCCGGCTTCCTGACCCGCGACAGCCGCGCGGTCGAACGCAAGAAGTACGGCAAGGCCAAGGCCCGCCGCAGCTTCCAGTTCTCGAAGCGCTAAGCTTTCTTCCGCCGACGGGTGGAGAAGAGAAGGGCGGTCCGGCAACGGGCCGCCCTTTTTCTTGGCCGCTTCGGGTTGGGAAGCGGACGTTTTCCACCCACTATCGTCATTCCGGACTTGATCCGGAATACACTACACCGCCGCCGTCATGGACCCCGGATCGAGTCCGGAGTGACGATGGTATACATGTTGCCTTCCGGCCGTTTTCCGGCGCCCTCCCCCCCCACCCCTTGTGTCATTCCCGCGAAAGCGGGAACCCCGAGCGTGCGTCGGCTGCCTCCGCACTGGCTCCCCGCTTTCGCGGGGATGACAAAGTCAGAAAATGCCGAAAGTCCGCAATCGGTCGAAAGCTGCCCCATAAACTGGTGCGCGAAGTCTACAGTAGGTCCAGACTGTTGAGCGCGAGCGCCTGCCGGGCCGGGCGTTCGGCCATCACCGCGAACATTTCGTCGCCGCGTTCAGTCCGCTCGACATTCATCGATGCAAAGACCGCCATGAAATAGCCGCTGAGCGCGCCGATCCGGTAATCGGTCCACAGTGGGTCCGCGTCGGGCGCGATTCCGTGCCGCCCGAGCGCTGCGATCCAGTGATCGAATGCGGGCCGGTCGGCGGCCGCGCGCGCAAGGGGGTCGGCGATGCTGGTGCCGACCAGATAGGCAAGGTCGGTCGCGCCGCCGCCGCATCCCAATGTCTGCCAGTCGACCAGCCAGCAGCGGTCGCCGCCGGATGCGAAGAGGATGTTGTCGATGCGAAGGTCGCCGTGGACCAGCGCCCGCGCCGATGGCGTGCGCGCCAGATAGCGGTCGAGCCGTTCGACGAGCCCTGCCCCCAGGCCGAGCACTTCGGGGTCGAGGCGCGCGGCATAGCGTTCGCGAAACCCGGCATAGAGTTTCGGAAACAGCGCGCGGATCATATCGCGATTGTCGCGGGCGAGCCACGGGAGGGCGTCGAGCCGCACGTCGTCCCACAGCAGCGCATGCAACCCCGCCGCGGCGTCGATGCACGGCAGCAGGCCGTCGAGGTCCAGCCCGGCAAGCTGGTCGCCCTGATGCGCCGGGGCAAGGTCGGACAGAAGCAGGATGAAATCGACGTCGTCGTCGGCGATCTCGGCATGGTAGCAGACCGGCGCCGCGACCCCGCTGCTGCCCGCCAGTTCGCGATACCAGCTCACTTCCTTGACATAGGTGCCGGTCAGTTTGGCGATGTGGCGGCTTGCCGCATCGTGGCTGGGGCATTTGGCGATGACGGTCGCGGGCGCATCGATCCCGGGGCTCCAGTCGAGCGTCAGCCGGAAACTGTCGCACATCTGGCCGGTGCCGACCTTGGCCGTGGTGAAGCATCGCAGCGTTCCGGCCGGCTGACCCAGAGCATTTGCCAGCCAGTCGCACGACATGGCGCCGGGCGATGTCGGAAAGCTCATGCGGCGGGCTCCATCATGCCATGAAGCCCGGAAGGTCCGTGCGGCCCGACGAACAATTGTTCGAGCACACCGATACCGTGGAGCAGGCGGTCGCCGTCGCGGAGTTCGGCTTTGGCGAAGGCCTGGATATGCATGGCGAGCGGGTTGCTCCAGACGCGCTCGGCTTCGGCCAGGCGGTCGTGGCCGACCGCAAGGTCGGGCCCATGGTCGAACCCATGCCCCCATGCGGGGTGGGTATAGCCGAGCCCGCTCATCGCAAAGACGGGGCCCTCCGGCGTCAGCGTCAGCGATCGTCCGGCGCCCAGGTCGGCGGTCAGCCGCGTCATCCGCCGCGTTCCCCCCTGCCATTCGGCCGCAAAGGTCGCGGCATCGAAATGGCGTTCGGCGGTGCCGGCCGGGCCGCCGTCGCTCGCGTCGCCGGCGATTACCGCGCGGCGGTTCCACGGGTGACCCGCGCCATCGTCGTTGGTGTGGAAGAAGAGCGAGCGATCCTCGAAATGGCACGGCGTCCACAGCCAGAAGAATTGCGCCAGATTGCCCCCCGGCGGCGGCTGCGGATCCCGCGCGCCGACCGGACGGATGCCCCAGCTGCGGTCGCGGGTGCCGGTCCAGCCTTCTGCGGCCTCGACCCGCCGCCCGTCCACCGTCAGCCAGCCCGACCAGCGGCCGTTTTGCGTCAAGCGCGTATAGTCCATGAACATTCGCGTGCCGTTGCGGCGGACGAAGCGCGGCTCCTCGATCGGGAAATGCCGTCCGGTGAAGGTCAGGTCCGCCGCCAGGGGCCCGTCGTTCGCCGCGATCCGCAGCGTCAGCACCTTGAGCGGCACATCGACCGCTATCGCGATCGGCCCGACCTCCAGGTCGAGCCGCTCGCCGTCCGACCGCCGGCTGGCGCGCAGATTATGCTGTATCCCGTCGGCGATGACGCAGAAGGCCGCGTCGACGATCCCCAATTGCGGATAGAAGCCCATCGCCGCCGCAAAGAAGACCGATCCGTCCGCACCATAGCCGTTGAAGAAATAGCGGTCATAGAAATTGCGGTCCCCACCGGCATAGGCAATCGGTTCGCTCGTCTGGTGAACCGGATAATCGTCGCCCTTGGTTAGCATGCAATATCCTTCCCATTTTCGTTTTGCGTTGAAACTAGAAGGGAAGGGTGACGGCGTCAATGCACCGGCGGGTCTACGGGCGGAATTGCACGGATTGGAGCCACTGGCTCACCCGGTTCGCGCGGCGGAAGAGCATCGGCCGGTACGGCGGGAACCTGCATGTCCGGCGTCGGCACCGCAGCAAGATTGCATACATTTATGTCGATCTGTCCATCGGCGATCGTCAGTGCGTTGAAACTGGGCGGTGTCGAGCGGATGCGCTGGGACAGCGTGCCCGCGCCGATCATCCGGATCGGGCCGGCGGGCGTTTCGCGGGTCAGGTCGAAGGCGTCGTGGACATGGCCCGTCAGCACCGCCGCGACGCCGCGCGCGGCCAGTTGGTGCAGCGCGGCTTCGCCGCCCCGGGTCAGCGCGCGCCCGCGCGTTCCCGCCTCGACGAGCGGATGATGCGCGGTGACGAGCACGGTGGTCCCGGGGGGCAGGGCGTCGATCGCCGCCAGCGTCTTGTCCAGCGCGCGGCGCGTCACGCATCCCTTGGACCAGTCGAGCCGCCATTGCGCGCGCGCCGTGGTCTTGAGCGGCACGACCGCCAGACCGGGGAAATCCAGTTCGCGCTCGACCAGCCGTTCGATGCGGCGGATGCGGCGATAGGGCCACAGGAAACGGGCGAAGGGGTTGAAATAGGGCAAGTCGTGATTGCCGACCTCGACCGTCACCGGGACGTCGAGCCGCTCGATCCAGTCGCAGGCGGCGGCAAATTCGCGCGACCGTGCCCGCATCGTCAGATCGCCGGTGATCAGCACCGCCTCCGGCCGCTCGTCGCGGACGCTGCTGGCGAACCAGTCGAGCGCGCGGCCATCCTCCAGTCCGAAATGCAGATCGCTGATGTGGAAAAGGCGCATCATCCGGTCGCGACAAAATCCACGCCGCTGGTGCCGAGCGAAAAGCGCGCCGGCGACGGAATCTCGTCCAGTTCGCCGTCATATTCCAGGCTGATCGGGCGATCGCTTTCGAGGATAATCGTGGCCGCGGTCGCGATCGCCTCGCTCGGTCCGTCGCGAAAGTCGCCGCCCAGCCATGCAAGCCCGTGTCGCAGCACATCGCCCGTGCCTTCGGTCAATATGCCGTCGGCGCGCAGCCCGTCCTGCGCCGGCGTCAGGATGACGGCCGGATACTCGGCGGCATGACCCGCGACGCGGACACCGGGGGCATTGAGCATTTCGTCGAGCGCCTCGGGCGCGGCTCGGCTCGCCTCGATCAGCCCTTCCTGCCGCATGGTTTCGCGCACCTCGGCCCAGCGCGTCGCGGGCCCCGCGACGATGGTGATGAAGGCGGTGGCGGTGCCGGACCGGATCGTCGGCACCGGCCGCCGCCGTCCTTTGCCCGCCAGCGCGTCGGCCAATATGTCGGCGGCGGGGCGGTCGCCGTGCAGCGCCTTCGACAGCAGGTTCAGCGTCCCGCCGGGCAGCGGCAGCAGCGCGCCGTCCCAGCCGTCCGTGCCCGTTGCCGCGGCGTTGATCGTCCCGTCGCCGGTCCACACGATCAGCAGGTCGATGCTCTCCGCGCGCAGCGCCGCCGCGTCGGGCAGGTCGGCATCGGGCAGTTCGAACGTGGCGGCGAGCGGCGCGCCATGATCGCGGCACAGCGCCTCGATCGCTTCGCACGTGGCGGCGTCATAACTGCCGCTCTGGCTGTTGCAGACGAGGGCGGGTCGGGAAAAGCGTCCGGTCATATCCCCCTTTACGCGCGAACGCGCAAAAGGTCGCGGCTTTCGTCGCTTGTTCGCCGCGATGCGCGGTTGTAGGGCGGGGCATCCGTGACGGATAAGGCGATGAGTTCCGTGATCGGGAAAGCGCGATTGATCAAATTCCTCTTCTTGATTGTGCTGCTCCTGCTGCTGTTCGGCGGCGGCGCGAAGATGATCGTCGCGGGCGGTGCCAAGTCGCTCGACATGGCCGACAAGCTCCTGGGGAAGGGCGACGGCGCGCGGTTGCTGCTCGCCGATCAGCCCTATGGCCGCGGACCGCGCCAGTCGCTCGATATATGGGTGCCGGACGGCACGCGCGCGGGCGACCGGCTGCCGGTCGTGATCTTCTTCTATGGCGGCGGCTGGGACAGCGGGGATCGGCAGAGCTATGGCTTTGCGGGCCGCGCGCTGGCGGGCGACGGGTTTCTGACCGTCATCCCCGACTACCGCCTGACGCCCAAGGCGCATTGGCCGGATTTTCTGGAGGACGGCGCCGCCGCGGTGGCCTGGGTTCAGGAGCATGTCGAAAAACTGGGTGGCGACCCGGACCGGATCGCGCTGATGGGGCATTCGGCGGGCGCTTATAATGCCGCGATGCTGGCGCTCGACCCGCAATGGCTGCGCGCGGCGGGCAGCGACGTGTCGGTGGTGCGGGGGGTGGCCGGACTGGCCGGTCCCTATGATTTCCTGCCGCTCGAAAAGGGCGGCATGGCCGATCGCGCGATGGGTCGGGTGAAGCCCGCCGACCGGACGCAGCCGATCAGCTTCGCGCGCGGCGATGCGCCGCCGCTGTGGCTCGCGACCGGCGACGAGGATACGACCGTGCGCCCGCGCAACAGCCAGAATCTCGCGGCCGCGATCGAACGGCTGGGCGGGTCGGCGACGCTGCGCATCTATCCGGGCGTCGGGCATACCGGCATCGTCATGGCGCTGGCGGCGCCCTTTCGCCGCAAAGGCCCCGTGCTGGCGGAGGCGAGCGACTTCCTGCGCGGCGTGACGGGACGGCGGATCGCGCCGGCAGAGGCCGCCGCCGAGTGACGACCCCGATCCCCGCCATCGTCATGGCCGGCAGCCGCCCCGGCCCCGACCCGCTGCTGTCGGACAGCGGGGTGTCGACCAAGGCCTTGCTCCCCGTCGCGGGGCGGCCGATGCTGGCTCATGTCGTCACCGCGCTGCGGGCGTCGCCGCTGGTCGGGCCGATCACCCTGTTGGCGCAGAACAGCGCCGAGCTTGCCGCCGAACCGGCGCTGGCGGGCGTTACCGGCCTGATCTTCGCCGATTCGGGGCAGGGGATCAGCAGTTCGCTGGCGGCCGCCTTGCCGGCCGGCGACGATCCGGTGCTGGTGACGACCGCCGACAATGTGCTGCTGACCCCCGCCATGATCGCCGAATTTCTGGGCGGCGCCGACGGCAGCGACGTCGCGGTCGCGATGGTCGAGCGGGATGTGCTGCTCGCGCGCTATCCCGAATCGAAGCGGACCTGGCTGAAATTCCGCGGCGGCTGGTGGTCGGGCGCCAACCTGTTCCGCCTGCGCGGGCGCCGCGTGCTGCCGCTGCTCGATTTCTGGGGCCGGATCGAGCGCGACCGCAAGAAGGGGTTGAAGATCGTCGCGGCGTTCGGGCCGTGGCTGCTCGTCGGCGCGCTGCTGCGGCTGTTCACGATTCAACAGGGGGTCGCGCGCGCGGGGCTGCGCTTCGGCTTGAAGGCGAAAGTCGTCCCGATGTCGGCGCCCGAAGCATGTATCGACGCCGACAAGCCCGCCGACATTGAACTGATCGAACAGATCATGGCAGGGCGGGCAAAATAGACATTGTGTGCCCCCGCCTTCGCGGGAACGCCGCCCCCTTACACGCTGGCGTTCGAAACCAGTGCCCGGTCCACCGCCGCGGTCGCCAGCGCCAGTTCCTGGTCATAGGGGATCGTCGCGTCGATATCGACGATCGGCGCGCCGTTGAAAGCGAGCAGCGGCACCGTTTCGACCTTGCGCGTGATCAGCGCGCGGTCATGGTCGGGCTTGCGCGCCATCACCGTGTCGACATCGACGTACAACCGGATCACCAGCGTCGGGACATGGGCCGCCATCTCGGCATAGAGCGCGCGCTCCGCCGCCTGCATCGCGGCGAGGCGCGCGCTGGTCGCGCGGCCGGCGAGGATCGGGCCGTCATGGAGGCCGGGTACCTCGAGCTGCGGATAGCGGTCGGTGACGATCGTCACGCCCGCGCGGCGGCGATCCAGCAATTGATCGAATTTGGCGCGGCGTTTCCTCGACTTGTTCAGCGCATAGCGCGCCGCCAGCGTGCCGGGAATCGGCGCCCCCGGATCGCGCAGCCGGTCGGCGATGCCGTCGAGGAAGCGGTGCAGCGGCGGACCGATGATCGGCCAGCGCCCGATGCGCCGCCCCTGCTCGCCGGACCCGAGGCCCAGATAGCCGCTTTCCGCGCGTCGCGTCTGTTGCACATGCGCCAGCAGGTCGGCCGACAGGGTCGACTTGCCCGACCCGTCGCTGCCGACGACCGCAATCAGGGGAGCGAGATCGCTCCCCATGCGATCAGCTCAATTCCTTGAAGAAGCCGATCATCTTCAGCCCGCCGACGAAGAAGCGGATCGCGACGAGCGCCGCATAGGCATAGACCCAGTTCCACTGCGTCGGGCTGAGCGCGTCGAACTGGAAGTCCAGCCGCGCGAACCAAGTCAGGAAAACGGCGGTGGCGAGCAGGAACAGCTTATTCTGTTCGCGCCAGATCATGCGCTTCCACCAGAAGGGATATTTGGGCTTCACCCAGCCGTGCAGGCGGGGGAGCAGCGCGGGGACGTCCTTTGCCCATTCGGCATGGGCCGGGCCGAACTTCTCGCGCAGAAATTCTTCCTCATAGATGGAGATGCGCTCATAGATCAGGACGCCGAGCAGGAAGACGATCGCCCCGAAGACCCAGCTTCCCGACAGCATCGCGATGCCGGTGAAATTCAGGATGCGGCCGACATAGAGCGGGTTGCGGACCAGGCTGTAGGGGCCGGTCGTGTTAAGCTCGCTCGCCTCGGCGGCGACCTTGGCCCGGCCCGAGGTGCCGAGCGCAGCCCAGCCGCTGGTGAAGATGCGCACGATCGCGCCGGCGCTCGCGACGCCCAGCGACAGCCAGAACCAGGCGCAGTCGCCAAAAGCCGTGTTGAACGGACCCCAGTCCTTGCTGCACCATGCGATCAGCACCGAGATGGCGATGGTGATGTAGATATAGGTGCCGCGAATGAAGAAGAGGCGCTTGCCGCTGCGGGCGAGTTCTTGCTGATACATGGGTTCCGCCTGAAGGCCGCGGATGCGGCGTCGAAAAAGGTGGCGACCCCTCTAGCAAATTTTGCGGCCAAAATAAGACCCAACCGATCTTCGTCACCGCGGACGCGATCCGGGGTCCATGCGGCGATGGCGTTAATGGATGCCGGATCAGGTCCGGCATGACGAAGGAAGGGCTAGATCAGGCGCAGCCTGCGCCCCGTCTTGCCCAGCGACGCGCGGTCGGCTTCCGGCAATGCGAGGCGCAGCGAGGTCCAGATCGCACCTGCTGCCAGCGCCGTGATCAGCGGCAGCGCAACCGGGTCGGGCAGGCGGCTGATCGCCAGCGCCAGCGCCCCGGCGACCAGCGTGACGGTCAGGCCGCGCACCGCCACCGCGGGAAACTGGCTGTCGAACGGATGCAGCCGTTCGTTGACGGCAAGCTGTATCATCGGGATGCCGCCCATCACGACCAGCCCGATCGACATGGCGAGCGTCACGCCGGTCAGCGCGTCCATATGGCCGACGATCAGCCAGCCCGACGCGACCGCGACGATCACGCCGAAGATGCTGGCGGTCAGCTGGTGCCGGAACGCCGCGACGACCTGCAGCACGGGCAGCGATATGCCCAGCACCGCTTCCGCCGCGCGCGCGAACAGCAGGATCACCAGTGCCGCCTGCGCCACCTGTGCCTGATCGCCGAACAGGCTGAGCAGCGATGAACTGCCCGCCGCGAGCACGGCGGCGAGCGGCAGCGCGATCGCGGCGATCAGGCGCGTGGCATAGGCATAGATGTCGGTGACCTGGGCCCGGTCCTCGCGCTCGGCGCTCGCGGCGAGCGGCGCCATGACATAGACGAAGGCGATGCGGACGAGTTGCACCACGCTCGACAGCTTGCGCGCGATCGTGAACAGGCCCGACGCCGCCGCCCCCGCCGCGCCGGGCAGCAACAGGTTCAGGATCAGCGCCGGGGCATCGCCGAACAGCCGCGCGATGATGTTCGACGGCAGGATCGAAACCCCGGCCCAGAAGGTGTCGCGCACCGTATCGCCGATCCACGGGTCGCGCCCAAGATCGGCGAAGCTGTAATAGCGGCGCAGCAGGCGCACGCACAGCAGCGCGGTGATCGCAAGCGAGCAGAGATGCGCGAGGAACAGGCCCTTCAGCCCCAGTCCGCCGGCAAAGAACAGTCCCGCGAACACCAGCCGCATGATCTGTTCCCACACGATCCGCAGGCGGATTTCGGCGCCGAACACCATGCGCGCGCGCATCGCGCTGGTCGCGATCTCGACAAAGGCCCACAGCGGCAGCGCCCAGACGAAAAGCTGGATCGCCGGGACGACCAGCGGCCGGTCCTTTTCGGCGACGTTGAGGAACGGCGCGAGATCGGCGGCGAAGACGGCGATCAGCGCCGCGACGATCAGGCAGGGGCCGACGCCGAAGATCATCGCGGTGCGCAGCGCGGCGGCCGCGTCCGCGTCGCTCGCCGATTGCGGCACCGTGCGCTGCATCGCGCTGGTCATCCCGGTGTCGAAGATATTTTCGAGCAGGTTGATCGTCGCCCACAGCACCGCATAAAGGCCGTAGCCCGCCAGCCCGAACATCAGGACATAAAGCGGCTGCGCGACGATTTCGACCACCGCGCCCAATCGGGCAAGCACGGTCGTGCCGAGCCCGCGCGCGACGCTGCGGCTGGTGACGGCGGGCTGGGCGGTCTCTTCGCTCATGGCCGCGCCCCTAGCGGCTTGCCGGGTCCCCCGCCAGCGGCTTTCACGCTTTTCGGCCATCAACCCCTTGTCGACTCTTTCAATCGGGTCTAGTCGAACCGCGACTGCACAAGGGGAGCCAGACATATGGCCGAATTTCGCCTGCCCAAGAACAGCCGCATCCAGAAGGGCGGCACGGTCCACAAGGCCGAGGGCGCGAACAGCGCCAGGAAATTCAAGGTCTATCGCTATAGCCCCGACAGCGGCCGGAATCCGCATTTCGACACGTTCGAGATCGACCTGGAAAAATGCGGCCCGATGGTGCTCGACGCGCTGATCAAGATGAAGAGCGAGCAGGACAGCTCGCTGACCTTCCGCCGGTCGTGCCGCGAAGGCATCTGCGGCAGCTGTTCGATGAACATGAACGGCAAGAACGGCCTCGCCTGCACCACCGCGATCGAGGATCTGAAGGGCGACATCACGATCACCCCGCTGCCGCATATGGAAGTGATCAAGGATCTCGTCCCCGACTTCACCCATTTCTATGCCCAATATGCATCGATCGAACCCTGGCTGAAGACCAAGACGACGACGCCCAGCGGCAAGGAGCGGCTTCAGTCGCCCGCCGAACGCGAAAAGCTCGACGGCCTGTACGAATGCATCCTGTGCGCCTGCTGCTCGACCAGTTGCCCCAGCTATTGGTGGAACAGCGACAAGTTCCTCGGTCCCGCGATTCTGCTCCAGGCCTATCGCTGGCTCGCCGACAGCCGCGACGAAATGACCGGCGAACGGCTCGACGAGCTGGAAGATCCCTTCCGCCTCTATCGCTGCCACACGATCATGAACTGCGCCAACGCCTGCCCCAAGGGGCTGAGCCCGGCGCGCGCCATCGCCGAGATCAAGAAGCTGGAGGCCGAGCGGCAGGTTTGATGCTGGCCGTCGCCGGTGACGGTGGGCGCGCGGGCCGGCGCCGTTTCCATTGGATGAAGGCTGCAACGTGAACGACGGGATCGAGGAGCCGAAGCGCCGCGACCATTTTACGGCCGAAGAACTGGAGGGCGGCTGGACGAGCTGGAACCTCAAGGACCCGAGCCGCTTCAACGCCTTCATCGAGCCCCTGTCGGTGCGCGCCGAGCCGCCGACCCCCGATGGCCGTCCGCGCGCGCGGGTGCGGATGCTGCCCGAACGCAAGCACAGCAATCTGGGCGACAATGTCCATGGCGCGGTCAGCCTCGCGCTCGTCGACATTGCGCTGTTCGCCGCTTCGCATCAGTTCGGATCGCTCAATGCCGGGCATTCGGTGACGCTCGACCTGTCGACGCAGTTCGTCGGCGCCGGGCGGCTCGGCGAACCGCTCGACGCGGTGGTCGAACTGGTGCGCGAGACGGGGCGGCTGATCTTCCTGCGCGGGCTGGTCGTCCAGGGGGAGGCCGACGACCATATCGTCCTCAGTTTCGCCGGTACGATCCGCAAGGCCAGCAAGTGACGGGCGTCCTCGCCGCCTATGACGCGCTCGTCGCGGGCGGCGAGCTGAAGCCCGATGCCGAACAGCGTGCCGCGGCCGAGCGGCTCAATCGGCTGCAGCAGGCGCTGGAAGCGGCGCCGCCGCGCGGCAGCCTGCTCTGGCGGATTGCCGGTCGCAAGCCCGAGGCGCCGCGCGGCGTCTATCTGTGGGGCGCGGTGGGCCGGGGCAAATCGATGCTGATGGACCTTTTCTACGATCAGCTTGCCATTCAGCGAAAGAAGCGCGTCCATTTCCACGCCTTCATGCTCGACGTCCATGCCCGGATGCGCGAGGTTCGCAAGACGGAGAGCGGCGACCCGATCCCGCAGGTCGCGGCGGCGCTGGTCGAAAACGTCCGCTGCCTCGCCTTCGACGAGATGGTCGTGAACAACAGCGCCGACGCGATGATCCTTTCGCGCCTGTTCACCGCGCTGATCGAACATGGCGTGACGGTGGTTGCGACGTCGAACCGGCCGCCGAAGGATCTCTACAAGGACGGGCTCAACCGCGAGCATTTCCTGCCCTTCATCGCGCTGGTCGAATCGAAGCTGGACGTGATGAGCCTCAACGGCCCGACCGATTATCGCCGCGACCGTCTGGGCGACGGCGCGCGCTGGTTCGTGCCCGCCGACGACGCGGCCAGCGCGGCGCTGTCCGCCGCCTTTTTCCGCCTCACCGACTATCCGCCGGAGGACCGGGCGCATGTCCCCTCGTTCGACCTCGATGTCGGCGGCGGCCGCATCCTGCACGTTCCGAAGGCGCTGAAGGGCGTCGCGGTCTTCTCGTTCAAGCGCCTGTGCGCGGAGGCGCGCGGCGCGTCGGACTATCTGGCGGTCGCGCGGCATTTCCACAGCGTCATCATCGTCGGCATTCCGCGCATGGGCCCCGAAAACCGAAACGAGGCGGCGCGCTTCGTGACGCTGGTCGATGCGCTCTATGAATATAAGGTCAAGCTGCTCGCGAGTGCCGCGGCCCAGCCCGACGACCTGTATGTCGCGGGCGACGGTGCGTTCGAGTTTGAGCGGACGGCCAGCCGCCTGTCCGAAATGCAGTCGGACGACTATCTCGCGCTAGGCCATGGCCAGGAGGATGCCCCCGGCAATCTTCCCCCATCGTGACGTGTTCGCGGTGACATAGGCGATGCTGCGGACATAACGTACTTCGTGGACCAGATGCCCCGCCGCCTGCTGTGCGGTACGGCGAAAGGTGCGTAAGGGACGCGGTGCGGGCACCGGGATCGGGCCGGGCCGGGCCGGCGGCTCGGGCAGGTCGACGAAACCGCCGTTCGTCACCCGCGCGTCGTCCGCCACGGCGCGGCACAAGGCCTCCATGCGCGCGACAGCGAGCCGGTTCGCGACCTGCCGGTCACGGCTCAGCAGTTCGAAACTGTGGCTGAAGGCGGAAAACTGGATCGCGCCGTTCGCCGCCGCATGATCGAGCGCGTCGCGCATTTCCTCTTCGGACATGGCGCAAAGCTGCGCGGGACGAAAACTGTCGGCGCGGTCCATCAGGCCGCTGACCGGCACTTCGCAGACGCCGTGGTGGACGCGCATGCCGATATTGCTGCGGTCGAGCGTGATGGCGCAGCCGTGGCCCAGATAGGCACCGTTGAAACTGCTGTCATATGCAAGGCCGAGCGCCGCGAGCGCGCGCAGCGTGTCGTCATTGGCGCCGAAATTGCCGGCGCGGAACGCGACCGGGTCGGGCGCCCCGGCGCGCACCAGCATATCGGCGGCAAGGCCGATCAGCTTTTTCTGCGCCGACAGCGGAAAGTCGCCGATGTTGCGGCCGGTCAGGCGGCCGACGGGGCTGAAGCGCGCAAACGGCAGCCATTCGGTGTGGATATGAAGCTGAACCTCGTGCCCGCGCGCGACGATTGGCTGCACGATGTCGCGGATGATCGACGGGCCATGGACCAGCGCGGGCATCGGATCGACGAAATAGACGCCCTTCAGCCCGTGGCGTTCGAGCATGTCCATCTGGAAATGAATGCCGAAATCGCCCTCCCGGCAGCGGCCGAGGATGGAGCTTTCGAAATTCGCGCGGGCGTCCATGCCCCGCTGATGGAGTCCGGCCGACAATTCGGTGTCGAAACTGATGATCGCCCGCGTCACCGCGCTGGCCTAGCAGCGGGGGGATAAGGGACGGTTAAAGGGATGCTGTGATCGTTACGTCCGCTTCAGAATCGGAAACTGACGTCGACCCCGCCACCTTTGGTATCGCCCCAGGGGACGATCTGGACGCGGTCGTTGGCGCGGCGGGTGACGAGCTGGCCGGTCGCGGTGCCGATCGCCGCGCCGACCAGCACGTCGCCGACCCGGTGCTTGCGCGCCTCGACGCGGCTGAGGCCGACAAAGGAGGCGACGACATAGGCGGGCAGCCCGGCCTCCCAGCCATAACGATTGTGCAGCGTCGCCGCGGCGGCGAAGCTGGTCGACGTATGGCCCGAAGGAAAGCTCTTGTCGTCGCTGCCGTCGGGACGGCGCGAGGGGAAGGCTTCTTTCAGCCCCTGGGTGATCAGGATCGTCCCGCCGATGCTGCCCCCCGCCTGCAACACGCCGTTCCAGTCGCCCTGCACCGCGGGCACCCCGAACGCGGCGACGACCAGCGCATTCTTGGCGACGGTGCCGGCGTCGTCCCAGCCATCCTCGCTGGCTCCGGCGGGCGCGGCGAGGCCACAGGACAGCGCAAGCGCCATGGCGAGGGAGGCGCGTCTGATCATAAATGTCTCCTCGAACCGCGCTTTGTCGACGCGGCGACGGAGCCGGTTTATCGCGCGCGGCCGCGACCGCCAAGGCCGCGTGACATATTTGTGGCAAGCCCCGTGCCGCACCCGCTGGTTGCGCCTGCAACCGGCATTAACGCTATTGCGAACTATTTGCAAAAAAACCCTGTTTTTCGTCCTTTTCGCTGTTGTTTCCTTAAGGGAATCGGCGTAGTGGCGGCGCCAGTCCTTGGGATTGGCGAGGAGCTTTGAGCCCGTGCCCCGTCGATCCGTGAACCACATTCCGGGCTTGCCAGGAAGGGAGTGCCGCGCGCCATGGGACGCAAGAAGATCGCATTGATCGGAGCCGGGAATATCGGCGGAACGCTGGCGCTGCTCGCCGCGCAGAAGGAATTGGGCGACGTCGTCCTGTTCGACGTCGTCGAAGGCGTGCCGCAGGGCAAGGCGCTCGACCTGTCGCAAGTCGGCCCGATCGCGGGCTTCGACGCGAAGATCACCGGCTCGAACGACTATAAGGATATCGCGGGCGCCGACGTCATCATCGTCACCGCCGGTGTCGCCCGCAAGCCGGGCATGAGCCGCGACGATTTGCTCGGCATCAACCTCAAGGTCATGAAGGCCGTGGGCGAAGGCATCAAGGCGAACGCCCCCGACGCCTTCGTCATCTGCATCACCAACCCGCTCGATGCCATGGTCTGGGCGCTGCGCGAATTTTCGGGCCTGCCGCACAACAAGGTCGTCGGCATGGCCGGCGTGCTCGACTCGGCGCGCTTCAGCCACTTCATCGCCGACGAATTCGACGTGTCGGTCAAGGATGTGAACACCTTCGTCCTTGGCGGCCACGGCGACACGATGGTCCCCGTCGTCCGTTACTCGACCGTCAACGGCATCCCCGTTCCCGATCTGGTCAAGATGGGCCTGTCGTCGCAGGACAAGATCGACGCGATCGTCAAGCGCACCCGCGGCGGCGGCGGCGAGATCGTCGCGCTGCTCGGCACCGGCTCGGCTTTCTACGCCCCGGCCGCATCGGGCATCGCGATGGCCGAAGCCTATCTGGGCGACCAGAAGCGCATCCTGCCGTCGGCGGCCTATGTCGACGGCCAATATGGCCTTGATGGCCTGTATGTCGGGGTGCCCGTCGTGATCGGCGCGGGCGGGGTCGAGAAGATCGTCGAGATCGAACTCGACGACGCCGACAAGGCGGGCCTGCAGGTGTCGGTCGACGCGGTCAAGGAACTGCTCGACGCGTGCAAGAATCTGGATTCGAGCCTCGCGTAAATAGCTTGTGCCCCTGCGAAGTGCAGGGGCCCATCACCTGTGCTCGAAAGATCGGGCGGCCGGTGAACCAATGTTTGGAGATGGGCCCCTGCCTTCGCAGGGGCGCGAGAAACGGAACGAGATCATGAGCATCCTCATCGACAAGAATACCAAGGTCATCACCCAGGGGATGACCGGTGCCACCGGCACCTTCCACACCGAACAGGCGCTGGCCTATGGCACCCAGATGGTCGGCGGCGTGACGCCGGGCAAGGGCGGCACGCAGCACATCGGCCTGCCGATGTTCAACACGGTCGAGGAAGCGAAGCATGCGACCGGCGCGACCGCGTCGGTCATCTATGTGCCGCCGCCGTTCGCCGCCGACTCGATCCTCGAGGCGATCGATGCCGAGATCGAGCTGATCGTCGCGATCACCGAAGGCATTCCGGTGCTCGACATGGTCAAGGTGAAGCGCGCCCTCAGCGGTTCCAAGTCGCGCCTGATCGGCCCGAACTGCCCCGGCGTGCTGACCCCCGAAGAATGCAAGATCGGCATCATGCCCGGCAACATCTTCAAGAAGGGCAGCGTCGGCGTCGTCTCGCGCTCGGGCACGCTGACCTATGAAGCGGTGTTCCAGACCTCGAACGTCGGCCTGGGTCAGACGACCGCGGTCGGCATCGGCGGCGACCCGGTCAACGGCACCAACTTCATCGACGTGCTCGAACTCTTCCTGGCCGACGACGCGACCAAGTCGATCATCATGATCGGCGAGATCGGCGGCGATGCCGAGGAACAGGCCGCGCAGTTCCTGATCGACGAGGCGAAGCGCGGGCGCAAGAAGCCGATGGCCGGCTTCATCGCGGGCCGCACCGCGCCTCCGGGCCGCCGCATGGGCCATGCCGGCGCGATCGTGTCGGGCGGCAAGGGCGACGCCGAAAGCAAGATCGCGGCGATGGAAGCCGCCGGCATCAAGGTGTCGGCCAGCCCGTCGGAACTCGGCACGACGCTGGCCGAAGTGCTGAAGGAACGCGTCTGATTATTGTGCCAGCCTTTCTTTCGTGTTCCCCCGCGAAGGCGGGGGTCCATGAGAGGTCGCAATGGGTCCCCGCCTTCGCGGGGACACACGGATGGGAGGTTTGGGAACGGTCCGCCCCGGCTATGTCTACATCATGGCAAGCCGGAAAAACGGAACTATCTATATCGGAGTGACCAGCGATCTGCCGCAGCGTGTTTGGCAACACCGCGAAGGCGTGATCGGGGGATTTACGAAGGAGTATGGCTGCAAATTGCTGGTCTGGTTCGAAGCATTCGAAAACATCCACGACGCCCGGCAGTTTGAAGCGCGAATGAAGAAATGGAACCGGGCTTGGAAGATCGACCGGATCGAGGAGCATAATCCCGAGTGGGCGGATCTGTTTGAAACCTTGGTTTGATTTCGTGGCCTCCGGCGAAGGCGGGGCTGCGATAGGTGCAATGGACCCCCGTCTTCGCGGGGGAACACGGATAGGTTAGTCCCTGCCTTCGCAGGGGCGCAGCGAGTGTAAGATTATGAACCTCGAACGACAAAGCTTCGACATCGACGAGCCGCAGGCCGGCCCCAGCTGGGCGCCGAAGAACTGGCCGCTGATCGACAGCGACGACCTGACCGCCGCGCTGGACCCGCAGCAGATGCAGGTCGCGGTGAAGGCGGCCGCGGCAAAGGCCGGGGCGCCGCTGTCGAATGCCGAGGTCGAGCGCGCGGCCGATGATTCGATCCGCGCGATGATGCTGATCCGCACCTATCGCGTGCGCGGCCATCTGGCGGCCAATCTCGATCCGCTGGGGCTCAGCCAGCGCGAACTGCCCGCCGACCTGACGCCCGAATATCACGGCTTCGTCGGCGCCGATCAGGATCGCCCCGTTTATCTGGGCGGTACGCTGGGCCTGGAAAAAGCGACGATCCGCGAGGTCGTCGCGATCCTGCAGGCCAATTACTGCGGCGCCGTCGGGCTGGAATATATGTACATCACCGATCTGGAGGAACGCCAGTTCCTGCAGGAACGGATGGAAGGCGCCGACAAGATCATCGAATTTTCGGTGCCGGGCAAGCGCGCCATCCTGAACAAGGTGATCGAGGCGGAGGAATGGGAAAAATTCCTCGCCCGCAAATATGTCGGGACCAAGCGGTTCGGGCTCGACGGCGGCGAATCGATGATCCCCGCGATGGAAGCCATCATCAAATATGGCGGCCAGTACGGCGTGCGCGAAATCGTCTATGGCATGGCGCACCGCGGGCGGCTCAACATGCTCGCGAACGTGATGGCGAAGCCCTATAAGGTGATCTTCCACGAATTCGCGGGCGGCAGCGCGAACCCCGACGATATCGGCGGGTCGGGCGACGTCAAATATCACCTGGGCACCTCCACCGACCGCGAATTCGACGGCATTTCGGTACATATGTCGCTGGTTCCCAACCCCTCGCACCTCGAAGCGGTCGATCCGGTCGTTCTCGGCAAGGTGCGCGCGCAGCAGGTGGTGCGCGACGATCTGGTCAAGCATGAACAGGTGCTGCCGGTCCTGATCCACGGCGACGCGGCGTTCGCGGGGCAGGGTATCGTTTGGGAATGCCTCGGCTTTTCGGGCATCCGCGGCTATAATACCGGCGGCTGCATCCATTTCATCGTCAACAACCAGATCGGTTTCACGACCAGCCCGCAATTCGCGCGCTCGTCGCCCTATCCGTCGGACGTCGCGAAGGGCGTTCAGGCGCCGATCCTGCACGTCAACGGCGACGATCCCGAAGCCGTGACCTTCGCCTGCAAGCTCGCGATCGATTTCCGCCAGCGTTTCAAGCGCGACGTCGTCATCGACATGTGGTGCTATCGCCGCTTCGGCCACAATGAAGGCGACGAACCGTCGTTCACCCAGCCGCTGATGTACGCGCGCATCCGCAAGCATCCCCCGGTGTCGCAGCTGTGCGCCGCCAAGCTGGAAGCCGAAGGCGTCATCGATGCCGGCTGGGCTGACGCGCGGCGCGGCGAGTTCGTCGCCTATCTGGAGCGCGAGTTCGACGCGGCGAAAAGCTACAAGCCCAACAAGGCGGACTGGTTCGCCGGGCGCTGGTCCGGCCTCTATGCGCCGACCGATCCGGAGGGCGCGCGCCGCAACATTTCGACCGGGGTCAGCGAAAAGCTGTTCGATTCGATCGGCCGCACGCTGACCACGGTTCCGGACGATCTGGAAGTGCACAAGACGCTGCGCCGCGTGATCGACGCGCGCGCCGCGATGTTCGCGGACAAGAGCGACACCGAGGTGTTCGACTGGGCGACGTCCGAATCGCTCGCCTTCGGCACGCTGCTCAGCGAAGGCTATCAGGTCCGCCTGTCGGGTCAGGATTCGGGCCGCGGCACCTTCAGCCAGCGCCACGCCGTCTGGGTCGACCAGAAGGACGAGACCAAATATGTGCCGCTGACCACCGTGCCGCACGGCCGGTTCGAAGTGCTCGACAGCCCGCTGTCCGAATATGGCGTGCTGGGCTTCGAATATGGCTATGCGATGGCCGATCCGAAGAGCCTCGTGCTGTGGGAAGCGCAGTTCGGCGACTTCGCCAATGGCGCGCAGATCATGATCGATCAGTTCATCGCCGCGGGCGAGGCGAAGTGGCTGCGTGCCAACGGTCTCGTGCTGCTGCTGCCGCACGGCTATGAAGGACAGGGGCCGGAACATAGCTCGGCGCGCCTCGAACGCTTCCTGCAACTGTGCGCGGGCGACAATATCCAGGTGTGCAATATTTCGACCCCGTCGAACTATTTCCACGTCCTGCGCCGCCAGATGCTGCGGTCGTTCCGCAAGCCGCTGATCATCATGACGCCCAAGTCGCTGCTCCGTCACAAGCTGGCGGTGTCGCAGCGGTCGGACTTCATCGGCGAAGCGCATTTCCGGCGCATCATGTCGGATCGCACGCCGCCGGCCGACAAGGACATCAAGCGCGTCGTCCTGTGTTCGGGCAAGGTCGGTTACGACCTGATGGAAGCGCGCGACGCCGCGGGCATCGCCGACACGACCGTGATCCGCATCGAACAGCTTTATCCCTTCCCGGGAGAGCCGCTGGCGGTCCGGCTCAAGCGCATGCCGAAGCTGGAGGATGTCGTCTGGGCGCAGGAAGAACCGCGCAACAACGGCAGCTGGTTCTTCGTCGAACCCTTCATCGAAGAGGCGCTGAACGAGGCCGGCCATAAAGGCATGCGCCCGCGTTACGCGGGCCGCGCCGCCGCCGCATCGCCCGCCACCGGACTGATGAGCCGCCACCAGACCGAACAGGCGGCGCTCGTCGCCGATGCGCTGGGCCTGTCGGTTCGCGCCGAAATCCGCCGCGCGAAAGGCAAGGCATAATTGCCGGATGGTCCCCCGCGAAGGTGGGGGCCCATATCCGAACGTCAGATGATGGACCCCGGCCTTCGCGGGGGAACGAGGAAGAGAAGATAGAATGAGCACCGAAGTCAAAGTCCCCACGCTGGGCGAAAGCGTCACCGAAGCGACGATCGGCGAATGGCTGAAGCAGCCGGGTGAGGCCGTGGCGGTCGACGAACCCATCGCCAGCCTGGAAACCGACAAGGTCGCGGTCGAAGTGCCGTCGCCCGTCGCGGGCGTGATGGGGCAACAGGTCGTCGCGGTCGGCGATACGGTCAACGTCGGGGCGGTCATCGCCACGATCGAGGCGGGTAGCGGCGCCGCTGCGCCCGCCCCTGCCGCGAAGGCCGAAGCGGCGCCCGCCGCGGCCGCTGCGCCGGCGGCCACCGCCGCGCCCGCCGAAGAGGGGGGCGTCGACACCGTCACCACCATGTCGCCTGCGGTGCGCCGCCTCGTCCTCGAGCATGGCCTCGACCCCACGAAGATCAAGGGCACCGGCAAGGATGGCCGGCTGACCAAGGAAGATGTGCTGGCCGCGGCCAGCGCGGCGCCCGAAGCGACGGCTGCCGCCGCGCCGGCCCCTGCCGCAGCGCCCGCGGCAACGGGCGCGCCGGGTCGCCGCGAGGAGCGCGTCAAGATGACGCGCATGCGCCAGACGATCGCCAAGCGGCTGAAGGCGGCGCAGGACACCGCCGCGATGCTGACCACGTTCAACGACGTCGACATGTCGGCGGTGATGGCGACGCGCGAAAAATATCGCGAAAGCTTCGAAAAGAAGCATGGCGTCCGCTTGGGCTTCATGAGCTTCTTTACCAAGGCGGTCGCGCTGGCGGCGCATGACATTCCCGGCGTCAATGCCCGCATCGAGGGCGACGAGATCGTCTATCACGACTATCTCGACGTTTCGGTCGCGGTCAGCGCGCCGAACGGCCTGGTCGTTCCCGTCGTCCGCAACGCCGAAAGCCTGTCCTTTGCCGACATCGAAAAGGCGATCGCCGATCTGGGCAAGCGTGCCAAGGACGGCACGCTGACCATGGACGACATGACCGGCGGCACCTTCACCATCTCCAACGGCGGCGTGTTCGGCGGCCTGATGTCGACCCCGATCATCAACCCGCCGCAGTCGGCGGTGCTCGGCCTGCACCGCATCGAGGACCGTCCGGTCGTGCGGAACGGCGAAATCGTCATCCGCCCGATGATGTATATCGCGATGAGCTATGACCACCGGCTGATCGACGGACGCGAGGCGGTGACCTTCCTGAAGACGATCAAGGAAGCGATCGAGGATCCGACGCGCCTGCTGATCGATCTTTGATCCGCGGCCATGCCGGTCTCTCGGGGTGACGGAGTATGAAGCGATGACGAACAGGACTGGTGCCGCATTCGGCCTGGCGCTTCTTGCGAGCCTGACGGCCTGCGGCGATGCCGGCAGCACCATGCAAAAAGGCTTTGAAGACGGCTTTAAGGCCCAGTTCGTCGACAATTTCACCCGGTCGTGCCAGTCGAGCGCGGGGGATAGCGGGCTGGCGGCGGAAAAAATCGCGGAGGTGTGCAAATGCGCCGCGGAAACGCTGATCGAAAAGCATGAGGTCGGCGAACTGACGTCGATGAAGCCCGACGATGCGATGCCGGTGATGAAGGAATGCGCCGCCAAATCGGGGCTGTCCGTTTAAGCTGTTCAAGCGGCTGGCGATGCCGTGCCGCCGCGATTTTGAGGTAAGGGATTATGGCTGATTACGACTACGACGTCCTTGTCATCGGTGCCGGGCCCGGCGGTTATGTCGCGGCGATCCGCGCGGCGCAGCTTGGCCTGAAGACCGCCTGCGCCGAAGGGCGCGAGACGCTGGGCGGCACCTGCCTCAACGTCGGCTGCATCCCGTCGAAGGCGATGCTGCACGCGTCGGAGTATTTCGAGGCGGCCGCCGGCGGCGCGATGGCGGCGATGGGCATCAAGGTGAAGCCCGAACTCGACCTTGGCACGATGCACGGCCAGCGCAAGGATGCGGTCAACGGTCTGACCGGCGGCATCGAATATCTGTTCAAGAAGAACAAGGTCGACTGGCTGAAGGGCTATGCCACGTTCACCTCCGCCGACACGGTCGATGTCGCGGGCAAGAGCGTCCGTGCGAAGAATATCATCATCGCGACGGGTTCGTCGGTAACCCCGCTGCCCGGCGTCGATGTCGACAACGACAAGCAGATCATCGTCGATTCGACCGGCGCGCTCGAACTCGCGAAGGTGCCGGGTCATATGGTCGTCATCGGCGGCGGCGTCATCGGCCTCGAACTCGGCAGCGTGTGGCGCCGCCTTGGTGCCAAGGTGACGGTCGTCGAGTTCCTCGACCAGATCCTGCCCGGCATGGATGGCGACGTCCGCAAGGAAGCGAACAAGATCTTCAAGAAGCAGGGCATGGACTTCAAGCTGAAGACCAAGGTCACGTCGGCCGCGGTCAAGGGCAAGAAGGCCGTGCTGACGCTCGAACCGGCGGCGGGCGGCGCAGCGGAGACGCTGGAAGCCGACGTCGTGCTCGTGTCGATCGGTCGCAGGCCCAACACCGACGGCCTCGGTCTGGACAAGGCCGGGCTTTCCACCAACCAGCGCGGCCAGATCGAAACCGACCATGATTTCCGCACCCCGGTGGCCGGCATCTGGGCGATCGGCGATGTCGTTCCGGGCCCGATGCTGGCGCACAAGGCCGAGGACGAAGGTATCGCCTGCGCCGAAAATATCGCGGGCCTGACCGGCATCGTGAATCATGATGTCATCCCGTCGGTCGTTTACACCTGGCCCGAAATCGCCGGGGTCGGCCTGACCGAAGAGCAGGCGAAGGAAAAGGGCGAGGTCAAGGTCGGAAAATTCCCGATGCTGGCCAACAGCCGCGCCAAGACCAATCACGAACCCGACGGTTTCGTGAAGGTGATCGCCGATGCCAAGAGCGACCGCGTGCTGGGCGTCTGGTGCATCGCCAGCGTTGCCGGCACGATGATCGCGCAGGCCGCGCAGGCCATGGAATTCGGCGCGACGTCGGAGGACATCGCCTACACCTGCCACGCGCATCCGACGCATAGCGAAGCGATCAAGGAAGCCGCGATGGCGGTGACGGGCAAGCCGATCCACATCTGACGGCCATGCCGACGGCGCGCGATCAGCCCGTGGCATTGCCGCCGCCCTGGCTGGCGGCAGCGGCGCTCATCGCTGCGGTTGCGAGCGGCCTGTTGCTGTTCCGTATCGGCGGCGCGCCTTCGGCCTATGTGCCGCTCAACGCCGCGGCGCTGCTTCTGGCGTTGGTTGCGATGTTCGCGGTGCCCACCGGGCGTTTGGGCGACCGGGGCGCGGCGCGGATCGTCGCGCTCTGCCTCGCCGGGATCGGCGCGACGCTGGTCAGCGGCTTCGACCTCGACGGCGTTCGCCGCTGGTTGCCGCTCGGCCCGGTCCGGCTTCATGCCGCGATGTTGCTTCTGCCGGCGATAATCGCCGCCCTGCCGCGCCTGTCCGACCGCTGGCAACTGGCGGCGGTGACGGCGGTCGCGGTGGTTGTGATGCTTCAGCCTGACTTTGCGGCGGCGCTGGCCCTTTGCGCCGGTTTCGCCGCATCGCACTGGCGGCGCTGGCGCGAACCGTCGATGGCCGCCGGGCATGTCGTGGTGGCGCTTTGCGCCATAGGCAGCGCCTTTCGCACCGATTCTCTGGCGCCGGTGCGCTTTGTCGAAAATGTCGTCGTCGATGGGTGGATCGTGCATCCGATGCTGGGGATGCTCCTGCTTGCGGCGCTGCTCCTCGCGATCGGGGCACCTGCCGCGGCAAAGGGGGCGGCTCGCGACAGCGCGGCGGGTGTCATGGGCGCCTGGGCCGGCTTTGCCGCCGCTTCGCTGGTCGGCGCTTATCCGACGCCGCTCGCCGGCTATGGGCCGGCGGCGATACTGGGCTATGGACTGGCGATGGCGGCGCTGCGCGGCCTGTCGGCGCGCGGGGGACCGGCCGGCCGGCCGGGGGCGCGCCGTTGACCACCGAAACGATCGTCCGCCTGCTCGATCTGATCGGCATCGGGGTCTTCGCGCTGTCGGGCGCGTTGATGGCGGTGCGGCTGCGCCAGACGCTGGTGACCGCCAGCTTCTTTGCGCTCGTCACCGGCGTGGGCGGGGGCAGCGTGCGCGACCTTCTGATCGGCGCGCCGGTATTCTGGGTCCAGGATGGCGCAATCGCCGCGGTGTGCATCGCGATCGCGCTGATCGTCTGGATCACCCCCGAACGCTGGTGGCAGGGACAGCTGCTGGAATGGGCCGATGCCGTGGGGCTGGCCGCCTATGCCGTCTTTGGCACCGCCAAGGCCATCGCATGGGGCGTGCCACCGGTTCCGGCGCTGATGATGGGCATCATCACCGGTTGCGTCGGGGGGACGATCCGCGATGTGCTGGCGGGGGTGCCGTCGATCATCGTCCGCCCGGAAATCTATGTGACCGCCGCGGCGCTGGCGTCGGGGTTGTTTCTCCTGCTGCTGTGGCTGGGTCTCGGCACGCCCATCGCGGCGGCATCCGGCGCTATCGCGGGCTTTCTGCTTCGGGCCGCGGCTATTCATTGGTCGCTCGCGCTGCCCGCTTACAGGGGTCATGGCGAACCGCGGTAGCCGCCGACGACGGCCGAGGCATGTTGCGGCGCGCGCCTGACGGGATTGCGACGGCACCGGCCAGCGCGTCGCCGCGCAGGTGGTCCCCGGTGCCGTCTCCCCCCACATGCCCCGCGAACAGGGCGGTCCCGGTATCAGAGATAGTTGAGCGTGATGGTGAAGGTGCCGCTATAGTCGCCGGGCGCCTGGTTCGCATTGACCTCCAGCGTCGCGCCGACCGGGAAATTATAATTGCCGAGCGGCGTCGTGATGCGGAAGCGCGTCGGCGACGTCGACAGGATGGCGGTCGGAGTGCTGCCGATCTCGAAATCGCGCACGCGCATCTGTTGTCCCGGTCCGGTGATCCAGATGTTGTTCGCGCCGAGCGAGATATTGACCTGGCGGTTGTAGCTGCCGAGCCCGGCGAAGCGGGCGGGTTCGCCGCTGTTGCCCGCCAGCGTCACGCCGCCGGTGCGGGTGCGGGTGCCGTCGGGATAAACGCGCACGGTGCCCGCATTGGTCGATGCGATGATGTCGCCGAAATCGAGGTCGTTGACCTTGAAGAAGGAGAGCGGGCGCAGAATGATCGCCTCTGCCTCGCCCTGCGCGTTCGCCTGGGCGAAGGCGGCGGGGGCGGCCGGGGCGGTCATCAGCGCGCACGCGGCGATGCCGCGCAGCACGGGCTGCGGGATAGGGGTGTGTCTGGTCCTCACATCGCCCCTGATAAGCGCGAACCGCCAATTTAGCGTTAACAGGCCGGTCAGCAGAATTTCTGTTCCGGACGGGGGCTTTCGCCGGTGCGGGCACGGGGCTATGGAGGCGGCCATGAATGAAGCCGCGATCCGCATCGACGCTGTGTCCAAAACCTATGCCGGCGGCAAGCAGGCGCTCGACAAGGTCAGTTTCGACGTACCGCGCGGCGAAATCTTCGGGCTGCTCGGGCCGAACGGCGCGGGCAAGTCGACGCTGATCAACATATTGGCGGGCCTCGTGAACAAGACGGGGGGAACGGCGAATATCTGGGGCTTCGACATCGACGCCGATCCCCGCAACGCCAAATATTCGATCGGGATCGTGCCGCAGGAAATCGTCTTCGATCCCTTCTTCACGCCGTTCGAAACGCTGGAGAATCAGGCCGGCCTGTACGGCGTGCCGATGGAACGGCGCCTGTCGGACGAACTGCTCGCCGCGGTGCACCTGACCGACAAGCGCGACGCCTATGCCCGCACGCTGTCGGGGGGGATGAAGCGGCGCCTGCTGGTCGCCAAGGCGATGGTGCATTCGCCGCCGATCATCGTGCTCGACGAACCCACCGCCGGGGTCGACATCGAACTTCGGCAGCAGCTTTGGGACTATGTGCAGCGCCTGAACGATCGCGGCGTCACCGTCGTGCTGACGACGCATTATCTGGAAGAGGCGGAGGAACTGTGCGACCGGATCGCGATCATCAACCATGGCCGGTTGATCGCGAACAAGCCGACGCGCGAACTGGTCGACATGGCGCGCGAAAAGATCGTCGTCGTGACGCTCGACGCCGATGTGACCATATTGCCGACGCACCCCGCGTTCGAAAAGGTGGAGCGCGAAGGCGAACGCGGCCTCGCGATCAGCTTCAACAAGGACCGGATGAACGCCGGCGAGGTTCTCGCGGCGGTGAATGCGATGGGGCATGGCATCGTCGACGTGTCGACGCGCGAGGCCGATCTGGAAGATGTGTTCCTGAACCTGACGCGCGCGGCGAATGGGTGATCTTCTCTTCCCGTTCGTGTCGAGCGAAGTCGAGACACCCGTCAGGACAGCGCTGAGCCGAGGGGCATCTCGACTTTGCTCGAAGCGAACGGAATTTTGATGTCAGATAATATTTCGCACGACGTCGTCATCGTCGGCTCCGGCGCCGCCGGGCTGACCGCCGCGATCGCGCTGGCCGACCGTTGCCGCGTGCTCGTGCTGGCAAAGGGCGAACTGACCGGCGGATCGACCGCCTGGGCCCAGGGCGGGATCGCCGCGGTGCTCGATGCGGGCGACACGTTCGACAATCATATCGAGGACACGATGGTCGCGGGCGCGGGGCTGAACCGGCGCGAGACGGTCGAGTTCGTCGTCGAAAATGCGCCCCATGCGATCGCACGGCTCGTCGAAATGGGCGTGCCCTTCAACAAGGACAGCGATGCGCTGCACCTGACGCGCGAGGGCGGCCATTCGCACCGCCGCATCGTCCATGTCGACGACGCGACCGGCTGGGCGGTGCAGGCGGCGCTGCTCAAGACGGCAGAGGCGCATCCGAACATCACGCTGTTGCCCGGGCAGGCGTGCATCGACCTGATCACCGGGCGGCACGAAGAGCGTTATTCGGGGTCGGGCCGCGTCTGGGGCGTCTATGCGCTGGACGAGAAGAGCGGCAAGGTGCGCGCGCACGTCGGCCGCGCGACGATCCTGGCCAGCGGCGGGGCGGGGCGCGTCTATCAATTTTCCACCGCGCCGCGTGGCGCGACGGGCGACGGCATCGCAATGGCGTGGCGGGCGGGCGCGCGCGTCAGCAACATGGAGATGATGCAGTTCCACCCGACCTGCCTCTATAATCTGGAGGTCAAGAATTTCCTGATCACCGAGGCGGTGCGCGGCGAGGGCGGCATCCTGAAACATCCCGTCACCGGCCATCGCTACATGCCCGATTATGACGCGCGCGCCGAACTGGCGCCGCGTGATGTCGTGGCCCGCGCCAATGACGACCAGATCAAGCGCTACGGGCTCGACTATGTCCATCTCGACATCAGCCACCTCGACCCCGATTTCGTCGCGGGGCATTTCCCGAACATCTATGACAAGCTGCTGACGCTGGGCATCGACATGACGAAGCAGCCGATCCCGGTGGTCCCCGCGCAGCATTATACCTGCGGCGGGGTGCTGATCGACCTTGACGGACGTACCGACCTGCCCGGGCTGTACGCGGCGGGCGAATGCACCGAAAGCGGGCTGCACGGCGCCAATCGCCTCGCGTCCAACAGCTTGCTCGAATGCTTTGTCTTCGGCGAGGCGGCGGCCAAGGACATCGTCGCGCGCTGGGACCAGCTCGATGCGCCCCCGCCGATCCGTGCCTGGGACGAAAGCCGCGTCACCGATTCGGACGAAGAGGTGATCATCAAGCAGAACTGGACCGAAATCCGCCGCTTCATGTGGAATTATGTCGGCATCGTGCGCACCACGAAGCGGCTGGAGCGGGCGCAGCACCGCATCAACATGATGACGCACGAGGTGGAGGATTATTACGGCCATTTCCGCGTGACGACCGACCTGATCGAACTCAGGAACCTGTTGCAATGCGCCGACCTGATCGTGCGCAGCGCGCTGCATCGCAAGGAAAGCCGCGGGCTGCACTATACGCTCGATTATCCCGATCTGCTGCCGCAGGCGGTCGACACGATATTGGTGCCCTGAAACGCGCGGCGCGCCGCGAACCCACCCGTCCGCGGCGCGCCGGCTTCGATGGCGCCAAACCCCCTAAAGTGTCGCGACGATCGCCGCGACGATCAGGCCCCAGCCGAAGATCAGCACGGGCAGGATCAACACCTGCGCCGCGGCGCCCGCGCCGCCGAGGCGGCCGGTGTGCGTGTCGATGCCGTCCTGCATGAAGCGGTGCCACGGCAGCGGCCGCGCGGCATGGCCGGGCTGCATCCGCACCCACATCGCGGGCACCGCAAAGGCCATGGCGATGGTGATGACGAAGATCGCCATCGGCACGATCAGGCCCCGGTCGGAAAAGGCGGCCGCCATGACGCCGAGATAGGCGAAATAGAGGCCAACCGTTGCGGCATAGAGGCGCGTCGGCAGGTCGAAGCTGCGGACGACCCGGACGCCGCGATCGGGGAGGATGGCGTCGATCGGTGCAGGTGTTTCGACGCGGCGATAGTCGGCGGGACGATGCAGGCTCATGGCGTGGCTCCTTCGTGATGGAGCCGGAATGCGCCGATTCGTCCGCTTATGCTTTGACCTCGGTCAAAGATCCGCGCGGATCGTCAGATGCCGGAGAAAAAGGTGCGGCCGATGAAGATCAGCACCACCGCGCCGATGATCGAGGCCAGGCAGCCCGCGCGGCTGAAATCGCGCTGACCGCGCGAAGTGACGAGCCCCGCCAGCAGCGAACCGCCGATGCCCAGCAGGATTGTCGCGAGCCAGCTCATCGACACCGCGCCGGGATAGAAGAATCGCGCCAGCGCCCCGATGACAAGGCCCGAGATGATGNNATGGCGCCGATGATATTGATCATGTGGGTTCCTCGGATTGGTTCAGGATCAAGCCTAGGGCCGACGGACTGTTTGGCAAGCGCGGCGTCAAAATCTCACACAAAGACACAAAGATGTCAGCGCTGGAGATTTCCGTTTGCAATTCGCCGTACCCCCTCCCTGAAAGTCGCGCTGCCGAAATTGATCAGCAGGCCAAGAGGTAGGTCGAGCAGGCGCAGATAGGTCAGAACCTGTTTGCTGTGGAGCGGCGAAAGTCGCTCCACGGATTTCAATTCGACGAGCAATCGGCCTTCAAGCAGAAGGTCGGCGCGGAAGCCTTCAGTCAATTCCAGGCCGTTGTAGCGAATCGGAATCGCCTTTTGTCGTTCGACCCGCACGCCCCTGCGGATCAGTTGATCTGCCATAATGGCCTCATAGGCTGATTCCAAAAGACCGGGACCCAGGTCGCTATGCAGTCGATATCCGCAATCGACCACGACGCTTGCGAGCGCTTCTAGTTTTGACTGCATGGACCGGCCCGTTTGTGTCTTTGTGTGAGGAATTTTCCGCTACGCAAACCCCTCGTTCAAAAACCGTTCCGCCAGCGCCGCGTGCAGCGCCGCGCCGCGCGCCATGACCTTTTCGTCCAGCACCATGCGGTTCGAATGGAGCCCGCAGCATTGCCGCCAATCGTCGCCTTCATGGCTGGCGCCGAGCCAGAACATCGCGCCGGGCACTTTTTCGAGGACGTAGGAGAAATCCTCGGCGCCCATGACGGGGTTTTCCATCGTCATCCACGCCGCCTCGCCGAACGTCTCTTCCACGACGCGCTGGCCGAAGGCGGCGGCGCGGCTGTCGCAGACGGTGACGGGGAAACCTTCCTCGATATGCACCTCGGCGGTGCACCCATGCGCTTCAGCGATCGCGGGGGCGAGCCGTTTCAAATCGCGCGCGACCATCGCGCGCCGCTCCGGCGACAGGGTGCGGATCGTGCCGAGCAGATCGGCGCTTTCGGGAATGATATTGTTGGTCGTGCCCGCGCTGATCTTCGCGATGGTGACGACCGCCGGATCGAAGACCGAGATGCGGCGCGTGACCATCGTCTGGATCGCGGTGACGATCGCGCAGGCCACGGGGATCGGATCGATCGCGTCGTGGGGCATCGAGGCATGACCGCCCGCGCCCCTGACCGTGATCGACAGCACATCGGACGAAGCGAGCAGCGGCCCGGCGCGTCCGGCAAAGACGCCGTGCGGCGCGTTGGGCATGATATGCAGCGCGAAGGCGGCGTCGGGCAGCGGATCGATCAGCCCGTCGTCCAGCATGAAGCGCGCCCCGTGATGCCCTTCCTCGCCGGGCTGGAACATGAACATCACGGTGCCGGGCAGGCGGTCGCGCGCCGCGCACAGCAGCTTCGCCGCGCCGACGAGCATCGCGACATGCGTGTCGTGCCCGCACGCATGCATCGCGCCGCTGGTCTCCGACGCGAAATCGAGCCCCGTGTCTTCCAGCAGGGGCAGCGCATCCATGTCGCCGCGCAGCAGCACGGTGCGGCCGTTCGCGGGACCGCGCAGGGTGGCGACCAGCCCGGTGGTCGACGGGCCTTCGCGAAACTCCAGCGGCAGGCCGGCCAGCGCCTGCTTGATCTTCGCCAGCGTCTTCGGATTCCGGAGGCCCAGTTCGGGCTCGCGATGGATCGCGCGCCGCAGATCGACCAGATCGGGCAGGATGGTGCCGGCCTCGATGGGCCAACTATGCGGGAGAATGTCCATCGCACGAATGTGCCGCCGCGCCGCCCCGATGTCGAGCGCGTTCGACGGGCCTGACCCTAGGCCGGCCGCCGCAACGCCTTGCGGTCGACCTTGCCGATCGGGATTTTCGGGATCGCGTCGACGAAGTGGATGCGGTGCGGCTTCTTGTAGGAGGCGATGCGGCCGGCGACGGCGGCGATCAGTTCGGCTTCGTCCGCCGCCGCGCCGTCGCGCAGCACGACGAAGGCGGTGACCGCCTCCACCCATTTGTCGTCGGGCAGGCCGACCACGGCCGCCTCGCGCACCGCCGGATGGGCGAGCAGCGCATCCTCCACCTCGCGCGGATAGATGTTGTAGCCGCCCGAAATGATCATGTCCGACGTGCGGTCGCGCAGGTGGAGATAGCCATGATCGTCGAACAGGCCGATGTCGCGCGTATGCACCCAGCCGTCGGCATCGAAGCCCGCGGCCGTCAGGTCGGGGGCGTTGAAATAGCCCGCCGCGGCGCTGGGCATGCGGACCAGGATTTCGCCTGCCTCCCCCGGCGGCACGTCGCGGCCCTCGCCGTCGATCAGACGGATTTCGGCATCGACCGCGGGCTGGCCGCAGGCGCCGAGCCGGTCGCCGGCATGATCCTCCGGCCGCAGCACCGCGATGCATAGCGGCGCTTCGGTCTGGCCGTAGAATTGCCAGAACCGATTCTGCCCGAAATGCGCGATGGCGCGGTCGATCACGGCGCGCGGCATCGGCGAAGCGCCGTAGACGATGTGGCGCAGCGAGGCGGTGTCGGTGGCGGGCAGGTCGGGATGGTCGAGCAGCATCTGGAGCATCGTCGGCACCAGGTTGATCGCGGTCGGGCGGTGGCGGGCGATGGCGGCGAGATAGGCGGCGGGCTCGAAACGCGGCAGGACGATGTTGCACGCGCCGCGCAGCCAGAAGGGCAGGACGAAGGTGCCGCTGGCATGGATCAGCGAGGCGGCGTGCATCATCCGTTCGTCGGGCAGGATCGGAAACAGGTTGGCCAGGACGTTGCGCGCGACGGCGGCGAAACTGGCCTGGCTGTGCTGCGCGGCCTTGAGAACGCCGGTGGTGCCCGAGGTATAGAGGGTGAGCAATATATCGTCGGGGCCGATGGCGACATCGGGCGCGGCGTCGGCGGCAGTGGCGGCCAGCGCATCCAGATCGGCACCGCGATGCGGGGTGTCGCCGATGCCGAAGCCGGTGACGGCGGGCAGGTCCTCCAGCAATTCCTGCGCGCGGGGCGCAAGGTCGGGGCCATAGATCAGCGCGCGGCATTGCGCCTCGGTCATCATCCGCTGATGCTCGGCGCGCGACAGGCGGGCGTTGAGCGGGACGCGGTTCAGCCCGAGCTTGGTGCAGGCGAAGTCGAGCGGGATGCTGTCGGGGCCGTTGTTGACGAGCAGCGCGATGCGCTCGCCGGGGCGGATGCCGGCCTGGTGCAGCGCCTGTGCGAGCCGGTTGGCGCGGCTGTTGATCGCGGCGAAGCTGAGTTCCCGATCGCCGACGATGACGGCGGTGCGGTCGCCGTGCGCCGCGGCGCCGCGCTCGATCAGGTCGCGGGCGATGGGGCCGCGCACGATCATGACGGCTCTCCGAAGCGGCCGTGGCGGCCCGATCCGCCGACGAAGCGGCGCGCACCCGCCTTGCCCTCCGCCTCGATGATCGGGGCACCGGCGCGGCCCTCGGCGCGCAGCGCTTCGGCGAGCGGCATGTCCCATTGCGCGAAGGCGGAGGCGCGGTCGGCGATCATGCATTGCTGGGGAAAGGCGGCGATGTCATGCGCCAGTGCTTCGGCCGCGGCGCGGGCTTCGCCGCGCGCGACGAGGCGGTTGGCAAGGCCCCAGTCATGCGCCTCGCGGGCGCCGACGGCGCGGCCGGTCAGGATCATGTCGAGCGCGCGCGCCGATCCGACGATGCGTGGCAGGCGCACCGTGCCGCCGTCGATCAGCGGCACGCCCCAGCGGCGGCAGAAGACGCCGAAGGTCGCGTCTTCTTCCGCGACGCGCAGGTCGGCGAGCAGTGCGAGTTCCAGCCCGCCCGCGACGGCATAGCCCGCGACCGCCGCGATCACCGGCTTCGACAGCGCGATCCGGCTCGGCCCCATCGGCCCGGTGCCGCCCCCCGTGGGATCGAGTTCCAGCGAGCGATCGCGATCCTCGACCGCCGACAGGTCGGCCCCGGCACAGAAATTGCCGTGCGCGCCCCACAGCACGGCGACGCGCTGATCCTCATCGGCGTCGAAGGCGAGGAAGGCGTCGCGCAGGCCGCTCGCCATCTCACGGTCGACGGCGTTGCGCCGTTCGGGGCGGTCCATGATGATCGTCGTCACCGGGCCGTCGCGTTCGACGCGGACCGGTGCCGATGCGCCCGTTTGCGATGCCATTTTCGTTCCTCTTCCGCCTTTGTCTTTTTGCCGGTTGGACGGATTCAGCGTCCCCCGAACAATTGCCGTCCGGCAAGGTCGAGCAGGATTTCCTCGCTGCCGCCGCCGATCGCGTTGACCCGCACCTCGCGGTAGATGCGCTCGACCTTGCTGCCGGTGATATAGCTGGCGCCGCCCAATATCTGGGCCGCCTCGCGCGCGACGGCTTCCAGCATCCGGGTTGCCTGAACCTTCAGCATCGCGAAGTCGGCGGGGCGGTCGCGGCCTTCGCGCACCTGCCAGGCGGCCAGGTCGACCCACGCCTGCGTCGCCTCGATCTGGCGTTCCATGTCGGCGAGCTTGATGCGGATCGACTGGTGGCCGACGAGCGGCTTGCCGAAGGTCTCGCGGCTTTGCGCCCATGCGGCCGCCTCGGCCATCGCGACGCGGGCATAGGCGCAGCAGCCCATCGCCATGCCCAGCCGTTCGCTGTTGAAATTGCGCATGATGCCGATGAAGCCGGCGTTTTCCTGTCCGATCAGATGGGTTGCGGGGACGCGAACATCGCTGAAATGGATCGCGGCGGTGTCGCTGCAGCGCCAGCCCATCTTGTCGAGCCGCGTCCGTTCGACACCGGGCGACGCCATGTCGATCAGCAGCAGCGATATGCCGCCCGCTCCCGGCCCGCCGGTGCGTACCGCACAGGTCAGCCAGTCGGCGCGCATCCCGCTGGTGATGAACATCTTGCCGCCGTTCACGACATAATCGTCGCCGTCGCGCACGGCCGTGGTCTTCAGATTGGCGACGTCGCTGCCCCCGCCCGCCTCGGTAATGCCCAGCGCGATGATCTTGTCGCCCGCCAGCACCTGCGGGGCGATGCGCCGCTTCAGGGCGTCGGACCCCAGCGCGAGGATCGGCGGCAGGCCGATGCCGTGCGTCATCAGCGACGCGCCGAGTCCGCCCGCGCCGACGGCGGCCAGTTCCTCGGTCAGCACCAGCCCGTGGAAAATGTCGAAGCCGTCGCTGTGCCCGCCATATTCCTCGGGATAGCGCAGGCCGAGGATGCCTGCCCCCGCGGCCTTTTTGTGCAGGTCGCGGGGCAGTTCGCCCTCCGCCTCCCAGCGGTCGATATGCGGCGCGATTTCCCGCGCGACGAACCGGCGGACGCTCTGCGCGAGCGCTTCGTGGGTGTCGTCATAATAGGGCGAACGGGCGCGCCAGTCGTCGAAGGCTGTCATGGGCCGATGCTGCGCGCCCTTTACGTGAACGTCAAGTGCACGGCGCCGCGCGCATCGGACTTGCGCCGTCCGGTCAAGCGATTAGGGTCGCGGACCATGACAAAGTCGCATCTGCTCGCCGGCCTCGCCGCTTTCGCTCTCCTGTCCACCCCCGCCGCCGCGCAGCCATCGCCCGAGGCGGTTGCCGAGGCTGCGCTGAAAAAGGCGCCGGTGTTCGACGGCCATAACGACGTGCCCTGGGCGCTGCGGTCGCGGGTGGACAATGTCATCAACAGCTTCGATTTCATCGACACGACCGACACCGCGACCGCCGACGAGATTGCGATGCACACCGACATCCAGCGGCTGCGCAAGGGCCGCGTCGGGGCGCAATTCTGGTCGGTCTATGTGCCCAGCAACGCCAACGAGCAGCAGGCGGTGCAGCAGACGATCGAACAGATCGACGTCACCAAGCGGCTGATCGCGCGCTATCCCAAGGATCTGTCGCTCGCGCTGACCTCCGCCGATCTCGAACGGCAGATGAAGGCGGGGAAAATCGCCGGGATGATCGGCATGGAGGGCGGCCATTCGATCGGCTCGTCGCTCGCGGTGTTGCGCCAGATGTACGACATGGGCGCGCGCTACATGACGCTGACCCATGGCCGGAACATCCCCTGGGCCGACAGCGCGACCGACGCGCCCGCCCATGACGGGCTGACCGATTTCGGGCGGCAGGTGGTGCGCGAGATGAACCGCATCGGGATGATCGTCGATTTGAGCCACGTCAGCGAGGCGACGATGAAGGATGCGCTGGAGGAGGCGAAGGCGCCCGTGATGTTCAGCCATTCGGGCGTGCGCGCGGTCAATGACTATGCCCGCAATGTGCCCGACAGCGTGCTGCCCGCGGTAAAGGCCAATGGCGGCATCGTGATGGTCGTGTTCCTGCCCGCATTCCTGGACGCCGATGCCGGCGCGCGCGGGGTTGCAAAGGCGGGGGAGGCGGCGCGGCTGAAGGCGCGCTGGCCCGGCGACCCGGCGGCGGTCGCGGCGGCGATGAAGCAGTGGGAGGCGGCGAACCCGCCGCGCGGTACGACCATCGGCAAGGTCGCCGACCATATCGACCATCTGAAACAGACCATCGGCGTCGACCATATCGGCCTGGGCGGCGATTATGACGGGATGGATTCGGCGCCGACGGGCATGGAGGATGTGTCGGGTTATCCCGCGCTGTTCGTCGAACTGGCCAGGCGCGGCTATACGCAGGCGGAGCTGGAAAAGATCGCCAGCGGCAACATGTTGCGCGTGCTGAAGGCGGTCGAGGCCTATGCGGCGAGCCAGAAGGGCCAGCCGCCCATCGAGACGCCGGTCGCGAAATAGGGGATCAGGCGGCGCGGCGCAGCGGCCAGTCGGTCGCGCCGCTCGCCCAGAGCGCCCACCAGATGATGACGGGTTGCAGCGCCAGGCGCGGGCCGTGATAGCCCCAGCCGAGCGTCTGGCCGCCGATCGCGACATTTGCCAGCGCGTGATGGAAATTCGCCGGCCAGACGCACAGCGCATAGAGGGCGAGGCCCCAGCCCGCCGCCTTGCGCGTCGCGGGGATCATCAGCCCGATCGCCCCCGCGATCTCTGCCACGCCGGTCGCGGCGACGACGAACCCCGGCTGCGGCACCCAGGGCGGGGTGATGGCCAGAAAGGGCGCCGGGGTCGCGAGATGGCGGTAGCCCGCATAGGCATAAGCCAGCGCGAGCAGCCAGCGCAGCGCGGTGCGGGCCGTTTCGTGGCGCCCTGCCTCGCCGGGGCCCGTCACCGCCCGATCGCGGCGAGCATCGCCTCGACGCTGGTGAATTTCTCGCGCGGGTTGCCGTCGAGCGCCGCCGCCACCTCGGCGGCCTCGATCCGCCGCCAGTCGCGGAAGGTGACGGGTTCGACGTCGCGTTCGTGCAGCAGCGCGTCGAGCCCTGCACGCCCTGCCTTGCCCGCGCCGCGCCCGATGTCCGCCAGCACCAGCTCGGCGATGCGCATGCCGTCGGGCTTGTTGGTGCCGATGGTGCCCGACGGCCCGCGCCGCGCCCAGCCGACGGCGTAGAGGCCGGGCAATATCCGCCCCTCGTCGCTCGCGAAGCGGCCGCGCCCATGTTCATAGGGGACGCCGGGAATGGGGGGCGTCTGATAGCCGATGCAGCTGATCACCAGCCCGGCGTCGATCGCATAGGTTTCGCCGGTGCCGTGGCTGCGCAGATCGGCGTCGAGCGTCGTGCGTTCGACGATCACCCGCTCGACCTTGTCCTTGCCCTCGATCGCGACCGGCATAGCAAAGAAATCGAAGTCGATCGTCACCGGCTTGGCGACCGGATTCGCCGCGAACTGGCGCAAATGCGTCACCGACTTGCGCATCCCCGGCTCCAGCGTCGCATCGTCGCCTTCGGGGGGCAGGTCGGCGGGGTCGACGCGGGCGCCCGCGCGCTCGAGATGGCCAAGCTCGCCCAGTTCCTTGGGCGTCATCGCGATCTGGTGCGGGCCGCGGCGACCGAGGATGTGAATCTCGCGCACCGCGCTGCCCGCCAGCGCGGCGCGGGCGTGCGCGACGATGTCGCTGCCCGAAAATTCGTCCGGCGTCTTCGCCAGGATGCGCGCGACGTCGAGCGCGACATTGCCGTTGCCGACGACCACCACCCCTGCGCTGTTCAGCGGCGGGTCGAACGCGGCGAAATCGGGATGGCCGTTGTACCAGCCGACGAAGGCGGCGCTGCCGATCACGCCGGGCAGGTCGGCGCCCGGTATCGCCAGCGGCCGGTCGTGCGGCGCCCCGGTCGCGAGGATGACCGCATCGTAAAGCCCGGTCAGTTCGTCGATGGAAATGTCGGTGCCGACGGCGACATGGCCGACGAAACGGACATTGTCGGTCAGCGCGACGCCTTCATAACGGCGCGACACCGCCTTGATCGACTGATGATCGGGGGCGACGCCGGTGCGGATCAGCCCATAGGGGACGGGCAGGCGGTCGATCACGTCGACCGCGACATCGTCGGCCTTCTGCAATGTTTCGGCGGTATAATAGCCCGCCGGGCCAGACCCGACGATCGCGACATGACGCATCAGCCCACCTCCATATCCGGCAGCCTGCGCCCGCGCGCGGCCGCCTGTGTTCTGGTGCCCGATGCTAGCGGCGAAATGCGCGAGGGCAAGCGCGCTTGTACGGATGGCCGCAGCAGCCTTGACAGCGGGGCCGCGCAATCATATTGCGCCCGCCTCATTGCCCCGTCGTCTAATGGTAAGACTACGGATTCTGATTCCGTCTATTGAGGTTCGAATCCTCACGGGGCATCCACGACTTCCATGTAAAATTTCCTGTTCCCACATTCGATTCGGCATTTTGACGGGCGATGGGCGGGAGTCCGTTGGTCATCTGTGCTCAAGGCCTCAAATCGAAAATTTCATACAATATGGCGCCGATCCGACCCGTCGCTAATTGAGTGACGAACGTCAGCTTCGCGTCTCATGTCAACCGTTTGAACCTAGTCTCGAGCGTTCTCGAAAGCGGAGGTTAGCCCGCAGCGAGATATTCTGGAGCATTCTCTTGGGAATGTGCCCGAACGCGAGCGAGCCAGTTGTCGAACCAGACCCACGTGTTCTTTTAGTCACCCGCTTTGCGAAAACCGTTGGCGGGATTTTTAATGACCGGCCCGCACCGAGTGGTCCGTGCGGATTGTTAGTGAATTGATGGAATGAAGTGCTTGGGGATGGAGGTCCGGACCTAGCGTTAGTTTCCGGCTTGGCCTGCCCCGATCGGGGCAGGCCAAGTTTCTGGTCCGGCAAGATATTCTG
>QFPJ01000007.1 GCA_003241685.1 Sphingopyxis macrogoltabida
GCGCCATTGGCGGGATTCGCTGCCGCTGTCAAGCAAAAGGAGGGGCGGGCGCCGGCGACTGCGCCCGCCCCGGCCGCCGCGTCAGCCCTGACGGATCTGGAAACGCACGGTCATTTCCTTCCAGCTTTCTTCCGCGATGCCGCCGCGCGTCGCGGGCCGGAAACGCCATTTCGACAGCGCGCGGCGTTTGGTCGCCTCAAAGAAGCCGGGGCTGTCGGTGCGGACCAGTTCGACCGCCTTGACCCGCCCATCGGTGCCGATCAGGACGCGCACCTGCACGATGCCTTCCACCCCCTCGCGCTGTTCGCGCGGCGGATAGTCGGGCTGGAAGCCGGCGAGATATTTCCGGTCGAGCTGCGCCAGTTCGAGCCGGGGCGGAGCGGGGGGATCGGCGGGGGGCACCACCACGCCGACGCCGGGATCGGCAACGACCGGGTCGCGAACGGCAGGGCCGGGCGGCAGCGTGAAGTCGGTCAGCGGCGGCGTATCGACCTTGCGCACGGGCGCATCGACGGTCGATGCCCGGGGGGTGGGCGTCTGCGCCGCGGGTTCGGGCTCGGGCGCCGGGGGGACGGGCAGCATGATGCTGGTCCCGACGAGCGGTTCGGATCGCGGGCCATCCGGCACGATCATCGGCGACAGCGCCACCGCCACGACGAGCGCGACGGGCAAGCCCACCGCCAGCATCGCGGCCAGCGGGCGGTGCCCGGCGCCGGGGTCATAGCCGCGTCCGGGCCCGCCCTGTTCGGGCAGGGGCGCCGTCGCGGTTTCGGGCGCCGCCATGATGGCGGAAATCAGGGGTATCAGGGTCATGGCCTCTCTCCTTGCCTCGACACGATCGACAGCCCGGCGGTGCGCCCTGTTTCGGCCGCATCGAACGGGGCCGGGTCATGCCAATGTGATAATATAACATTTCTGAGATTGTCAAGTCGGAGAGAAGACAAGCCGGCCGGCGGCGATTCCGGCGTCAGCCGGCGAGGCGGGCCAGCGCCTGGCCGCGGTCGATCAGCGGCAGCAGTTCGCCCATGTCGGGGCCATGGTCGCGCCCGGTCAGCGCGCGGCGCAGCGGCAGGAACAGCGCGCGCCCCTTTGCCCCCGTCGCCGCCTTCGCCGCGCCGGTCAGCGCGTGCCAGGGATCGGCCGCCCAATCGATGGCCGGCGCAGCGGCGGCGGCGGCGGCCAGCACGGCGCGGTCCGCCGCGTCGGGCGCGGGCGGATCGAACGGGCCGTCGAACACCGGCACCCAATCGGCCGCCTCGGCCACGGTCATCAGATTGGGGCGAATCGCGTTCCAGCGCGCTTCGGTGATGGCGGCGGGCAGACGGGCGGCGACCGCGTCATAGCCGGTCTGATGCAATATCTTCTGGTTCAGCAGCGCCAGTTCATCCTCGTCGAAGCGCGCGGGCGCACGGCCGAAGCGGGCGAAGTCGATGCTGTCGATCAACGGCGCGGGCGAGGTCACGGGTTCGACCGGATCGCTGGTCCCCAGCCGGGCGAGCAGCGCGACCAGCGCGATCGGTTCGATCCCCGCGTCGCGCAGCCCCGCCATGCCGAGCGAGCCGAGCCGCTTCGACAGCTTGCCTTCGCTGCCGACGAGCAGCGCCTCGTGCGCGAAGGCGGGCGGCGCGGCGCCGAGAGCGGCGAACATCTGGATCTGTGCCGCGGTGTTCGACACATGATCTTCGCCGCGGACCACATGGGTGATGCCCATCGCGATATCGTCGATCACGCTGGGCAGCAGATAGAGCCAGCTGCCGTCGGCGCGGCGGACGACCGGATCGGACAGCGTCTGCGGTTCGAAATGCTGGTCCCCGCGTACCATATCGGCCCATTCGATCGGTGCGGCATGATCGAGCCGGAAACGCCAGTGCGGCGCCACGCCCTCCGGCACCGGCGCATCGGCGGGCCTGCGTTCGTACACCGGCGGCAGCCCGCGCGAGAGCAGAATCTTGCGCCGGATGTCCAGCTCTTCGGGCGTTTCGTAACAGGCATAGACGCGTCCCGCCGCCTTCAGCCTGTCGAATTCGGCATCGTAAAGCGCGAAGCGTTCCGACTGCCGCGCCTCGCCGTCGACATCGAGCCCGAGCCAGGCGAGGTCGGCGCGGATGCCGTCGACATAGGCCTCCTTCGAGCGTTCGAGGTCGGTGTCGTCGATACGCAGCAGGAAGCGCCCGCCGTGCCTTCGCGCCCACATCCAGTTGTGGATCGCGGTGCGGACATTGCCGACATGCAGGCTGCCGGTCGGCGACGGGGCGAAGCGGGTGGTGACGGTCATGCGCGGCGCTATAGCCGGTTTTGCATCCGATGCGAGTCAGGCCGTCCGAAATCCGTGGGTGATCGGATAGCGCCGGTCGCGGCCGAAGTTGCGCGTCGACAGCTTCACCCCCGGCGGCGCCTGACGGCGTTTATATTCGGCGATCGCCAGCAATCGCTCGATCCGCGCCACGGCGTCGCGGTCGAAGCCGTAGCGCGCGACCACATCGTCGACGCTCGCCTCTTCCTCGACCAGCATGTGCAGCATGCGGTCGAGATCGGCGTAGGGCGGCAGGCTGTCCTCGTCCTTCTGGTCGGGGCGCAGTTCGGCGCTGGGCGGCTTGGTGATGATGCGATCCGGCATCACCGGCGCCACCGGGTTCAGCGACAGGCGCGGGACATGCGCGTTGCGCCACCGGGCGACGGCGAACACGGTGGTCTTGTACGCGTCCTTCAGCGGATTATAGCCGCCCGCCATGTCGCCATAGATGGTGGCATAGCCGACGCTCATCTCGCTCTTGTTGCCGGTGGTGAGCAGCATCGGGCCGAATTTGTTGCTGAGCGCCATCAGCGTGACGCCGCGAATGCGCGACTGGACATTCTCCTCGGTCGTGTCGACGTCGCGGTCGGCGAAACTGCCCGCCAGCATCGTGTCGAACGCCTCCACCGCCGGGACGATCGAAATCGTGTCGAGGCGGCAGCCGATCATTTCGGCGCATCCCTGCGCATCGTCGAGGCTCGCCTGGCTGGTGAAGCGGCTGGGCAGCATCACGCACCAGACCTTGTCCGGCCCCAGCGCATCGGCGGCGATCGCCGCGCAGATCGCCGAATCGATCCCGCCCGACAGGCCGAGGACGACGCCGGGAAAACCGTTGCGCGTCACATAGTCGCGCAGGCTGAGCACCATCGCCTGATAAATATCGGCAGGGTGGTCGTCCCAGCCGGCGATCACGCCGGCTTCGCACGCCCAGCGCCCGTCGGCGCCGCGCGACCAGTGCGTCACCCGCTCCTCTTCCTCCCAGTCGGTCAGGCGATGCGCCGCCGCGCCGTCGCCGTTCAGCACGAAGGAGCAGCCGTCGAAGACCAGCTCGTCCTGCCCGCCGACGCGGTTCAGAAAGATCAGCGGCAATTGGGTTTCGGCGACGCGCGCGGCAAACACCTGGGCCAGCCGCCGGTCGTCCTTGTCGATTTCATACGGGCTGCCATTGACCGAGATGAGCAGGTCGGCGCCCTGGTGCGCCAGATGCGCGCAGACGGCGGGGAACCAGCCGTCCTCACAGATCGGCAGGCCCAGTTTCACGCCGCGCCACGGCACGACATCGGGAAGCGGGCCGGGCGCGAAGACGCGCTTTTCGTCGAAGGTGCCGTAATTGGGCAGTTCATGCTTGCGCCGCACCGCGACGACGCGCCCTTCGTCGAGCAGCGCGACGATATTGTACAGCTTGCCCGCCGCGTCGCGTTCGACCGAACCGACGAGCATCGCGGGACCGCCGTCGCCCGTCTGTACCGCGAGTTCCGCCAGCATCGCCGCCGCGCGGTCGGCCAGCGCGGGTTTCAGCACCAGATCCTCCGGCGGGTAGCCGATCAGTTGCAGTTCGGGATAGAGGATCAGGTCGGCGTCCGAATGCCGCTCGCGCACGCGGCGCATCGCATCGGCGTTGGCGGCAAGGTCGCCGACGCGCTGGGTCATCTGCGACAGGACGATGGTCAGCTTTCGGGACGTCGGCGTCTGGGTCATGTCGGCGGTTTAGGCGACGCCGACCCGATTTCAACCGGATACCGACATGCGGCGCATTTTCGCCGCGCGGGCCGCAAAGAAATGCCCCGCCGGATCGCGCCGGCGGGGCCTGTTCTCACCGATCGGATCGCGGCCTAGACGGCGTGACCCGCCAGCACCGCGAGCAGCAGCAACGCGACGATATTGGTGATCTTGATCATCGGGTTCACCGCCGGACCCGCGGTGTCCTTGTACGGATCACCGACGGTATCGCCGGTGACGGCCGCCTTATGGGCTTCGCTGCCCTTGCCGCCGTGGTTGCCGTCCTCGATATATTTCTTGGCATTGTCCCAGGCGCCGCCGCCCGAGGTCATCGACAGCGCGACGAACAGCCCGCCGACGATCACGCCCAGCAGCAGTGCGCCGAGCGCGGCAAAGCCGTTTTCCTGACCCGCCACCGCGGTGATGACATAATAGACGACGATCGGGGCCAGCACCGGCAGCAGCGAGGGGATGATCATCTCCTTGATCGCCGCCTTGGTCACCAGGTCGACCGTGCGCGCATAGTCGGGCTTCGACGTTCCCGCCATGATGCCGGGGTCGCCGGCGAACTGATCGCGCACATCCTTCACCACGTCGCCCGCCGCACGGCCGACCGCGGTCATGCCCATCGCCCCGAACAGATAGGGGAGCAGCGCGCCGAGCAGCAGACCGACGATGACATAGGGATTTTCCAGGCTGAAATCGACCGTCAGGTTCGGGAAGAATTCGCGAAGGTCGGTCGTATAGGCCGCGAACAGCACCAGCGCGGCGAGGCCGGCCGAGCCGATCGCATAGCCTTTCGTCACCGCCTTGGTCGTGTTGCCGACCGCATCGAGCAGATCGGTCTTTTCGCGGACGCTGTCGTCCAGCCCGGCCATTTCGGCGATGCCGCCGGCATTGTCGGTGACGGGACCATAAGCGTCGAGCGCGACGACCATCCCGGCCAGCGCCAGCATCGCGGTCGCGCCATAGGCGATGCCGATCAGGCCCGCGAGCTGATAGGCGATGATGATGCCCGCGACGATAACGATCGTCGGCAGCGCGGTCGCCTCCAGACTGATCGCCAGGCCCTGGATCACATTGGTGCCATGGCCCGTTTCCGACGCCTTGGCGATCGATCGCACCGGACGGTAATTGGTCCCGGTATAATATTCGGTGATCCAGATGATCAGCCCGGTGATGACGAGGCCGAGCAGCGAGCAATAGAAGAGCGCGCGCCCGTCGAAGTCCATACCCGCGATCGCCGTGTCCATGCTGCCCAGCGCATATTGGACCGAGAACCAGATCGCCGGAACCGCGAGGATCGCCGACACGAGGAAGCCCTTGTACATCGCGCCCATGACATTGTCGGACGAACCGAGGCGGACGAAATAGGTGCCGATGATCGAGGTGATGATGCACACGCCGCCGATCAGCAGCGGCAACGCCATCAACCCGCCCAGCATGTCGCCCGCCCCTTTCAGCAGCAGCGCGGTCAGCACCATCGTGGCGCCGACGGTGACGACATAGGTTTCGAACAGGTCGGCGGCCATGCCCGCGCAGTCGCCGACATTGTCGCCGACATTGTCGGCGATGACGGCGGGGTTGCGCGGATCATCCTCCGGAATGCCCGCCTCGACCTTGCCGACCAGGTCGGCGCCGACGTCGGCCGCCTTGGTGAAGATGCCGCCGCCCAGCCGCGCGAAGATCGAGATCAGCGAGGCGCCGAAGGCCAGCGCGACGAGCCCGTCGACGACGGTCCGGTCGTCACCGCCGACGGTGCGGCCGGCGGGGCCGGTCAGATACCAGTAGAAGACCGCGATCGCGAGCAGCGCGAGACCGGCGACAAGCAGCCCGGTGATCGCGCCGGCGCGGAACGCCAGCGTCAGGCCGGCCTGAAGCCCCTTCTGCGCCGCCGCCGCCGTCCGCACGTTCGAACGAACCGATATGTTCATGCCGATGAAACCCGCGACCCCCGACAGGATGGCGCCGATCACGAAGCCGACCGCCGACACGCCGCCCAGCGTCGCGGCGATGATGACCGCGACGACGACGCCGACGATGGCGATGGTGGTATATTGGCGCTTCAGATAGGCTTGCGCGCCTTCCTGGATGGCGGCGGCGATTTCCTGCATCTTTTCATTCCCCGCCGATGCGCCGAGCACCTGCCGCGAGGTAATGAAGCCATAGAGCACGGCCACCAGGCCGCACGCTATCGCGATCAAAACCGGATCGTTCATGCGTGTCTGTTCCTTCCCATCGAGAAGGGCGAACGCAAAGATAGCAGTCGGACGTCCGACTTATTGATGCCGGTTCGCCCTCTCCCCGATGCGACCGCCCCAAATTTGGACGCCATGTTATGAGAAGAAAGCGAAGCGAGGGCAAGCCCGCTCGTTGCGCCGCGATCGGCGCGCTTTTGCGTCAGTGGGTGAAGCCGAGCAGCGCGGGCAGCGCGACGCGCCGCGCGCGGTCGGTCAGCACCAGCCCCGCGCCCACCCCGGCATGGCCGATCATCGTCGCGGCGACGTCCAGCCCGCCCGCGATCTCGCGGATCGCCGCCGACGCCGCCGGATCGGCCGCGAACAACAGTTGATAATCGTCGCCCGCGGTCGCCGCCGCGAGCCGCGTGTCGAGCACGTCGGGCCGCACCGCCAGCAGCGCCGCCGACAGGGGCACCGCCTCGATCATCAGCGTGATCGCGCAATCGCTGGCCGCCGCCATGCGCGTCGCATCGATCAGCAGCCCGTCCGACACGTCCATCATCGCATGGACATGGCGTGCCACCGCCTGACCGAAGGTGATCTGCGGCTGCGGACGGCGATAGGCGGCCAGGCAGGTTTCATTGGGTTCGATCTGTCCCAGCCGCATGGCAAGGCCGACGCCGGCGTTGCCGATCGTGCCGGTCACCCAGATATGGTCCCCCGGCTTCACCCCGCCGCGCGACGGCACGGCGCCGGACGGCGCCCGCCCGATCGCGGTCAGCCCGAAGCTGCGCGGCGCACCCGCCGGCACCCGCACCGTATCGCCGCCGAGCAGGATGACGCCGAACCGCCGCAGCACCAGCTCGAGCCCTTCGGCAAAGGCCGCGTCCCAGGCATCGTCACCCAGACTGTAACCGACCAGCACGCCAAGCGGCGCCGCGCCCTTCGCCGCCAGGTCGGACAGGTTCACGGCGACCAGTTTCCACGCCACGTCCTGCGGGCTGTCGTCGGGCAGGAAATGCACGCCTTCCACGATCATGTCGTGGGTCAGGACAAGGCCGTCCAACACCGCCGCATCGTCGGCAAGCCCGCGCGCGGCCGGATCGGTCGCGATGGCGCGCAGGCGGGCGATGAAGTCGGTCTCGCTCATAGGAAAATCCTAATGCGTGCGTATCGGTAAATATACAGGCAGTTAAATGGCGTGCCCTCGCAATAGAGTGTCGGGCGCGCGCGGGCCTCGCGGCACGACCCATCTCTGGTCGGGGCAAAATGGCGCGGGCAGGTGATGGGCGCCCGCCTTCGCGGGGGAGCAGGTCGTTACGTCAGCCCTTCGCGCGCACATCCTTGCCGATCGCGTCGAGCAGGCCGTTGGCGAAGCCCGCTTCGCGGCCGTCGAAGAAGGCCTTGGCGACATCGACATATTCGCTGACCACCGCGCCGACCGGCACGTCGCCGCGCGCGATCAGTTCATAGGCACCGGCGCGCAGGATCGCCTTCATCGTGCGGTCGAGCCGGTCCATCGTCCAGCCGCTGGCCAGCCGTTCGGTGATCGCCGCGTCGACCTCTTCGCCGCGCGCCAGCGCGCCCTTCACGATATCGTCGAAGAAGGGGACGTCCGCGTCGGCATATTCGGCATCCTCGATGATCGCCCCGATGCGGTGCTGATGGAATTCGTGGATCAGCTGCGCGACCGGCGTGCCCTCCATCTCGTGCTGATAGAGCGCCTGCACGGCGGCAAGGCGGGCGGCGGATCGGGATTGGGCGCGTTTGTTCATAAGGCTCTACTTCAATCTGTTGGCGACGCTGAGCGCGTGGGCGGGCAGCCCCTCCGCCCCCGCGAGCGCGACGGCGGCCGGGCCGATCGCGGCGAGGCTGGTATCGTCGAGCGCGAGGAAGCTGGTGCGCTTCATGAAATCGGTGACCGACAGCCCGCTCGAAAAGCGCGCACGGCGGCCGGTGGGAAGGACGTGGTTGGGACCGGCGACATAATCGCCGATCGCCTCGGGCGTCTGGCGGCCGAGGAAGACCGATCCGGCATGGCGGACCCGCGCGAACAGGGCGTCGGCCTCCGCCGGATCGACGGCGAGTTCGAGATGTTCGGGCGCCAGCCGGTCGCAGAGCGGAATCGCGTCGGCCAGCGTGGGAACGACGATCACCGCGCCATTGTCGGCCCAGCTCGCCTGCATCGTCGACGCCGTCGACAGCGTCGGGATGACATCGCCGACCGCCGCCGCGACCGCGTCGGCGAAATCGCCATCGTCGGTGAACAGGATCGACTGGCTGGTCGGGTCATGCTCGGCCTGGCTGAGCAGGTCGGCGGCGATGACATGCGGCGCGTTGCGGTTGTCGGCGACGACGACGATCTCGCTGGGCCCCGCGACCATGTCGATCCCGACGACGCCGTAAAGCTGGCGCTTCGCCTCCGCGACCCAGGCATTGCCGGGGCCGGTGACGACATCGACGGGCGCCATCCGCGGCGTGCCATAGGCCAGCGCCGCAATCGCCTGGGCCCCGCCGACACGCCAGATTTCGTCGACCCCGCCGATATGCGCCGCCGCCATGACGACGGGATTGGTCGCCCCGTCGGGCGTCGGCGTGACCATGACGATGCGTTCGACGCCCGCGACCTTTGCGGGCAGGATGTTCATCAGCACCGACGAGGGATAGGCGGCGCGCCCGCCGGGCACATAAACGCCGGCGGCGTCGACGGCACTCCACCGCGCCCCGAGCCGCGCCCCGCTGTCGTCGCGATAGTCGCGATCTTCGGGCAATTGCGCCGCGTGATAGGCGCGGATGCGGTCCGCCGCGAGGTTCAGCGCATCGCGCAATTCCGGCGCCAGCGCGTCATAGGCGGCGGCGCATTCGTCTTTCGAGATGCTCCAGCCGGACGCGTCGAGGTCGAAGCGATCGAAGCGGGCGGTATAGTCGGCGAGCGCCGCGTCGCCCTCCGCCTTCACGCGCGCGATGATCGCCGCGACGTCGGCCGACACGTCGGACGCGCTTTCGCGCCGGTCGTTCACCAGCGCGTCGAAAGCCGCGACGAAGCCGGGGTCGGAGGCGTCAAGCCGCCGCATGGCCGACGGCCTCGCGGAAACGTTCGACCAGCGCCGGCACCTCGGCCGAGCGCAGCTTGAACGCGGCGCGGTTGACGATCAGGCGCGCCGACACCTCGCTGATCACCTGTTGTTCGGCCAACGCATTTTCGACCAGCGTGCGGCCCGTCGACACCAGATCGACGATATGCGAGGCGAGGCCCAGCTTCGGCGCGATTTCCATCGCGCCGTTGAGCTTGATGCATTCGGCCTGAATACCCCGCCCTTCGAACCAGCGGCGCGTCGTCGCGGGATATTTGGTCGCGACGCGGATGTGGCTTTCGCCGAGCCCCGGCGGCGCGCTGCCCTCCGGCCCGGCAAGCGACAGGCGGCAATGGCCGATCCCCAGATCGACGGGCGCGTAGAGTTCGGAATAGGCGAATTCGTCGATGACGTCGGACCCGACGATGCCCATCTGTGCCGCGCCATGCGCGACGAAGGTCGCGACGTCGAAGGCACGCACCCGGATCAGCGAGATATGCGGCTGGTTCGTCCCGAACACCAGCGCGCGGCTTTTCTTGTCGAAAAAGTCCGCCGCCGGCTCGATCCCGACGCGCGCGAGCAGCGGCAGCGCCTCGTCGAGGATGCGTCCCTTGGGGATGGCAAAGATGATCGGTTCGGGCATAAGCGCCGTGCCTTTAGGCGGCGAGAGGAGAAAGGGCAATGAGCGAGCGCCATCAGCCGGTGGACATGGCCGAAACGGGACCGGCCGCCGTCCGCGCCGCCTTTGCCAACCAGGTCGCCTATTGCCGCGCCAACGACGCGCCCGTCACCGCCCGGATCGTCGCCGCGATCGCGGCGCTGCTGGACCGGCCCGCGACGGGATTCGCGCGGCGCATGGCCGCATGGGCCGGGCCGCCGATCGCCGACGCGCTGCCGCTGCGCGCGGCGGGCGGGTTTCATGCGCTCCATCTGGGCGGCGATGCCGACGACCTCGCCCCGATTTACGCCGACGCCGACGGCATCAACGACGCGACGATCGTCGCCGCGGTCGCGCGGCGGCACGAAGCGGCGCTGCTCCCCTGGCTGGACGGACCGCCGCAAACCAACGAGGCGGGGCGCTCGGCGGGTTTCGTCGCCGCGATGCTGTGGCTGGCGGAGCAGGGCCTGCCGCCGCATTTCCAGTGCCTGGAAATCGGGTCGAGCGCGGGCATCAACCTGATGCTCGATCGCTATCATTATGATCTGGGCGGGGTGCAGGTCGGGCCGCAGCCCGGTGCGATCGCCTTCACCCCCGAATGGCGCGGCGTCCACCCGCCGCAGCACCGCATCGATTTCGCGGGATTGAAAGGGTGCGACGTGGCGCCGGTCGACCTGACCGATCCCGAACAAGCGCTGCGGCTGAAAGCCTATATCTGGCCCGAACACCGCATCCGCTTCGCGCGGATCGAAGCGGCGATCGCCGCGGCGGAGCGCGCACGCCCCGACCTGATCCGCATGACCGCCGCCGATTTCGTCGACGCCGAACTGGCGCAGCCGCAGGCGGAGGGGACGACACGCGTGCTGATGCATTCCATCGTGTGGCAATATGTCCCCGCCGATCAGCAGGCGCGCATCACCGCGGCGATGGACGCCGCGGGCGCGCGGGCAACGCGCGACCGGCCGCTCGCCTGGATCGCGCTGGAGGCCAACCGGACGCTGCTGCGGCACGAACTGGCCGTGCGCCATTGGCCCGGCGACGGCGCCCCCCAAATGCTGGGCAGCGCGCATGCGCACGGCGCCTGGATCGAATGGGCGGGTTAGCGATGCGCGGCGCGCCTGGCTTTCGCGGGCAGCGGGGCGGCAGTCGCCGCCGCCTGGCCCCGATCCCGGCCGGCGCGGGCACGGCACGCCCATTACCCCCTTCCCCTTGGCGCCGGTGCTGGTTAAGGGGGCGCGCAATCCCACACGCCGCGAAAGGGCCTTGCACCCCATGAAACTCATCTCGGGCAACAGCAACCTGCCGCTGGCGCGCGCCATCGCCGACTATCTCGAACTGCCGCTGACCGACACCAGCGTTCGCCGTTTCGCCGACGAGGAGGTGTTCGTCGAAATTCACGAGAATGTGCGCGGACAGGATGTCTTCGTCGTCCAGCCGACCAATTTCCCGGCGAACGACAATCTGATGGAATTGCTGATCATCACCGATGCGCTGCGCCGCGCCTCGGCCAAGCGGATCACCGCCGTGGTTCCCTATTTCGGCTATGCCCGGCAGGATCGGAAACCCGGCCCGCGCACCCCGATTTCGGCGAAGCTGGTCGCCAATCTGATCACCACGTCGGGCGCCGACCGCGTCCTGGCGATCGACCTGCACGCCGGGCAGATTCAGGGTTTCTTCGATATTCCGACCGACAATCTCTATGCCGCGCCGGTGATGAGCGCCGACATTCAGGCGCGCTTCGGCGACAAGAATCTGATGGTCGTGTCGCCCGACGTCGGCGGCGTGGTGCGCGCCCGCGCGCTGGCCAAGCGGCTCGACAACGCGCCGCTGGCGATCGTCGACAAGCGCCGCGAACGCGCCGGCGAATCGGAAGTGATGAACATCATCGGCGATGTCGAAGGCCGCTTCTGCGTCCTGATCGACGATATCGTCGATTCGGCGGGCACATTGTGCAACGCCGCCGCGGCGCTGAAGGCGGCGGGGGCCGAAGGCGTCGTCGCCTATTGCACCCACGGCGTCCTGTCGGGCGGCGCGGTCGCGCGCGTCGAGGGCAGCGAACTGACCGAACTGGTCATCACCGATTCGATCCAGCCGACCGATGCGGTGAACGACAGCAAGAAGGTCCGCGCGCTGACCGTCGCGCCCTTGCTGGGCGAGGCGATCAAGCGTATTGCCGACGAAACGAGTGTTTCCTCGCTCTTCGACTAGAACCGCGATTTGGGGAAGCGTCCCATGGCCCATCCGAACATCTTCGACCAGCCGCTGCATCTGGGGCTGGGCGCGACGGCGCGCGTGCAGCCCGCTTTCTCGGGCATGGAATGGTATGTCGCCTATGCCGAGCGGACCGCCGCCGACGGGGCCGAAGGACGGCTGGTCAGTGCCTATCGCTTCACCGAAAGCTGGGACAGCTGGGAAATGCACCCCGCGGGCGACGAGGTCGTGCTGTGCCTCGAAGGCCGGATGACGCTGCATCAGGAACAGCCCGACGGATCGGTCGCCACCCTCACGCTCGGCCCCGGCGAATATACGATCAATCCGCCCGGATGCTGGCACACCGCCGATGTGGAGCATGCCGCGGCGGCGCTGTTCATCACCGCCGGCGAAGGGACCGAGCACCGGCCGCGCTGAGCGGCGCCAACCCGGACGGCCGTCGGCGGGTCAGCGGATCAGCGAGTCAGTGCCAGGGCGACGATGCTTTCCATCTCGCGCCGGAACGCGGCATGATCGGGCGCGCCATGCACCAGTCCCCGCGCCGTCCAGCACAGCGCCTGCGCGATGCTGCCCGCGCGCGGCACCGCGGCGCCGGGCCCGCCCAGCCGGATCGCCGCCGCCATGCCGGCCACCAGCTTGCGCTCCGCCGCCCGCGCCGCCTCCCCCGGCGCCGGCGAGGCCATGGCGATGATCTCGCCGCCGCAGGGCGCCGCGCGCATCATCGCCATATGGCATCCCACCCACGCATCGAGCGCGCGGGCGATCCGGACGGGCAGCGGCGCCGCCGGATCGTCGAGGCAGGCAAGCGCACCGCGCAGCGAGTCGTCGACCAAAGCCTTCGCCGCCCAGTCGAACAGCGCCTGCTTCGATCCGAAGCGGTTGTAGAGACCCTGCCGCGAGATGCCGAGCGCCGCCGCGACATCCTCCATCGCGGTCTTGCGAAAACCCGATCGCGCGAATGTCGCGACGACGGGGGAAAGGGCAATATCGGCGGGCATCCGCCGCGATTTTACAAATTATATCCAATTTGTAAAATTAATATATCGGGCGCGAAAACGGGGCGTTGCGGCGGACAGGCGGCGTTCGGCGCTGGCGGACCGTCAAGGGCTGCGCTAGCGCTGGCATCATGTCGCTCGAATCCGATCTCGCGCTCGCGCAGCGCCTCGCCGACGCCGCCGGCGCCGCCATTCGCCCCCTGTTCCGGTCCGCCTATGGCCATGAGGCGAAGGCCGACGCGTCGCCCGTGACCGAAGCCGACCGCGCCGCCGAGGCGGCGATGCGCAAACTGATCGATGCCGAGGCGCCGCGCGACGGCATCATCGGCGAGGAATATGGCGCCGAGCGCGCCGATGCAGCGCGCCAATGGGTGCTCGACCCGATCGACGGGACGGTCAGCTTCATGGCGGGGCGCCCGATTTTCGGCACGCTGATCGCGCTGCTGCAGGACGGCTGGCCGCTGATCGGGATCATCGACCAGCCGATCGCGGGCGAACGCTGGATCGGCGCGATGGGGCAGCCGACGCTGTTCAACGGCAAGCCGGCGGCGACGCGCACCTGCCGCACCCTGTCGGACGCCGTGCTGGCGACCACCGGCCCGCAATATTTCAGCGACCATGACGGCGAGCATTTCATGACGCTCGCCGCGCAGACGTCGCACAAGCGCATGGTCTTCGGCGGCGACTGCTACAACTACGGCCTGCTGGCCAGCGGGCATATCGACCTGGTCGTCGAGGCGGGGCTGAAGCTGCACGATTTCGCGGCGCTGGTCCCGGTCGTCGAGGGCGCGGGGGGCACGATGTGCGACTGGAACGGCGATCCGCTGAATGCGGAGAGTGACGGGCATGTCATCGCATTGGGCGATCCCGCGCGGCTGGAGGATGTGATCGAAGGACTGGCCTGCCACCACTGAACGAGGGGGCGCGGTGAACCGGACGGTCGGTGGGGCGCGTTTCCGCACTGCTTCCCTGCTTGCATTTCGGCGCGAATCCGCCTAAGCGCGCCGCTTCCGATTGTACCGGCTGGCTGAAAGGGCTGCCAGGCCGATACGCAAACGGACTTCAAAGAGGAGACCAAAATGCCCAAGCTGAAGACCAAGAGCGGTGTGAAGAAGCGCTTCAAATTCACCGCCTCGGGCAAGGTGAAGCACGGCGTTGCCGGCAAGCGCCACCGCCTGATTTCGCATAACAGCAAATATATCCGCACCAATCGCGGCACCAGCGTGCTGAGCGATGCGGACACGGCTCATGTGCGCCTCTGGGCGCCTTACGGCCTGAAGTAAGGAGCGCCTGAACCATGTCACGCATCAAACGCGGCACCACCACGCGCGCCAAGCACAACCGGATTCTGGATCAGGCGAAGGGCTATTACGGCCGCCGCAAGAACACGATCCGCATCGCGCGCCAGGCCGTCGAAAAGGCTGGCCAATACGCCTATCGCGACCGCAAGGCGAAGAAGCGGAGCTTCCGCGCCCTGTGGATTCAGCGCATCAACGCCGCGGTCCGCGCCGAAGGCCTGACCTATTCGCAGTTCATGCACGGCGTGAAGCTGGCCGGGATCGAGCTGGACCGCAAGGTCATGGCCGACCTGGCGATGAACGAAGGCGGCGTCTTCACCGCGATCATCGCCCAGGCGAAAGCGGCGCTGCCCAAGGCAGCCTGAACCCGCGATCACGCACAATGATTTAAAGGGCGGTTCCATCGGGGCCGCCCTTTTTCATTGGCGTGTCTGCGATCGCATTCCCATCGATAATCGAACGTTTTGGTTGGGGAACGGCCGATCCACACACCTTCGTCATCCCGGACTGGATCCGGGATCCATAGCCGCGCCGAAGTCATGGATCCCGGATCCAGTCCGGGATGACGATGATGGCCAAGCCGGCGCCCGGCCGCATCCCCTCGTCCGGCCAGCCGGTTCGCAAGGGACAGCCCCCCTTTTGACGCAAGGGCCTGCCAGGCCACCCCGCGCCAAATAGGAACGGCGCGAAGCCGGGGCCTCGCGCCGTTCCGACGATGACCGTGAAACGATCGATCGCCCCCCTCCCGCCGAACCGATAAGCCGTGGGTCGCAGAAAGCCGCCGGCCGGTGGAAGATTTTTCCTGTCGCGACATATGGCGTCCCGCCGACGGCAAAAATTGTAAAAACCCGACACCGCGCTGACTTATGTTGTTGTTTTTTGTCGTGCCTCTGCCCAAGGCATGCCGCCATGGCAGAGACGATGGGGGATTCGGCCATGAACGACGGAATCAGCGTGCGGACGCGCTTCTTTCCGGTGTCGGAATCGCTGCGCGCATATTCCAGCATCATCTATCTGACCGATGTGACGGCGCCGGACGATATGTGGGTCGAGGATTATCTGCACCCCGAATGGGCGAATCTGCGGTTCATCGACGGCCGCGCGATCCGCGCCGCCGTGGGAACCGGGGCGCCGGTGTCGGCCCCGCATTTCCTCGTCACCGGCCCGACGAGCAAGGCCAGCTATTTCGCCGCCGGATCGATGCGCGCCTGGGGCATCGGCATCCTGCCGCTGGGCTGGGCCAAGTTTTTCGACGTGCCGGCGGAGGATCTGACCGATCGGTTCGTCGACGGCGCATCGCACCCGGCCTTTTCCGACCTCTCCGCGCTGGCCGCCGATTTGCGGCGGATCGATGATGCGGACACGGCCGCGCGGGCGATCGACGATCATTTCGTCGCGCGGCTGGCGGACGCGCCGCGCGACGACCCCGCAATCCTGGCCGCGCACGACGCGCTGGTCGACGACGCATTGTCGAGCGTCGGCGACCTGGCCCAGCGGCTGGGCCTGTCCGAACGATCGGTCGAGCGGCTCTGCCGCCGCGCCTTCGGCTTTCCCCCCAAATTGCTGATGCGCCGCCAGCGCTTCCTGCGCAGCCTGGCCCGCTTCATGCTGGACCCGTCGATGGCGTGGATCGATACGCTGGACTATCATTATTATGATCAGGCGCAGTTCACCCGCGATTTTCAGCGTTTCATGGGGATGAGCCCGCGCGCCTATGCCGCGCGCGACAAACCGATATTGGGCGCCGCCGCCTTTGCCCGGCTTGCCGCCGCCGGGGCCGCCGTGCAGGGACTGCACAAGCCCGGCGCCTGAGCGCTCGACCGGGGCCTTTCGGGGTTGACCCGCGCCGCGCATCCGGTGCAAGCGGCGGGGATGAACCCCGAAGGGCAAAAGCGGGATTTCCGCCGCCGACAGCCTGAAAAAAGCACGAACATATAGCGGTGGTGCGCCGAGGCGACCCGCCGCCGCAGGACGGATATGATGACGGATATGCGGGCCATGCAGGCCGAGCTGGTGGAGGCCATTGCCGGCGCGAACGATCTGGACGCGCTGGAGGCGCTGCGCGTCGCGGCGCTCGGCAAGGCGGGCAGCGTTTCGGCGCTGCTCAAGACGCTGGGCGGCATGAGCCCGGAGGAGCGGCAGGACAAAGGTCCCCAGATCCACGCCCTGCGCGAAGCCGTCACCGCCGCCATCGCGGCGCGCAAGGCGGCGCTGGAAGGCGCCGCGCTGGAAGCGAAGCTGGCGGGCGAAACAGTCGACATGACGCTCCCTGCCGCCGACGCGCCCAGGGGCAGCGTCCATCCGGTCAGTCAGGTCATGGACGAACTCGCCGAAATCTTTGCCGACATGGGCTTCGCCGTCGCGACGGGACCGGAGATCGAGGACGACTGGCACAATTTCACCGCGCTCAACATTCCCGAAACCCACCCCGCGCGCGCGATGCACGACACTTTCTATTTCCCCGACAAGGACGCGGAAGGCCGTGCAATGCTGCTGCGCACGCACACCTCGCCGGTGCAGATCCGGACGATGATGTCGCAGGAACCGCCGATCCGCATCATCGCGCCGGGCCGCGTCTATCGCAGCGACAGCGACGCGACGCACACGCCGATGTTCCATCAGGTCGAGGGGCTGGTGATCGATCGCGGCATCCATATGGGGCACCTGAAATGGACGCTGGAGACCTTTCTGAAGGCCTATTTCGAGCGCGACGACATCGTGCTGCGCCTGCGCCCGTCCTATTTCCCCTTCACCGAGCCGTCGGCCGAGGTCGATGTCGGCTATAAGCAGGAAAAAGGGCGCCGGATCGTCGGCGGCAACGGCGATGACGACGGCCATGCGTGGATGGAATTGCTGGGCAGCGGCATGGTCAATCGCCGCGTCATCGCCAATTGCGGGCTCGATCCCGATGTGTGGCAGGGCTTTGCCTTCGGGGTCGGGGTCGACCGGCTGGCGATGCTGAAATATGGCATGGACGACCTGCGCGCCTTCTTCGACGGCGATCTGCGCTGGCTGGCGCATTACGGGTTCGGCGCGCTGAGCGTCCCCACATTGTCCGGCGGGGTTTCGGGCGGGGGGATTTCGGCATGAAGATCACCATCGATTGGCTGAAGGATCATCTCGACGGCGATTTCACCGTCGCCGATGTCGTCGCAACGCTGAACCGCATCGGCCATGAGGTCGAAGGCGTCGAAAATCCGGCCGAAAAACTCGCGGGCTTCCGCGTCGCCCGGGTCCTGACCGCCGAAAAGCATCCGCAGGCCGACAAGCTGCAGGTGCTGACCGTCGAGGCCGGACCGGACGTCAATGCCGGGGCGCCGCTGACCGTCGTGTGCGGCGCGCCCAATGCGCGGGCAGGACTGATCGGCGTGCTCGGCCTGCCCGGCGCGGTGGTGCCGGCGAACGGCATGGAATTGAAGGTCGCGGCGGTGCGCGGCATCGAATCGAACGGCATGATGTGCTCGACGCGCGAGCTGGAACTCGGCGACGATCATGACGGGATCATCGAACTGGCGTTCGCCGATTCGGGCGACGCGCCGATCGGCATGGCGTTTGCCGATTATGCCGGCGCCAACGACCCCGTCATCGATATTTCGATCACCCCGAACCGGCAGGATTGCATGGGCGTGCGCGGCATCGCGCGCGACCTTGCCGCCGCAGGTCTCGGCACGCTGAAGCCGCTCGACATCCCGGCGATCGAGGGCCGCGGCGCCCCGGCGACCGAAATCGCTACCCTCGACCCCGACGCCTGCCCGGCCTTTTACGGCCGCACCATCGCGGGCGTCGACAACCGCGTCCCGACCCCCGAATGGATGCGCCGCCGGCTGGAGGCGATCGGACAGCGCTCGATCTCCGCGCTCGTCGACATCAGCAACTATGTGATGTTCGACCTCGGCCGCCCCAGCCATATCTATGACCGCGCCAAGCTGACCGGCGCGCTCGTCGCCCGCCGCGCGAAGCAGGGCGAAACCGCCATTGCCCTGAACGGCAAGGAATATGCGCTCTCCGACACGATGACCGTGATCGCCGACGCGCGCGAGGTGCACGACATCGCGGGGATCATGGGCGGCGAACATTCGGGGTGCAGCGAGGCGACCAGCGACGTCCTAATCGAGATCGCCTATTTCACACCCGAGCGCATCGCGCTGACCGGGCAGGCGCTCGGCCTGACCAGCGACGCGCGCGCGCGCTTCGAACGCGGCGTCGATCCCGCCTTCCTCGACGAAGGCACCGCGATCGTCACCCGCTACGTGCTCGACATCTGCGGCGGCACGGCGTCGGAAATGACGCGCGCCGGTTCCCCGCCGGTCACGGACAAGACCGTCGTTTACGATCCCGCGCTGTCCGCGACGCTGGGCGGGATCGCGATCGAACCCGCGCGGCAACGCGCGACCCTCGAATCGCTGGGCTTCGGCGTAACGGAAGGCTCGCCGTGGCAGGTTTCGGTGCCGAGCTGGCGCCGCGACGTCGATGCCGCCCCCGACATCGTCGAGGAAGTGACGCGCATGACGGGTTTCGACGCGGTCGAATCGGTCGCCCTGCCGCGATCGGAAGGCGTGGCCCGGCCGACCGCAACGGCCGAGCAGATGCTCGAACGCCGCGTGCGCCGCGCCGCGGCCGCATCGGCCTTTCAGGAGGCGGTGACGTGGAGCTTCGTCTCCGAACGCGAGGCCGCGCCCTTCGGCGGCGGCGCGTGGAACCTGGCCAACCCGATCAGCGAAGAGCTGAAAATCATGCGCCCCTCGCTGCTGCCCGGCCTGTTGTCGGCGGCGGCACGCAACCAGAATCGCGGCGCGGCGGGCATCCGCCTGTTCGAGATCGGCCGCCGCTACCTGGCCGATGCCGAGCATCCGACGCTCGCCGTGCTGATGGCGGGCGACAAGACCGCGCGCGGCTGGCAGGCGGGCAAGGCCGCGCCGTTCGATGCCTTCGATGCCAAGGCGGCGGCGCTGACGCTGCTCGAGGCGGCGGGTGCGCCCACCGACCGGCTGCAGGTGATGGAAGCGGTTGCCGATGCGGGTATCTGGCACCCCGGTCAGGCGGCGACGCTGCGCCTCGGCCCCAAGGCGGTGCTGGCCGAATTCGGCGCGCTGCACCCCGCGCTGACCCGCGCCTTCGACATCGACGGTCCCGCGATGGCGGTGCAGATCTTCCTCGACGCGATTCCCGCGAAGCGCGCCAGCGGACCGGCGCGCAGCGCCTTCACGCCGCCGGCGCTGCAGGCGGTCCGCCGCGACTTCGCCTTCCTGGCGCCCGAAACGCTGGCGGCGGCCGATCTGGTGCGCGCGGTGAAAGGCGCCGACAAGGTCGCGATCGTCGAGGCGCGGCTGTTCGACCGCTTTGCCGGACAGGGTGTGCCCGACGGCCAGGTCAGCCTGGCGGTCGAGGTCGAACTGCAACCGCAGGACAAAAGCTTCACCGATGCCGAACTGAAAGCGATCGCCGACAAGGTCGTTGCCGCGGCCGCCAAGGCGGCGGCGGTGCTGCGCGGCTGACGCGCCGCGCCGCCGTCCCGCCGCGTCAGCCGCGTCCGCCGAACAGGGCGGTGCCGACGCGGACATGCGTCGCGCCGAGCATCACCGCGGTCGCATAATCGCCGCTCATCCCCATCGAGCGCAGCGGCAGGCCGTGGCGTTCGGCGAGTTCGTCGAGCAACGCGAAATAGGGCGCGGGCTCTTGCATCGCGGGCGGGATCGCCATCAGGCCCGACACCGTCAGCCCGGCATCCGCCGCCGCGGCGAGCAGCGCGGGCAGGTCGCGCACCGCGCAGCCGCCCTTCTGTTCCTCGTCGCCGATATTGACCTGAACGAAGATTTGCGGCCGCTTGTCCAGCTTGTCGCACGCCCTGGCGAGCGCCGCGACCAGCGACGGCCGGTCGAGCGAGTGAATGGCGTCGAACAATTGCACCGCTTCTTCGGCCTTGTTCGATTGCAACTGGCCGATCAGGTGCAGCGTCACCGCAGGCGTGCCGGACGGCGTTTCGGCGCGCAGGCCGGGCCATTTCGCCGCCGCCTCCTGCACGCGATTCTCGCCGAAATGCCGCTGGCCCGCCGCGATCAGCGGCCGGATGGCATCGGCATCGTGGGTTTTCGACACCGCGATCAGGCAGACGTCGGCGGCGCGCCGTCCGGCGCGCTTCGCCGCGTCGGCGATCCGGCCGCGCACGTCGTCCAGTCGTTCATTTGCCATATCCATGATCATTCCCGTCCGAAAGGCGCGTTGCCCGCGCCCGCGACGCGCCTATAGACAAGGGCGATGGTCCGACGCCAGCCCCTGCCGCTTCCGTCCCGCTGGCTGTTCAGCGACGAACGTCTTGTCCCCGGCATCGCGGCGATCGCGGCGCGGATGCCGCCCGGCAGCGGCATCGTGCTGCGCGACGATCGGCGGCGACCGGCGGCGCGCTGGCGCCTGCTGCGGCGGCTGGCCCGCATCGCGCGCGCGCGCGCGCTGATGCTGCTGCTCGCCGATACGCCGGAGCAGGCATGGCGGTGGGGGGCCGACGGCGTCTATCTGCGCCAGCGCCATGCCGGTCAGGCGGCGCGGGCGCGCCGGATCGGCCTGTGCGTCGCGATGCCGGTGCATGATCACGCCGAGGCGCGGCGCGCGCGGCGCGCGGGCGCCGCCATCGCCTTCATCTCGCCGCTCCACCCGACGCGTTCGCATCCGGGCGCCGCGCACCTGGATCGCCGCCGCTGGCTGGCGCTGGCCCGCGCGAGCCGGATCGGCGCGCCGGCGCCGACAAAGACGCGCGCCGCCGTCGCGCTGGGCGGCATGAACCCGGCGCGCGCGCGCGCGCTGCAACGCGCGAGCAAGGCAAGCGGCATCACCCCCGGCTGGGCAGCGATCGATAGCTGGATGGAAAAAGCGGCGCGCCGCGATCAGAAGCGGAAAGCGGTCCCGACATAGACGGCCTGGCTGTCGCGCCGCGAATCGGTCAGCGGTTCGACGCCATCGTCATTCTTGTACCGCACACCGGCGGTCACATCGATATTCTTGGTCAGACGATAGCTGCCGACGACATCGACGCTCTGGTCGGCGCCGGGCGCGGTGACGCGGTCGGGCGCCCCGGCGGGATCGTTCGACCGGGTGATCATCCGCGTCGCGAAGCGCGATTTCTTTTCGGCGGTCTCCGGCGCGCGCGCCTGCGGCAAATTCTTGATGTCGAGACCGCGCGGCAAGGCGGGAGTGACGAATTTCGCGAAGCCGACCGACGCGCCCAGATCATAAGCGATCGGCGCGATCGCCACCGGCGCCTTGCTGCGGCCGGCCGTCAGCGACGCCGTGCGCGCCGCGCTCGACGCATCGTCGCGGGCGCGAATCACCACGGTGATCGCGCGATTCTTGCGCCCTTCGTCGGTGATGGCCGGGGTGAAGCTGAAACCGCGCCGCGCGTCTTCGGACATTTTGGCATAGCGCGCGATCAGGCGCGGATCGCCCGACGCCGGGGTGAACTGACCCAGCAAAGCCTGGGAAAGCTGGGTTTCGCGAATGCGGTCGGCGCGCGACATTGCGGCCAGCGCAGACGGAAGCGCGACCGAAAACGCCGCCAAAGCAGCGAGGCCAGCTTTCCAATAATGTCGCGGTATGCGCGCCATCGTTTCTGCGACTCCATCCCCAATCGACTCGTCAGATAGGCGCGGGGTTGCAATTATTCCAGCGATTCCGACCAAATAATCTGGCGGCGCGGGCTTTTCGTGAAAATTGTTGCCCGATGACAACAGTGGCGTCCCAAGCTGAGCCGGGGATGAACCGCCGCGATCCGCGCATCGCCGTGCTTGCCGGACGCGGACAAGGGCGATAGAGACGCTGCCAAATCGCAGTAGCGCGGCCGGATTTTCCTGTCCGGAGCGCCCAGTATGAAGGTGTTTCGGCATGTCCCAGCTACCCGCTCCCGTCTCGTTCGGAGCCAGGCTCGTCGGCCGCCCCGCCGCGTTCGCGCTGCTCGGGCTCGCCGCGCTCGGTCTTTCGGCCTGCGGGGGCCGGGAACGGCCGCGCGCGGACATGGCCGCCAGCCAGGTGACGACGATCGGCGTGAACAGCTATCTGTGGCGCGCCAGCCTCGACGCCCTGTCCTTCATGCCGCTGTTGCAGGCGGACAGTTCGGGCGGCGTGATCATCACCGACTGGTATGCGAACCCGGCGAACCCGGGCGAGCGCATGAAGGTGACGGTATCGATCCTCGACCGCGACCTGCGCGCCGACGCGCTGCGCGTCGCCGCGTCGCGCCAGGTGTCGCAGGGCGGCGCCTGGGTCGATGCGCCGGTGCAGGCGGCGACGGTGCAGAAGCTGGAAGAGATCATCCTGACCCGCGCCCGCGACCTGCGCCGCAGCGCCATCGAAGGTTGATACATAGATCGCGGTGTGTCCCCGCGACGGCGGGGGCCTATCTGCTGCCGGTTCCCGCTTGCGCCGACCGGCGATGAGCGCCCGCCGTCGCGGGGTGCACGCCGCCTTGAACGATATGTTTGACAGACCAACGGGGTAATGACGAAATGACCCGCGAAACGCGCTTCGGCGCCCTCGCCGCCGACGCCCGCTGGCAAGCGGCGTGGGAAGCGGCCGACAGCTTTGCCACGACCGACGGCAAAAATGCCGATGGGGGCGACAAGCCCAAGGCCTATATCCTCGAGATGTTTCCCTATCCGTCGGGGCGCATCCACATGGGGCATGTCCGCAACTATGCGATGGGCGACGTGCTGGCGCGCTTCAAGCGGATGACCGGGCACGACGTGCTGCATCCGATGGGCTGGGACGCGTTCGGCATGCCGGCCGAAAATGCCGCGATGGAAAAGGGCGTGCATCCCGGCGGCTGGACGCGGGACAATATCGCCGCGATGCGCGCGCAGTTGAAGCGCCTTGGCCTCGCGATCGACTGGAGCCGCGAACTCACCACCTGCGAACCCGATTATTACGGGCAGGAACAGGCGCTGTTCCTCGACCTGTTCGCCGCCGGGCTGGTCACGCGCAAGGAAAGCTACGTCAACTGGGACCCCGTTGACATGACCGTGCTCGCCAACGAACAGGTGATCGACGGGCGCGGCTGGCGATCGGGCGCGCTGGTCGAAAAGAAGAAGCTGTCGCAGTGGTTCCTGAAAATCACCGACTTTGCGGACGAACTGCTCGAAGGATTGCAGGGACTGGAGCATTGGCCCGACAAGGTGCGGCTGATGCAGGAAAACTGGATCGGCAAATCGCAGGGTCTGGAATTTTCGTTCAAGCTGGCGGGCGGCGCGCCGGGGTTCGACGTCTTCACGACGCGGCCCGACACGCTGTTCGGCGCCAGCTTCGCCGCCATCTCGCCCGACCATCCGCTGGCCGAAAAGCTCGCCAAGGATGCACCGCGCCTCGCCGCCTTCATCGAGGAATGCCGGCGTCAGGGCACGTCCGCCGAACAGTTGGAGACCGCAGAAAAGCTGGGCTTCGATACCGGCCTGTCGGTCGAACATCCGCTCGATCCGAACTGGCACCTGCCTGTATGGGTCGTCAATTATGTGCTGATGGATTATGGCACCGGCGCGATCTTCGGCTGCCCCGCGCACGACCAGCGCGACCTGGACTTCGCGCATAAATATGAACTGCCCGTCCACCGCGTGATCGCCGATGGCGACGCGGCGGATCAGGTCTTCCGCGGCGACGAGGCCTATGTCGGCCCCGGCAAGCTGGTGAACAGCCATTTCCTGAACGGCATGAGCATCGACGAGGCGAAGGCCGCCGTCATCGCGCGCGCCGAACATGAAGGATGGGGCAAGGGCACGACCGTGTGGCGCCTGCGCGACTGGGGCGTGTCGCGCCAGCGTTACTGGGGCACCCCGATCCCCTTCATCCACTGCGATGCGTGCGGCATGGTGCCGGTGCCGAAGGATCAGCTTCCGGTCGTGCTGCCCGAGGATGCCGATTTCTCGGTCCCCGGCAATCCGCTCGACCGTCATCCGACGTGGAAGCATGTCGCTTGTCCGTCATGCGGAGGGGCGGCGGTGCGCGAGACCGACACGCTCGACACCTTCGTCGATTCGTCCTGGTATTTCCTGCGCTTCGCCAGTGCGCCGTCGGACCGGCCCTTCGATCCCGAGGTGATCCGCCGCTGGCTGCCGGTCGATCAGTATATCGGCGGCATCGAGCATGCGATCCTGCACCTTCTCTACGCCCGCTTCTGGACGCGCGCGCTGAACAGGCTGGGCATGATCGACATCCGGGAACCCTTCGCCAGCCTGTTCACGCAGGGCATGGTGACGCACGAAACCTACAGCCGCGCCCAAGGCGAAGGTCTGCCACCGTTGTTCTTCACGCCCGAAGAGGTCGTTCGCACGGCGGAGGGCGCGACGCTGGAGTCCGACGGCGCATCCGTCGATGTCGGCCGCGTCATCAAGATGTCGAAGTCGAAGAAGAATGTCGTCGATCCCGACGCCATCCTGGACCAATATGGCGCCGACGCGGCGCGCTGGTTCATGCTGTCCGACAGCCCGCCCGAGCGCGACCTGCCGTGGAGCGAGGCGGGGATCGAGGGCGCGTGGCGTTTCGTCCAGCGGCTGTGGCGGATTTTCGGCGACACGGAGAATGTCGGCGAGGGCGCCGAGGATCGGGCACTGGCCCGCAAGCTGCATCAGGCGATCGCCGGGGTCGCCGCCGATATCGAGGCGCTGGGGTTCAACAAGGCGGTGGCGAAAATCCACGCGCTGGCCAATGACATCGAAAAGGCGAAGCCTTCGGCCACCCGCGCCGAGGCGTGCCGCACGCTGATCCTGCTCGTCGCGCCGATGATGCCGCACCTGGCCGAAGAAGCCTGGGCCGCGCTGCCGGCCGGCCAGCGCACGACCGCGATGGTCGCCGACGCCATGTGGCCCGCCGCCGACCCCGCGCTGCTGATCGACGACGAAGCGACGATCGCGATCCAGGTCGCCGGAAAATTGCGCGACACGATGACGCTCGCCAAGGGGCTGGGCAAGGACGCGACCGAAGCGGCGGCGCTTGCGCGTCCGCGCATTATCGAACTGCTGGGCGGCGCGGCACCGAAGAAGGTGATTGTGGTCCCGGACCGTTTGGTGAATATCGTTCCGTAAAGACCGGCAACTCCATTTCCGTTCGCATCGAGCGAAGTCGAGATGCCCATCGTTCGTGCTGGCCGTCGGGGTATCCCGACTTCGCCCGACCCGAACGGGACAAAGGTGATTGGTGTTCTGGATGCGTAGCCTTTTCGTTTCATCGCTCGTCGCCGCATCGCTGCTCGTCGGCGGTTGCGGACTGCGCCCCCTCTATGCCAGCGGCAGCAAGGGCGCGGTGGCGCAGGTGCTGGCCGATGTCGATGTCGCCCCGATCGAGGGGCATTCGGGCTGGCTGGTCCGCAACGCGCTGCGCGACCGGCTACAGGCGACGCAGGGCGGCAATGGCGCGGGCCAGCGCCTGCGCCTGGACGTCCGGCTGGAGGATTCGATCACCGGCTTCGGCGTGCGCGCCGACGATGCGATCACCCGCGAACGGCGGACGTTGCGCGCGCGTTACCAGCTGGTCGATGCCGCGACGGGCGAGGTTGTGCTCGACGCCACCGCCGCGCAGGATGCCGGAATCGATGTGGTCGGCAGCGAATTTGCGACGATCGCCGCCGAATCGAGCGCGCTCGAACGGCTGGCGTCGGGCGTCGCGGACCAGATCGTCGCGCGGCTGGCGGTCTTTGCCGATCGCGGCGGGGGCCGGTCGCCCGACGCGCAATGAAGAGCGTCAAGCCCGCCGATCTGGAACGTCAGACGCGGCTGGACCCCGCCGTGCGCTTCGTCCTGCTGACCGGACCCGACGAATCGACGATGGAAGCAGTCGCGGCACATCTGGTCGGACTGGCCGGCAAGGATGCCGAGCGGGTCGCGTTCACATCGGCTCAAATGGCGCAGGACGCCTCCCTGCTCGCCGCGGAAGCGGCGTCCATGTCGCTGTTTTCCGACGCGCGCGTCATCAAGCTCGACATCACGGGCGGCGGCGACGATTGCATCGGCGCGGTCGAGGCGCTGCTCGCCGCCGACACCGCGATCAACCCCGTCATCGCCGCCGGCGCCGCGATCACCGCGCGGTCGAAGCTGGTCAAGCTGGTCGAAGGCGCCGACCATGCCGTCGCCGCCATATGCTACCAGCCCGACCGGCGCGCGCTGGTCGGCATCGCGATGGCCGCCGCCGGCGAACAGGGGCTGCGGCTCGCCAATGCCGAGGCGCAGTTGCTCGTCGACCTCGTTTCCGGCGATCAGGCGCTGATGCGCCGCGAGATCGAGAAGATCGCGCTCTACCTCGACGCCGCGCCCGACCGGCAGCGACAGGTGACCGCCGCCGACATCGCCGCGCTGGGTGCCGCGACGCATGAGGAAGACGTCAGCGCCTGCATCAACGTCGCGCTGGGCGGCAAGCTGCGCGAACTGCCCGGCATGCTGACGCAGGCGGCGGCGGTCGGCGTCGCCGAAATCCGCATCATCCGCGCGCTGGCCATCCGGGCAACGCAGCTGGCGCGGCTGCGCGCCGAGGTCGACGGCGGGGCGCACCCGGCGACGGTCGTCGCGGCGAAAAGCAGCGGCGTGTTCTGGAAGGAACGGGACGCCGTCACCGCGCAGCTTCACATCTGGGATTCGCTGCGCGTCACACGGCTGATGACGCGCCTGCTCGACTGCGAACGGGCGCTGAAGGCATCGGGCACCGCGGGCGCCGTGCTGTTCCGCAAGCTGATGACCGACATCGCCTATCAGGCCGCGCGCGCGCGCTGATCGGGGGCGGCATCAGCCGTCCGACGCGGGCCCCTCGCCCGCTCTTTTCGGCGGCGTCGGCACGTCGGGCGGCACGAAGGTCCACAGCGTGTCGCCGGCATCGACCGGCGGCCGATGCTGGACCGAGAATATCGCCAGTTCGCCGTTCGCCCGCGCGACCAGCAACGTATCGCCGCCCGACGCCTTCATCCGCGCGACAAAATCGGCATAGGTGAATTTCTCGGTGATGCGGGTGCGGCCAAAGGTCCAGCCGGCCTGCAGGCGGTCGAGCTGGTCCTCGATCGACGTGCCGCCGAGCGTCAGGACGCGCCCCGGCCGCTTCGTCCCCGGCTGCGCCGTCGCGTTCATCCGGCTGACGCGATCATGCCCCATTTCGTGGGCCAGCTCGCTGCACACCAGCGCATTATAGCTGTCATTGTCGGTCGCCGCGATCAGTTGCTGATATTGCGCCATGTCGATCGCATCGTCATGCACTTCGCTCAATATATCGCCCTGATAGACCGCCAGGTCGGACCGGCGCGCGCGGCGCAGCGCGAATTTGCTTTCGTCGGCAACCAGCACTTCATTGCCCTGCTGCTTGACGAACTGGGCAAAGGCGATCGTCCAGCTGTTGGCGCCGACCAGCAGCACGCCATTGCCCTTGCCCCGGTCGAGCCCGAGCCAGCGCGCGAACCGGGCCGCGGTAAATCCATGGGCAAAGATGGTGGCGATGACGACGCCGAAACCCAGCGGCACCAGCGCCTCCGCCCCCGGCACGCCATAGTCGGACAGGCGCAGCGCGAACAGGCCCGTCACCGCCACGGCGACGATGCCGCGCGGCGCGATCCAGGCGACGAACAGCCGTTCCTTGAACGGAATGCGGGTGAACAGCAGCGCGATCATGATGGTCAGCGGCCGCACGACAAACAGCAGCAGCAGCAGGAAGACCAGAAAACGCAGCTGGAAATTCTGAACCACGTCCCAGTCGAGCGTCGCCGACAGGATGATGAAGACGCCCGAGACCAGGAGGACGGTCAGATCCTCCTTGAAACGTTGCAGCGACCGGCTGGAATCGATTTCGCGATTCGCCATCACGATGCCCATCACGGTCACCGTGATCAGGCCGGTTTCGTGCATGATGACGTCGGACAGCACGAACACCGCGATGACCGTGGTCAGCAGCACCGGCGCCTTCAGATATTCGGGCACCCAGCCGCGCGGGAAGGCAAAGGTCAGCGCGAAACCCGCCGCCCCGCCGATCAGCACCGCAAGCAGGCTGGCGGCGACGACGTCGGTGACGATCGCGATGCTGTTCGCCTGTGCCCCGCCATGGATGATATAGGCATAGATGCCGACCGCGAGCAGCGCCCCGATCGGATCGTTCACGATCGCTTCCCATTTCAGCATATGCTTGACGCGCGGCGCGATGTTTAGCGAGCGGAGCAGCGGCGCGATCACCGTCGGACCGGTCACGACCATCACGCCGCCGAACAGCGCGGCGAGTTCAAAGGGCAGGCCGGCCCCATAATAGGCCGCCGCGGTGCCGAGCGCCCAGCCGACGGGCACGCCGACAAAGACGAGCATGAACACCGCCAGCCCCGCCTGACGCAATTCGCGGAATTTCAGGCTGAGCCCGCCTTCGAACAGGATCACCGCCACCGCGAGCTTGATGATCGGTTCGCGCAGCGCCCCGAAATCGCGTTCGGGATCGATCAGGCCGAGGACCGGGCCGGCCAGGATGCCCGCGACCAGCATCAGGGCGATCGCCGGCTTGTTGGTGCGCCATGCCACCCACTGCGCGCCGATGCCGATGATGCCGATCAGGGCGATTTTGACGAGGAGCGAGTCGATTGCGAACATGGCGGAAAAGCCTATGCCGCGTTCCGCCAAAGGTTCCAGATCAAAAGAACGCCGCCCGTCCGGCAATCGGCGGGCGGGCGGCTTTCCGTCATGGGGCTGCGGGGGTCAGAACTGGCCGCGCAGCGTCACGCCATAGGTGCGCGGTTCGCCGGGGAAACCGACGAAGAGCTGGTTGGCCGTCGCCGGAAAACCGAGCGCGGCCGGCGATCCGACCGATCGGAAACTGCCGCTGCCCTGCAACGGCATGTCGGCGCCGATCTGATAATATGTCTTGTTGAGCAGATTCTGCCCCCACAGCTCGATACCCCAGCGACGTTCGGGGCCGTAAAGCCCGACGCGGCCATTGAACACCGCAAAGCCGTCCTGGATCTTCTCCACATCCAGGTCCGATCCGGTGTTTGTGTCGCTCTGCAGCCGCGTGTCGAGATAGAAGAGCGCGCTCATCCCCGACGTGCCGATCGGCGGCGTCCAGCTGATCCCCGCCGTGGCGACGACGTCGGACGCGTTCGACACGCCGCGCCCCGGAAGCTGGAACAGCACCGGCGACAGCGGCCGCCCTTCCGTGCCCACCAGATTGCGGCGATAGAGGGTGTCGACATAGGTCACCCCCATATTGACCGACAGATAGCGCGCCGGACGCAGCAATGCCTCGATCTCCAGCCCCTTGGCGACGACGCCGGGTTTCAGCCGGTCGGGCGCACAGCCCCCGGTGACCGCGCTGTTGTCGATCGGGCCGGTGCCAAGGTCGTCCCGGCACGCCTGGATGTTCGTCACCTCGAAATTGACGCCGTTGAAGGTGTTGAGCTGATAATTGTCATACTGCTGATAGAAAGCGGCGACGTTGATATCGACGCCGGGACCGTCCCATTTGACCCCGACTTCATAGGCATCGACCTTTTCGCTGGCGAATTGCAGGTCGCTGGCCTCGGGCCGGCCGTTGCCGGGGGTGTTCGCGGGCCGGGCGCGCAGCGCGGCGCACGCGGCATTCTGCGCCGCCGAGCCGGCCGTCGGGCTGCACGGCCGGTCGAGCGCCGAATAATCGAGGTTGAAGCCGCCCGCCTTATAGCCTTTCGACGCCGAGCCGTAGACCAGCCATTCCGGGCCGGGCTTCCAGCTGAGCACCGCGGTGCCGGTCCACTGCCCTTCGCTGAACCGCGTGCCGGGCGCGCCGGCGACGATGTCGGGCGCGGTGCCGTTGATGACGCAGGCAAGGCTGGCCAGCGCCTGCAGCGACGAGTTGACGATCGCCGGGCACAGCGTGTTGGTGAAATCGGCATCGCCCGACAGCGTCTTCTTTTCATGCGTGTAACGCGCGCCGATGGTGAAGGTCAGCGCATCCTCGACGATGTCGAAGCTGTTGTGCGTGAACAGCGCATAGTTGGTGCTGCGCTGGCGAAGGGTCGACCCGTTGTTGCCGGTGCCGTTGAGCCGTGCCGCGCCGAGCAGCGGGGCGATATTCTGAAAGCCCGGGAACGCGGTGGCGGGCAGGCTGGAGCAGGTCGGCGACGCCGGATTGATCAGCGTCGGCGCCAGGGTCGCGGCGGCGAGGCAATTGGCGAAGCGTTCGTAATCGCCGCCATATTTGATGTCGTCGTCGGTATCGAGCTTCTCGTTCGCGTAATAGCCGCCGATCAGCCAGTCGAGCCGGCCGTCGAACGCCTCGCCCTGCAGCCGCAATTCCTGCGTGAACAGGCGGAAGCGGCGGTCGAGGCCGGTGCGGTTGAGAATGTCGAGCGCGCTGAAATCGCCGTCCTGCCCCTGTTCATTCTTATAATCGCGATAGGCGGTGATCGACGTCAGCGACGCGGCGCCCAGATCCCAGTTCAGTTCGCCCGAAACCCCCCAATCCTTCGAATCGGAACGATAGGTGACGCCGGGAGTCGTCGCCTGGCGCCTGACGAAGCTGGTGCCGGCCGGCGCGACCTGATGATTGGCGCCCAGGATTTGCAGCAGCGGCAGCAGGGTGTTGGGCGACGCGACGGGAAAGCCGTCGGGTCCGCGCGTCAGGCTGCGCACCGGATTGAGCAAGATGCCGCCGCAGCAATTTTCCTTGCGCTCGCTATAGTCGGCGATCAGGCGGACCGTCACCGTCTCGCTGGGTTCGAAGAGCAATTGACCGCGCGCCAGCCAGCGGTCGCGGTCGTTGATGTCGGGTTCGCCGGGCGTGGCATTTTTGATGAAGCCGTCGCGCTGTTGCCAGACGCCGTCGATCCGCATCGCCGCCTTTTCGCCCAGCGGCGCGTTGATCATCCCGTCGACGCGCCAATAGTCGTAATTGCCGTAGCTGACCGCGCCCTTGCCCGCGAAGCGGCCGAGTTCGGGCCCCTTGGTGACGATATTGATCAGCCCCGCCGTCGAATTGCGGCCGAACAACGTGCCCTGCGGTCCGCGCAGCACCTCGACGCGTTCGATGTCGCCGAGTTCGGACAGGCCGACGCCGGTGCGGCTGCGGTAGACGCCGTCGATGAACAGGCCGACCGAGGATTCCAGGCCGGCATTCTCCCCCACCGTGCCGATGCCGCGAATGCGCGCGGTGAAATTGACCTCGCTCGTCGCGCCCGACACCAGCAGCGACGGCGCGACCTGGCCCAGCGCGCGCACATCGGTCGCGCCCGATTTTTCCAGCGTCTCGCCGGTCACGGCCGACACCGCGATCGGCACGTCGGACAGCGCCTCGCTGCGCCGGGTGGCGGTCACGATGATCGTTTCGTCATAGAGCGGCGACGCCGTGTCGCCCGGCGTCTGGGCAGCGGACGTCTGGGCAGCGGCCGGCGCGGTCAAAGCCGCCGCGGACAGCGCGATTCTCGCCGCGCCCGCGCGCAGCAAACGGCCAGCATAAAGCGAATGGACATGCATGGTGGGCCCTCCTCTCTCATCATCTTTCTGTTTGAGAGGGAGTGTATCGCAATCGGGATCGCTGGCCAGAGCGGGCGGCGCGCGGCACGGCGATTGGCGCCGGGGCGCGGCATTTGCGCCACAGCTGTCAGATATGACGGGTTGACTTTACCGCGCCCGGCGAAGGCGCAGAAAAAGGGGCGAGGCCAATGGCCCCGCCCCCGATTTCTTCCCGCTGCCGCGATCAGAATTTGCCGCGAAGCGTCACGCCATAAGTCCGCGGTTCGGCAAGGAACTGCGAGAAGATCTGGCGGCCGCCCGGATATTGCGGGTCGGCGAAAGCGCCGGTCGTCGACGTCGCGCCTTCCTGGAACGGCGAGTTGAACGCGACCTGGGCATATTGCTTGTTGAAGACATTCTGCGCCCAGAATTCCAGACCCCATTTCTCGTCGGGTCCGCGAACGCCAACGCGCGCGTTGAAGATCGCATAGCCGTCCTGGCCCTTTTGCGGGAACAGGTCGGACCCGGTGTTATAGTCGCTGGTCATGCGGCCATCGACATAGACCAGGCCGGTCAGGCCGCTGCTGCCGATATCGGGCGTCCAGGCGATGCTGCCGGTGGCAACCAGTTCGGGCGCGTTCGACAGATTGTCGCCAGGCAGCAGGCGCAGCGCCTGGTCGAGCGGCGCGCCCGATTTGTTGCCGACCAGATTGCTGCGATATTTGGTCTTCGCATAGGTGACGCCGGCGGTCATGCGGAAGCTGCGCGCCGGAACCAGCGAGGCTTCGAGTTCGACACCCTGGGCGCGGACGCCCCAGCTCACATCGTCGGTCGCGCACGCGCCCGTCGTCGCCGCCGCCGCGTTGTAATTCGGCGCGCCGGTGAACTTGCTCTGGTCGCGATCGCCGCCGCCAAGATCGGCCGAACAGCCGTTCACGGTCTGGACGATGAACACCGACCCGTTGAAGGTGTTGAGCTGGAAATTGCTGAAGTCCGACCGGAACAGCGACAGGCCGAGGCTGAACGGCCCGGTCGCATATTTCGCGCCGACTTCATAGCTGTCGACCAGTTCGGGGTCGAATTGCAGATTGCCGACCAAATTCTGTGCGCCGCCGGCCGCCGCAAAGGGAATGACCGGATTCTTCAGCGCCGAGCGGTCGAGGTTGAAACCGCCCGCCTTGTAGCCGCGCGCATAGCTGGCATAGAGCATCAGGTCGTCCACCGGCTTGTACGACAGGATCGCGGTGCCGGTAAATTCATCTTCGCTGCGCCGGTTGTTGATCGACACGCCGTTGAGTTCGGCGGTCGAATTGCCCTGACAGGCAAGACCGATCAGGCCGCCCGCCAGCGCCCGAGCCGTGGCGGTGCCGGTTTGCAGATCATCGAACACCAGGCTTTGTACGCGGGTGCAGACCGTGTTGTCGTTGGTAAAGGTCGCCGCCAGCTTCTTCCGGTCGTTGGTGTACCGAATGCCGAAGGTGAAATCGAGCGTGTCGGTGATGTGGAAGATATTGTGCGTGAACAGCGCCCAGTTGCGCCCATTCTGGCGATAGACATCGTTGATGCTGCCCAGATCGCTGAGACCGTCGAGCGCCCGGAAGGCGGCGACGATGTCGGGACCCGACGCGCCCGACGCGCCGGCGATGGTCGCCGGACCGATGCCGGGTGCGACACAGAGCGGGCTGGTCGGCGAATAGAGCGCGGCCAGCGCGCTGCCCGTCACGATACGGCAGTTGGCGAAGCGGCCATATTGGGTGCCGAACCGCAGATTGTCGCGCACCGTCAGCTTTTCATTGGCGAAGAAGCCGCCGACGAGCCAGTCGAGCTTGCCGTCGAATGCCTCGCCCTGCAGGCGCAATTCCTGCGTGAAGGTGTGGAACTGGCGATAGGCGTCGGCATCGTCGGCCCCGTACAGCAGGTCGGCCACGCCATAATCGACGTCGCCCGCCTGGCCCGACCGATATTCGCGGTATGCGGTGATCGACGTCAGCGTTGCGCCGCCGAAATCATAGTCGATCTGGCCCGAGAAGCCGTAATCCTTGGTTTCGCCGGCATAGCTGCGGCCGGGCGAGACCGAAATGCCGCGCCCATAGCCCTGGTTGAAGGCCGAGAGCGGCTGGCCAAGATCGGCGAGCACGCGGATGATGTTGTTGCTGGTCGCCGTGGCGGGCACGCCCGGGTTGTTCAGATTGCCGATGAAATGGTTGACGCTGTTGTCGACATAGGTCGCCGCGCAGCATTTTTCGTCGCGGAAGGTATAGTCGGCGATCAGGCGGACCGACAGCTGGTCGGTCGGTTCGAACAGCAGCTGGCCGCGCAGGAAATAGCGGTCGCGGTTGTTGACGTCGGTGTTGTTCGTGGTGTCGCGATAGAAGCCGTCGCGCTTGACCCAGACACCGTCGAGACGGGCCGCCAGCGTATCGCTGATCGGGCCGGTCACGCTGCCCGCAAGGCGCCAGAAATCATAATTGCCATAGGTGATTTCGCCGGTGCCGCCGAACTGGAATTCCGGCTTTTTCGAATAGATGCTGATCAGGCCCGCCGACGAGTTGCGGCCGCCGAGCGTGCCCTGCGGCCCGCGCTGAACCTCGATCCGGTCGATTTCGCCGAGTTCGTTGAGGCCGATGCCCGACCGCGAACGATAGACGCCGTCGATGAAGACGGGGACCGAGCTTTCAAGGCCCGGATTGTCGCCGACGGTCCCGATGCCGCGGATGCGCGCCGAGCCATTGGCTTCCGAGCCGGTCGACGACACGAGCAGCGACGGTGCCACCTGGTTGAGCTGGCGAATGTCGTTCGCGCCGCTGTTCTGCAGCGTTTCGGCGTTGACGGCCGAGATCGCGACCGGAACGTCGGACAGCAATTGGGCACGGCCCTGCGCCGTGACGACGATCGGCGCGTCGCCGCTCAGATCGTCCTGCGGGGCGGTGTCCTGTGCGAAGGCGGACGGCGAAACGGCCGCGACGGCGATCGAAACGCCAAGCGCGGTGGTACGCAGAAGGCGCACGGACAAAAGTGTCGATGATGGCATATGGGCACTCCTCTCGAAAATTTGTTTTTTCGTTGCGCCTGAGACCATATCCAAATCGCGCCGGCAATCCAGCGTGCGCCCCGGATTTGCGTCATTCTTTGGCAGGGTGATGCTTTTTGGCCACAGGCGAAATGCAGCCCGTGGCGCCCGTCCGGCGCCCCGTTCTAGGCGACAGTGGGGGTTGCCGTAACGTCATACGCATATGCGCCGCCGCACGACAGCGACAGGAGCCGTTCGCCCGCCACCAGCATCGCGCGGTAAGGTCCGGCGAAATTTTCGGCAATCGCGGGCGCCGAAACGTCGAGACCGCCGGTCAGGCTGCCGAAGGCGGGCAGAATCAATCGCTTCGCACTCGCCGCCAGACAGGGGCGCGACACCGCCCGTCCGCGCAGCGTCAGGCGCAGCTTCGGATGGAAATGGCCCGATATTTCGGGCCGCGATTCCTCCGGGCGCGCCTGATGACGCAGCACGATTCCGTCGATGCAAAGTTCGTCGGCCACCTCGCCGCCCCAGGCACCGCCGCTCAACCCGTCGTGATTGCCCGCGATCCACAGCAGCTTGGTCGCCCGTGCCTGGGCATGGAGCCGTTCCGCAACCGCCGGGACGATACGGTCCGCCGCCGCGCGGTCGTGGAAGCTGTCGCCGAGGCACCAGATCGCCCGCGCGCCCGTTTCCGTCGCCAGCCGCGCGAGCCGGTCGAGCGTGTCATGGCTGTCATAGGGCGGCAGCGGCTGGCCGTGGGCGGCATACCAGCTGGCCTTTTCCAGATGCAGGTCGGCGACGATCAGCGCGGCGTGGCGCGGCCAGAATAGCGCCCGGTCGGGCAGCAGGTGCAGGCGGTGGCCGGCAAAGTCGAAGCTGGGCGCGGTCGGCATGGCGCCGCTATGACCGCCCCCGCCGCCCGCTGCAAGCCGGCTAACCGCTGGGGTCCGACATGTTGGCGGCGAAGCGCCGTCCGGCGTCGCGTTCAGCCCCGCTGGGCAGGTCGAAGACGACGCGGCGGTTGGGAAAATCGATCTCGACCCGGTCGAACAGCGACAGGCTGTCCATCCCGATCAGCAACGCCGGGCGTTCGACCAGCCCGAGCGCGCGAAAGGCCTGGCTGTCGGCGAAGCTGACCGGCAGGTCGTTGATGTCCATGCCGTTGATGACGATGCGGCGGATCGCGGTGCGCATCGCCGGCACCGCCTCCCCCGTGACCGCGCTGAGCACGGTGGGGACGAAGGGCACGCTGTTTTCGCGCCGCGCCGCGACGAGCCTTTGCAACGCCAGATTGCCGACGCTGGTCTGGGCGCCGGTATCGACGATGACGTCGATCCGCTTCCCGTCGAGCCGGGCGTCGGACAGGATCAGGCGCCCGGCGGCGTTGCGCGCCGTGACGACGATCGCGTCATCGTCGCGGATGATCGGGCGCGCCCGTTTGCGCGTTTCGAGGATTTCCATATGTTCCTGCCGGAAATCGATCAGCACCCGCCGCGTTTCGAGCATGTCGACCCCGATCAGCCCCGCCGCGCCGATGTGGCGGCCGTAAAAGGCGGGCGCATCGAACGCCGCCATCGACAGGTCGGTCATTTCCAGGGCCGCGACGCGAAAGCTGGGAACGATCGCCGAACTGCCGATGGTCGCAAGCCGCAGCTTGCCGCCCTCGACCAGTTTCAGACGGTCGGCCAGCTCGCGCGAGATGACGGTGCGTTCGGCGCCGGTGTCGACCAGGAACGAGAAGGGACCCTGACCGCCGACCATCACGGGGACCGCCATCCGCCGCGTCGCATCGAGGTCGAAAGGCTGAACCAGCGGCGCGATTTCCGCCGCGACATCTTCCGCCGCGACGTCGGGATCGGCGATCGGATCGGCCAAGGGCGAATCGGCGGCCGGGGGTGCGACCGGGGGCGTCGGACCGGCCGCAGGCGGCGTGGTTCCGATCAGCAACGGTGCGGCGAGCAACAACGCCCAGACGGGCGAACGCACGACAACTTCGGTCATGGCCGGCATCCTCTTTTTTCGCATCCTACGCCTGTGGGCGAGCCGCGACAAGCAGGGTTCGCGGCGCCGCAGAATCAGGGCGTCATGGCCGCCGCGGCCAGGCTGTCGGCCAGTTCGCCGAGCAGCGCGTCGTCAAGGTCGGCCGCCGCGACATTCTCGCGCCCGATCAGCACCAGCACGGGCACCGCCAGCGGGCTGATGCGGGGCAGCGCCCGGTGCAGCATCGTGCCGCTGGCGCGGTCGAGAAGGTCGCCAAGCCGCGCCACGTCGGTCAACCGTTCGCGGGCATCGGCCCACGCCGCCTCGATCAGCAGATGATCGGGTTCATATTTGCGCAGCACGTCAAAGATCAGGTCGGTCGAGAAGGTCACCTGCTTTCCGGTCTTGCGCTTGCCCGGATGCTGGCGCTCGATCAGCCCGCCGATTACCGCGACTTCGCGGAACGCGCGTTTCAGCAGGTGCGATCCCTCGACCCATTCGACGAACTCGTCCTCGAGGATCGCGGCGTCGAACAGCGCGGCGGGATCGCCCACCGGCTTCAGCGACCAGAGCGCCAGCGCATAGTCGGAGGCGACGAAACCCAGCGGCTGCAACCCGGCGCGCTCCATCCGTTTCGACATCAGCATCCCCAGCGACTGGTGCGCGTTCCAGCCTTCGAAGGGATAGCAGACGAGATAATGCGCGCCCTCGTGCGGAAAGGTTTCGACCAGCAGTTCGCCGGGGCGCGGCAGCACCGACCGCAATTGCTGCATTTCCAGCCAGACGCGGACATCCTCGGGAAAGCGCCGCCAGCTCGCCGGATCGGCGAGGAAGGCGCGCACCCGGTCGGCCAGCCGCGTCGTCAGCGCCATGCGCGCGCCGACATAGGACGGAATGCGCGCGGGGCGCGTCGTCGCGCGGACGATCAGGTCGGTGTCGCGGATCGCCTCGACCTCCAGGCTGAGCCCCGCGAAGGCGAAGGTATCGCCCGCGGTCAGCGTGCTGGCGAAATATTCCTCGACGCTGCCAAGCCGGCGGCCGTTTTTGAACCGCACGTCCAGCGTCGGCGCGTCGACGATGATCCCCGCATTCAGCCGGTGCTGCGCCGCCAGCCGGGGATGGGCGATGCGCCACATGCCTTGTCCGTCGGGCGCCAGGCGGCGGAAGCGGTCGTAGCTCTTGAGCGCATAGCCGCCGTCGCGCACGAAACCGAGCAGGCGCGAGAAGGTCGTTTCATTGACCCAGCGATAGGGCGCGGCCGAGTTGATTTCCGCGAGCAGCGCGGCCTCGTCGAACGGGGCGGCGCACGCCATCGCCATCACATGCTGCGCCAGCACGTCGAGCGCGCCGGGGCGGAAACGGTCGGCGTCGCGCTCGCCCGCCTCGACCGCGTCGAGCGCGGCGCGCGCCTCCAGATATTCGAAGCGGTTGCCCGGCACGATCAGCGCGCGGCTCGGTTCGTCGAGACGGTGGTTGGCGCGCCCGATCCGCTGGAGCAGACGCGACGAGCCCTTGGGCGCCCCCATCTGGATCACGCAATCGACGTCGCCCCAGTCGAGCCCGAGGTCGAGGCTGGAGGTTGCGACGAGCGCGCGCAGCCGCCCCTCCGCCATCGCCGCCTCGGCGCGCTGGCGCGCTTCGTGGTCGAGGCTGCCGTGATGGATCGCGATCGGCAGCGACAGGTCGTTGACCTTCCACAATTCCTGAAAGATCAGTTCGGCCAGCCCGCGCGTGTTGCAAAAGATGATCGTCGTGCGGTTCCGCGCCACCTCGGCCATCACCTGATGCACCGCATAGCGCCCCGAATGGCCGGCCCACGGCACGGCGCCTTCTGGCAGCAGGATCGCGATGTCGGGATCGGCGCCGGCCTCGCCCTCGACCAGCGTGACCGCGCCCGCATCGGCGTGCGGCGCCAGCCATGCGGCATATTGCGCGGGATCGGCGATCGTCGCCGACAGGCCGACGCGGCGCATCGCCGGGGCCAGTTTCTGCAACCGCGCAAGCGCGAGGCCGAGCAAATCGCCGCGCTTGCCCGGCGCGAACGCGTGAATCTCGTCGATCACCACCGTCTTCAGGTCGGCGAACAGGGTGAAGCTGTCGGGATAGGACAGCAGCAGCGACAGCGATTCGGGGGTCGTCAGCAGGATATTGGGCGGACGGCTGCGCTGGCGCGCCTTCTTGTCCGACGATGTATCGCCGCTGCGGCTCTCGACGCTGATGTCGAGTCCCATATCGGCGATCGGCCCGAGCAGGTTGCGCTCGACATCGGCGGCCAGCGCCTTCAGCGGCGACACATAGAGCGTGTGCAGCCGGTCCGACGGATGCGCCGCCAGGTCGACGAGGCTGGGCAGAAAGCCCGAAAGCGTCTTGCCGGCCCCGGTCGCGGCGACGAGCAGGGCATGCTCGCCGCGAAGCCCCGCGGCCAGCATGTCGGCCTGATGCCGGCGCAGCCGCCACCCGCGCGCGGCGAACCAGTCGGCAAAGGGAGCGGGCAGGGACATGGGAAGCATGTGGCGCGCCGGACGGCGGGCGGCAAGGTCCGGCTATTTGTTCCGGGGCGTTCCATGCTAGGCGGGCGGCATGACCGATCTCGCCCGCTGCCTTGCCGAAGCCTATGACGTCGCGCTGCCGCACCGCGGGGAGGGCAAGGTCGCCGACTATATCCCGGCGCTCGCCTGCGTCGACCCGATGCGCTTCGGCATGGCGCTGGCGCTGCCCGACGGGACGGTGCATGTCGCGGGCGATGCCGACATGCCCTTTTCGATCCAGTCGGTGTCGAAGGTGTTCACGCTAGCGCTGGCGCTGCGCCGCGTCGGCAGTTCCCTGTGGGACAGCGTCGGGCGCGAACCGTCGGGCAGCGCCTTCAATTCGATCGTCCAGCTTGAAAGCGAGGCGGGCGTCCCGCGCAACCCCTTCATCAACGCCGGCGCCATCGCGACGACCGACCGGCTGATCGACGGGCGAAGCGGCGACGCGGCGGTCGACGAAATCGTCGATTTCATGCGGGCGCGCGCTGGCGACGACGGCGTCGCCATCGATCTGGACGTCGCCTTTTCCGAATCCGAAACCGGCGCGCGCAACCGCAGCCTGACCCATTTCATGGACGCCTTCGGCAATCTGCGCCATCCGGTCGAAACCGTGCTGGGCGTCTATTTCCGCCAGTGCGCCATCGCGATGAGCTGCCGCCAGCTCGCCAGGGCCGGGCTGTTCCTCGCCATGGAAGGGTGCGACCCGCTGACTGGCGAGCAGCTTCTGGAGGCGCATCGCGCGCGGCGGATCAACGCGATCATGATGCTGTGCGGTCATTACGACAATAGCGGCGAATTCGCCTTTCGCGTCGGCCTGCCCGGCAAGAGCGGGGTCGGCGGCGGCATATTGTGCATCGCGCCGGGGCAGGGGTCGATCGCGGTGTGGTCGCCGGGGCTGAACGAGGCGGGCACGTCGCTGGTCGGCGCCATCGCGCTCGAACATTTCGCCTATGCCGCGGGCTGGTCGGTGTTCGATTAGGCGCGGCTATGCTCCCGCTGGGGAGCGGGACCCTGCCGTTTCGTCACCCGTTATGGAAACAAGCCGGCGTTTGCGGCCGGCCGATGGCCGCTCAATCGGCGGTGAGCAGAGCCAGCTTCACCCGTGCGGTGCCGCTGCGGTGCATGCCGATTTCCTGCGCGGCGGCGTGGCTGACGTCGATAACCCGGCCGTGGGAAAAGGGTCCGCGGTCGTTGATGCGGACGATCACGCTGTCACCGTTCGAGATATTGGTCACGCGCACCAAGCTGCCGAAGGGCAAGGTCCGGTGGGCCGCGGTGAGGTCGCGCGGGTTGAAGCGTTCGCCGTTCGCGGTGCGGTTGCCGGCCAGTTCATTGCCGTAATAGCTGGCCGTGCCGCCGCCGATGTCGGTTTCGGGATTGTCGGTTGCGACGTCGGCGGCCGCCACCGGATCGCCCGCGATTTCCATATCCTGGGCCGCGGCCGAAACCGTCAGCAGAAAAGGCATCAACACGGCCGAAAAAGCGCGCATCACCCGTCCCCTCATGTCCTCTTTTCGTGGACGGCGCTCAAGCAGCAGCGGCGCGCAAGGGCAAGCCGCCGCGCGTCAGGGTGAAGCGAATCTGCGGTCAGACGTCCAGATTGGCGACCGAAAGCGCGTTGGTCTGGATGAAATCGCGGCGCGGTTCGACCTCGTCGCCCATCAACCGTTCGAAGATTTCGTGCGCGACATCGGCCTGTTCGGCCTCGACGCGCAGCAGCGAGCGGTTGGCGGGATCGAGCGTGGTTTCCCAAAGCTGCTCCGCGTTCATTTCGCCCAGCCCCTTGTAGCGGCTGATCGCGAGGCCCTTGCGGCTGTGCGCGAAAATCGCGTCGAGCAGTTCGGACGGCCGCGTCACCGCGACGGCCTTGGCATTGGCGGCCGGTGCGTCGGCGTCCTCGCCATCGGCGGCGGCATTTTCGACCTCCGCCGCGGCGGCGCCGCTCAGCTTCACGAGCCGGCCCGGGCGCGCATAGGTTTCGGCCTGCTCGCTGGCCAGCTTATGCAGGCGGCGCGCTTCCTGGCTGGCGAGGAAGGCCGCGTCGATCGCATGATGGTCGCTGACCCCGCGCCAGCGGCGTTCGAGCGTGTAGCCGCCGCCTTCGACCGCATTGACCGTCCACTGTGCCTCGTTGCCGCCGGTCAGCGCCTTTTCGGCCGCATTGAGCCAGCGCGCGGATGTCTCGGCGGCGCTGTGGCGCCCCCCGGTGTCGAGATCGGGATCGAGCGCGCCCGCAAAGGCCAGCGCCTCGACCAGCCCGTGATCGAGACTGCGCGGGACATAGCGCATCAGCGACCGCAGCCGCCGGCCATGATCGATCAGGCCGCGCAGGTCGTTGCCCGACCGGCCGCCGCCCGGCGTTTCGAGCAGCAGCGCGTCGATGCCGGTATCGACAAGGTAGTTTTCGAGTGCCGCATCATCCTTCAGATACACCTCGCTGCGCCCCTTCGCGACCTTGTAGAGCGGCGGCTGGGCGATATAGAGATGGCCGTTCTCGATGATTTCGGGCATCTGGCGATAGAAGAAGGTGAGCAAAAGCGTGCGGATATGCGCGCCGTCGACGTCGGCGTCGGTCATGATCACGATCTTGTGATAGCGCAGTTTTTCCAGATTGAACTCGTCGCGGATGCCGGTGCCCAGCGCCTGGATCAGCGTCCCGACCTCCTTCGACGAGATGATGCGGTCGAAGCGCGCGCGCTCGACGTTCAATATCTTGCCCTTCAGCGGCAGGATCGCCTGGATATGCCGGTCGCGGCCCTGCTTCGCCGATCCGCCGGCCGAATCCCCTTCGACCAGGAAGAGTTCGCATTTGCTGGGGTCGCGTTCCTGACAGTCGGCGAGCTTGCCGGGCAGGCTCGCGATGTCCATCGCGCCCTTGCGCCGCGTCAGCTCGCGCGCCTTCTTCGCGGCTTCGCGCGCGGCGGCGGCATCGATGACCTTCTGGATCACCGCCTTGGCGTGCGCCGGATTTTCCTCCAGCCATTGGGTCATGCGGTCGGCCATCAGGCTTTCGAGCGGCTGGCGCACCTCGCTGCTGACCAGCTTGTCCTTGGTCTGCGAACTGAATTTGGGATCGGGCAGCTTGACCGAGACGATCGCGGTCAGGCCTTCGCGCATATCCTCGCCGGTCAGGCTGACCTTTTCCTTCTTCAATATGCCCGATTTCTCGCCATAGCTGTTCAGCGTGCGCGTCAGCGCGGCACGGAACGCCGCAAGGTGCGTCCCGCCGTCGCGCTGCGGGATATTGTTCGTGAAGCAGAGGACATTTTCATAATAGCTGTCGTTCCACTCGAGCGCGACGTCGATGCCGATGCCGTCGCGTTCGGCGCTGATCGCGATCGGATCGGGGAGCAGCGGAGTCTTGTTGCGGTCGAGCCATTTGACGAAAGCCGCGATGCCGCCTTCGTAATAAAGATCGTGCGCCTCATGTTCGGCATGGCGCGCGTCGACGATCTTGATGCGCACGCCGGAGTTCAGGAACGCCAGTTCGCGATAGCGATGCTCGAGCTTTTCGAAATCGAACTCGGTCACATTCTTGAAGGTGTCGGTCGATGCAAGGAAGGTGACGCGCGTGCCCTTCTTGCCCGCCGGGGCCGGGCCGCTGACCTTGAGCGGGGCGACCGCGTCGCCATGTTCGAAGCGCATCCAATGTTCCTGCCCGTCGCGCCACACGGTGAGTTCCAGCCACTCGCTGAGCGCGTTGACCACCGACACGCCGACGCCGTGCAGGCCGCCCGACACCTTGTAGGCATTGTCGTCGCTGGTATTCTCGAACTTGCCGCCCGCATGCAGCTGGGTCATGATCACCTCGGCCGCCGACACGCCCTCTTCGGCATGGATGTCGGTCGGAATGCCGCGGCCGTTATCCTCCACGCTGACCGACCCGTCGCTGTTGAGCGTGATCAGCACCAGATCGCAATGTCCCGCGAGCGCTTCATCGATCGCATTGTCCGAAACCTCGAACACCATGTGATGCAGCCCCGACCCGTCGTCGGTGTCGCCGATATACATGCCGGGGCGCTTGCGGACCGCGTCGAGACCCTTCAGCACCTTGATCGAATCGGCGCCATAGGCGTTGCTGTTGGGCTGTTTGGCGGCGCTTTCGCCCGCGCCGTTACCGGGGGTGTCTGTCATAGCGATTATATAGGGTCGAAGGGCATAAAACCCAAGCGAAAATGCGCCTTGCGGCCATTCCGGATGCGCCGTTGCGCGTCGGGCGCGCGGCGGCTAGTTTCGGGGCATGACCCATCGCCTTTCGATCCCGTTCGCCGCCCTTGCCACGCTGTCGCTCGCCGCGTGCAGCCAGCCCGCCCCGCCCACCGACAACGCGCCCGCCGTGGCGGGCGAACCGCTGGCGACGCGCGCGGTGATGATCGGCACCGAAGGCCCCAGCCTGCCCGCCTGCTCCAGTGTCAGCCGCGTCGTCGATGGCGGCACCGATGTCTATTGGGCGCCCGGCGAAACGCGCGCGTCCAAGGCCAAGATCGCGGGCGGCACCCGCGTTTCGGTGTGCGAGGCGACCGACGATGACGCCTGGTTCGGCGTCGTTTTCGCTGCCCCCGGCACCGATGCCGACATGTGCGGCGTCGGCAAGTCGGTGCCGAACGCCCGCGAATATCAGGGCCCGTGCCGCTGGGGCTGGATCAAGGGCGGGACCGTTCGGCTCGGGAGCTGATGCCGCGCCCTTGCCGCGCGTGAACAACCAGGCCGGTTATGGACCGGTTGCCGGACGTTCGGCCTCTCCTGACTTTGTCATCCCCGCGAAAGCGGGGGCGTCAACGCACGACCGATTGCGGACATAAATCCTCCCTGTCGCGCAGCGATGGGGAGGTGGCAGCGCGACGCGCTGACGGAGGGGCGATGGCGCTGCCGTCGCGGCCCCTCCACCACGCCCTGCGGGCGCGGTCCCCCTCCCCACGGCTTCGCCGCAGGGAGGATTGGCCGCAAACGACCGATTGCGGACATGCCATTTCCAAGCCACAATCGTCTCATGAGTTTTCTGGCATTACGATACCGATACGACGGCACACCCACCAATGTTCTCGATGACTTCGGTTGGCTGGAGATGCGGGTGGTTACAGAAAGCCGTTCTGGCGTCGGCGGATTTTGGGTCCAGTGGCAAGATGTAAAAGAGTTTGGCGAAAAGCTTTCGGCCTATCCGATTGATCCCAACGCTCCCTTGTCCGAACAATGGGGCTACAGCCAGAACGACCAATATGAGAAGGTTCTAGGCGTTAAAATCACGCCAACCAACGCACGTGGAGACCTGACGGTCCGCGTCGAAATAGCGGATAAGGATGATCCGACCGATTGCGTACAAACCTCATTCCAAACAAATTATCCTGATTTGGCCGCCTTCCAGCTTGAGATAGCGCAGTTGATGGCTGGCAAGATTGAAGAGGCGCGCCTCAGCGGGAGATAATGTCCACTCACCACCCCAATGCTGCCCTGCGCCGTCTTACCCCCGGCAATCCTCGATCACGCGGCCGATTTCCGATTGCACCGGCAACGTCAGCGCGCCGGACGGACTTTCCAGCGCGAAACGCCCCCGGCTGAACGCGATGCGGTCGAGCCGCACGTCGCGCGCGGGCACCGATGCGGCGCCGCCGTCGAACCGGATCTGGTCGGTGCCGGCGCTGGTACGCAGCGTCACATTGCCTTCCAGGCCCGATGTCAGACGGATCCCGCCGCCGCTGCACGTCATGGTCAGCAAGGGGGCGGGCCGTCCCGACTGGACGAAGACCGCGCTGCGGCCGCCCGCGTCATAGCGCCAGGCGCCCGGATCGACGGCGCGGTCCTCCCACGATCGCGCCGCAGGCGGCGGCGGCGGAGCGGGCGTCGGCGCCGGAGCGGGCTCGGGGCGGGGCGGCGGCGCCTGGGGCGTCGGCACCGCGGTGCAGCCCGCCAGCGCCAGCGCCATAATCGCGGTGGCCGTGCGCCCCATCGATGCGGTCATCCTCAATCCCTTCATCCGTTGAACCCCCGCCACGCGACCGCTTCGTCCAGTCCGACGCGCGGCACCGGCCAATGGTTTACCGGATCGGCATCGTCGGCATGACCGATGGCCAGGCCGGTGAACAATATCTGGTCGTCGCCGATCGACGCCGTTTCGCGCACCGTCTGCCCGTACATCGCCCAGCATTCCTGCGGGCAGCTGGCGAGCCCTTCTTCGATGAGCAGCAGCATCACCGATTGCAGCCACATGCCCATGTCCGCCCATTGCGGCGGTCCCATGATACGCGAACAGTGGAGGAAAAGCATGACCGGTGCGCCGAAGCCCCGGTAATTTTCCATGAACCGGGCGAGCCGGCCGGCCTTGTCCTCGCGCGCGATGCCGAGCGAGGCGTAAAGCGCCTCGCCGATGCCGAAGCGGCGGCTTTCCCACGGATCGGTCAGCCCCTTGGGATAAATATCATATTCGGGCTGATAGCCGTCCCGGCCCATCGCGATACGCGCCGCGACCGCATCCTTCACCGCCTGCCACGGCGCGCCGGTCAGCACCGTCACCTGCCACGGCTGCAGGTTGCCGCCCGACGGCGCACGCTGCGCGGCGGCGAAAACCCGTTCCAGCACGGCGGCATCGACCGCACGGTCGGTGAAGGCGCGCACCGAGCGGCGGCGGTGCAGGGCGTCGGCAATCGAAAGAGACGGCGTGTCAGTCGGCGGCATATTTATCCTCTCGTCTTTTCCCGAACAGCAACCCGCGTTCGAGCCGGGCCTTGAGCTGCCGGTAATAGGAAAGCAGGAAGACGTCATCCTCTTCGGCGACGGGGCGGCCGATTTTCGCGCGGATCGTGTCGGCGACCTCGCGCATCGCGCGCGGGTCGCGGCCGCGCAGCACCCGTTCGAGTTCCTGCAATTCGAAAATGCCGTAGACGGCGAGTTCGGCATCGCCGAATTGCAGCGCGTCGGCCTGTTCCCCCGCCACCGCGACGATGTCGCTGTCCAGCTTCACCCGCTGCGCCATCACCACCCAGGTGCCCGCGATCAGATCGCCCATCCGCATTCGGTCGCGATTGAACAGCAGGAACAGGCTGAGCGTCAGCGACCACAAGACGCCGGCGGCCACCGTCCACCCCGACACCATGTCCTCCGCCGCGCCCGTGCCGACCATCATCAGCGGCAGGAAAAGTTCCAGCTCGCGGATCAGGTTGCGGGCAACCACCGCGTCGGCGGTCAGCCGCCCGCCGTCGCGCGCGACGACGCGAATGCCCATCAACCGCTTGCCCGGGGTCGCCGCGCGCGATCCCAGCTCGAACCCGATGAACCAGAAGGTGCGCAGCACGAACGCGCCGAGCATCCAGATCACGATCGTGAGGTCCGAACCCGATGCGATGCCCGTCCAGGCCGTGACAAGCGAAAAGAGGATGAGGACGAGCAGGATCAGCGTCACGTCGACGATGAGCGCGCCCAGCCGCAGCCCCGAGCTGGCGATGCGCAGCTGAAGGTCGATGCCCTCGGGCGTCACGAAGCTGCGAATCTTGTTTCCCGCCGCACGGCGGCGCGCTTTCGCGGGAGCAGGGGCGGCGACAGGAACGGCGGTGGCCATTATCGCACATCCTCGCGCCGGGGCACGTAATAATAGGCCAGCCATGCCATCAGCATCAGCGTGCCGATGCCGTAGCGCAGCAGCGTGTCGGTGACGAGCTGGCGCCCGAAGCCTTCGAGCAGCCCGGCGACGAGCAGCATCAATATGACGCCCACCATCACCTTGCCGGCGGTGCGCCCCGCCGCCGCCGCCGCCTCCAGCCGGCCGCGCGGGCCGGGAAAGACCACCGCCGTGCCGATACGCAGCCCCGCGGCGCCCGACAGCGCGGCGGCGAACAGCTCGGTCGTGCCGTGGATGAACAGCCAGCCGCCGAATTCGAAACCCAGCCCCTTGCCGCTGAACACCGCAAGCATCGCGCCCAGGCTGATCCCCTGATAATATTCGAGCATCATCGTCGGCACGCCGAAGGCGAAACCCAGCGCGAAGGACAGGATCGACACCCGGCTGTTGTGTGTGAACAAATAGGTCGCAAAGACGTGAAGACCGCCTTGCCCGCCCTCCGCATCGCCGTGGCCGAGCGTGCTCCGGAGATATTCGGCGGTGGCGCGCGGGTCGCGGCCGCCGGCCAGATCCTCCGGCACGAAATTATAATACCATTGCGGATCGCTGGCGACCAGCGCCCAGCTCGTCGCGGCGCCGAGGATGATGATCAGCGCGATGATCAGCGTTTCCTTCCACACCGCGCGCACCGCGGCGGGCCAGTCGTAGAGGAAGAAGCGGCGGAGCCGGCTCATCCGCGTTTCGCGCACGCCATAGATGAGGAAATAGCCGCGGATCGACAGCGCCTCGAGATGGTCGAGCAGCGCCTTGTCGAGACTGGTCGCGCGCGCGATCGACAGCGACGACAGCGTCGCGCGGTAAAGAATGGGAAGCTGGAGCAGCTCCTCGCTCGACAGCGCCTTCGCGCCCTTGCGCTCCAGCTTGGTCAGCAGCAGGTCGAAGGCGATCCAGTCGGCCTCGCGCTCGGCGCGAAAGCGGCCGCTCGAAAAGCTGGGCGCGGTCATCGCGCGGGGTTCGGGGGCCGGGGGAATCACAGGCTGCCCTCGCGCTTGATGCCCAGATAGGCCTCCACCGCGCGCGGCCCCATCGCATCGGCGGGCACCTCGATGACCTCGGCGCCGAGCCGCTGGAGCCGCGCGATCACCAGCTGGCGGTCGCGCAGCATCGCGGCGGCGACGTTCGACCGGGTCACGTCGGCGGCGCTTTCGGGACGGCGGCGTTCCTCGCCCTCCACCTCGTCATCGCGGATCACGACGAACAGCAGGCGGTGCTTCCGCGCCAGCCGGCCCGCGGCCCGGATCATCAGGTCGGCGCTGGTCGCGTCGGTGAATTCGGTGAACAGGATGATCAGCGACCGGCGGTTGAGCTGGGCGCCGAGCGTGGTCAGCGCGAGGGTGAAATTGGTTTCGACATGGGCATAGTCGATCTGGCTTGCCGCGCGCTGCAACGCCTGGAAATCCTGCGTATGCATATAGGCGGGGGTCAAAAGCTGCGGCTTGGCGGCAAAGGAAAAGAGGCTGATCCGGTCGCCGAGCTTCAGCCCCGCATAGGCGAGCAGCAGCGCCGCCGACACGGCGCGGTCGACGCGCGGCATCCCGCCCACGGGTTCGGCCATCGTCCGCCCCGCGTCGATCGCCAGCACGACGCGATTGTCGCGTTCGACGCGATATTCCTTGGCCAGCAGCTTCACATGCCGCGCCGACGCGTTCCAGTCGATCGCGCGCCGGTCCATCCCCGCCTGATATTCGGCCAGCGCCTCGAACTCGGCGCCTTCGCCCCGGAATTTCTGCTGGCGGAGGCCGAACCAGCTGTTGCGCTGGAACAGGCGGCGCCCCTCCTCGCTGACCGCGCGCAGGCTGGGCAGCACCTCGATCGCCCGGTCGATCGGGAAGCGCCGCTGTTTCCAGACCAGGCCGAGCGGTCCCGCCCAGCGGATCCACGCCGCGATCACGGCCGCCGGACCGCGGCGCGAAGCCGCGAGCGGCAGGCGCGCGGCCAGCGCGGGGGCCGCGCCCTCTCCCGTTGCGGCGGGCGCCATGACGGCGGCGAGCCGGCCGCCGGGCGCGATACGCTCATCGACCGAAAGCGCGACTTCGGCACGCGGCGGCAAGCGCCGTGCGGTCGCCGCCAGCACCAGATCGAAGGCGTCGCCGACACCGATCTGCGGCGGGAACCGCGCGTCGAGCGCCAGCCGCTGCGGACCCGGGCCCACCAGCGCATCGAGCATCATCGACGCGAGAAGCACTGCGATCCAGCCGGGGGCGACCAGCCACAGTTCGGGCCGCACCAGCCCGAGCGCCAGCGCCATCGGAGCGCCGAGCAGCAACAGGTAGATGGCGCGGCGGGTGGGATAGATCATGCGGCAAGATCCTCCATGCCGAAAAGCGGTGGAGCGGGGGACCGTGTAAAGCCTTCGCTCACCGGGGCACTTCCTCGCGCTCCAGCAGCGCGGCGACCACCTGTTCGACGCCGCGCCCCTCGATCTCGGCCGCCGCCGACAGGATGACGCGGTGGCGCAGCACCCCGGCCGCGAGCCGCTGGACATCGTCGGGGATGACATAGTCGCGCCCGTCGAGCGCCGCGGCGGCGCAGGCGGCCCGCGCCAGCATCGTCGCGGCGCGCGGGCTGGCGCCGCATTCCAGATCGGCGCTGGTCCGCGTCGCGCGGATCAGGCGGACGATATAGTCGACGATCTCTTCGGCCAGCCGCACCGTGGCGATCGTATCGATGGCCCCTGCGATCGCGGCGGCATCGGCCACGCGTTCGACGCCGAAATCGCCGACCGCCGGGCTTTTGAAGCGCCCGCCATGGTCGGCGACGATGCGCCGTTCCTCGTCGGCGTCGGGATAGTCGACGACCAGTTTGAACAGAAAGCGGTCAAGCTGCGCTTCGGGCAGCGGATAGACGCCCTGTTGCTCGATCGGATTCTGCGTCGCCAGCACGGTGAAGCGCGGGCTCATCGCATGCGGCTCGCCATTGATCGTCACGCGGCGTTCCTGCATCGCTTCCAGCAGCGCGGCCTGCGTCTTGGGCGGGGTGCGGTTGATTTCGTCGGCGAGCAGAAGTTCGGTGAAGATCGGCCCTTTGGTCAGGGTGAAGCTGGACGTCTGGAAGTTGAACAGGTTCGACCCCAATATGTCACCGGGCATCAGGTCGGGGGTGAACTGGATACGGCCGAAGTCCAGCCCCGTCGCGCGCGCGAACGCCTGTGCCAGCAAGGTCTTCGCCGTGCCCGGCGGCCCTTCCAGCAGGACGTGCCCGCCCGCGAGCAGCGCGATGGTCACCATCCGGGTCAGCGGGCCCTGACCGAAAACGACCTTTGCCACCTCCTGCTCGATCGCGGCGCCCAGCGCCTGCACGCGCTCGATTGTGTCAACTGTCACGGATAAGGTCCTTCCTGATGTCGTGCAGCGCCTGTGCGTCTGCCAGAAATTCATGGGTATTGCGGGCGACGCCCAATCGCTGCGCCAGCGCGGAAAACAGCGGCTTGCCGGGCGCGACATGGCGGTCGATCCATGCGTCGGTGGCGGCGGCGTCCAGCCCCGCCGGGGCATGCAGCCGGGCGGCGATGGCGGCGCGCTGGCTGGCGACATAGGCGTCCGCGCCGTCGAGTTCGCGGCGCGCCTGGCGGATCAGGTCGGCGCTGTTCGCGATCAGCGCCGCCTTCGACACCGGGATCGCCCGCTGCGGGCGGAGCGCCGGGCCGAAACGCATCCACGCCTGCCACAGCGCCAGCAACCCCGCCGCGATCAGGCACAGGGTGATGCCGATGAAGGGCGGCACGAAGGCGAAGCGCAGCAACGACCGCTGGCTGCCGAACCCGTTGAGCGTCACGTCGAAGGCAAGGCCGTCGGCATTGGCATCTTCCCCCACCGCGTCGATCAGCAGCGCGGCGGCATGCGCCCGTTCACGCGACGCGAAGGCGAGGTTGTTGATGAGGTCGGGGTCGGCGAGGATATAGAAATCCCGGTCGGCCGCCCGCGCGAGCACGGCGCCGCCATTCGCCCCGGCGACCAGCGTTTCGATGCGGTCGCCCTCGATCGTCTGGGCGCGCGCCGGCAGAAAGGCCGAAAAGCGCCGGCCGCCGACACTGGCGGCAACGGCCTGCGCCTTCGCCGGGCGCGCGCGGATGCGCACCGTTCCGAAATCGGCGGCGGGCAACATGCCGGCCGAAGGAACGGACGCGAAACCCGCGCTGACCCAGCCCGGCTTTTCCGTCTTGCCCGGCACGCGGGCGGTCCGCCATTTCGGCAGGACGATCAGCAACGGGCCACCGCGATGGGCCTGGATCAGCTCGGCCATGTCCTGGACGCTGGTTTCATGCGTCGGCGTCAGCACCACCAGCGGGCTGTAATCGTCATAGCGCACCGCATCGGCGCGCCGCATCACCGTCACGTCGGCGTCGGCGCGTTCGAGAAGGTCGACGATCCCGGCATAGCCCGGCGCCGCTTTCGACAGCGCGTGACCGCCGCCGTCGTTGCCGCTCGACAATTGGGGGCCGAGCGCGATCAGCGCCCACAGCGCGATGAAGGCGACGATGCCGATCGCCACCACCCCGGCGATTAGCCGGGGGTTGAAGCCGTCGCCGTCCGCCGCCCCGCTCATGCCCGGGCCCAGTTGCGCGCGACGGTCAGGTCCGAATAGGCATCGCGGCATTGCTGCCACGCGCCCGCGTCGATCGAACGCCCGCCGAACAGGCTGATTTCGACCGCGCGCGCGATGCGGCTGAAGGCGCCGCGCGCGACCGCCGGCAAATCCCGCGCCTCGGCCAGATCGCGCGATGTCATCGCGGGGCGGACCAGACCGGGACGGCGGCCCTCGATATCCTCGACGCTGCGATAAAGCAGCAGGTGCACCGCCTCTGCAAAGCGGCCCTCGGCGGCCAGCGCGTCGGCCTCGGCCAACAGCGCCCGCGCCGCGCCGGCTTCCGCCTGACCGGCCAGATCGATCTCCTCCGCCGTGCCGCGCCGGCGCCGCCGCGCGATCCAGTCGTCGACGACGCGCCGGAAGGCGGGGACGAGATGATAGAGAAGGAACAGCGCGATCAGCGCCGCGCCGATCCAGGCAATGGGTTTGAACGCCGGGGCGCTCCAGCCGAGGAAATTGCCGATGCCGTCGATCAGCGATTGCAGCCATGCCGGGGTTTCGGGCGGCGGTTCGGGCGGCGGAAAGCCGGTCTGGATGGTGCCCCCGGCGATCGTCTGGCCATAGCCGGGATCGATCAGCTCGGGATCGACGAGCCACCCCTGATCGGACGATCCGGCCGCCGCCGACGCCTGCGCGATCCATATCGACATCATGTGCAACAGATCGCCCGGGCCCGCATGGTCATCGCCATCATTGGTAGCGCGGGGGGCGCGGCAAAGGCAAGAGATGCTTGCGCCCGCCCCTGCCCCGTTCTAGCGCGCAGGGCAAGGCGGCCGATGGTTGCAATGGCAACCGGATCATGACGGCGGGCCGCAATATGACGGGAGGACCGGGTGGACGCGGCGCAGGCGGTGCATGAAAAATTCCTGTCGGCGCTGGCATCGGGCCAGCTGCCCGTCCGCGCCGACGCCCCCGATCCCGCGGCCGCCGGGCTGGCCCGCGCCGAGGCCGCCGACATCTTTCTGTCGCAGCTCACCAGCCGCCAGATGGACCGGCTGTCGCGGACGCTGCAGGCGCGCGGGCAAGGCTTCTATACGATCGGGTCGTCGGGGCATGAGGGCAATGCAGCGGTCGCGGCGGCGCTGCGCGTCACCGACATGGCCTTTCTCCATTACCGCTCCAACGCCTTTCAGCTGCATCGCTCGCGCCAGCTTCCGGGCGGAACCCCGACGTGGGACATGCTGCTGAGCTTTGCGGCATCGCGCGAAGACCCTATTTCGGGCGGGCGCCACAAGGTGATCGGGTCGAAGCCGCTCGCCATCCCGCCGCAGACGTCGACGATCGCCTCGCATCTGCCCAAGGCGGTCGGCGCGGCCTTTTCGATCGGTATCGCGCGGCGGCTGGGGATGACCGGCCGGCCGCTGCCCGACGACGCGGTGGTGCTGGCCAGCTTCGGCGACGCGTCGGCGAATCATTCGACCGCGCAGGGGGCGTTCAACACCGCCGGCTGGTCGGCCTATCAGGGGTCGCCGATGCCGCTGATCTTCCTGTGCGAAGACAATGGCATCGGCATTTCGACGCGGACGCCCACCGGCTGGATCGAGGCGCAGTTCCGCCACCGCGCGGGACTCCATTATATCCAGTGCGACGGCACCGACCTCGCCGCCGCCTATGCCGGCGCGAAGGAAGCGGCCGATTATGCGCGCCGCACGCGCAAGCCCGTTTTCCTGCACATGGCGACCGTGCGCCTTTATGGCCACGCCGGGTCGGACGTTCAGGGCGCCTATCTGCCCAAGGCGCTGATCGAGGCCGACGAGGCGCGCGATCCGCTGCTGAACGGCGCGGCGCTGATGGTCGAACAGGGGTGGATGTCGGCGGCCGAGATCGCCGAAACCTATGCCGAGATCGGCGCGACGCTGGCGCGGCAGGCAGAGGCGGCGATCCTGCGGCCGAAGATCACGACGGCCGCGGGCGTGATGGACAGCCTGATCCCGCCAAAGCGCGAGATCGCCCGCGCCAACACGCCGTCAGACGCCGATCGCAAAGTGCTGTTCGGCAGCGACGCCGCCCAGATGGACAAGCCGATGCACATGGCGCGGCTTTTGAGTTGGGCGCTCGCCGACCTGATGCTGGCGCATGAGGAGATTATCGTCGCGGGCGAGGATGTCGGGCCGAAGGGCGGCGTCTACAATGTCACCGCAAAGCTGCACCAGCGGTTCGGGTCGGCGCGCGTCGTCAACACCTTGCTCGACGAACAGGCGATCCTCGGGCTCGCGATCGGCATGGCGCATAACGGCTTTATCCCGATGCCCGAGATCCAGTTCCTCGCCTATGTCCACAATGCCGAGGATCAGATACGGGGCGAGGCGGCGACGCTCAGCTTCTTTTCGAACGGACAATATACGAACCCGATGGTGATCCGCATCGCGGGGCTGGGCTATCAAAAGGGCTTCGGCGGACATTTCCACAACGACAACAGCCTGGCCGTCTTTCGCGATATCCCCGGCGTGATCCTGGCGGTGCCGTCGAACGGCCGCGATGCGGTCCAGATGCTGCGCGAATGCGTGCGGCTGGCGCGCGAGGAGCAGCGCGTCGTCGTGTTCGTCGAGCCGATCGCCCTCTACATGACGCGCGACCTGCACGACGAAGGCGACGGCCTGTGGACCAGCGTCTATGAAGCGCCGGGCGAAGGCGCGCCGATCCGCCTTGGCGACGTCGGCGTTCATGGCGACGGCGGCGACCTGGCGATCGTCACCTATGGCAATGGCACCTATCTGTCGCGGCAGGCGGAAAAGCTGCTGGCGGCGGACGGCGTGAAGGCGCGCGTGATCGACCTGCGCTGGCTGGGCCCGGTCGACGCCGACAAGCTGGTCGCCGCGGTCGGCGATGCCCGGCGCATCCTGATCGTCGATGAATGCCGCATCACCGGATCGCAGAGCGAGGCGCTGATGGCGCTGTTCACCGAACGCACGCCGGACAAGCCGCTGAAACGCATCGCCGCCGACGACAGCTTCATCCCACTGGGCGGCGCGGCGACGCTGACCCTGCCGAGCCGCGACAGCATCTATGCCGCGGCGAAAGCGTTGCTGGCATGAGCGCGCGCAAGACAGCCGTCGTCGTCGCGCCGGGGCGCGGCACCTATGGCAAGAATGAACTCGGCAGCATCGCGCGTTTGCACGGTCACCGCTTCGCCGACCATATCGCCGGTTTCGACGCGCAGCGCCGCGCGCGCGGCCAGCCGACCGTCACCGAACTCGACGGCGCCGATCGCTTCAGCGTCGCGACGCATATGCGCGGCGATGTCGCGGCGCCGCTGATCTATGCCGCAACCGCGCTCGATTATCTCAGCATCGACCGCGACGCCTATGACATCGTCGCGATCGCGGGCAATTCGATGGGCTGGTACAGCGCGCTGGCGCTGGGCGGCGCGGTGTCGATCGCCGACGGCTTCCGCATCGCCAACGCCATGGGGCTCAACAGCCAGACGCATGGGCCGGGCGGGCAGGTGCTGCTGCAAATCGTCGATGACGACTGGCGCCCGGTCGCCGGCCTGCGCGACGCGCTGTTCGCCCTTGCCGGCGCCATCGCCGCGCGGCCCGGCCACGACCTCGCGCTGTCGATCGATCTTGCGGGCATGCTGGTGTTCGCGGGCAATGAGGACGGGCTCGCCGCGCTGCTCGCCGAAGCGCCGCCGACGCCGGGACGCGACCCGCTGCGCCTGGCGGGCCACGGTCCTTTTCACACCCCGCTGATGATCGGAAGCGCCGACAGGGCAAGGGCCGAACTGCCGCCCACGATGTTCGGCGGCCCCGTCCTGCCGCTGGTCGACGGGCGCGGCCATGTGTGGCGGCGCTTCTCCAGCGATCCGGCGATGCTGTGGGACTACAGCTTCGGGCACCAGATTCTCGCGCCCTATGATTTCGCGCTGTCGGTGCAGGTCGCGGTGAAGGAATTCGCCCCCGACGTCATCATCCTGCCCGGGCCCGGCGACACGCTGGGCGGCGCGATCGCGCAGGCGCTGATCGGCATCGGCTGGCAGGGACTGGCAGGCAAGGGCGATTTCGCGGCGCGGCAGGCGGCCGACCCGATCCTGCTCGCCATGGGGCGGCCGGACCAGCGCGAACGGGTGACACGCAGCGGCTGACCCCACCCTTTGGGCCGACGGAGGTGGAACGCCTCCGCCGGCCCGCGGGGTTTGTCCGGACCAGGTGGGGTGGGCCCGGACGGTGACGGCTGCGCCCATGGGGACCAACTCAAGGGCGGTGCGCCGTCGCTTTCCTTATAGGGGGCCGCCGGCCGAACCGGCCGCGCCGGACAGGGCGTTCGGTCCGGAACGGACCCGATCCCCGGCGGCGAAACCGGGCGGGTCGGCGGTGAAGCGCAACCGCAGCAGTTCGGCGACATTGCGCGCCCCGGCGCGGCGCATGATGCTGGCCCGGTGCACCTCGACCGTGCGCGGGCTGAGCCCGAGTTGCCGCGCGATCGCCTTGTTGCCGAGGCCGGTCGCGATCGCGTCCAGGATATGCCGTTCCCGCCGCGTCAGCGCGGCGAAGCGCGCCGCGGCTTCCCGGTGGGCGGCCTGTTCGCGGCGCCGCGCGGACCAGTGCGCCAGCGCGCGCGCGACGCTCCGCCGCACCGCGCCGGGTTCGAACGGCGCGGCCAGCACGTCGAACGCCCCGCCCCGCAGGATCGCGCGGCTCTCCGCAATATCGAGCGCCGCCGCCGCGACGATCGCGACGATGTCGTCGCGCCCGCGCAGCAGCCGCAGCAGCGTCCGCCCGCAAACCCGGCCGGGCTGATCCCAATGGAACAGCAGGACACCGCCGCGGCGGTCGCTGTCGATCCAGTCGTCGGCGCTGGCGAAACTGCGGACGACGCGCCCCGGTTCGACGTCGAGAAGCCGGAAACAGGCACCGCGTTCGTCCGCGTCGGGCAACAGAAGCTGGATATGCGCGGCGGCGTCCATGGCGGCATGGTGGCGGGCGGGCGTCGGACGGACCAGCGCCGATCGTCCCGTTGCGGCGCCGCTTTGGATCGACCCGGCCGCAACGGGCGGTCCATCGCCGGGGGAAGCCAAGCCCGGCTATGGACCGCCACAGTATCTCTACTGCAAAGGTAGAGTGACAGGAGCCGGATGTTGCGGCTAGCCTGTGCACCTTCGCTCCGCCCCGTTCCCTGTTCGATTCGTCCCTTTGCCGCCATGACCAAGACAGGCCTGATCATCCGCCACGTTCCCCATGAAGGGATTGCCGGTTATCGCGACCCGATCGAGGCCGCGGGCTTCCGGCTGAACCGCGTCGATGTCGAGGACCCGGCCTTCGCGCGGATGGACCTGGCCGAACCCGACCTGCTGATCATGATGGGCGGGCCGATGAGCGTCTATGAACAGGATCGCTATCCCTGGATCGCCTGCCAGATGCGGCGGCTGGCCCGGCGGCTGGAGCAGGCGCGGCCGACGCTGGGCGTTTGTTTCGGCGCCCAGATGATCGCCGCCGCGATGGGCGCGCGCGTCTATGCGGGACCGTCCAAGGAAGTCGGCTTTCATCCGCTGAGCTTCGTTCACGGCGATTCGCCGCTGCGCCACCTGCGCGACGTCGCGATGCTGCACTGGCATGGCGACACCTTCGACCTGCCGGCCGACGTCGAGTTGCTGGCGTCGAGCGCCGCCTATCCGCACCAGGCCTTTCGCCGCGGACGCAACATATTGGCGTTGCAGTTCCACGGCGAAATGGGGATCGACCCGCGCTTCGACCATTGGGTCAGCGAATGGCCGCACGAGATCGCCGCGGCGGGAAGCTGCCCCGACACGATCCGGCGCCAGCACGCGGATCATGGCGCCGCGGCGGTCGCCGCCGGCCGGCGGATGATCGCGGAATGGCTGGCCGGGCTGGAGATGGCCCCGGACGCGCCGTGACCGCCGGTCAGGCGAAGGCGCCGACGCTTTCGATGAACTTGATCACCGAAATGGGCTTGGAGACATAGGCCTCCGCCCCGGCGGCGCGAATCTGTTCCTCGTCGCCCTTGCCCGCATAGGCGGTGACGGCCATGATCGGCACGGCGCCCAGGCTGGCATCGGCCTTCATCTGGCCGATCAGGTCGAGGCCGCTGACATGCGGCAACTGGATGTCCATGATGATCAGGTCGGGCGCCACTTCGCGCGCGCGGGTCAGCGCGTCGCGGCCGTCGCGCACCGGATGGGCGCTGTAGCCATGGGCATTGAGCAAATCGCAGAAAAGACGCAGGTTCAGCTCATTATCCTCGACGACCAGAATGGTCTTTCCCATGATATGCCGCTTTCCCCGCTTGCGTCCGCCGCCCGTTTAGGCGAATCGGCGCGGCGACACAATTGCTTCCCAATGAGAGGATTTTCCGGATTGAACGAAGGGGACGAGGCGTTGGCGCTGCGCGGACTGGGGTGGATCCTGGCCGATGAGCCGCGCGCCGAACGGCTGCTCGGCACGACCGGCCTGTCCCCGGACGGGCTGCGCGCCTCGCTGAACGAACGCGCGACGCTGGCGGCGATCCTGTCGTTCCTGACCGCGCACGAGCCCGACCTTGTCGCCTGCGCCGACGCGCTCGATACAGGACCCGCAGACATCGCCGCCGCGGCACGCCGGATGGCCGGACAGGAAGGACAGGACGCATGACCCGCCCGCTCGTCATCACCGATTGCGACGAGGTGCTGATGCACATGGTCGTCCCCTTTGCCCGGTGGGTGGATGAGGAACATGGGGTGCTGTTCCGCATGGAGGACGCCAGTTTTGCGGGCGCGCTGAAGCGCAAGGAATGCGGCACGCCGCTGGAGGCGGCCGAGGTCTGGCCGCTGCTCGACGGTTTTTTCCGCGAGGAAATGGCGCGGCAGACCGAAATTCCGGGCGCGATGGCCGCGATGGCGGCAATCGGCGCCGTCGCCGAAATCGTCGTGCTGACCAATGTCGGTCCCGAACATCAGGAACGCCGCGCCGACCAGCTTGCGGCGCTGGGGCTGAACGCGCCGGTCATCGGCAGCCGCGGCGGCAAGGGCGAACCCGTGCGCCGGCTGGTCGAGCAGCGCGCGCCGTCGGTCGCGCTGTTCATCGACGACCTGCCCGGCCATCACAAGTCGGTCGCGGCCGAGGCGCCCGGCGTGTGGCGGCTGCACATGGTCGGCGAACCCGCGATCGCGGACAAGGTCGCCGCCGCCCCGCACGCTCATGCCCGGATCGATAACTGGACCGACGCACAGGACTGGATATTGGCGCGGCTCGCCGAAAATATCCCCGCGCCGGGGTCCGAACTGGTTTAGAAGAGGAACAATCATGACCGACATCCCCGCCAAGCTCGCCGAACTCGGCCTCGACCTGCCCAAGCCCGCCGCGCCGGTCGCCGCCTATGTTCCCGTGGTGGAACAGGGCGGCCTGCTGCACATCAGCGGGCAATTGCCCTTTCGCGACGGACAGGTGGTCACGGGCGTTCTGGGCACCGACATGGACGAAGCGAGCGGCTATGACGCCGCGCGCCGCTGTGCGCTGATGCTGGTCGCGCAGATCGGCAAGGCGGTGGACGGCGACTGGTCGCGCGTCGAAAAAATCGTCAAGCTGGGCGTGTTCGTGAACAGCGACCCCGCCTTCACGGCCCAGCCGAAGGTCGCCAACGGCGCGTCCGAACTGATGGAATCGCTGTTCGGCGAAGCCGGCCGCCACGCCCGCAGCGCCGTCGGCGTCGCGGTGCTGCCGCTGGGCGCGGCGGTCGAGGTCGACGCGATCGTCGCGGTGAAACCCGCCTGAAGGCATAATGGCCGAAGCCGACCCGCCCGCCCGCACCGTCTCGCTCGGCACCGGCGTCGCCGCGGTCGACGCGGCGGCGTGGGATGCGCTGGCGGGCGACGCCAATCCGTTCGTCAGCCACGCTTTCCTGACCCTGCTCGAAGAATCGGGCAGCGTCGGGCCCGGCACGGGCTGGCAGGCGGCGCCGATCCTGATCGAAGAGGCGGACGGCGCGCTGATCGGCGCGGCGCCCGCCTATCTCAAATCGCACAGCCAGGGCGAATATGTCTTCGACCACGCCTGGGCCGACGCCTGGGCGCGGGCCGGCGGCGATTATTATCCCAAGCTCCAGATCGCGGCGCCCTTCACCCCGGTGCCCGGCCCGCGCCTGCTGGCGCATGACGATGAGACGGCGACGCTGCTGCTGCGCGGCGCCGAAGCGATCGTGCGGCAGAACGGCCTGTCGTCCGCGCATGCCACGTTCGTCGCGCCCGAACAGATGCCCTTGTTCGAAAAGGCGGGATGGCTGGTGCGCCGCGACATCCAGTTTCATTTCGCCAATGCGGGCTATGCCTCTTTCGACGACGTCCTCGCCACGCTGACCTCCGCCAAGCGCAAGCAGCTTCGCAAGGAACGCGCGCGCGCCGTCGAGGGCCTGCGGATCGAGGAGGTGACGGGGGCGGCGATCGGCCCCGCGCATTGGGACGCGATGTGGACCTTCTATCAGGACACGGGCGCGCGCAAATGGGGACAGCCCTATCTGACGCGCGCGGCCTTCGACCTGATGGCGCGGCGGATGGCGGACCGGATCATCCTGGTCATCGCGTGGCGGGGCGACACGCCGGTCGCGGGGGCGATGCACTTCGTCGGCGCCGATACGCTCTACGGCCGCTATTGGGGCTGCGTCGCCGACATCCCCTATCTGCATTTCGAGCTATGCTATTACCGCGCGATCGACATCGCGATCGATCGCGGCCTCAAGCGCGTCGAAGCGGGCGCGCAGGGCGGGCACAAGCTTGCGCGCGGCTATGGCCCCGTCGCGACATGGTCGGCGCACTTCATCGCCGATCCGGGATTCCGCCGGGCCGTGGCCGAATTTCTGGAACGCGAACGCGCGGCCGAACAGGTCGAGATGGAATGGCTGGAAGGGCATATGCCGTTCCGGCGGACGGATTAGGCCGTCTTCCCCGCCGTCTTCACCCCGGACCCGGTCCGGGGCCCCGGCATCGATGACGGATTGGATGCCGGATCGAATCCGGCATGACGGAAATCAGGCCGCGAAGCGGCGGGCGGCCGGGCGGCGCGCGGTTTCGTCGAGCCAGGCGCGCGCCTGGCGCTGCGCTTCGGCGATTTCGTCGCGGCTCATCTCGTCGGACAGGTCGGCGCGGCATTGCTGGCCTTCCTTGTTGCCGCCGAGCGCCGCGAGGTTGAACCATTTATGCGCCTGAACCAGATCGACATCGACGCCGCCGGTCCCGGTCGAAAAAGCGATGCCGAGATCGAAATAGGCGCTGGCGTCGCCGCGCGCGGCATCCATCAGCCGGCTTTCGATCAGATATTGGGCAGACTTCAGACTGTTTGCCATGATTAATCCCCTGTCGCCCCCACCCCACATGGAGACTTCAGCGACAGAGTTGCGGTTTATGGTCACCAAAAGGTTAACGATGGCGCGAATTTTTGGGGATGGACGGCGTAAGCGACAGAAAACAGGCGATTATCGGGACGCCCCCCGCCATGCGAATATCTTATTCCACCGCCAGATTGTCGATCAGCCGCGTCTTGCCGATCCGCGCCGCCGCCAGCAGCCGCGCCGGTTTGCGGAAGGCGCCCAGCCTTTCCAGACTGTCGGCATCGGCCAGCGCGACATAATCGACGCTGTCGAAACCGCCGGCGACGATCGCCCCTTCCGCCTTGGCGAGCGTGGCGGCAACGTCGGCACCCGCGCCGATCGCCTGCGCCGCGGCGCTGAGCGCGTCCGGCAAGGCGGGCGCGGCGGCGCGCTGCTCGGCCGACAGATAGGCGTTGCGCGACGACAGCGCGAGCCCATCGGTATCGCGCGCGATCGGTGCTCCCAATATGTCGAGCGCGAAATCAAGGTCGCGCGCCATGCGGCGGATGATCGCGAGCTGCTGCCAATCCTTTTCGCCGAAGATGGCGATGTCGGGATGCACCTGGTTGAACAGCTTGGCGACCACCGTGGCGACGCCGTCGAAATGGCCGGGGCGCGCGGCGCCGCAATAATCGGCGCCCAGTTCGGCGACCTCGATATGCGTCGAATGGCCGGCGGGATACATCACCGCCGCATCGGGCGCCCACAGCAGCGCCACGCCCGCTTCGACCAACAGCGCGGCATCGCGCGCCTCATCGCGCGGATAGGCGCCATAATCCTCGTTCGGGCCGAACTGCGTCGGGTTGACGAAGATCGACACGACGACATGGTCGGCCACGCGGCGGCCCGCGCGGACCAGCGACAGATGCCCGTCGTGCAGCGCCCCCATCGTCGGAACCAGCGCCACGCTTTTGCCGCCCTGCTTCAGCGCGGCGACGGCGCGGCGCAGCACGGCGATGTCACGGATGATTTGCACGCGCGGGCGCCCTCCGATAATGGCGGCGCTATTACGCCACCCCGTGCGGCTCCCATGCGCCGCCAACAGGAAAATCGCAACGGCCATGACGACGCCCGCACCCCACCGCATCATCTTTGCCAATGAGAAAGGCGGGACGGGCAAGTCGACCTGTGCTGTGCATTTCGCGGTGGCCCTGGCGAGCCAGGGGTGGCGCGTCGCGGGGCTGGACCTCGACCCGCGGCAGCGCACCTTTCACCGCTATCTGGAAAATCGGACGAACACCGCCCGGCGCCGCGAGATCGACCTGCCGACGCCGCGGTTCGAGGTGTTCGAAGGATCGACGACCGCGGAACTGGACGCGCAGGTCGCGCGACTGGCCGAGGGGGCGGATTATTTCATCGCCGATACGCCCGGCCGCGACGATGTGTTCGCCCGCCACCTGGCGACCAGCGCCGACACGCTGGTCACGCCGATCAACGACAGCTTCATCGATTTCGACCTGATCGGACAGGTCGATCCCGAAACCTTCCAGGTCGTGCGCCCCAGCTTTTATTCCGAGCTGATCTGGGACACGCGCAAGGCCCGCGCCAAGACCGACGGGCGGACGATCGACTGGATCATCCTGCGTAACCGCCTCCAGCACGTCGATGCCCACAACATGCGCCGCGTCGGCGAGGCGCTGACCCAATTGTCGCGCCGCGTCGGCTTTCGCGTCATCCCGGGGCTGGGCGAGCGCGTCATTTATCGCGAGCTGTTCCCGGCCGGCCTCACCCTGCTCGACAAGGCGCATCTCGGCGGCATGGGTATCGGTCACGTCGTCGCGCGGCAGGAACTTCGCGAGGCGATGGGCGGACTGAACCTTCCGGCGCGGGAACGGCTGCACCCGGACGGCGACCTGTTCGCCGCCGCCTGACCTCCCTCTCTCCCCCTCAGGAGGATCGAAGATGACGCATATATTCCACCCGACGATGCTGCGCGAATATGACATTCGCGGCGTCGTCGGCGACACCCTGTCCGACCAGGACGCCTATGCCATCGGCCGCAGTTTCGCGACGCTGATCCGCCGCGCGGGCGGGCGGAGCGTCGCGGTCGGCTATGACGGGCGCCTGTCGTCGCCGATGCTGGCCGACGCGCTGATCCGGGGGATCAACGATGCCGGGGTCGACGCGCTGAACGTCGGGCTGGGCCCGACGCCGATGCTCTATTACGCCGCATCAACCGAGGATGTGGACGGCGGCATACAGATAACCGGCAGCCACAACCCCCCCGACTATAACGGTTTCAAGATGGTGTTTCAGGGGCGTCCCTTCTTTGGCGCCGACATCGCCGGGATCGGCACCATGGCGGCGGCGGGCGACTGGGAAGCCGGCGAAGGCACGTCTGAGAGCATCGACATCGTCGACGCCTATGTCGACCGGCTGGTCGAGGGTTTCGGCGGCGGCGCCTTCCGCATCGGCTGGGACGCGGGCAATGGCGCCGCGGGCACCGTCATCGAGAAGCTGACCGCACGCCTGCCCGGCGAGCATCACCTGCTGTTTACCGACATCGACGGCCATTTCCCGAACCACCATCCCGATCCCACCGAAGAAAAGAATCTGGCCGATCTGAAAAAGCTCGTCGCGGAGAAGAGCCTCGATTTCGGCGTCGCTTTCGATGGAGACGGCGACCGCATCGGCGCGATCGACGGCCGGGGCCGCGTGATCTGGGGCGACCAGCTGCTGCAAATCTACGCCGCCGCGGTGCTGGCGGAGCGGCCGGGGGCCACGGTCATCGCCGATGTGAAGGCCAGCCAGGCGCTGTTCGACCGCGTCGCCGAACTCGGCGGCACGCCGCTGATGTGGAAGACCGGCCACAGCCTGATCAAGGCGAAGATGAAGGAAACCGGCAGTCCGCTGGCGGGCGAGATGAGCGGGCATATCTTCTTCGCCGACCGCTATTACGGCTATGACGACGCGCCCTATGCCGCCGTGCGGCTGATCGAGGCGGCCGAAAAGCTGGGCAAGAGCGTCACCGACCTGCGCGGCGAGATGCCGATGATGGCGAACACGCCCGAACTGCGCTTCCAGGTCGACGAGAGCCGCAAATTCGCCATTGTGGACGAGGTTCTGGACCGGCTGACCGCCGCCGGCGCGACGGTGGACCGCACCGACGGCGCGCGGGTGCTGACCGGCGACGGCTGGTGGCTGCTGCGCGCGTCGAACACGCAGGACGTGCTGGTCGCCCGCGCCGAAGCGGCGGACGAGGCGGCGCTGGCGCGGCTGGTCGCGGCAATCGACGATCAGCTCGCGCAGTCGGGCGTCGTGCGCGGGGAAAGCGTCGGCCATTGAGCGCCTTCCCCTCCCGCAAGCGGGAGGGGGCAATTTGTCCCTGCAAGTATCTTGCCAGATTGACCTTCGCCGCGTCGCTGGGGTAACGCCGCACGGGGGCAGAAGGAATACAGCCAGCCAATGACCGACGAAACCAATAGCGGCGCACTGTCCGAAGGCGATCATGGTGTCGCCGAACTCAAGGCGCATGCCCATGAGGAAGCGGCCGCGGGCAACGGCCTGGCGGTGATCTCGATCGCCAAAAGCTATGACAAGCGCGTCGTCCTGTCCGATGTGTCCCTGTCGGTGGGCAAGGGCGAAGTGGTCGGCCTGCTCGGCCCCAATGGCGCGGGCAAGACGACCTGTTTCTATTCGATCATGGGACTGGTGAAGCCCGACGCCGGACGCATCATGCTGGACGGCGCCGACATCACCGCGCTGCCCATGTACCGCCGCGCGATCCTGGGCCTCGGCTATCTGCCGCAGGAAACGTCGATCTTTCGCGGCATGACGGTGGCCCAGAATATCGAGGCGGTGCTGGAGCTTGCCGAGCCCGACAAGATCGCGCGCGAGCGCCGGCTGGAGGAACTGCTCGACGAATTCGGCCTGGCGCGGCTGCGCGACGCGGCCGCGATGGCCTTGTCGGGCGGCGAACGGCGCCGCGCCGAAATCGCCCGCGCGCTGGCCGCCAGCCCGTCGATCATCCTGCTCGACGAACCCTTTGCCGGCATCGACCCGCTGTCGATCAGCGACATCCGCGACCTGGTCGCCGACCTGAAGACGCGCGGCATCGGCGTGCTGATCACCGACCATAATGTGCGCGAGACGCTGGACCTCGTCGATCGCGCCTGCATCATCTATGACGGCAAGGTCCTGCTGGCCGGATCGCCCGAGGAACTGGTCGCCGACCCCGAGGTTCGCCGCCTGTATCTGGGCGAAGGCTTTTCGCTGTGAGGATGCCTCGGCAGAATTCCGAAAAACCATTCCTGTTCCCCCGCGCCGGCGGGGACACACGAATGGGATGATGCGGTAGCCGCCGATGGCGTTGGGTCCGCGCCTCGATTTACGCCAGTCGCAATCGCTGGTGATGACGCCGCAATTGCAGCAGGCGATCAAGCTGCTGGCGCTGTCGAACCTCGAACTCGAAACCTATCTGACCGAAGCGCTGGAGGGCAATCCGCTGCTCGACACCGCCGCGCCCGACAGCGACGGCGACGCGGCGGGGGAAGCGCCCGCGGACGACGGCAACGACGGCGGCAACGACAGCGACGGCGATCGCGACGCCGCGCCGGAATTGCCCGACACCGACAGCGCGCTGGCGTCCGACAGCGGCACCGCCGACGATCTGGACGTCGATTTCGCCGAGGAACGCTTTCATCACGACAGCGCCAGCGATTCGGTGGGCCTGTCGGAACCCGGCGAGGCGATCGATTTCGACAGCTTCGCCGAACAGGACGGCACGCTGCAGGACCATCTGCTGGCCCAGGTCGGCGAGCGGTTTTCGGGGATCGAGGCGATGGTCGCGGAGCAGATCGTCGCGCTGATCGACGAGGCGGGCTATCTGCGCGCCGACATGGCCGAACTTGCGCAGCGGCTGGGCGTCCCGCTGGCGCTGGTCGAAACGGTGCTGGGCGGGGTGCAATTGTTCGACCCGTCGGGCGTCGGCGCGCGCGACCTGGCCGAATGCATCGCGATTCAGGCGCGCGAGGCCGATCGTTACGACCCCGCCATGGCGACCATGATCGCGCATCTGGATCTGGTCGCGAAGGGCGCCTTTCCGCAATTGAAGCGCATCTGCGGCGTCGATGACGAGGATCTGGCCGACATGATCCGCGAATTGCGCGGCTATGATCCGAAGCCCGGCCTGAAATTCGGCGGCGAAGGCGCGCAGGCGGTCGTCCCCGACCTCTATGTCCGCCAGACCGCGAAAGGCTGGGCGGTCGAGGTGAACAGCGGCACCCTGCCCCGCCTGCTCGTCAACCGGCGCTATTATGCCGAACTGGCGGCGGGCGCGGCGGCAAAGAGCAAGGCGTGGCTGTCCGAGCAACTGGCCGGTGCCAACTGGCTGGTGCGCGCGCTCGACCAGCGCCAGCGCACGATCGTCAAGGTGGCGAGCGCGATCGTGAAGCAGCAGGAAGGATTTTTCCTGCACGGCGTCGCGCATATGCGGCCGCTGACGCTGCGGCAGGTCGCCGAAGAGATCGGGATGCACGAATCGACCGTCAGCCGCGTGACGAGCAACAAATATCTGAGCTGCGCGCGCGGGCTGTTCGAACTCAAATATTTCTTTTCGAGCGGGATCGCGGCGACCGAGGGCGACGGCGCGGTTTCGGCCGAGGCGGTGAAGAGCCGCATCAAGGCGCTGATCGAGGCGGAGGATGCGAAGGCGATCCTGTCCGACGAGACGATCGCCCAGAAACTGGCCGCCGAGGGCCATGACATCGCCCGGCGCACCGTGGTCAAATATCGCGAAGCGATGGGCTATGGCTCGTCGGTGCAACGGCGGCGGCAAAAGGCGCTGGCGGGTTAGACCATCCTCCAATTCCGTTCGCATCGAGCGCAGTCGAGATGCCTCTCGATCCTGCGCCATTCCGACGGGTGTTTCGACTGCGCTCAACACGAGCGGAAAATAGGGATTTAGCTCTGCGAGCCGGTTGACTTTTTGCCCGCTTCCCCATAGTTGCGCCGCTTCGCGTTTACGCCAGAGTTTTTACGGACACAGATCATGAAGATTCGCAACAGCCTGAAGTCGCTGAAGGACCGCCACCGGGATAACCGCGTGATCCGCCGCCGTGGCCGGACCTATGTGATCAACAAGACCAACCGCCGCTTCAAGGCGCGCCAGGGCTGATGTCCCTGTCGGGGCGCGTTCCGCCCCGCGCGCAAGGCCGAGCCAGCGTGACGCCGTCGGATGCTTCCGGCGGCGCTTTCGCGTGTCTGCGGCGCGGCGGCACGGGGGCCGCCAAGGAATCCTGTGGCCCCGCGCGGGCGGGAATCCATCTCCCGATGGCGTAACATGGCGCCGATCGGTGATGGAACCCCGCCTGCACGTGGGCGCGGGAATTGACAGGGAGAAGGGTGTCCATGATTCCCCGCTGCGCGATCTTCGACGTCGGCCGCGTCCTGTTCGACTGGGACCTGCGCTTTCTTTTTGCCAAGCTGATCGCCGACAAGGCGGAACTGGACTGGTTCGTCGCCAATGTGGTCACCCCCGAATGGCATTTTCAGCATGATGCGGGCCGTCCGCTCGCCGAGATGCTGCCCGAACGGAAAGCCGAATTTCCGGGACATGCGGGGTTGATCGACGCCTATGCCGCGCGCTTCAATGAAACCATCCCGGGGCCGGTGCCCGGCAGTCTGGAACTGGTCGAGCGGCTGGACGATGCCGGCGTCCCCCTGTTCGCGATCACCAATTTCGGCCATGAATTCTGGGAGGATTTCCGCCCGACGCAGCCGGTTTTCGGGCGTTTTCGGGACATCATCGTATCGGGGACCGAAAAGCTGATGAAGCCCGATCCCGCCATCTATGCCCTGGCGATCGCGCGATTCGGCATCGACCCGGCGGGCGCGCTGTTCATCGACGACAATGCCGCCAATGTCGCGGGCGCCGAAGCGGCGGGGATCGCCGCCCACCATTTCGTCGATGCCGCGACGCTGGCCGCCGACCCGCGTTTCCAGACCTTGCTGGCATGAACGGCGTCGCGATTCGCGTCGCCACGGACGGCGACCTGCCCGCGATGCGCGAACTGATGCGCCGGTCCATCGACGAGCTGCAGCGCGCCTTCCTGTCCGCCGACGCGGTGCGCGCCAGCCATGCCGTGATGGGGCTCGACACCCAGCTGGTGACGGACGGCACCTATTTCGTCGCGACGATCGACGGAACGCTGGCGGGGTGCGGCGGATGGAGCCGGCGCGCGACGCTGTACGGCGGCGATCACAGCCACGACCTGCGCGAACCGCGCCTGCTCGACCCGGCGATCGAGGCGGCGCGGGTGCGCGCGATGTACACCGACCCCGGCTTCGCCCGGCGCGGCGTCGGCGGCGCGATCCTGCACGCGGCGGAAACGGCGGCGCGCGCCGCCGGATTTGCCGCCGCCGAACTGATGGCGACGCTGTCGGGCGAACCGCTGTACCGCGCGCGCGGCTATGTCGCGGTCGAGCGCACCGCGGCGAACGTCGACGGCATCGCGGTGCCGCTGGTGCGGATGCGCAAGGCGATCGGCTGACGCGGCGCGCCTATTTCTCCACGCCGAGCTGGGTCAGCACAAAGGCGAACTCCTCGGCATCCTCGCGCAGCGCGCCCCAGCGCCCCGATTTGCCGGCATGGCCCGCGCCCATGTTGGTGCGCAGCAGCAGCGCCGCATCATTGGTGCGCGTCGCGCGCAGCTTCGCCACCCATTTGGCCGGTTCCCAATAGGTGACGCGCGGGTCGTTGAGGCCCGCCGACACGAACATCGGCGGATAGGCTTTGGCGGTCACATTGTCATAGGGGCTGTACGACAGCATATAGTCGAACGCCGCCTTGTCGGTGATCGGATTGCCCCATTCTGGCCATTCGCCGGGCGTCAGCGGCAATTCCTTGTCGACCATCGTGTTGATGACGTCGACGAAGGGCACGCCCGCCAGCACCGCGCCCCACAATTCGGGCGCCTCGTTATAGATCACGCCCATCACCTGCCCCCCGGCCGAGCGGCCTTCGACCGAAATCCTGCCGGCGCTGGTATAATTCTTCGCGATCAGGCCCTTTGCGACGTCGATGAAATCGTTGAACGTGTTTTTGCGCTCGGTCGTCTTGCCGGCAAGATACCAGGCGCGGCCCAGATCGTCGCCGCCGCGCACATGCGCGATGGCATAGATCATGCCGCGATCGACCAGGCTGAGCCGCGTCGTCGAGAAGCCCGGCGGCACGCGGTAGCCATAGGAGCCATAGGCATAAAGGTGCATCGGCGCGCTGCCGTCCCGCTTCGTGCCCTTTTTATAGACGAGCGAGGCGGGAATCATCGTCTTGCCGTCGCGGCTCGGCAGATTAACCCGTTCGGTTACATATTGTGTCGCATCGTAACCCGATGGGATTTCCTGCACCTTCAGCGTTTCGAGCTTTCCGCTCGCCAGATCATAGTCATAGACGGTGTCGGGGGTGACCATCGATTCATAGTCGAGCCGCAACTTGTCCTGATGATATTCGGGATTGTCGCCAAGCCCCGCGACATAGGTCGACTCGGGGAATTTGATCCGCCCCGGCGTCAGCGGCGCGTCATATTGCCGGATATCGACCTGATCGAGCCCGTCCTCGCGCGCTTCCAGCACGAAATAGTCGCGGAAGACCGACAGGCCGGTGATGTAGCTGTGGTCCGATCCCGGGATCAGCGTCGTCCACTTGTCCGGCGTCTTCACGCTCGCCGTCGCGATGCGGAAGTTCGGATGATCGTCGTTGGTGTGGATGTAGAGCGTGCCCTCGCGCTCGTCGACGCTGTATTCGCGGCCTTTCTGGCGCGGCGCGACGAGCAGGGGTTTCGCCTCCGGATTGTCGGCGGGCAGCAGATAGACCTCGCTCGTCTCGTTATCGCCGGTCGCGATGACGATATAATTGTCGGCCGCGGTCTTGCCGATGCCGACCCCGAAGCCGATGTCGGGCTCCTTGTAGAGCAGCTTGTCCTCGGCCACCGGCGTGCCCAGCCTGTGCAGATGGACATTGTCGGTGCGCCAGTTTTCGTTGGCGAGACCATAGAGCAGGGCGTCATTGGTCGACGTCCACACCAGCGACGACAGCGTGCCGGGAATGACGTCGGGCAGCGCGGCGCCGGTGGTCAGATCCTTGAAGCGCACCTCGAACCGTTCGGCGCCCGTGTCGTCGACGCCATAGGCGATGATCCGGCCGTTCGGGCTGACCGACACGTCGGACAGGCGGAAATAATCCTTGTCCTTCGCCATCGCGACTTCGTCGAGGATCAGCTCCGGCTCGCCGCCGCCCGCCGCGGGCTTCCTGTACCATTTCTTATATTCGGCGCCCTGTTCATATTCGACCCAATAGAGCCAGTCGCCATCCTTTTGCGGGACGCTGGAATCGGCTTCCTTGATGCGGCCCTTCATCTCCTGGAACAGCGTTTCGACCAGCGCCGCGTGCGGCTTCATCGCCGCTTCGTAATAGGCATTTTCCGCCTTCACATAATCGAGGATGTCGGCGTCATCGATCGTCGGATAGCTTTGATCGCGCAGCCAGTGCCAGGGGTCGGACAGCGTCTTGCCGTGCAGCGTCATGTCATGGGGGCGCCGGTCGGCGACGGGCGCGGCAGGCAGGGCGGGGGTATTGCTGGTCACTCGTGTCTCTTTCTCTTCGGCCGATGCAGGCGGGGCCGCGACAAGCGGGGTGGCAATTGCGGTCCAAAACATCCAAAGTGCGCGCATAGGAAAACTCCCGCGATGCCGCCCCCCTGTGGGCAGGATCGCGCGCGATGTAGGAACAAGGAAGCGATCATGTCCAGCCCCGTTCACGCCGAACGCCTCGCCCGCCTGCGGGCCATCCTCGCCCAGCGCGGGCTCGACGGCTTTGTCGTGCCGATCAGCGACGAACATATGAGCGAATATGTCGGCGCCTATGCCCAGCGCATGGCGTGGCTGACCGGCTTCGGCGGTTCGGCGGGCACCGCCGCCGTGCTGCCCGAAAAGGCGGCGGTCTTCGTCGACGGCCGCTATACGGTGCAGGTGCGCGACCAGGTCGACGGCGCGCTGTTCGACTATGTCGGCGTGCCGCAGTCGAGCGTCGCCGAATGGCTGGGCGCCCACGTCCGGCCGGGTCACACCGTCGGCTACGACGCCTGGCTACACAGCATCGACTGGGCCCGCGGACTGGAAAAGGCACTGGCGGCCAAGGGCGCGCACCTGATCGCGGTCGAGGATAATCCGGTCGATGCCGCGTGGGACGACCAGCCGGCGCCGAGCGACGCGCCGGTCACGGTGTATGACACCGCACTCGCCGGACAGGCAGCATCCGACAAGCGCGCCGTCATCGCCGACTGGCTGAAGGCGAAAGGGCTCGACACGACGGTGATGACCGCGCTCGATTCGATCGCCTGGACCTTCAACATCCGCGGGCAGGACGTCAGCCATACGCCGGTGGGCCTGGCCTTTGCGCTGCTCCACGCCGATGCCACCGCCGACCTGTACATCGCGCCCGAAAAAATCACCGACGCGGTGCGCGCGCATCTGGGCAACAGCGTCCGCATCCACGACCGCACCGCCTTCGAAGCGGCGCTGGCTGGCCTTGCCGGCAAGACGGTGGCGGTCGATCCCGATCGCGCGGTCGCGGCGATCTTCACCGCGTTGCAGGCCGCGGGAGCGACGATCGAACGGCACCGCGACCCCGCCGTGCTGCCCAAGGCGATCAAGAATGACATCGAACTGGGCGGCACGCGCGCCGCGCATGTCCGCGACGGCGTCGCGGTCAGCCGCTTCCTGAAATGGATGGAAGAGGTCGCGCCGCAGGGCGGGCTCGACGAACTGGGCGCGGCGGCGAAGCTGCGCGCCTGTCGCGAGGCGAGCGGGGCCTTGGTCGATCTGTCGTTCGACACGATCTCGGCCGCCGGGCCCAATGGCGCGCTGCCGCATTACAAGGTCGACGAAACAACCAATCGGCGCATCGAGACGGGCACGCTCTATCTGGTCGATTCGGGCGGGCAATATGCCGACGGCACGACCGACATCACGCGCACCATCGCGATCGGCCAGCCGACCGCCGAAATGCGCCGCCGCTTCACGCAGGTTCTGAAAGGCCATATCGCGCTCGCCACCGCCCGTTTCCCCAAGGGGACGCGCGGCAGCCAGCTCGACATATTGGCGCGGCAATATCTGTGGGCCGACGGGGTCGATTATGCGCACGGCACCGGCCACGGCGTCGGCACCTATCTGGCGGTGCATGAAGGGCCGCAGCGCATCGCCAAGCCATCGGGCGGACAGGCGGGGACCGAGGAGCCGTTGCACGCCGGCATGATTCTGTCGAACGAGCCGGGCTATTACAAGGCGGGCCATTTCGGCATCCGCATCGAGAATCTGGTCATCGTGACGCCGCAGAAGATCGCGGGCGCCGAAGAGGATATGCTGGGGTTCGAAACGATCACCTTTGCCCCGATCGCGCGGGATCTGGTCGACGTGGCCCTGTTGTCGGCGACGGAAGCCGACTGGCTCGATACCTATCACGCGGCGGTGCTGGACAAGCTGGGCGCGGGGATGGCGGACGAGGAGCTGGCCTGGCTGAAAGCCGCCTGCGCGCCGCTCGACCGCCCGCCCGCCGCGCTCGCCGCCTGAGCGCGGCGCATGACCGCATCGCGCCGCGACGTGCCGCTCGCCGATTTCCGCGTTCAGGAGACGGTGCGCGTCCGCTTCAACGAGATCGACGGGCAGAATATCGTCTTCAACGGCCATTATCTGACCTATGCCGACATTGGCGTCACCGAATATTTCCGCGCATTGGGCGAGGGACAACCCGGCCCCTATTTTCACCAATATGGTACAGACATCCGCGAAACTCATTGCGAAATCGATTATCACGCGCCCGCGCGGCTCGATGAGCTGATCACCATCGCGGCGCGCATCAGCCGGTTCGAGCGCGCGGGTTTCACCCTGCATTGCGGGATATTCCGGGACAACGAGCGGCTGACCGATATCGAGATCAGCTATCGCCATATCGACAGCGACAGCGGCCAGCCGACCCGCCTTCCGGGCAGTTTTATCGCGGAAGTGCGCCGATTCGAGCGCCGTTTGCCAGCGCAGGATCGCCCGGCCGACTGATTCGCCGCGCGAAGGGCGGCGCGATTCGCGGCGCGCACAACGCGGCGGCAGCGCCGAGACGGCCCATTCTCGACCGAAAAGGTCGAAAAAAAGGGCCGCCCGAAGGCGGCCCGTCAAAGTTTTGGGAGAGGATGCCTAAAAGGCAAGTGTGTTATTGCACTGCACAATGAATGCTGCAACTGCGAAAAGCACATTCATAGTTGCAAAATTTGCAATTGGTAACGATAGCATTCGTCAATCCGCGCAAACCTCCGCCCTCTCGCCAAAGCGCACGCGATCGCCTAGATTGGGGCGATGAAGATGTTCAGCAAAGTGGATGTCGGCGGCGGCCTGTCGGATTTCTGGACCTATATCCGGGAACCGCGGCCGCATCGCTGGGCAAGCTGGGGCGTGGCGATCATATTGCCGATCGTCATCTTCTACGGCTTTTCGGAACATCTGGTGCCCTATGAGCGGCCGAAGCCGCAGATCGTCTATTTCGAAAATTGGAGCGAACAGCGCAGCGATGCCGAGATTCGCGCCGACTGGGTCGCGCGCGCGAAGGAAACAACGCGGCGCAACGCCGAAAAGCGCGCCGAATATCAGCGGCTGGCCGACATGATGGGGGTCGAATATGATTCGACCGAGGCCGACGAGGTGACGCGCGAGACGCTGGGCGAGGAAGCCGCCGCCGCCGCCAAGCAGAAGCCCGCGCCGCCGCCCCAGTCGACACTGGCCGAGCGGGCTGCACGCGGTGCCGCCCAGCCTGCCGACCCCCAGCCTGCCGCAAAAGACTAGATGCGGCCACCGCCCTCCGACGCCGACTGGATGGCGGCGGCGATCGCGCTGTCGCAGCGCGGGCGGCCGGCGGCGGCGCCCAATCCCAATGTCGGATGCCTGTTGGTCGCGGACGGGCGCGTCGTCGGGCGCGGCTGGACCCAGGCCGGCGGGCGCCCCCATGCCGAGGCGATGGCGCTCGCCGCGGCCGGCGATGCGACGCGCGGGGCCACCGCCTATGTCACGCTGGAACCTTGCGCCCATGCCAGCCCGCGCGGCCCGGCGTGCAGCGATTCGCTGATCGCCGCCGGGATCGCGCGCGCCGTCATCGCGGTGCAGGACCCCGATCCGCGCACCGACGGTTCGGGCATCGCCCGTTTGCAGGCGGCGGGAATCGCGGTCACCAGCGGCATCCTGTCCGACGATGCGCGCGCCGCGATGGCGCCGTGGTGGACGAGGCAGCACGAAAGCCGGCCCTTCGTCACGCTGAAGCTCGCGACGTCGCTCGATGGCTGCATTGCAATGGCCGACGGGTCGAGCCGCTGGATCACCGGAACGCGGGCGCGCGCCCACGCGCATCTGGAGCGCGCGCGCCACGATGCGATTCTGGTCGGGCGCCGAACGCTGGAGGCCGATGCGCCCCGGCTCGACGTGCGCCTGCCCGGCCTTGCGGACCGCAGCCCGCGCAAATTGCTGCTGACGTCGGGAGCGGCGCCGGAGGGATGGACGGCGGTCGCGGCGCCCGAAGCCGTCGACGACGTCGATTCGCTGCTGGTCGAGGGCGGCGCGGGTGCGGCGTCGGCCTTCCTCGCCGCCGATCGCGTCGACCGGCTGCTGCTCTATCGCGCCCCGATCCTGATCGGTGCCGGGCGCGCCGCGCTCGGCGACATCGGATTGACCGACTTGGCCGACGCGCACGGCCGCTGGCGCATGGCCGACAGCCGGATGCTTGGCAGCGACCGGATCGACGTCTACGAGCGGGTCAGAGAAGGACGCTAGACCCATGTTCACCGGCATCATCACCGACATCGGCACCATCCGCCGCCGCGAGGATCGCGGCGACACGCGGCTGGTCATCGGCACCGCCTATGATGCGGCCGGCATCGACCTGGGCGCCTCCATCGCCTGTTCGGGCGCGTGCCTGACCGTCGTCGACAAGGGGCGCGATGGCGATGGTGGCGACTGGTTCGCGATCGATGCCAGCGCCGAGACGCTGGCGCGCACCGCCCCCGGCATGTGGGACGCGGGACGGCGGCTGAACCTGGAACGCGCGCTGAAGGTCGGCGACGAACTGGGCGGTCATATCGTGACCGGCCATGTCGACGCGGTCGGCCGGATCGTCGGCATCGAGCCGGTGGGCGACAGCGTGAAGGTGACGGTCGAGGCGCCCGCATCGCTCGCGCCGCATATCGCGCCCAAGGGATCGATCACGCTCGACGGCGTGTCGCTGACCGTCAACGAGGTGGTCGATCAGCCGGACGGCAGCGCGCATTTCACGCTGAATATCATCCCGCATACGCAGGAGATGACGACGTTGGACGAAGCGGCAGCCGGGCGCCCGGTCAATCTGGAGATCGACATTCTCGACCGTTATCTTGCGCGGATGCAGCAGGTACGGGGATAGACCGCGTCCACGCGAAGGCGCCGAAGGGGCGTGGGAGGACGGCCTGATGGCTGGGCCTTTTGCTGTTCTCACGCAAAGACACAAAAGAGGCGGGCGTTGCCGATGATGCGGCGCACGAAATCCGGTGAAGCCCCATCTTCCTGATCGCCTGCGGGGCCAGCACTGTCGGGGCGATAACCCGCCCTTTTTGTCTTTGGGCGAGAAATCTACACTCCCTCGGCCCACGGCCCGGCGATTTCCGGGTCCATCGCCACCATCGATCGGCGCATTGCGAGGCGCCCGATGCGGAGCAATTCGGCCTTGCGGCGCGCGGGCGCGAGGTCGCAGCTCGCCGCCTCCCGCACCACCGCCGCGCCGTAACGGTCGGCGACGATCAGCCCCGATGTTTCGGGACGATAATCCGGCGTTTCGAGAATCGCGGGGTCGAGCCCCGTGGCCAGCGCCCAGTAGAAGCGATCGCACCAGTCGCAATAGTCGGGCCATTTGCCGTCGCCATGCAGGTCGGCGCGGCTGACCTTGATCTCGACGATCGTGATCCGGCCCTTGGCATCGATTGCCGTCAGGTCGGTGCGGCGACCGTTGGGCAGCGGAACTTCGGGGATGGCGACCAGCCCTGCCTGGGCAAACAGCCGGCAGACACCGCGCGCGACGTCCGCGGCGGTCAGTCCCATGTCGGCTCCGGCCAGTCCCGCCAAAATTACACCTTACCCCGTTCGCCCCAGGCTTGTCGAAGGGCGGCTGTCAACGCCGCGGCGCCCAAAAAAAGCCGGTGCTTCGACAGGTTCGGTACATATGCGGTTTGGTGTCGATCCTCAGAAGGGAACGTCATCGTCGAGGTCGTCGTCGAAGGGCGGACGGCCACCGCCGCCCGAGCCGCCGCCACCCTGATTCCAGCCGCCGCCGGAACCGCCACCCCCGGCGGAGCCACCGCCGCCCTGGTTCCAGCCGCCGCCGCTGCCGCCGCCATTGTCCCAGTCGCCGCCGCCGCGCGAACCGCCGCCGCCGCCCGGCGCACCGTCGAGCATGGTCAATGTGCCGCCCATGCCGGCGATCACGACTTCGGTGGTGTAGCGGTCGTTGCCATCGCGGTCCTGCCATTTGCGGGTCCGCAAGCTGCCCTCGATATAGACCTTGCTGCCTTTTTTCAGATAGCGTTCGACGACGCCGACTAGCCCGTCGCCGTTGATGACGACATTATGCCATTCGGTGCGCTCCTTGCGCTCGCCGGTCATCCGGTCCTTCCACTGTTCGGACGTCGCGATGCGGATATTGGCGATCTTGCCGCCGTTCTGGAACGACTTGATTTCGGGATCGGCGCCGAGGTTGCCGATGAGAATTACCTTGTTGACGCTGCCAGCCATCGCCGCTCCGCTCCGCTAGAAAAGGGTGGGGATCAGCCTAGACCAAAGGCGACGGCTGTCCAGTAGGTGATACCGGCAGCGGCATAGGCGAGCGCGAACAAATAGCCAACCATGAACAGCGGCCATTTCCACCCGTTGGTTTCCCGCCGCGTGATCGCGATCGTCGAAATGCACTGCGGCGCGAAGACGAACCAGGCGAGAAAGGCGAGCGCGGTGGCCAGGCTCCAGCGGCTTTGCAGCCTTTCGCCGAGTGACTGGGCCATCGCCTCTTCATCGTCGCCGGCGTCGATCGCATTGGCCGTCGCCATCGCCGACACCGCAACCTCGCGCGCCGCCATCGCCGGGATCAGCGCGACGGCGATGTCGTGGTTGAAGCCGATCGGCCGGACCAGCACTTCCAGCCCGCTGGCGATGCGGCCCGCGACGCTGTGATCGACCTGGCTTTCGGTGCTGCCCTCCGGCAGTTTCGGATAGGACAGGAGCAGCCACAACGCGATGGTTGTGACGAAGATGATGGTGCCGGCGCGGCGCAGAAAGATCCACGCGCGCTGCCACAGCGCGATGGCGATGTCGCGCAGCCGCGGCCATTGGTAACGCGGCATTTCCATCATGAAGCTGGCGCTGCTGCCCTTGGCGATCGTCCGGCGCAGGGCGAAGGCGACGACCAGCGCCCCGACGATCCCCGCCAGATAGAGGCAGAACAGGACGAGCCCCTGAAGCCCGATGGGGGAATTCCCGACGCCGCGCGCCGGGATGAAGGCGCCGATGATCAGCGTATAGACAGGCAGCCGCGCCGAACAGGTCATCAGCGGCGCGATCAGGATCGTCGTCAGCCGGTCCTTGGGATCGGGAATCGCACGCGTCGCCATGATCCCCGGCACCGCACAGGCGAAGCTGGACAGCAGCGGGATGAAACCGCGCCCCGACAATCCGACCTTGGCCATGATGCCGTCCATCAGAAAGGCCGCGCGGGTCATATAGCCCGAGGCTTCGAGCAGCAGGATGAACAGGAACAGGATCAGGATCTGCGGCAGGAAGACGATGACCGACCCGACGCCGCCCAATATCCCCTCGACGATCAGGCCGCGCAGGAAATTGTCGGGCAGCGCGCCGACGACGGCGTCCTGCAGCGCGGCGATGCCGCCCTCGATCCAGCCGATCGGCGCTTCCGACCAGGCATAGACGCCCTGGAACATCACGAACATCAACGCCAGCAGAACCAGAAAGCCCGCGACCGGGTGCAGCAGCACCGCGTCGACGCGCTGGGTCCAGCGGCGCACCGGCGTTTCGGACAGCGTCGCCGAACGGGCGATCTCGCGCGCCCGGCGGTGCAGCGACACATCCCCGGCGGGCGCCGCCGCGGCGGATTCGGCCTGCGTCTGATGCGACAGGATCGCGCCATCGACCGCGGCGAGCAGGTCGGCCAGCCCGCGCCTGCGCACCGCGACCGTTTCCACCACCGGCACACCCAGTTCGCGCGCCAGCCGGCCGGGATCGAGCGTCAGGCCGTCGCGTACGGCGAGGTCGATCATGTTGAGCGCGATCACGGTTGGCAGTCCCAGCGCGATCAGTTCGAGCGCGAAGCTCAAATGATTGTCCAGATTGGCCGCATCGACGACGACGATCAGCGCGTCGGGGCGCTTTTCCCCGGCCTGCCGGCCCAGGATGACGTCGCGCGTCACCGCTTCGTCGGGACTGGCGGGGGTCAGGCTGTAACTGCCGGGCAGGTCGATCAGCGCCATCGGGCGGCCGTCGGCGAAGCTGGCATGCCCCGCTTTCCGTTCGACGGTAACGCCGGGATAGTTGGCGATCTTCTGCCGCGCGCCGGTCAGCGCGTTGAACAGGCTCGACTTGCCGGCATTGGGATTGCCGACAAGGGCGATGGTCGGGACAGGGCCGGTCATTGCTGCCGCAGCCCTACGCCGCGACCGGATCGACGGCGATCGCCGCCGCCTGGCGGGCGCGGATGATTACCTGCATCCGGCCGACGAGCAGCGCCAGCGGATCGCGCGAAAACAGGCTGCCGCGGTGCAACGGCGTGATTTCCACCCCTTCCATCAGGCCGAATTCGCGCAGCCGCCGCCCTTCGTCGGACGACAACAGGTCCCAATCGACGCGGGCGATGCGAACGGACGCCCCCAAGGGCGTAGAATCGAGACGCAAACTCATTTGCGAGCGGCTATCAATAACCGCCAGCCGGCGCCAGCCCTTTGTCGCACCGGCCGCGGCCACCCCGGCCTGCTACCGCCCCGGATAGCGCAGCCGCCCGACGAAGCGCGCCAGGCTGGGGCGTTCGATGCCGCGCGCGGCGCGGCGATGCTTCCACGCCTCGAACCGCATGACGGCATCGATCCGCCGGCCGAGAAAGGCGCGCGTATCGGCAAAGCCGGCGCTGTCGTCGTTGAGGAACACCGCCATCGTCGCGGCATAGACGGAGCCAAGGATCGCCCGTTTGCTGTAATGATTATAATCGGTCGCGGTATCGCCCGCGAGCCGCCACATCAGGTCCGCGGCGCGCCAGCCGAGCTTTGCCGCATGCGGGGCGTTACCCGGCAGCGCGAGGAGCGCAAGCGCGCGGCGCAGCGATTCGCGCCTGGGCGACACGAGGTCGATGCGCGTTTCCACAAGCGTCACGATCCGCTGCCGGATTTTCAGCGCCGCCAGCTTTTCGGGCGGGCAGGCGGCCGCCATCCGCGCGTCGATATCGGCGAACCAGGCATCGACCATGTCGCGCCCGCCGCCCGGAAAGGCGAGCCGCGCGACATCGACATCGACGCCGAGCCGGGCCGCCGCATCCGCCAGCGCCGCGTCGCCGAAACCGTCGAAGGCGGCATTGTCCGCGATCAGCGGCGCCAGCGCCGCCCGAATCTCTTCGAGCGTCGGATCGGCGGGCAGCGGTGCGGCGGTCTGGGTCATATCCGTCAGATAGGCCGTGCGCGGCGGCTGGGCAACCGTATCAGCACCAGCGCCGCCCCGACCATCATGCCGCCGAAAATATCGATCGCGCCGAGCCGTTCGTCGAACATCAGCCATCCGGCAAGCGCGGCGACCGCCGGCTGGACGAGCAGGGTCAAACCGATGACGAGCGGCGAGAAGCGCGGCAGCGACCAGGTCATCAGCCCCTGGCCGATGATCTGGCTGGTCAGCGCGAGCAGGATCAGCGGCGTCCAGTCCTGCGGCATCACCCGTTCGCCCAGCGCCAGCGCGGTCAGGAGGAGAATGGGTACGCACACGGTCGAGGAAATACCGAGCGCGGTCCAGGATTCGAGCGTCCCGCGCACCCGCTGCATGAGCAGGACATAGCCGGTGTAGAGCAGTCCGGCGAGCAGGCTGAGCATATCGCCGACCAGATAGGCGGGCGCCAGTTCATAGCTTTGCCCCATCAGGAGCGCCGCGCCCGCGAAGGCAAGCAGGATCGCCAGCGCCTGCCACCCGCGCGGCCATGTGCGGGCGAGAAAAATTCCCCACAGGACGAGGATCAGGCTGGCGCAATTGCCGAACAGCGTCGCATTCGCGACCTTCGTCTGCAAAATGCCGATATGCCAGGCGACAAGGTCGAGCGCGAAGAAGATGCCGGCGGCGGCGGCGATGCCGATCGAGCGGCGCGGCGGCACCCGCCCGCCCGATTCGCGCCAGGCGAGGAACAGCAGGAACGGCAGCGCGAGCGCCATCCGCCAGAAGGCCGAGGCGGTCGGCCCAGTGTCGGCGAGCCGCACCAGCATCGCGCCGAGCGACAGCGAGATATTGCCGGCCAGCAGCGCGAGGAACGGCCAGCCGCCCCAACCGGGCAAACGATGCGATACGCTGCCGGGTCCGGCGTCGAGGCGTCCGTCCTTCCCGGTCATTTAGATTTTCTTTTGCCACCGACCATTGCGCCGGGCATCCCCCATCCATAGCTTCGGCGCCCATAGCGATGACCGAAGGGGCCGTCGCGCAGAAAGTGAAGAGGGAAGGGTTCATGGCCAATTCGCTGTTCGATCCGATCAAGCTGGGCGCCATCGACGCGCCGAACCGGATCATCATGGCGCCGCTGACGCGCGGCCGCGCCGGACCGGGCTTCGTCCCCAACGACCTGGCGCGCGAATATTATCGCCAGCGCGCGTCGGCAGGGCTGATCATTTCCGAAGCCACCGGCATCTCGCAGGAAGGCCTTGGCTGGCCATCGGCGCCGGGCCTGTGGACCGATGCGCAGGTCGAAGGATGGAAGGGTGTGACCGAAGCGGTGCACGAGGCGGGCGGCCGCATCGTCGCACAGCTGTGGCATATGGGCCGCGTCGTCCATTCGGTGTTCAACGATGGCAAGCCGCCGGTGTCGGCGTCGGCGACGCAGGCGCCGGGCAAGGCGCACACCCCGGTCGGGCGGCGGGACTATGAGGTCGCCCGGCCGCTCGAGCTGGGCGAGATACCGCGTGTCATCGCCGATTATGCAAAGGCGGCGGAGAATGCGAGGAAGGCCGGTTTCGACGGGGTGCAATTGCACGGCGCCAACGGCTATCTGATCGACCAGTTCCTGCGCGACGGCAGCAATCTGCGCGACGACGATTATGGCGGCCCGGTCGAAAACCGCATCCGGCTGCTGCGCGACGTTACGGAGGCGTTGATTTCGGTCTGGGGCGCCGACCGCGTCGGTGTACGCCTGTCACCCAACGGCGATACGCAGGGCGTCGATGACAGCAACCCGGAACCCTTGTTCACTGCGGCTGCGGCGGCGCTGGACAGCCTGGGCATCGCCTTTCTGGAACTGCGCGAGCCGGGCCCCGACGGCACATTCGGCCGCACCGACGTGCCGAAACAGTCGCCGGCGATCCGCCGGGCGTTCCAGGGTCCGTTGATCCTGAACAGCGACTATACCGCCGCGCTGGCCGAGGCAGCGCTGGCTGGCGGGGACGCCGACGCGATCGCCTTTGGCCGCCCATTCATCGGCAATCCCGACCTGGTCGAACGCATCCGCACCGGCGCCGAATGGGCGGCGGACAACCCGCAGACCTGGTATTCGCCGGGTCCGGAAGGCTATATCGACTATCCGGCACTGCAGACGGCCTGACCATCTGGTCCTCCCCGCCGCAAAAAGCGGGGAGGATTTTGGCGCTAGTTTCGCTCGGCAACCGCCTTGTCGACGATCCCGGCACCGATCGGACCCAGCACCTTGCCGCCGAAGCGGATCAACAGAAACGCCGCGACGAACAACAGCAGCGGCTGAATCACCAGCGTGACGATGGCCGCGATCATCACCGCGACGAACAGCGTCACGAAGCCGCTGCCCAGCACCTGTTGCCCCTTCGGCCCCAGTTCGATCGTGCGCGGTCCCTTGGCATCCCACCATTTTCCGGTGACGATGGTCTTGCGCGCGGCGGGTCCGCCGGACGGCGATGCCGGCGGCGCCTTGCGAGAGGGCGACGCGGCGACGGGCGGTTTTTCGCCCCATGGCTGCTGGCGGTTGCGATCGGCGACCGCGGCAGCGACGCGATGGTTGGGTGCCGGCATCCTTGTCCCGGCGGCGGGACGCGGCAAATCGGCCTGCGGTGTCCTGGGTTCGGCGCGCGGCATCGGCTGCGCGGGTTCATGGCCCATGCGCCGGTCATGCTCGGCCATGCGTTCGGCGGCGGAGGGCGGCGTCGTGCCGGTGCTGCGGTCGATGACCACCAGCCGCCCGCCGCGTTCGACAACGGAATAGCGACTCGGTGGTGGTCGGTCAGCCAATGCCGAATTGCTCCTTGAGGGCCAGCATGGCGAGCGCCGCCTTCGCCGCCTCGCCGCCCTTATCCTTGCGCGTCTTGTCGGCGCGCGCAAGCGCCTGTTCCTCATTTTCGACGGTCAGGATGCCGTTGCCGATCGCGAGTCCGTCGAGCGTCAGCGCCATGATGCCGCGCGCGCTTTCGTTCGAGACCACTTCGAAATGATAGGTCTCGCCGCGAATCACCACGCCGAGCGCGACATAGGCGTCGTAACGCCCGCTGTCGGCGGCGAGCGAGATGGCGGCCGGAACTTCGAGCGCGCCGGGCACGGTCACCGTTTCATGGCTGTGCCCTTCGGCATCGAGCGCGCTGCGTACGCCGCTGAGCAGCATGTCGTTCAGATGGCTGTAGAAACGGGCTTCGACGATCAGGACATGCGCCATCAGGCTTCTCCGGGAATGGGACGTTCGCCGACGACTGACAGGCCATAGCCTTCGAGGCCGACGATATTGCTGTGGGTCGGGGTGAGCAGTTCCATCGCATGGACGCCGAGGTCGGCGAGAATCTGCGCGCCGATGCCATAGGTGCGCAGGTCCATGCCGGCCGACGCAGGGCCTGCCGGCTCGGCATCCGCCGATCCGGGCAGCGGCCGCATCAGCATGACGATGACCCCGGACCCGGCGGATCCCATTGCTTCCATCGACCGCTGCAACCGCCGCTTCTTCGGCCCCGGACGCCCCATCAGATCATCGAACAACGACACGGCGTGCATCCGCACCAAGGTGACCCCCGCCGGATCGACCGCACCCTTCTGAAGCACCAGATTGATGCTGCCGTCGACCTTGTTGCGATAGGATTTGAGCCGCCAGTCGCCGCCATAGTCCGATTCGAAAGGCTCGTCGGACACGCATTCGACCAGCCGGTCGCTGCGGCTGCGATAGGCAATCAGGTCGGCGATCGTGCCGATCTTCATCCCATGCCGCCGCGCGAAGGGGATGAGGTCGTCGAGCCGCGCCATCGTCCCGTCGTCGTTCATGATCTCGCAGATCACGCCCGACGGATTGAGACCGGCGAGCCGCGCGATATCGACCGACGCCTCGGTATGGCCGGCGCGCACGAGGACGCCGCCGTCGCGGGCGATCAGCGGAAAGACATGACCGGGGGTGACGATATCGTCGCGGCCCTTGCCGGCGTCGATCGCGACCGACACGGTGCGTGCACGATCGGCGGCCGAAATCCCGGTCGTCACTCCTTCGCGCGCTTCGATCGAGGTGGTGAAGGCGGTTTCGTGCCGGGTGCCGTTATTGCGGCTCATCAGTTCCAGGCCGAGCTGGTCGACGCGCGCACGGGTCAGCGTCAGGCAGATCAGCCCGCGCCCATGCGTCGCCATGAAGTTGATCGCGTCGGGCGTGGCCATCTGGGCGGGAATGACAAGGTCGCCTTCATTTTCCCGGTCCTCGTCATCGACGAGGATGAACATGCGGCCGTTGCGCGCTTCGGCGATAATCTCTTCGGGCGTGGCCATCGGCGACAGGTCGCTGCCGTGCGCGAGCCAGTCCTCCAGCTTGCGCAGCGTGTCGGCGGTGGGGTTCCAGCCGGGCGAATCGAGGTCGCGCAGGCTGTTGGCGTGAAGACCCGCGGCGCGCGCCAGGCCGGAGCGGGACATGGCCCCGTCCTCGACAATGGCGCGGATACGGTCGATGAGCATCGTGGACATGGCGGTCATGTCTCACATTGAAATGTGACTGTCAAACAGACAATCACATTGTTCCGCTATTGCGGTCCGAAAACCGGCCCCAGTTCGCGTTGCGGCGCGTCGGCCTTTCCGTCGAGCAGCGCGAGAATCTGGCCAGTGCGGTCGTCGCGCTTCGCATAGTCGCGCGCCGACATGCCCGCGATATGATCGGCGCGATCGGGATTGGCGCCATTACGGACGAGCAGACGGATCATCGCCAGGTTGCGCGACTGCACCGCCAGGATCAGCGCGGTTTCGCCGCGGCGATTGGTCTGATCGACGGGCGCCCTGTTCGCGATCAGCACCTCGCCGCCGTCGGCATAATCGAGCAGCGCCGCGTGCATCAGCGGGGTGGTGCCCTGGCGATCGGCGATCGACGCGTCGGCGCCCTTGCCCAGCAGGAAGCGCAGCCAGTTGGTGTCGCGCCGCTTGGTCACGATCGCCAGCGCGGTCTCGCCATTGTCGGGGTGCCGCGTGTTCACCAGCGCGGGATCGTCCTTCAGCGCGTCGGTCGCCTTGGTGCCGTCGCGGTCGCTGACCGCCTGAAGAAAGGCGAAACCGCCGCGGAACTGCGCCTGGACGGGAACGGTCGCGACCGCCGCCACGGCGGCGACGAGCAGGACGGACAGCAGGCGGGCGACCGGACGGCGAAACATGATATGGGCGACCCCTGATCTGTCGCCGCGCCCCGCGCGACGAGAAAGGTTGATTTTCCGGACCCGGCCCCGCAAGGCTGGCCGCATGACGATGATCGCAAATATGGGACAAAAGCTGGTTCGCGCAACCCTGCTGATAACCTTCACCGGCGCGCTGGCGGCCTGTGGGACCGGCGATGCGCCGGCATCGGGCGGCGGCGCGCGCCCGCCGCTGGAGGGCGCGCGCATCGGCGGCCCCTTCACGCTGACCGACCAGAATGGCCGGACGGTGCGCGATTCGGACTTCGCGGGCCGCTATCGCCTCGTCTATTTTGGATACAGCTTCTGTCCCGACATCTGTCCGGTCGACCTGCAAAAGCTGATGCGCGGCCTCGCGGCCTTCGAAAAGGCCGACCCGGAGCGCGGCGCGAAGGTGCAGCCCTTGTTCATCACCGTCGATCCGGACCGCGACACGCCCGAGGCGCTGAAGCCCTTCGTCGCGCGCTATCACCCCCGCCTGCTCGGCCTGACCGGCACCGCGGAGCAGATAGCCGCCGCGGCAAAGGCCTATGTCGTCACCTATCGCAAGGTCGATGGATCGGCGCCCGACCGCTATCTGATGGCGCACCGCCAGCTTGCCTTCCTGATGGACCCCGATGGCAAGCCGCTGGCGCTGCTGCCGCTCGACGACCCGACGACCGAGCCCGACGAGGGCGCGCCGGACAAGGTCGCGGCCGACCTTGAAAAATGGGTGAAGTGACCGTGACGGGCGCGCGTCCCTTCTGGGAAGCGCCGCTCGCGACCCTCGACGCCGGGGAATGGGAGGCGCTGTGCGACGGGTGCGGCAAATGCTGCCTGCACAAGCTGGAGGACGAGGACACGGGCCGCATCTATCCGACCAATGTCGCCTGCCGCCTGCTCGACCTGACGACCGCGCGCTGCGGCGATTATCAGCGCCGGCGCCGGCACGTTCCCGACTGCCTGACGCTGACCCGCGCCAAGGTCGACGCGCTGGAATGGCTGCCGCAAAGCTGCGCCTATCGCCTGCGCGCCGAAGACCGCCCCCTGCCCGACTGGCATTATCTGGTGTGCGGCGACCGCGCGGCGGTGCACCGGGCCGGCGAATCGATCGTCGGCTGGACCGTGAGCGAGGATATCGCGGGCCCGCTGGAGAATCATCTTGTCGAACGCATCGTCTGACCGGGCGGCGGACGGGCCGCATATCCGGGTCGGCGACGATCCCTGGCCCGTGCGGCTGGTCCATCATGCGCAGTCGCGGCGCTACCGCCTGGTGTTCGATGCCGCGCGCGGCGAATTGCGCCTGACGCTGCCGCGCCGGGGAAATGCGGCAAAGGCGCTGAAATGGGCGGGCGAGCAGCAGGCGTGGCTGATCGAACAGGTCGGCAAGGCGTTGCCGCCGGTGACGGTCGGGCCGGACGCGTTCCTGCCCCTGTTCGGCGTCGTGCGGCGCATCGACTGGCGCGACGGCGCCCCGCGCGCCGTGCGCCTGGAGTCCGACCGGCTGTGCGTCGGCGGCCCCGCCGAAACCGTGGGAAGACGGTTGGAACGCTGGCTCAGGGGACTGGCGCTCGACCTGATGACGCGCGAGAGCCGCGAGATCGCGGGGGCGGCGGGCCTGCCGCTCGGCCGCGTCGCGGTCGGCGACCCGCGCAGCCGCTGGGGCAGTTGCACCGCCGACGGCGACCTGCGCTACAGCTGGCGGCTGGTGATGGCGCCCGACCATGTCCGCCGGGCGACGGTGGCGCATGAGGTCGCGCACCTGCGGCACATGGACCATGGCGCGGCGTTTCATGCGCTGGTCGACGAACTGCACGACGGCGATGTCGCCGCCGCGCGCGGCTGGCTGCGCCGCGAAGGACGCGCGCTGCACCGCTATCGCTTCGGCTGACCCCGGCCACGCCGCCGCGGCCGGTTCCGGCTGTCAGTAAATGCCTTCGCCGGGACGCTGCTGGGTCGGCCGGGTCGCGGGCGGCGCGACCTTGGGCGGCGGCGGCCCCTTGTCGGCGGCGGGCGGCGGCGGACGGCGGCCCGTCTGCTCCTCGATCCATTGCTGGTTCAGCGTTGGTCCATCGTCCTGCGGCTGCTGCGGTTGCGGCAGCGGATCGTCGCCGATCGCGGGCGCGTCGACCGGCAGTTCGATCGGCATGCCGTTTTCATCGACCAGCCCGCCTTCGTCGGGGGCACCGAAATAGGCGTCGCCCTCTTCCTCCAGCTGCCATTCGGGCAGCTTGACCTCGGTATCGAAGGCCTCGACCGGGCGCCGCGCCACCGCGACGCGCATATAGTCGGCAAAGGCCTTGGCCGGGGCACGGCCGCCCTGCAGCCCGCCGACCGCCTTCGCATCGTCGCGGCCCATCCAGACGCCTGTCGTCAGTCCGCTGGAAAAGCCCAGGAACCAACCGTCCTTGTTGCTCGTCGTCGTGCCGGTCTTGCCCGCGACCGGCCGGCCGATCTGCGCGGCGCGGCCCGTGCCGGTATTGACCGCGGTCTGAAGCAGGTCGGTGATGCCCGCGGCGACCCAGCTGTCGACCAGCACCTGGCCGCGTTCGGCCGGGCGCTGGTACAATAGTTCGCCGCCGGTCGTCGTGACCTTGGTGATACCATAGGGCTGGACCGACACGCCCTTGCGCGCGACCGCGGCAAAGGCGGCGGTCAGGTCGATGACGCGCACTTCCGACGTGCCGAGCACCATCGATGGCTGGGTGTTGATCGGGGTGGTGATGCCGAAACGCCGGGCCATGTTGGCGACCGAGGAAAAGCCGACCTCGTCCCCCAACTGCGCGGCGACGGTATTGACCGAATAGGCAAAGGCGCTGCGCAGATCCATCGGTCCCGAAAAACGGCCCGACGAATTGCGCGGCGACCAGCCGTTGATCGTGATGGGTTCGTCGACGACCTGATCGTCGACCTTATACCCCGCCTCCAGCGCCGCCATATAGACGAACAATTTCCATGCCGACCCCGGCTGGCGCATCGCCTGGGTCGCGCGATTATAGTTCGAGCTGACATAATCGGTGCCGCCGACCATCGCCCGCACGGCGCCGTCGCGATCGAGCGAGACGAGCGCGCCCTGCACGCCGCCGGGCGTGTTCGCCTGAATCGCCGCGGTCGCGGCGCGCTGCATGCCGAGGTCGATCGTCGTGTAGACGTCCAAGGCCTCGCTGCCCTCGTCGATCAGCATGTCGAGCTGGGGCAAGGCCCAGTCGGTGAAATAGCGCGCGCTGTTCTGGCCGGTTTCCTTGGCAAGCTGAACATTCGCGGGTTCGGCGGTATCGGCCTGGCTCTGGGTGATGACCCCGGCATCGACCATGACGTCCAGCACGACGTCGGCGCGGCTGAGCGCCGCCTGTGCATCGGCGGTCGGCGAATAGCGCGACGGCGCCTTCACCAGCCCCGCGATCACCGCCGCCTCCGACAGCGACATTTCGGTGGCGCTATGGCCGAAGAAACTGTTCGACGCGGCGTCGATGCCATAGCTGCCGCCGCCGAAATAAACCTTGTTCAGATAGAGTTCGAGAATCTCGTCCTTCGAGAATTTCCATTCGAGCGCCATCGCCAGCACCGCTTCGCGCAGCTTGCGCGACCAGGTGTAGCTGTTCGACAGAAAGACATTGCGGGCCAGCTGCTGCGTGATCGTCGAGGCGCCCTGCATCCGCCGGCCGCTGCCGTAATTTTCCACGGCGACGATCGCGGCGCGCGTCATGCCGACGGGATCGACGCCGGGGTGATAGCGAAAGCGCCGGTCCTCGACCGCGACCATCGCGTCCTGCATCACCTTCGGCGTTTCGCGCAGCGTCAGCCAGCGGCCGTAATTGGGCCCAAGCGACAGGAAGACGGTGCCGTCGGCGGCACGGACGCGGATCGTCTGGCCCGCGGGCGATTTCTTCAGCTCCTCGAAGCTGGGCATACGCTGCACCGCGATGCCGACCGCGACGGCCAGCGCGACCGCCCCGACCAGCAGCAGCGCCAGTGCCCAGCGCACGCCGTGGCGCAGCCACAGGCGCCAGCGCGGCACCGGGCCCTTCGCCCGCTTGCCATTTCCCTTGCCCGACGATGTATCCGACGCTGCCTGCTGTCTTTCGCGGCGCAAAGCCCGGTTTCCTTCCCTCGCTGCGCCCCCTGTCGGCAACAGCCCATTGACGTCAGCCCCCCGGACGGGCCGTCAGCCCTCGCCGGTCCCCGCCTCATCCCGCCCGCGGTCCGCGAAGTCAAGCGCCGCACTGTTGATGCAATAGCGCAGGCCGTCGGGTCCGGGGCCGTCGGGAAAGACGTGGCCCAGATGCCCCTCGCACGCCGCGCAGCGCACTTCGGTGCGGACCATGCCGTGGCTGGTGTCGCGATATTCGCTGACCGCCGCCGCATCGGCCGGGGCGGTATAGCTGGGCCAGCCCGACCCGCTGTCATATTTGGCCTGGCTGTCGAACAGCGGCGCCCCGCATCCGGCGCAGCGATACATGCCGTCGCCCTTGAAATCGGTATATTTGCCCGTGAACGCCCGTTCGGTGCCGCCTTCGCGCAGCACATGATGCGCCATCGGGTCGAGCGGGCGGGCGGTGTTCGGGTCGGTTTTGGAATCTGTCATGATGAAAGCTCCTTTGCGGGACGCCGGGCGCGCCGCTTGCCTGTGCCCAATATCGGTCCGCCGCCACGGCATCGCAAGGGGGCGTCCCACCTGGCAAGCGCCGGCTTTACCCGCGCTTAACCATGATCGGGCTAGGCTATAGGGGTGAAACTGCGCCTTGTCCTTGCCCTGCCGCTGCTGCTGTCCGCCGCGCCCGCATCGGCCCAGTGCCTGCTGTGCGCGCAGGACGGCGGCGGGACCGCGCTGTCGTCGTCGCGCCCGTCGGACATCCCGCTGCGCGTCGACATCGAAACGCAGCTCGACATGGGCCGCGTCGCCGTCGGCGCGATGGGCGGCGCGGTCGAGATCGATCCGCAGAGCGGCGCGCGGCGCCTGAGCGGCGACATCTTCGACCTGGGCGGCTTTTCGCTGAGCGGCGTCGTGACGGTGCGCGGCGAACCGGGCGCGGCGGTCCGCGTCACCATGCCCGCGACGATCGACCTGGAAAGCGGCGGCGGCCGCAGCGCGCGCGTCACGGGCCTTGTCACCGACCTGTCGCCCGCACCCCGGCTGGGCGCCGACGGTCGGCTGACCTTTCGTTTCGGCGGCCGGCTGCAGGTGGCGGGGCTCGACGACGGCGATTATCGCGGCCGCGTTCCGGTGACGGTCGAATATCAATAGGGTCCGGACTGTCGGGATCAGGCCGCGACCGCATCCGCGTCCGCGTTGCCGGCGGCTTCGAGCAACCGCTTTTCCAGCGTCCTGACCCGCGCCGCACCGTCGATCTTGTCGCCGATCAGGTCGGTGACATAGAAGGTATCGACCGCGCGTTCGCCATAGGTCGCGACATGCGCCGAATGCACCGTCACCTTCGACTGGAACAGCGCATAGGCCAGCTGGTTGAGCAGCGCCGGACGATCCTGGGCATTGACCTCGATCACCGTAAACCGATTGGACGCCTTATTGTCGATGAACACGCTGGGGGCGATGCGGAAGGCCTCGGCCCGGGTACGCGGCAGCGCGCGCGCCTCCAGTTTGGGCAGCAGCTTCTGCCGGTTGGCCAGCGCATCCTCGATCGCGCGGGTCAGGCGGACGATCTGTTCGGCCTCCGCGAACGGCCGGCCGAGCGGGTCCTGAACCAGAAAATTGTCGAGCGCCAGCCCGTCGCGCGTCGTGTGAATGCGCGCGTCGATGATGTTGCCGCCGGCCAGATGAATGCCCCCGGCGATGCGGTAGAACAGCCCCGGATGGTCGGAGGCGAGGACCATCACCAGCGTCGCGCCGCGGTCGTCGTCGGGCACCGCGGCGATATGCAGCGGCGCCCCCGCCGCCTTCTGGATATGGATCAGGTTCGCGGCGATGACCTCGACCGGTTCGGCGATCCAATAGCTTTCGGGCAGCCGTTTGGCGAGCCGCGCGAAATCCTTGTCGGTCATGGCGAGCAATTGCTGCGCGCCTTCCTTCTTGATCGCGATCCGCGTTTCGCGGCCCTTTTGCTTGTGGCCGAGCCGCAGCACCTCTTCGGCGGCATCGAATAATTCGGTCAGCAGCTGGCGTTTCCAGCTGTTCCATACCCCCGGCCCCACCGCGCGGATATCGACGACGGTGAGGACGAGCAGCAGCCGCAGCCGTTCGGGGCTCTGGACGACCTGCGCGAAGTCGAGGATCGTCTTGAAATCGGCCAGGTCGCGCTTGAAGGCGGTCGCCGACATCAGCAGGTGATAGCGCACCAGCCACGACACCGTCTCGGTCTCCGCATCCGACAGGCCGAGGCGCGGACAGACGCGCAGCGCGAGTTCGGCGCCCAATATGCTGTGGTCGCCGCCGCGACCCTTGGCGATGTCGTGCAGCAGCACGGCGACATAGATGACGCGCCGCGAATGGACCTGCTTCATGATCGCGGTGGCGAGCGGATGATCGTCCTTCAGCCGATCCTGTTCGATGTCGGCAAGCAGGCCGATTGCGCGGATCGTATGCTCGTCGACCGTATAATGATGATACATGTCGAACTGCATCTGCGCGACGACGCGGCCGAAATCGGGCACGAAGCGCCCGAACACCCCCGCCTCGTTCATCCAGCGCAGCACGGTTTCGGGGTCGCGCGGGGACGTCAGCACGTCGAGGAACAGCGCATTGGCGCGCGCGATGCGGCGCACCCCCTGCGTTTCGATGAGCTTCGCATCATGCCGCGCCTGGCGCATCGCCAGCGGGTGAATTTCCACGCCATGCTTGTCGGCGAGCGCGAATATCTCGATCAGCCGCACCGGGTCCTGCTGGAAAAAATCGTCGGACGGCAGCGCCAGCCGCCCGCGATCGAGGACGAAGCCGTTGAGCCGCCCCGGCCGCCGCCGCAACGTCGGCAGGAAACGCCGCCCGCGCGACGCCATCTGTTCGTCGAGATGGGCGAGGAAGGTCCCCGTCAGGTCGCCGACGCTTTTCGCGTGCAGGAAATAAAGCTGCATGAAGCGTTCGACTGCGCTTTTTCCCGGCCGTTCGGCAAATTGCATCCGCTGCGCGATCTCGCGCTGGAAATCGAAGGTGAGCCGGTCCTCGGCGCGCCCCGCGAGGACATGAAGGTGACAGCGCACCGCGAGCAGGAAATTTTCCGCGCGCGCGAACTGGCGCAGCTCGCGCGCGGTCAACAGGCCGGCATCGACCAGTTCGGGCACGGTGCGGACACGGTGGATGAACTTGCCGATCCAGAAGAGCGTGTGGAGGTCGCGCAGCCCCCCCTTTCCTTCCTTCACATTGGGTTCGACGACATAGCGCGAATCGCCCATGCGTTTGTGCCGCTCATCGCGTTCGGCGAGCTTTTCCGCGACGAAGGCGCGCGCATTGCCCACCACCACCTCGGCATTGAAGCGCGCCGACGCGGTATCGTAGAGATCGCGGTCGCCCCAGATGAAGCGCCCTTCGAGCAGTGCGGTGCGGATCGTCAGATCGTCCTTCGCCGCGCGCACCATTTCGTCGAGCGAGCGCGAGCTGTGCCCGACCTTCAGCCCCAGGTCCCACAGCGTATATAGCTGGGCCTCGATCACCTGTTCGGTCCAGCTCGTCTGTTTGAAGGGCGTCAGGAAACCGATGTCGATGTCGCTGAACGGCGCCATTTCGCCGCGCCCATAGCCGCCGACCGCGATCAGCGTGATCCGCTCGCCGGCCGAACGGTTACCGGCCGGATAGAGATGATCGACGGTGAAATCGTGGCTGAGGCGGACGATCTGGTCGATCAGGAAGGCGGTCGATTGCGCCGCCAGCCGTCCCGACGACGGGCGGTCGAGCAGCCGCCGGTTGACCTCCGCCCGCCCCTCTTCCAGCGCGTCCTTCAGCAGCGCCACCATCGCGCGGCGGCGCTTGCCCGAATCGCTGCTGTCGGCGGCGATTTCGTCGAGCCGTCCCGACAGCGCACGGCGGTCGATGATCGCGCGCCGTCCCTCCAGATTGTCGAACATGTCGCTCATCGTTCGTCCGCCGCCACGTGTTTCAGCCGATAGAGCGCATCGAGCGCCTCGCGCGGCGCGAGCGCGTCGGGGTCGATCGCGGCGAGCGCGGCGCGCAACGCGTCGACCGCCGGCGCGGCCTGTTCGGCCAGCGTCGCGGCGAACAGCGGCAGATCGTCGAGCCCCGCCGCCAGCCCGCCCGTCGCCGCGCGTCCCGCCTCCAGCTTCGCCAGCACCGCCTCGGCGCGCTTCACCACACCCGCCGGCACGCCCGCGAGCCGCGCGACGGCGAGGCCGTAGCTGCGGTCGGCTGGGCCGTCCGCCACCTCGTGCAACAGCACCAGATCGCCCTGCCATTCGCGCGCGCGGACGTGGTGGAGCGACAGCGCGTTCAGCGTTTCGGCCAGCCGGGTCAGTTCGTGATAATGGGTCGCGAACAGGCAGCGGCAGCGGTTCCCTTCATGCACCGCCTCGACCACCGACCAGGCGAGCGCGAGCCCGTCATAGGTCGAGGTGCCGCGCCCGACCTCGTCCAGTATGACGAAGCTTTGCGGCGTCGCCTGCGCCAGAATCGCCGCGGTTTCGACCATTTCGACCATGAAGGTCGATCGCCCGCGCGCCAGATTGTCGCTGGCGCCGACGCGGCTGAACAATCGGTCGACCAGACCGAGCTTCGCCGAGGCCGCCGGTACGAAGCAGCCCGCCTGCGCCAGAATGACGATCAGCGCATTCTGGCGCAAAAAGGTCGATTTGCCGCCCATGTTCGGCCCCGTGACGAGCCACAGGCGATCGGTGTCGGACAGCGACACATCGTTGGGCACGAACCGCTCGCCCGATTTCGCCAGCGCCGCCTCCACCACCGGATGGCGGCCGCCAACGACATCGAGGCACGCCTCCACGGCCAGATCCGGGCGGCACCAATTGTGGCTCATCGCATGATCGGCGAGCGCGGCCGCCACGTCGATCCGCGCCAATATGTCGCAGCTTGCCGCGATCGCCTGCCGCCGCGCGACGGCGGCGTCGGTCAGCGTCTCCAGATGCGCCGCCTCCGCCGCGACGGCATGGACGCCCGCCTGCGTCACGCGGGTGGCGGCATCGTGCAAGTCGGACGCGTTGAAGCGCACGACCCCCGCCAGCGTCTGGCGATGGGTGAAGCCCGAATCGGGCGCCATCAGCGTATCGGCATGTTTGGCCGGCACCTCGACATGATAGCCGAGCACGCCATTGTGGCGGATCTTGAGCGAGGCGATGCCGGTCCGGTCGCGGTAGCGCGCCTCCAGCGCGGCAATCGCTTTCCGCCCGTCGCGCGCGGTCTCGCGCAGGGCATCGAGCGCGGCGTCATAGCCTTCGGCGATATAGCCGCCCTGCGCCGCATCGACGGGCGGCGTTTCGACGAGCGCGCGCGTCAGTTCGTCGACGAGCGCGCCGTGGCCGTCGAGTCCGGGCAGCAGACGCGCGAGCAGCGGCGGCAGGTCGCCCCGCAGCGCCAGCCGCTCGCGCAGCAGCCGGGCGCCGCCGAGCGCATCGCGCAATTGCGCCAGGTCGCGCGGGCCGCCGCGTCCGGCGACGAGCCGGCCGAGCGCGCGGCCGGCGTCGGGCAGCGCGCGCAGTTCGCGGCGAAGCTCGTCGCGCCACAGCGCATCGCGCGCCAGCGCATCAACCAGATCGAGCCGGTCGAGAATCGCGCCGCGATCGGTCAGCGGGCTGGCAAGATCGTCGGCCAGCAGCCGCGCGCCCGCCGCGGTGACTGTGCGGTCGATCGTGCCGAGCAGGCTGCCGTCGCGCGTCCCGCCCATCGTCCGCACGATTTCCAGGCTTTCGCGCGTCGCCGCATCGATCGCCATCCGGTCGCCCGCCAGCGTGCGCACCGGCGGCTGGAGGAATACGGCCGACCCGGTGCCGACATGGTCGAGATAGGCCGCGATCGCGCCCATCGCGGCGATTTCGCCGCGCGTGAACTGGCCGAAGCCGTCGAGCGTGCGGACGCCGAACAAGGCCTTCAGCCGCTTTTCCGCCGTACCGCTGGCAAAATCCGCCTGCGGCCGGCGGACGATCTGGCGCGCACCCGACACGGGCATTTCCTGTGTGCCGTCACCGACCAGCAGTTCGGACGGCGCCAGCCGGGCGAGTTCGGCATCGACCGCGGCGGCGGGCACCGCGACCACTTCGAACCGGCCGGTCGAAATATCGGCCGCGGCGATCGCGACCCTGTCTTCGCTGCCGACCGTCGCGAGCGCTGCCAGCCGGTTCGCGCTGCGCCCTTCGAGCAGCGCGTCCTCGGTCAGCGTACCGGCGGTCACGAAGCGGACGATGGCGCGCGCGACCAGCGCCTTCGACCCGCCGCGCGCCTTTGCCTCCGCCGGGGTTTCCACCTGTTCGGCGATCGCGACGCGGTGCCCCGCCCGGATCAGCCGCGCGAGATAGGATTCGGCGCTGTGCACCGGCACCCCGCACATCGGCACCGGCGCGCCGCCATGTTCGCCGCGCGCGGTCAACGCGATGTCGAGCGTCGAAGCCGCCGCCTTCGCATCGTCGAAAAAAAGCTCGAAAAAGTCGCCCATCCGGTAGAAGAGCAGGCAATCGCCCGCCTTTTCCTTCAATGACCAATATTGCGCCATCATCGGCGTCGCGGCGGGCACGATGCCTTTGCTGTCGGTCGAGGATCGGGCGGCGGCGGTCATTGGCCCCTGCATTAGTGATTGGCGGCGGCATGGCAAGGCGACGAGGCGAGATTCACGGGGCTTCCATTTCGCCAAGCCGACGCTAGGGAAGGGCTGGGCGCGCATCTGGCTGTTATTTGGTAGGGGACTGACGAATGGATAACGGGACCAAGGTGCAATTCTCGGATCGCGAGGCGCTGCTGTATCACGCGCACGGGCGCCCCGGCAAAATCGAGATCGTCGCGTCGAAGCCCATGGCGACGCAGCGCGACCTGTCCCTTGCCTATTCCCCCGGCGTCGCCGTGCCGGTGCAGGCGATCGCCGACGATCCCGCCGCCGCCTATGACTATACCGCCAAGGGCAATCTGGTCGCCGTCATCTCGAACGGCACCGCGATTCTGGGCATGGGAAATCTCGGCGCGCTGGCATCGAAGCCGGTGATGGAAGGCAAGGCGGTGCTGTTCAAGCGCTTCGCCGACGTCGATTCGATCGACCTGGAGGTCAAGACCGAGGATCCGCAGGCGTTCATCGACGCGGTCGAACTGCTCGAACCCAGCTTCGGCGGCATCAATCTGGAAGATATTGCGGCGCCCAATTGTTTCATCATCGAGGCGGCGCTGAAGGAAAAGATGAACATTCCGGTGTTCCATGACGACCAGCATGGCACCGCGATCATCACCGCCGCGGGCCTGATCAACGCCTGCCATCTGACCGGGCGCGATCTCGACAAGGTGCGCGTCGTGGTCAATGGCGCGGGCGCCGCGGCGATCGCGTGCACCGCGCTGATCAAGGCGCTGGGCGTGCGGCACGAAAATGTCATCATGTGCGATCGCAAGGGCACCATTTACCAGGGCCGCACCGAAGGCATGGATCAATGGAAATCCGCCCACGCGGTGCCGACCGAGGCGCGGACGCTGACCGAGGCGCTGGTCGGCGCCGACGTGTTCCTGGGCTTGTCCGCCGCCGGGGCGCTGAAGCCCGAAATGGTCAAGGACATGTCGGCTGCGCCGATCATCTTTGCGATGGCGAACCCCGATCCCGAAATCTCGCCGCCCGATGCGCGCGCCGCGCGGCCCGATGCGATCATCGCCACCGGTCGCTCCGATTTCCCGAATCAGGTCAACAACGTCCTGTGCTTCCCCTTCATCTTTCGCGGCGCGCTCGACGTGCGCGCGACCGCGATCAACGAAGAGATGAAGATCGCCGCCGCCTATGCCATCGCCGACCTGGCGCGGCAGCAGGTGCCGGAAGAAGTGGCTGCGGCCTATGGCGGGCGCGCGTCTAGCTTCGGGCCCGAATATATCATTCCGTCGCCCTTCGATCCGCGGCTGATGGAAATCGTCCCCGCCGCGGTCGCCAAGGCGGCGATGGAAACGGGCGTCGCGCAGCAGCCGATCGACGACCTGAACGAATATCGCAACCGGCTGCGCGCGCGGCTGAACCCGACGACGTCGGTGCTGACGCTCGCTTATGAAGCGGCGCGCGCGAACCCGAAGCGCGTCGTCTTTGCCGAAGGCGAGGAAGAGGTCGTGCTGCGCGCCGCGATCCAGTTCCGCGACGGCGGCTATGGCATTCCGGTGCTCGTCGGCCGCGAAGGGCTGCACGACAAGCTGCGCGACATGGGCGTGGCCGACCCCGAAAGTTACGAGGTGCACAACAGCGTCAATTCACCGCACGTGCCCCAGATGGTTGAGATGCTGTACGAGCGGCTGCAACGCCGCGGCTATCTGCGCCGCGACGTCGAACGGATGGTCAACCGCGATCGCAACATCTTCGGCGCGCTGCTACTGAAACTCGGCCTGGGCGATGCGATGATCACCGGCGTCACCCGCACCTATGCCCAGTCGATGCGCGAGGTCCGCCGCGTGGTCGACCATGGCGAGGGCAAGACGCCCTTCGGCATCCATGTGCTGGTCGGCCAGCATCACACCATCTTCATGGCCGACACGACGGTGAACGAACGGCCGACGGCACAGATGCTCGCCGACATCGCCGAACGCACCGCGCAGGTCGCGCGCCGCATGGGCCACGAACCGCGCGTCGCCTTCCTGTCCTACTCGACCTTCGGCAATCCGGCGGGGAGCTGGCTCGACAGCATCCGCGAAGCGGTGTCGATCCTCGACAAACGCGAACCCGGCTTCGAATATGAAGGCGAAATGGCGCCCGACGTCGCGCTGAACGAAAAGGTCATGCAGAATTATCCTTTCTGCCGCCTGTCTGGGCCCGCCAATGTGCTGATCATGCCCGGCCTGCAATCTGGCAATCTGTCGGCGAAGCTGCTGCGCGAACTGGGCGGCGGCGCGATCATCGGCCCGATGCTGATCGGCATGGAAAAGCCGGTGCAGATCGCGACCATGGCATCGCCGGCATCGGATCTGGTCACGCTGGCCGTTCTCGCGGCGGGCGGCATCGCGGGATAGGCCGCGCGCGCAGTATCGACGGGGCAGCATCGACGGGAAAGCGCTGGTCCGCCAGCCGCCCGGCAGCGGCGGGGCTTACTGGCCCGCCGGCGCCCCGGCGCCCGGCGCGCCGACGGCGCCGATATTGCCGAAGATATCTTCGAAGAAGCTGCGCTCGCGGCCCAGCGTCGGAGTCTTGTCGCCCGACGGGCTGATCTTGCTGACCAGTTCGATGCCGGTGCGGTCGACCGCGGCGACATTGCCGGCCGGGTCGAAGCGGACGCGCAGCACCTGCTGCGCGATCGGCCGCGGCTTGGCAAAGGCCAGCTGGCGCGTTTCGCGCGACAGATAATAATATTCATTGTTGCTGAACTGGCCGACGAAGGTCGGGCGGCCCAGCGTCTTTTCCACCGATTCGCGATTGTCGACGCCAGGGGTGATCGCATCGGTCAGCACCGGGTCGACGATATAGCCCTGCCGCCCCTTGAGCTGGGTGCAGCCGCCCGCGACAAGCGCCAGTGCCACAGCCGCGACGATCAGGCGGGCAGGACGAGCGGGGAAAAGGGCGGTCGGCTTCGGCATAATCGGTCTCCGTCGCGTCCTGCACAGCCGGTTCGGCCACAGGGCGCTGTATCGTTGCGCCTCTTAACCGCAAGCGGACGGGGCGCACAAGCGGCTTATGGCGCGGCAAAGCTTGCTCCGGAATGACTGACGCCCTTTTCGGCCGCGCCGATTGCGCCTAAGCACAACGCCATGTTTTCGTTCCGCAAGCTCTTCCGGCCCGACCCCGACCCGCGCGAAGCCCTGCGCCCATTGTGGAATGCCGTCGTCGCCACCGCGCGCGCGCCGCACTGGTATGCCGACGGCGGCGTTCCCGATACGCTCGACGGCCGCTTCGACATGATCGGCCTTGTCCTCTCGCTGGTCCTGCATCGCATCGACGACGACCCGGCCCACACCCTTTCCGGCGTGCAGCTCACCGAATTGTTCGTGAACGACATGGACGGACAGATGCGCCAGATCGGGTTCGGCGACATGGTGGTCGGCAAGCAGATCGGCCGCATGGTCGGCGCGCTCGGCGGACGGCTGGGCGCCTATCGCGCCGCCGACGGATCGCCCGAACTGTCCGCGGCACTGGTACGCAATCTGTGGCGCGGCCATGCTCCGGGCGATGCGCATCTGGCGCATGTCATGGCCGAAGTCGCGGCGCTGCGCACCGCCATCGCAGCAATGCCTGTCGGCGCGCTCGTGGCGGCCGATCGCCTGCCGGGCCCGGCAGCATGACCGCCGCCAGCGAATTTTCGCATGTCGTGACGCTGGCGGACGCGGCGCAGGGGCGCCGTTTCGCGATCACCGCCGACGCCGACGCGCGCACCGCGATCGCCCGGCGGCTGGACCTGATCGACCTCGGCCGCTTCGCGGTCGAGGCCGAGCTGTCGGCGATAGCGGGCGGCATGGCGGCGACGGGCACGGTCAGCGCCGATTTCGTCCAGCGATGCGCCGCGACCTATCTGCCCGTCCCGGCGACGCTGACCGAACCCTTTACCCTCCACTTTCTGCGCGACGCCGTGCCGGACGCGGGCGACGAGGAGGAGATTGAGATCAGCGGCGCGGATCTGGACATATTGCCGCTGGAGGGCGACCGCGCCGATCTGGGCGAAGCGGCGGTGCAGACATTGTCGCTCGCGCTCGACCCCTTCCCACGCCATCCCGACGCCGACCGCATTCTCGGCGAAAAGGGCGTGCTGAGCGAGGAGCAGGCGGGACCGTTCGGCGCGCTCGCGAAGCTGCGCGGTCTGTCGAAGGACTGACGCCGGCCCGCCCGGCGTTCGTCGCGCGGGCCGTCAACGCGGCGTGGCGACACTCTCGTCCGAATTGGCAAGGTCGGCCGCGATATCGTCGAGATTGCCCTTGTCGTCCGCGCGTTGGCCCGGCGTATCCTCGGCTTCCGCCGCGGTCCCGGCCGCCGCCTTTTCGGCGCGCGTCGGCGGCAGCGCCCCGCCCAGCGAGCGCGCCAGCCCGGCCAATTGTTCACCGATCACCTTGTCCACCGCCGGGGCGATCTCGGCGACCTTCGGGCGCATATAGCCGCCGACCACATAGTCGAAGCGCAGCGCGCTGCCGGTCGGGGTCGGTTTGATCTGGATCGTCAGCGTCGCCGTGACCGCTTCGCCCTGCAACGGACCGAAGGCCCCCGACAGGCGCAGCAACTGGCCGGGCCGTGCAAAGAGGACGCGCGCGTGCTGGACGCTGCCCGCACCATTGGCCGCATCGGGCAGTTTTTCGCAGAAACAGCCGCCGGCCTGCGGATCGAGCGTGAAATTGGCGGCATCGCCCGACCAGCTATGCCCGTCCGACCACCATTTGGCGGGCGTGATCAGCGTTTTCCACACTTCGGCGGGCGTCGCGGAAAGCTGCGCCGTATGCGCCACGGTGAAACCGATTTCGCCCTGGTCGATGACCTTGGCCGACGCGGGATATGCGGCCAGCGCCGCCGTGCCGAATAGCAGAAACCCGATTATCCGAACCATCGCCCCGTTCCCCACCATCGCAGCGCCCCTCTTGCCGCCGTCATAGGCGGCGACCGGGGCGATGGCCAGCGTCATCCGGCGCGCGCGCAGAAACAGCAGGGACGCTTAGCGCGCGTCGCCGAGAATGGCCTCAATCGCGCCGTTCACCTCGTCGATCGGCGCCATGCCGTCGACACGCGCGACAATGTCGCGCGCTTCGTAGATCGGCAGGATCGGTGCCGTCTTCGCGCGATATTCGGCCATGCGCGTGCGCACCGTTTCCTCATTGTCGTCGGGGCGGCGCTTGAATTCATGGCTGCCGCAGACGTCGCAGGTGTTTTCGACTTTCGGCAGCTTGTACCGGTCGTGATACCCCTCGCCGCAGCTGGCGCAGGAGAAACGGCCAGTGATCCGATCGACCAGCGCGTCCTCGTCGACGACCAGTTCGATCACATGGTCGAGCCGGCGGTCGCGCTTCGCCAGGATGCCGTCGAGCGCGTCGGCCTGTGCGGCGGTGCGCGGATAGCCGTCGAAGATCACCGACGTTTCGCCGCCCAGTTCGTCGAGCCGTTCGCCGATCAGGCCGGAAACGATCTCGTCCGACACCAGTTCGCCCGCATCCATCACCGCTTTCGCCTGCAGCCCGATCGGCGTGCCCGCCTTGACCGCGGCGCGCAGCATGTCGCCGGTGGAAAGCTGGACCATGCCATGTTCGCTTTCCAGGCGCGACGCCTGCGTTCCCTTCCCGGCGCCCGGAGGCCCGAGCAAAATGATGTTCAGCGTCATGAAGACCCCTGTTTTCCTGCCCCGTTGGAAATTCGCCTAGCGGCCGGATCAGCGGCGCGCAATGCCGCCCTTCAATTTGGCTTTCTTGATCAGGTCGCCATATTGATGCGCCAGCATGTGGCTTTGAATCTGCGTGATCGTGTCGATCGTGACGTTCACGATGATCAGCAGGCTGGTGCCGCCCAGCGCGAAGGGCAGCCCCGATTGCGCGATGAAATATTCGGGCACCAGACAGATGAGCGCCAGATAGGCGGCGCCGATCACGGTGATGCGCGTCAGCACGAAATCGAGATAGGAGGCGGTGTTCTTGCCCGGACGGATGCCGGGGATGAAGCCGTTCTGGCGCTTCAGATTGTCGGCGGTTTCCTCGGGGTTGAAGACGACCGCGACATAGAAGAAGCAGAAGAAGATGATCCCCGCGGCATAGAGCGCCATGTACAGCGGCTGGCCGTGCGCCAGATACTGGTTGAGCGTGATCAGGAAATCGCCGCTCGCCGTGTCGCCCTGGACATTATTGCCCATCATCTGGGTGATCGTCACCGGCATCAGCAGCAGCGACGAGGCGAAGATCGGCGGGATGACGCCGGCGGTGTTGACCTTCAGCGGCAAGTGGCTGCGGTCGGCCTGCATCACGCCGCGCTGCGTCGCGCGCTTCGGATATTGGACCAGCACGCGGCGCTGCGCGCGTTCCATGAAGCTGATGAACGCAATCACCGCGATCGCGCCGGCGAACACCGCAATCACCGTCCCGCCGCCCATCGATCCTTCGCGGACCTGGCTGAACATCTGCGCGAAGCTGCGCGGCAATTGCGCGAGAATGCCCGCCATGATGATCAGCGAAACGCCGTTGCCGATACCGCGGCTGGTGATCTGCTCGCCCAGCCACATCAGGAACAAGGTGCCGCCGACGATGCTGATGACCGCGCCGACGCGGAAGAACATGCCCGGATCGACGACCGCGGCGATGCCCTGGCTAGCGCCGAGGGTTTCGAGACCGACGGCGACGAAATAGCCCTGGATCGCGGTCAGCGCGACCGTGCCGTAGCGTGTATATTGATTGAGCTTCTTGCGTCCCGCTTCGCCTTCCTTCTTCAGCGCGGCCAGGCTGGGCGACAGCGCGGCGGCGAGCTGAACGACGATCGACGCGGTGATATAGGGCATGACGCCGAGCGCGATGATGCTCATGCGCTCCAGGCTGCCGCCCGAAAAGGTGTTGAAGATGTCGAGCACGCCGCCCGATGCGGCCTGACTGTACAGCGTCGACAGCGCGACCGGGTCGACGCCCGGAAGCGGCACGAAGGACAGGAAGCGAAAGACGATCAGCGCGCCGATCGTGAACCAGATGCGGTTCTTGAGTTCGGTCGCCTGCCCGAATTTGGAAAAGTTCAGGTTGGAAGCAAGCTGGTCGGCGCGAGAGGCCATGGGTATATTCCTCGAGTGGCGGACCGCGCCCCCCGCGACCCGGCGCCTATGTGCGTTCGGCGGTCGCGAAGCGCAAGGGGAAAGGCCCTCTTATAGATGCAGCCCGTCGATATCGGGGTTCATCCATCCCTTCGCTCGGCACGAACGGGTATATCAGGTCGTCTAAAGACGAAGGGCGACCCCCTCAGGAACCGCCCCTCGCCGGAATTATTCCGCCTTGGCTTTGGCGCGACGCTGGGCCTTTTTACCCTCGGGCGCGGCGTCCTTGACTTCGGGCAGTTCGACCTTGCCGCCGGCCTTTTCGACCGCCTCGATCGCGCCCTTCGACGCGCCGGCGACCGCAAAGGTCAGCTTGGCGGTGAGTTCGCCCTTGGCGAGCAGACGGACGCCGTCCTTGCCGCCACGGGCAACACCCGCCGCCTTCAGCGCGGCATGATCGACCGTCGCCTTGGGATCGAGCTTCTTGGCGTCGACCAGCTTCTGCACCAGGCCCAGGTTCACGATCGCGAAATCCTTGCCGAAGATGTTGTTGAAGCCGCGCTTCGGAATGCGCATGTGGAGCGGCATCTGGCCGCCCTCGAAACCGTTGATCGCAACACCGCTGCGGCTCTTCTGGCCCTTCTGGCCGCGACCGCCGGTCTTGCCCTTGCCCGAACCGATGCCGCGTCCAACGCGCATCCGGCCCTTGCGGGCGCCATTGTTGTCACGAAGTTCGTTAAGCTTGATCGTCATGTCTTTGCACTCGCTTTCGCTGTGTTCGCGCTGTGAACCGGCGTATTGCCTGAGGGCTTTCAGTCCGGTTCGATTTCACTCGATGGCTGAAAACCGGGATAGGGCCCGGCTTTTTCCATCACGATGGCCTGGGCGACATAGCCGCGGCCACCGACGTCGGTAATCGACGGGCTACCGTGAAGCTGCCACCCCCGGTTGAGCAATCCTTCGACCCGCGCGCAAAACGCGCTGTCGTCCGGACCGGTCAGCAGGCGGTAGAGCTTCACCGCTCCTTAGCCCTCGACGACTTCCACCATGTGCGGAAGCTTGCGGATCATGCCGCGCACTTCCGGGGTGTCGACCAGTTCGACCTCGCGTTGCATCTTGCCCAGGCCGAGGCCGGTCAGGATCTTACGCTGGTCCTTGGGACGACGGATCGGCGAACCGATCTGGCGGATCTTGATCTTCTTGTCGGCCATCGTCTTACTCCGTCACCGCCGCGGCTTCGGCCTCGGCTGCGCGGTCGGATGCACCGCCACGCTTGATCAGGTCCGAAACCTTCTTGCCGCGACGCTGCGCGACCGACTTCGGGCTGGTCTGTTCGCCGAGCGCCTCGAAGGTCGCGCGGATCATGTTGTAGGGGTTCGAGGTGCCGACCGACTTGGTCACCACGTCGGCAACGCCCAGCGATTCGAACACGGCGCGCATCGGGCCACCGGCGATGATGCCGGTCCCGGCGGGCGCCGAGCGCAGCGTGACGTTGCCGGCGCCGAAGTGGCCACGGCCGTCATGGTGCAGCGTGCGGCCATCGCGCAGCGGAACGCGAATCATCGCCTTCTTTGCCGCGGCGGTCGCCTTCGAAATGGCTTCGGGCACTTCGCGTGCCTTGCCATGGCCGAAACCGGCCCGGCCCTTGCCGTCGCCGACGACGACAAGCGCGGCGAAACCGAAGCGCTTGCCGCCCTTCACCGTCTTCGACACGCGGTTGATGTGGACGAGCTTTTCGATCAGCTCTTCGCCGCCATCCTCGTCGCGGGGACGACGATCGTCGCGGCGGCCACGGCCACCGTCACGCCCGCCACGGCCGCCGTCGCGACCGCCACCACGGCCACGGCGCGGAGCCTGACCTTCGGTCGGTGCGGGGGCTGCTTCGGGAGCGCCTTCGGCGTTCTGAATTTCGTCTGCCATGATTAGAACTCCAATCCGCCTTCGCGCGCCGCGTCGGCCAGCGCCTTGATGCGCCCGTGGAACAGGAAGCCGCCGCGATCGAACACGACCTGCGTCACGCCCGCCTTCTTGGCGGCATCGGCGAGGCGCTTGCCGACTTCGGCAGCAGCCGCAGCCGTGGCGCCGGTCGTGCCGCGCACGCCCTTGTCGAGCGTCGAAGCCGAGGCCAGCGTCGTGCCGGCGGCGTCATCGATGAGCTGTGCATAGATATGCCGGCCCGAACGGTGCACCGACAGGCGCGGACGCCCGGAAGCGCGCTGACGGAGCGCGGTACGGACGCGCTGGCGGCGTTTTTGGAAAGTGGTAAGATGTGCCATGGCTTACTTCTTCTTGCCTTCTTTGCGGAAGATGTACTCGCCGCGATACTTGATGCCCTTGCCCTTATAGGGCTCCGGCTTGCGCCAGCGGCGGATTTCCGCCGCGACCTGACCGACCTTCTGCTTGTCGATGCCGCTGATCTCGATCGTCGTGTTGTCCGGCGTCTTGATCTCGATGCCTTCGGGCACCGCGAAATCGACATCGTGGCTGTAGCCAAGCTGCAGCTTCAACGTCTTGCCCTGCGAGTTGGCGCGATAGCCGACACCGGTGATTTCGAGGACCTTGGTGAAGCCTTCGGTCACGCCCGTGATCAGGTTCTGCACCAGCGTCCGCTGCATGCCCCAGAAGGCGCGCGCTTCGCGGGTGTCGTTCGCCGGCTGCACCGAGATGCTGCCTTCGTGGACCTCATATTTGATATTGTCCGAAAGCGGCATCGCGAGCGTGCCCTTGGGACCTTTCACCGACAGCTGGCCGCCGTCGATCGCGGCGGTGACACCGCCGGGGATCGCAACCGCCTTTTTACCAATGCGCGACATTAGAACACCTCCGCCAGCACTTCGCCGCCGACATTATGTTCGCGGGCTTCGGCGTCCGAAAGAACGCCGCGCGGGGTCGACACGATGGTGATGCCAAGGCCGTTGCGCACGATCGGCAGTTCCTTCGAACCCGAATAGACGCGGCGACCCGGCTTGGACACGCGGGCCACGTGGCGGATCGCCGGCTGGCCTTCGAAATATTTCAGTTCGATGCGGATGCCCTTGTGCTGGCCCTTGGCACCCAGCGTTTCTTCGCTGTAGCCGCGGATATAGCCTTCGCGCTGGAGCACATCGAGAACGCGGACGCGCAGCGTCGAGGCCGGCGTCAGGACGCTGTCCTTCTTCGCCGTCTGGCCGTTGCGGATGCGGGTGAGCATATCACCCAGGGGATCGGTCATTGCCATCTTCTCAGTCCCTTACCAGCTCGACTTCACAACACCGGGGATCAGGCCCTTGTTGGCCAGATCGCGGAGCTGGATACGGCACAGCCGGAATTTGCGATAATAAGCGCGGGGGCGGCCCGTCAGCTCGCACCGGTTGCGGATGCGGGTCGGGTTGCCGTTGCGCGGAATTTCCGCCATCTTCAGGCGCGCGATCAGACGCTCGCCATCGTCGAGCGAGGTGTCGGCCGCAATCGCCTTCAGCTTCGCGTAGCGGCCGGCATATTTCTTCACCAGCTGCTTGCGACGCTCATTCTTGTTCATCGAACTCAGTTTCGCCATGACTTAAGTTCTCTTTCCTTCTTGAAAGAGCCTGCCTGGTCCCGTGCGGGGATCAGGCGGCTTCCTTTTCCTGCGCTTCGATCGGGAAGGGGAAGCCGAACAGCTTGAGCAGTTCGCGGGCCTCTTCGTCCGTGCGAGCGGTGGTGGTGACGATCACGTCCATGCCGCGCACCGTGTCGATGCGGTCATAGTTGATCTCGGGGAAGATGATCTGTTCCTTCAGGCCCATGGCATAGTTGCCACGGCCGTCGAAGCTCTTCGCCGACACGCCGCGAAAGTCGCGGATGCGCGGCATCGCGATCGTGATCAGACGATCGAGGAACTCGTACATGCGTTCGCGGCGCAGGGTGACCTTGCAACCGATCGGCATGCCTTCGCGCAGCTTGAACTGGGCGATCGACTTTTTCGCGCGCGTCACGACGGGCTTCTGGCCGGCGATCAGTTCCATTTCGGAAACCGCGGCGTCGACCTTCTTCTTGTCCTGCGTGGCTTCGCCGACACCCATGTTGAGCGTGATCTTTTCGATCTTCGGCACTTCCATCGCATTCTTGTAACCGAATTTCTCGGTCATCGCCTTGACGATCTTGTCGTCATAAAGCTTGCGCATGCGCGGGGTGTAAGTGTCAGCCATTGATCGCCTCCCCGGACTTCACGGCCACGCGGACCTTCTTGCCGTCCTTGGTTTCAAAGCGGACGCGCGTCGCCTTGCCGGTCTTGGGATCGGCGAGCGCGACCTTGCTGGCGTACAGCGGCGCTTCCTTGCGCTCGAGGCCGCCCTGCGGGTCCTGCTGGCTCGGCTTCTTGTGGCGCGTGATGATGTTGACGCCCGCGACGACGACCTTGCCGTCTTTCGGCAGGCTCTGCGTCACTTCGCCGGTCTTGCCCTTGTCCTTGCCGGACAGGACGACGACGGTGTCACCCTTCTTGATCTTGTTCGCCATGGTCAGAGCACCTCCGGCGCCAGGCTGATGATCTTCATATAGCCGCGGCCGCGCAGTTCGCGGACGACGGGGCCGAAGATACGCGTGCCGATCGGCTCTTCATTCTTGTTGACGAGCACGGCGGCGTTGCTGTCGAAACGGATGACCGAACCATCGGCGCGGCGCACATCCTTCGCGGTGCGGACGATGACGGCGCGATGCACGTCGCCCTTCTTCACCTTGCCGCGCGGCTGGGCTTCCTTGATCGACACGACGATCACGTCGCCGACGCCGGCGGTGCGACGCTTCGACCCGCCCAGCACCTTGATGCACTGGACGCGCTTGGCGCCGCTGTTGTCGGCGACTTCCAATTGTGACTGCATCTGAATCATCGATGCACTTCCTTCTTCTCTGGCCTACCGGGCCGTCCCGGCGGTTCCGTGAAACTCTTACGCTTCGGCTTCGCTCGAAACCGGAACCGCCTTCGGCTTGGTGGAGGTTTCGACCTTGTCGAGAACCTTCCAGGTCTTCAGCTTCGAGATCGGCTTCGTTTCCTCGATGCGGACGGTTTCGCCAGCCTTGATGGCGTTGTCCTCATCATGGGCGTGATACTTCTTCGAACGGCGGATGATCTTGCCGTAGAGCGGGTGCTTCACCTTTCGCTCCACTTTCACCACGACGGTCTTGTCGCCCTTGTCGGACACCACCGTGCCGGTCAATATGCGCTTCGGCATCGATAGTCTCCTTACTTCGCGGCCGAGCGCGAACGCTCGGTCTGCTGCGTCTTGATGCGGGCGATCGAGCGCCGCACTTCCTTGACGCGCGAGGCTTTTTCGAGCTGGCCAGTCGCCGCCTGGAAACGGAGGTTGAAGGCCTCACGCTTCAGTTCGCCAAGCTGTTCGGCGAGCTGGTCGTCGGTCTTGGCCTTGAAATCTTCGGTCTTGGCCATGTCCTTAACCCTCCAGGTGCGAAGTGTCGCCAAGGCGGGCGACGACCTTCGTCTTGATCGGCAGCTTCATCGCCGCACGTTCGAACGCCAGCGCGGCCACCGGGCCCGGAACGCCGTCGAGTTCGAACAGGATGCGGCCCGGCTTGACGCGCGCGGCCCAATATTCGGGCGAGCCCTTGCCCTTGCCCATACGGACTTCGGCGGGCTTCGACGACACGGGGACGTCGGGGAACACGCGGATCCACAGACGGCCCTGACGCTTGATCGCGCGGGTGATCGCACGGCGGGCCGCTTCGATCTGGCGCGCGGTGATGCGCTCGGGTTCCATCGCCTTCAGGCCATAGGAGCCGAAATTCAGGTCGGTGCCACCCTTGGCGAGGCCGTGAATCCGGCCCTTGAAGGCCTTGCGGAACTTGGTTTTCTTCGGTTGCAGCATGTCAGCAGTCCTTAGCGGCGATCATCGCGGGCCGGCCGCACGCCCGACGTCTGCGCGTCGAGCATCAGGCGGTCGGTCGCCATCGGGTCGTGGCCCAGGATCTCACCCTTGAAGATCCAGACCTTCATGCCGCACACGCCATAGGCGGTGTGGGCTTCAGCCTCGGCATAGTCGACGTTCGCGCGCAGCGTGTGCAGCGGAACGCGGCCTTCGCGATACCATTCGGTGCGCGCGATTTCCGCGCCGCCCAGACGGCCGGCGCAGTTGATGCGGATGCCTTCGGCGCCCAGACGCATCGCCGACTGCACCGCGCGCTTCATGGCGCGGCGGAAGGCGACACGGCGTTCGAGCTGGTCGGCAATGCCCTGTGCGACGAGCTTCGCGTCAACCTCGGGCTTGCGGATTTCGACGATGTTCAGCGACACGTCGCTGCCCGTCATCTCGCCGAGCGCCTTGCGCAGCTTTTCGATGTCGGCGCCCTTCTTGCCGATGATGACGCCCGGACGGGCGGCATAGATCGACACGCGGCACAGCTTGGCCGGGCGTTCGATGACGACCTTCGAGATCGCGGCCTGCGGCAGCGTCTTGAAGACATATTTGCGGATCTTCAGATCCTCGATCAGCATGCGGCCATAGTCCTGGCCTTCCGCGAACCAGCGGCTGTCCCAGGTGCGGTTGACCTGCAGGCGCAGACCGATCGGATTGCTCTTCTGGCCCATCTTACGCCTCTTCTTCCTGTTCGCGCACGACAATGCGGATGCGGCTGAACGGCTTGACGATCCGGGTCGACTTGCCGCGGCCGCGTGCGTGCCAGCGCTTCATCGAGATCGACTTGCCGACGCTCGCTTCCTTGACGACGAGCGCGTCAACGTCGAGGTTGTGGTTGTTTTCCGCGTTGGCGACGGCGCTGGCGAGAACCTTGCGCACGTCGACCGCCATCGCCTTCTTGGAGAAGGCGAGGACGTTCATCGCGTCTTCGACCTTGCGGCCGCGGATCAGCGCGGCGACGAGGTTCAGCTTCTGCGCCGAGCCGCGAATCTGCGTGCCGACCGACAATGCCTCGTTATCCGCAACGCGGCGGGGGGATTTTGCCTTGCCCATTAGCGTTTGCCCTTCTTGTCGGCCGCGTGGCCGGGGAAGAAGCGCGTCGGCGCAAATTCACCCAGCTTCATGCCGACCATGTCTTCATTGACCGACACCGGCACGAACTTGCGGCCGTTGTAGACGTTGAAGGTCAGCCCGACGAACTGCGGCAGGATGGTGGAGCGACGCGACCAGGTCTTGATCGGGGCAGAGCTGCCGCCGTCCTGAGCCGCTTCGGCTTTCTTGAGGAGATGGAGGTCCACGAACGGACCCTTCCAGACCGAGCGAGCCATGGCTTACCTCTTCTTCTTCGCGTGACGCGACCGGATGATCATCTTGTCGGTCTGTTTGTTGTTGCGGGTGCGGGCACCCTTGGTCGGCTTGCCCCACGGGGTGACCGGATGACGGCCGCCCGAGGTCCGGCCTTCACCACCACCGTGCGGGTGGTCGACCGGGTTCTTCGCGACGCCGCGGGTCAGCGGACGCTTGCCGAGCCAGCGGTTGCGGCCGGCCTTGCCCAGATTGGTGTTCTGGTTGTCGGGGTTCGATACCGCGCCGACGGTGCCCATGCACTCGCCGCGGATGTAACGCTGTTCGCCCGAACCGAGACGCACGATGACGAGGCCGCGGTCGCGACCGACGACCTGGGCATAGGTGCCGGCCGAACGGGCGATCTGGCCACCCTTGCCCGGCTTCATCTCGATATTGTGGACGATCGTGCCGACCGGCATCTGCGACAATTCCATCGCATTGCCCGGCTTCACGTCGGTCTTCTTGCCCGCGACGACCGTGTCGCCGACGCCCAGGCGCTGCGGCGCCAGAATATAGGCCTGCGTGCCGTCCTCATATTTCACCAGTGCGATGAAAGCGGTGCGGTTCGGGTCATATTCCAGACGTTCGACGGTGGCCGGCATGTCCCACTTGCGACGCTTGAAGTCGATGAAGCGGTACTTCTGCTTGTGGCCGCCGGCGATGCCGCGCGACGTCACATGGCCCTTGTTGTTGCGGCCACCGGTCTTGCGCTTGCCTTCGGTCAGCGCCTTGACGGGCTTGCCCTTCCACAACGACGATTTGTCGACGAGGATCAGGCCGCGCTGCGCGGGGCTGGTCGGATTATAATGTTTGAGTGCCATTTTCTCTGCCTTCCCGAGCCGCTCAGACGCCCGTGGTGACGTCGATCGACTGGCCCGAGGCCAGGCGAACGATCGCCTTCTTCACGTCGCTGCGGGTGTAGGGCTTGCCCTTCCAGCGCTTGGTCTTGCCCTTGGTGACGAGCGTGTTGACGCTGAGCACCTTGACATCGAACAGCGCCTCGACGGCGGCCTTGATCGCCGGCTTGGTCGCGTCGTTGGCAACGCGGAACACGACGGCGTCGTTTTCGCTGAGCAGCGTCGACTTTTCGGTGATCACCGGCGACAGGATCACGTCATAGTGACGCGCATCGATGGTCTTTGCCTTAGCCATTGCAGCGTGCCTCCAGCTTTTCCACCGCCGCGCGGGTAAGGACCAGCGTGTCGGCACGGATGATGTCATAGACGTTGGCACCGATGGCCGGCAGCGAATCGATGCCGATCAGATTGGCCGAGGCCTGCGCGAAGCTGGCGTGAACCGCATCGCCGTCGATGAACAGCGCGC
>QFPJ01000042.1 GCA_003241685.1 Sphingopyxis macrogoltabida
CAAGGCGCCGATGAGGAGTTGCGCGGGGTCGCGGTCCGCGCGTGCCGTAGCCACAGCATATCTAAAAACACTGCTCGCAAACGCGCGAAGGAGGTTAGCTGTTTCGAGGCGGCCCCGCCTCTCATGCTTCCTCAGCTCATGCAGCAACTCCTGTGGCGCCACTTCCGACACCGGCAGTCGTCCAAAATCGGAGCCGAGCAGCGTTACAAACCAGCGCATCTTCTTAAGAGTGGGTCCGGCCAGACCCTCGCGCTCCTTCTTCTCTATCAATTCCTCGGCGACGCTGGCGAAGCTGTTGCCCGCGCGGATGCTCGCTTCAATCTTCGCGCGTCGCTTCGCGACATTCGGATCGACATGATGCGTGAGTTGCTTCCTGGCCGCGTCTCGCGCCTCGCGAGCCTCGGCTAGCGAAACTTCGGGATACGACCCGAGAGCCAACTTACGTTCGACCCCGTGGCTGCGATATTTGACGCGCCAAAGCTTGCTGCCTGTCGGATTGACCAGAATATAAAGCCCGAGGGAGTCAGCGAGCTTATACGGCTTTTCTCTTGGCTTCGCGTTGCGGATTGCGGTGTTGGTCAATGCCATTGGGGGCCTCGAGATTTGCGGGGCCATGAAAAGGCCCCCAAATAAGACCCCAATCACCCAAAACCACGGGCAATCAAAGGCCATCGCCGACAACCAGCGAATAGCCTAAAACTAGCAGAAAACATGGGTTTTTTCAACTGTTCGCGACCACTCGCGAACAGGATTCTGGAGGCCCGAGCCGGAATCGAACCGGCGTATACGGATTTGCAGTCCGCTGCGTCACCACTCCGCCATCGGGCCTCGCACCGATCGGTCGCTGCGACGCGGATCGCGGCGGCCGGGTGATGAAGGCGCGCTAGTGAGGGGCTTTGTGGGGCTTGTCAAGGATTCGCCGAGACCGTGGCGGCATGCGCGATGCGGACTTGGCGGGATCGGCAGGGACGGCTATGCGCGGGCACCGGCGCGGCACTTTGCTGTATTATTATTGCAATACAGCTTGGCATCGGCTAAAGCTGCCTCGCAGACGCTCACGGATTCAGGAATCGGGAACAGGCTGATGGCGACGAAATACAGCGAATTGGGGGCCGCCGACATGCGCGCCGCGATGATCGACAGCCAGCTGCGAACCAGCGACGTCATCGATCCCGCCGTCATCGGCGCGATGGGCAGCGTCGCGCGCGAGGCGCATGTTCCCGCCGCGCTGGCCGGCGTCGCCTATATGGACCGCGCGATCGGCCTGGACGACGGCCGCGCGCTCAACCCGCCACTCGTCACCGGCCGCATGCTCGTGACCGCGGCGGTCGAACCCGGCGCGCGCGTGCTGGTGATCGGCGCGGCGACCGGCTACCTCGCCGCCCTGCTCGCCGCGCTCGGCGCCGACGTGTACGCGGTCGAGGAGAATCCCACCCTGCTCGCCGCCGGGCGCCGCGCGACGGACGGCGGCGCCCATGCCGCCGCGATCCACTGGATCGAAGGCCCGCTGACCGCCGGTGCGCCCGATGCCGCGCCCTTCGACCGCATCATCATCGACGGCGCGATCGAGACCCTGCCCGACGCGATCGCCGCGCAGCTTGCCGACGGCGGGCGTCTGGTCGGCGCCCGCCGCGACGGCGCGGTGACGCGGCTGATCCAGGGCGTGAAGACGGCGGGCACGCTGACGCTGCGCGCCTTCGCCGACATGGACGTCGCGCCCTTGCCGGGCTTCGCCGCCGTCCGGGGCTTCGAATTCTGATCGCCCCGCCCTTCCTCCCACAGTTCAGGCTGACGAAGACAATGTTCGATACCGACAGGAAAAGCGTCCGTGCACGCTGGCTCGCCGGCCTTGCGCTCGGCGCACTGACATTGTCGTCCCCGGCGGGCGCCGAAACGCTGCAGGGCGCGCTCGGCAAGGCGTATGAAAATAATCCCACGCTGACCGCGGCGCGCGCGGGCCAGCGCGCGAATGACGAGAATGTCCCGATCCAGAAGGCGTCGGGCCTGCCCTCGCTGGGCACATCGGCCGACTATACCGAAAATATCGTCATCCCCGGCAACAGCTTTTCCTCGCCGGCGCGGTCGGTGCAGGTCGGCGGCCAGCTGGCGGTCCCCATCTATCAGGGCGGCGCCGTACGCAATGCGGTGCGCGCCGCCAAATATCGCGTCGAGGCGGGTCAGGCCGATCTGCGCGCCACCGAAGCCAGCGTGTTTTCGCAGGTCGTCGGCGCCTATATGGACGTCATCCGCGACCAGGCGATCGTGCAGCTCAACCGCAACAATGTCGCGGTGCTGCGCACCAATTTGCAGGCGACCAGCGACCGGTTCGAGATCGGCGACCTGACCCGCACCGACGTCGCCCAGTCCGAAGCCCGGCTTGCGCTGGCCGAAGGCGACCTGCGCACGGCCGAATCGAACCTGATCGGCAGCCGCGAATCCTATATCCGGCTGGTTGGCGAAGCGCCCGCCGATCTGGAGGCGCCGCCCATCCTGCCCAATCTGCCCGCGACGGCGGAGGAGGCGGTGGCGATCGCGCTGAACAACAATCCCGATATCGAATCGGCGAACGAGTTGATCAACGCCTCACGCGCCGACATCGGCGTCGCGCGCGCGTCGCGCATGCCCAAATTGTCGGGCACCGTCGGCGGCGGATACAATAATTTCCTGGGATCGCTGAACAGCGGCGTCCCCGGCGTCGGCGTGTCGCAGGAAACGACCAGCATGGCGGCCGGCGTTTCGCTGACCCTGCCGATCTTTCAGGGCGGCCGCCCGTCGGCGCAGGTCCGCCAGGCGCAGTCGCGCACCAGCCAGGCGATCGAAACCTATGTCGCGGTCGAACGCGACGTCATCGCCCAGACGCGCGGTGCCTATGCCGCGTGGCGCGCCAACGAACAGATCATCGCCGCGACCGAAAAGGCCGTCGGCGCCAATGCCCTGTCGCTGGAAGGCGTGCGCGCCGAAAACAGCGTCGGGACGCGATCGATCCTCGACATATTGAATGCCGAACAGGAATATCTGAACACGCAGGTCCAGCTCGTCTCTGCCCGCCGCAACGCCTATGTCGCCGCCTTCTCGGTCCTGGCGGCGATGGGCAAGGCCGAAGCCCGCGATCTGGGGCTGGAGGGCGGCGCGCTCTATGACCCCGCGGTCAATTACGAACGCGTCAAAGGACAGATATGGGACTGGGCCGACGACCCCAGGCCGCAGCAACAGACGACCGACACGCGCGCCGTTCCCGCCGCCGATGCCTCGGTCCCCGAAGGCCCGCCGACGCTGCCGCAACAATAAAGCTTGGCAAGCGCCATCCCCTGCCGGTAAGATTATGGTTAATCGTGCGTCACGCGGGCGCACCGAAGGGGGCAAGTTGATGGGCGACATGTCGCGCGAACCGTCGATGGAAGATATTTTATCGTCGATCCGGCGCGTGATCGCGCGCGACGAGGCTCCCGGCCGCGACACGCGCGCCCGTCCCGCCGACGAGGATGTGCTCGACCTTCACCAAGAGGAAGAGACGGCGGCCGTCTCCGCCGAAACCGCACGCGCCGGGCCCGCGGAAGAGTTGATCTCCGCCGCCAGTGCCGACGCCGCGCGCCAGTCGCTCGAGGCCCTGACCGCCGCGATCGCGCCCGCCGCCGCACCCGCCGCCAATGCCGCGCCCGCATCGGCACGCACGATGGAGGAGGTCGTCGTCGACGCGCTGCGCCCGATGCTCAAACAATGGCTCGACGACAATCTGCCGCCGATCGTCGAGACGATGGTGGCCAAGGAAATCAGCCGAATCACCAGCCGCAAGGAGTGACGCGGCGCCCGCCGGCCATGCGGCGTGGCATGGGGCGTCTTGTCGGCGACCCCGGGGTCGCGCCGGAACCGGTTGCGTAACCGCCAAAGGCGGGGATGACGAACGCGGGGCGCCAGCAGGCGGCCGGATTGCGGAGGTATATCCTCCCTGTCGCGCAGCGATGGGGAGGTGGCAGCGCGAAGCACTGACGGAGGAGCGATGGCGGCCCCTCCACCACGCCCTGCGGGCGCGGTCCCCCTCCCCACGGCTTCGCCGCAGGGAAAATTGGTCGTAAACGGCCGATTGCGGGCATTTGCAGCATCGTCACCCCGGACCTGATCCGTCGCCCCGTTTCGTCATTGCGAGGAGCGGAGCGACGAAGCAATCTCCAGCGATCGGCAAGGCAGGACGATGGCTGGAGATGGCTTCCCTCGGCTTTCGCCGGGCTCGCCATGACGCGTAACGACGGTGCGGGGTTGGTCGCCGACGTAATCCGGGTTCCATGACGGCGATGCTGCGGTGGATTCCGGATCAAGTCCAGAATGACGAAAGGCCGTAAACGACCGGAAACATCCCCTTCAAGCCATACGCTGTCAGGCAGCCTCGGACGGGTCCGGGCAGAGGCAAAGGCCACGGGTTCGCGCGAAAGTGCGGAGAAAGGAAGAGGACGGAGCCGTCCTGTCATCCTCGCCTTATCTGTCACCGAAACCACAGCCGGATCGCGCCGGCCGTTGCCCTCCGCGTCTCCGCGCGAAATTTCCTGTCTTTTCCCTGCATTTGGCACGGTTCCCCCGCCATGGCCGGGCTCGGGACGATCCCTTGGCGCCGCTCCCCGACACCGCCACACCCGCGGCCCCGGGGCCAGAGCCCTAGAGCATATATTTCATGCGGATCGTCTGATGCGTCTCGCCCGGCACGACGAAGCTGGCCGATTTGAAGCGGGGCGGGCCGACGGTGATCGCGGGGTTGCGCGAAAAGCCGAAGCCTTCGCGCGGCAGGAACAGCGCCATGTCCATCTTGTTGTTGCCATTTTCGTCATGGACGACGGCGATGGCATAGGTGCCCGCGGCCGGCGCGGCGATGGTGAAATCGTCGGCGTCGGCGGCCTTCACCGCCATGCGCACCGACGCCTTGTCCTTGCTGCAATCGGGAAAGGCCTTGGGGTTGGTGGTCAGGCAGACCAGGACCTGCCCCTTTTCATTGCGCAGATTGGTGATGCCGACCTCAACCGTCGAAGCGGGCGGCGGCGCGCTGGCGGCGGTCAGCACCGGCAGGCTCGCCGCCAAAGCGGCCCATGCCGATGTCCGTGCCGCACGTCTTGTCCCAGAACCGGAAATACAGGCCATAATTCCCCTTATAGGCCGCATGATGCTGTTGATGATGCGTTGCCGTTATCAGCCAGCGGCCCACGGGTCCATGCACCAGCGCGCGCGGGAACATTTCCCAGCCCATATGATTGCCCACGCCCATGACGGTCATGATCGTCAGCACCAGGCCGAGCATCGCGACATGGATGGGGATCAGGAACACCAGCACCGGGATGACCACGGCGCCGGTGATCGCCTCGACGGGATGAAAGCTCATCGCCGCCCAGGCGGTGGGTGGCCGGCTGTCATGATGCACCGCATGGGCGATGCGGAACCAGCGCGGCCGGTGCATCAGCCGGTGCGTCCAGTAAAACCATGTGTCGTGAAGGAGAAGATAGGCGAAGAGGCTGACCGGCAGATACCAGAGCGGAAAGGCGTGCACATCGGTGTAGATGCGCGTCCATCCATGCGCCTGCCACCCCCATGCGACGATGCCGGCGGGCAGGCCGTAAATCGCGGCGCTGGCCAGGCTCCACCCGATTTCCCGCCGCATCTGCGGTTCGAGGCCGCGATAGAGGCCGGGGTGCCGCAGCCGCGTCGCGAAGGCGAAGGCGCCGCTGGCGATCAGGTAACGCACGCCGACGATCAGCGTCATCGCCAGCGCCGACAGCAGGATCGCTGGCAGCGCGGACGACAGATCGGCGAACGGGTGGGCGGACATGGTGAAAGCGATAGCGGCTGCGCGCCGGGACCGCTAGGGAAGACGGATATGTCCGCGCCCGCGCCCGATAATTGTGACATCGCCATCGTCGGCGGCGGGCTGGCCGGCGGGCTGGCGGCCCTGGCGCTCGCGGCGAAGCGGCCCGCTCTCGACATCCGGCTGATCGAACCCGATGCCATCGGCGGCAATCATGTCTGGTCCTTTTTCGACAGCGACATCGCGCGCGGCGACCGCTGGCTCGTCGCGCCGCTCGTCCGCTATCACTGGCGGCGTTACGACGTGGCCTTTCCCGCCTTTCGCCGGACGCTGCGCATGGGATACAAGAGCATCACCGGCGAGGCGCTGGCCGAAGCGGTCGCGGCGGCGCTGCCCGCCGAACGCATCATTGCCGACCGCGCCAAGCATGTGGCGCCCGACCATGTGCTGCTGGCGCGCGGCGGGCGTCTGTCGGCGCGCCACGTCATCGACGCGCGCGGCATGGGCAAGACGTCGGTGCTGACCTGCGGCTGGCAGAAATTCGTCGGACAGGCCCTGACGGTGAAGGGCGGCCACGGGGTCGCGCAGCCGGTGGTGATGGACGCGACGGTCGACCAGCGGGACGGCTATCGCTTCGTCTATCTGCTGCCCTTCGATGCCGACACGATCTTTGTCGAGGATACCTATTACAGCGACGATCCGGCGCTGGACGAAGCGGCGGTGGAGGACCGCATCGCCGCCTATGCCGCCGCGCGCGGATGGGAGGTGGACGGCGTGTCGCGCCGCGAAACGGGCGTGCTTCCAGTGGTGATCGCGGGCGATTTCGACCGGCTGTGGCCCGCCTCCGACCGCGTCGCGCGGATCGGCGTGCGCGCGGGGCAGTTTCACGCGACGACCGGCTATTCGCTGGCGCATGCGGTCCGCACCGCGGCGGCGCTGCCCGCGCTGCTGGACGAGGAGGAGGACCCGGCGGCGGCGCTGCGCGCGCGCGCGGCGGCATCTTGGCGGGGACAGCGTTTCTATCGCATGCTCGCCGCGATGCTGTTCCGCGCCGCCGATCCCGATGCGCGCTATCGCATCTTCCAGCGTTTCTATCGGCTGTCGCCGGGCCTGATCGCGCGCTTCTATGCGGGGCGGTCGACCGCCGCCGACAAGCTGCGCATCCTGACCGGCAAGCCGCCGGTGCCGGTCGGCCGCGCGATCGCGGCGCTCAAGGATTTGGACTGGCGATGACGCACCCCGCCCCGCCCGCCGCCCCCCGCACCGCGATCATCGTCGGCGCCGGTTTCGGCGGCCTCGCGCTGGCGATCCGCCTGCAATCGGCGGGCGTCGCGACGACGATCGTCGAGGCGCGCGACCGGCCCGGCGGGCGTGCCTATCACTGGCGGCGCGAGGGTTTCACCTTCGACGCGGGGCCGACCGTCATCACCGATCCGCCGTGTCTCACCGAACTCTGGGCGCTCAGCGGGCAGGACATGGCCGCTGATGTCGACCTGGTCCCCGTCACCCCCTTCTACCGCCTCGACTGGCCCGACGGTTCAACCTTCGACTATTCGAACGACGAGGCGGCGCTGCGCGCGGAGATCGCGCGGCTCAACCCCGCCGATGTCGACGGCTATGCGCGCTTTCTCGACTATTCGCGCGGCGTCTATGAACAGGGCTATGTCAAGCTGGGCTCGGTCGCCTTTCTCGACTTCGCATCGATGCTGCGCGCCGCCCCGGCGCTGATGAAATATCGGGCGTGGCGCAGCGTCTATTCGATCGTTTCCTCCTATGTCCGCGACGAGCGGCTGCGGCAGGCGCTGTCCTTTCACACGCTGCTCGTCGGCGGCAATCCGATGACGACCAGCAGCATCTATGCGCTGATCCATACGATCGAGAAGGACGGCGGCGTGTGGTATGCGCGCGGCGGCACCAACGCGCTGGTCGCCGGGATGGTGCGCCTGTTCGAGCGGCTGGGCGGGACCCTGCGCCTCGGCGATGCGGCCGCGCGGATCGAAACCATGGGCGACCGCGCGACGGGCGTGACGACACGCGGCGGCTGGCACGGCGCGGCGGATATGGTCGCGTGCAATTCGGACCTGATGCACAGCTACCGCGACCTGCTGGCCGACCATCCGCGCGGGCCGAAGGTCGGCAAAAGCCTGGCGCGAAAACGTTGGTCGCCCTCGCTGTTCGTTGTCCATTTCGGCGTGCGGGGCGACTATCCCGACATCGCCCACCACAGCATATTGTTCGGGCCGCGCTACAAGGGGCTGCTCGACGACATCTATGCGAACGGCGTCGTGCCGGACGATTTCTCGCTCTATCTTCATCATCCCAGCAGCACCGATCCGTCGATGGCGCCGCCGGGCCATGCGGCCTTCTATGCGCTCGCGCCGGTCGCGCATCTGGGCAAGGCGGCCGCCGACTGGGACGGCGATTTCGGCGCGCGCTTCGCCGATGCGATTCTGGACGAGGTCGAGCGGCGGGTGCTGCCCGGCCTGCGCGCCAATCTGGTCACGCGCTTCCACTATACACCGCGCGATTTCGGACGCGACCTGTCGGCGCATCTGGGCAGCGCGTTCAGCCTCGAGCCACTACTCTGGCAAAGCGCCTGGCTGCGCGCCCACAACCGCGACGATGCCATTTCCAATCTTTACTTCGTCGGCGCGGGGACGCATCCGGGCGCGGGTATCCCGGGTGTCGTCGGCAGCGCCAAGGCGACCGCCCGTTTGATGTTGGACCAATAATTCCGCTCGCATCGGGCGAAGTCGACACTTCGCGCGACACGAACGGGTAAGGGAAATATATGAAGCGCCTTGCCGTCTATTGCGGGTCCGCAACCCCCGAAGACCCCATCTATATCGAAACCGCGCAGCATGTCGGGCGCACGCTGGCGCAAAAGGGTATCGGCGTCGTCTATGGCGGCGGCCGGCTGGGCCTGATGGGGGCGGTTGCCGATGCCGCGCTGGAAGCGGGGGGCGAGGTGATCGGGATCATCCCCGATGCGCTGGTCGGGGCGGAAGTCGCGCATCGCGGCTGCACCGAACTGCACGTCGTGTCGGGAATGCACGAACGCAAGAAGATGTTCACCGACCTGTCCGACGGTTTCCTGACCATCCCCGGCGGCGTCGGCACGATGGACGAGTTGTGGGAGGCGATCAGCTGGGCCCAGCTCGGCTATCACCAGAAACCCGTCGGGCTGCTCAACACGGCGGGCTTCTATAACGAGCTGATCGCCTTCAACCGCCGCATGGTCGACGTCGGCTTCATCCGGCCCGCCCACGCCGGGATCATGATCGTCGATGCCGGGCTGGACGAGTTGCTCGACAAGATGGAGCATTACCAGCCGCACCGGACGATCTTCGCGATGAAGGCCGACGATCTGTAATGGCCGGCGCGGGCGCCTATGACGCGCACGACCTGCACGGCTTCGCGCACGACAGCATCGCGAAGGGATCGAAAAGCTTTGCGCTGGCCAGCCAGTTGTTCGACCGCGAAACGCGCGAGCGGGTCTGGCTGCTCTACGCCTGGTGCCGCGCCGCCGACGATCTGGTCGACGGGCAGGATCATGGCGGTGCGATGGCGGCGGAGCATGACGCCACGGCCGCCGTTCAAAAGATCCACGCGCTGACCGACCGGGCCTTCGCGGGCGAGGCGACCGGCGATCCGGCCTTCGACGCGCTGGGCCTGCTGCTGACCCAGGTCGCGATCCCGCGCGCGGTGATCGACGACATCGTCGCGGGTTTCGATCTCGACGCGCGCGACTGGCGGCCGCGCAGCGAGGACGATCTTTTGCGCTACTGCTATCATGTCGCGGGCGCCGTCGGGGTGGCGATGGCGCAGGTCATGGGAATCGACCCTGCCGACGACCGCACGCTCGACCGCGCGTCGGACCTCGGCATCGCCTTCCAGCTCGCCAACATCGCGCGCGACATTGCAGAGGATGCCGCCGCCGACCGCTGCTACCTGCCCGTCGAATGGCTGGTCGAACTCGATATTCCGCCGGGCCAGCATATGCACCCCGCCTTCCGCCCGCGCCTGGCGGTGATGGCGAAGTGGCTGTCCGAAATGGCGGCGGATTATGAAGCGTCGGCGCGCTGGGGCGCGCGCCGCCTGCCGCCGCGCAGCCGCTGGGCGGTGCTGGCGGCGGCGGGCATTTACGGCGACATCGCCCGCGAAGTGCGCGCACGCGGCGACCATGCATGGGATCACCGGGCCGCGACGTCGCGTGCCGCCAAGCTGGGCTGGGTCGCGCGCGCGGGCTGGTCGGTACTGCGCCGGCCGCCGCAACGCCGGATAAGCCGCGACGGATTGTGGACACGCCCGCGCGGCGGGCCGCCGGCCGGATGAGCCAGCTCGAATGGCTGGCGGCGGCGCTGCTGCTCGTCAATGTCGCGCTGGTCGCCCGGCGCAGCGTGTGGAACTATCCCTTCGCGCTCGTAGCGGTCAGCCTGTACGCGCTGGTCTTTTACGAAGCGCGGCTGTTCAGCGACATGCTGTTGCAGGGATTCTTCTTCGCGCTCAACCTGTACGGCTGGCGGGGCTGGCTCGCCGCGCGCGAAGGCCGGGCCGCGATCCCGGTCGGCTGGATGAGCGGGCGCGAACGGCTGCTGTGGGGCGGCGCGACCGTGGCGGCGTGGCTGGGATGGAGCTTCGGCATGCACCGTTTCACGCATGCCGCCGCGCCCTGGGCCGACGGAGCGGTCGCGATGATAAGCATCGCCGCGCAGTGGCTGCTCGCACGGCGCCGCGTCGAAAGCTGGTGGCTGTGGATTTGCGTCGATCTGGTTGCGGTGCCACTGTTCTTGTCGCGCGGCCTTTATGCGACCAGCGCCGTCTATGCCGTGCTGCTGACGCTGTCGATCGCGGGCCTGTTGCAATGGCGCCGCGCCGCGCTTTCCGCCGGCGCCGCGGCATGACCCGGCATGTCTGCCTGCACGGGGCGGAAAGTACCGGAAAATCGACGCTCGCGCCGCGTCTGGCGAAACGGCTCGGCGCGCTCGTCGTGCCCGAATATGGCCGCGCCTATTGCGAGGAGCATGGCACCAACCTCGACGCCGACGATCTGATCGCGATTTTCCGGGGCCATGTTGCCGCGACCCGGGCGGCGCTGGCAAAACGGCCCGCCTGGCTCGTCTCCGACACCGATCCGCTGATGACGCAGGCGTGGGCGATCATGCTGCTCGGCCGCCGTCTGCCCGAAATCGACGCCTGGGGCGCGGTCGCCGACCTCTATCTCGTCCCCGCGATGGACCTGCCCTGGCAGGAAGACGGCACGCGCCTGTTCGGCAGCGATCTGGCGCGGCGGCAATTCATGGACGTGGCGCTGGACGAACTCGACCGCCGAAAACTGCGCTGGGCCTGGGTCGCGGGCGACGGACCGGCGCGCACGGAAAATGCCATGGCGGCGATCGCAGCGGCGGGCCTGGGGTAATCGCAATTCAGGCCGGCGGCCGCTGCGGGTTGGGAAAAGAGCGGCAGCAAACCGCCGGTTCCTAACGCTCCTTCTTTCCGTTCGTGTCGAGCGAAGTCGAGACACCCATCGATATAACGCCCAGCCCGACGGGTATCTGACAGGAAAGGCTGTTGCCCGTCGTCTGCAAACAATCCTCCCTGCGACGCAGCCGTGGGGAGCGCGCCCGCAGGGCGTGGTGGAGGGGCCGCGACGGCAGCGCCATCGCCCCTCCGTTGGCATTTCGCGCTACCCCTTCCCCATCGCTGCGCGGGCGGATCCACGTCCGGCTTCGGCCGCTTGCTGACGCACCGCGTGCCCGCCGAAGAAATTTTCCATCGTCACCGGCCGTCCGGTTCCACGCGCGTCCGCGCCGGGCGGTCCATCTGTGTCAGTCGTGTGACAACCGCGTAACACAGCGGTCATAGAGCCCTGCCACTGGCCCCCTCGACTCGCCGGAAGCCAACAGGCTCCGGCGGCTGCTTCACATGCAAGGGGTCCTCATGTCCAAATCGCTCTCCGTCCGCTCGCGCATCCTGATCGGCACCACGCTTTCGATCGCCGCCGCCCTGCCCGTCACGGCCTTTGCCTCCGACGTCGTGGGCACCGTCACCGACGCCACCCAGACCCGCGCGCTGCAAAGCGCCGAACTGCGCATCGTCGAACTGGGCCGCGTGACCGAGGCCGGACGCGACGGCCAGTTCCGCTTCACCGACATTCCCGCCGGCACCTATACGCTGGAAGCGCGCTACGTCGGCGCCGAAACCACGACGCGGACGATCACCGTTCCCGACAGCGGCAGCGTCACCGCCAATATCCTGCTGGGCACCGACGGCAGCATCCTGGTCGTCGGGCAGGCCGCGAACCTGGCGAGCAGCCTGTCGCGCCAGCGCGCGGCCGACGGCGTCGAAAGCGTCCTGACCCGCGACGCGATCGGTCAGTTCCCCGACCAGAATGTCGCCGAATCGCTGCGCCGCCTGCCCGGCGTCAACATCCTGGCCGATCAGGGCGAAGGCCGCTTCGTGTCGGTGCGCGGGCTCGACCCCGAACTCAACGCCGCGTCGATCAACGGCACCCGCGTTCCGGCGCCCGAAAGCGACGTGCGATCGGTCGCGCTGGACGTCGTCGCCGCCGAACTGATCGAATCGATCGAGGTCAAGAAGACGCTGACCCCCGACATGGACGCCGACACCATCGGCGCGTCGATCGAGATCAACACGACCAGCGCCTTCGACCGCAAGAAGGACCTGTTGTCGGTCAAGCTGGAGGGCAGCTACAATAATTATGCCGATTCGCTGACCCCCAAGGGCAGCGTCGACTTTTCGACCCGCATCACCGATAATTTCGGCATCGCGGGCGGCGTGAGCTATTACAAGCGCAAGTTCGAGACCGACAATATCGAGGGCGCCGACTGGACGGTCAGCGACGACGGCATCGTCTATGCCGAAGAGCTTCAGTATCGCGATTATGACGTCGAACGCGAACGGATCGGCGGATCGCTGAGCCTCGATTTTCGCGCCGGCGACACGACCAAGCTCTATGCCCGCGGCATCTACAACGAATTTTCGGATCAGGAATATCGCGGCGACGTGATTTTCATCATGGACGAAGCGCCGGTCGCGGCGCAGAGCGGCGCGACATCGGCCTTTTTCACCGACGACGATGGCCGCATCGAAGTGCGCCGCCGCATGAAGGACCGTTACGAAAAGCAGACGATCAAATCGATCACGGTCGGCGGCGAAACCGAAACGGGACCCTGGAAACTGACCTATTCGGGCAGCTGGTCGGAAGCGACCGAGCGCGAGAATGGTTCGGTCGACCCGACGCGTTTCCGGGCCCGCTTCGACGGCGACGGCGTCGACGTGAACTTTGATTATGCCGATCCACGCCGGCCGATCTTCACCGTGTCGGGCGACACCGACCTGTTCAACGATCCGGCCGAATATGGCTTCAACGAACTGGAACTGACCGCGCTGTCCGATTCGAAGGACCGCGAATGGACGCTGCGCGGCGACGTCGCCCGCGAATTCGCGCTGAACAACGGGACCTTCACCGTGCAGGCGGGCGTCAAGTCGCGCTGGCGCAAGAAAAGCTATGATCTGGAAGCGCTGGTGTTCGACGGTTATGACGGCGATTACAGCCTGGCCGACGTGCTGGGCGGCCAGACCTATCGCATCCAGAATCTGGGGCCGCTGCCCAGCCAACTGGCGCCGACCGAATTCTTCTTCGCCAATCGCGACAATTTCGAGCCGAACAGCCTCGACACGATCGTCAATTCGGCCTCGTCCGACTATGCGATCGACGAGGATATTCTCGCGGGCTATCTGCTTGGCCGTTACGACGACGGCGACCTGCGCGTGATCGGCGGCATCCGCGCCGAGCGGACGAAGAACGACATTCGCGGCCTGCTGGTCGATGTCGAGGACGAGGATGAAGATCCGGTCATCTCCCCGACCCGCTTTACGCGCAGCTACACCGACTGGCTGCCGAGCCTGGCGATGCGCTATGACGCGACGCAGGATGTCGTGCTGCGCTTCGGCGCGTACAAGAGCCTGGTTCGCCCGAAGCTGTCCAACCTCGCACCGCGCTTCGTGATCAACGAGGACCGCGAGGCCGAGTTCGGCAATCCCGACCTCAAGCCCTATAGCGCGTGGAACCTCGATCTGTCGGCCGAATGGTATTTCGGCAAGAATTCGGCGCTGACCGCCGGCTTCTTCTGGAAATCGGTCAAGGACTTCATCGTCGAAGTCCGCGACGGCGATCCAGGGTCCGCTTATGGCGTCGATTATACCGAGGCCGTGACCTTCCAGAACGGCGAGACGGCCAAGATCAAGGGCTTCGAAATCTCCTTCGCGCAGCAGTTCACCTCGCTGCCGTCGCCCTTCGACGGCCTGCTGCTCAACGCCAACTATACCTACACCGATGCAAAGGGCACCGTCTTCGTCGACGGCGACCCGGCCGACCCGCGCGACATCACCCTGCCGTCGGCGTCGAAGCACACGTTCAACGTTGCGCTCGGCTATGAAAAGGGACCGATCTCGCTGCGCGCGGCGGGCACCTATCGCGACAAATATCTCGACGAACTGGGCGGCGCGGCGAACGAGGACCGCATCGTGGACCAGCATTTCCAGCTCGACCTGTCGGCGAAATACCGCATCACCAAGGACGTCCGCCTGTTCGCCGAATGGGTGAACGTCACCGATGCGCCCTATTTCGCCTATCAGAATTTCGAAGGAGCCAAGCGCATCCTGCAATATGAAAAATATAGCTGGACGGCCAAGTTCGGTGTCGCGGCCAGCTTCTGACGGGCTGGCGAACAGATGTCGATCAAAGGCGCTTTGGCCCTGTCGCTGATGTCGGGGGCGCTGGTGTCGGGGGCGCTGGTGTCGGGGGCGAGTGTCGCCGCCGAACCGGCGACGACCGGCTTCACCATCGTCACCCGGACCGAGGATGGCCAGCCCATCCCCCGGTCGGCGGGGCAGCCCTATGCGCCCAAAAACCTTCCCGATCGCATCGTCCTGACGCCCGGAGCCGATCCGGCGCGCGAGATGGCGGTCGCCTATCGCACCGACACCGCGCAGGCCGTTGCGCAGGCCGAGATCGCGGTGTCGGTCGACGGGCCGACGCTGGGCGAAAAGGCGAAGCCGGTTACCGGCAAGTCGATGCCGCTCGACAGCAGCTACGGCCCCGCCCGCTATCATCAGGTCCGCTTCACCGGCCTCACCCCCGACACGGTCTATGCCTATCGGGTGAAGGGCGCCGCGGGCTGGAGCGAGTGGCTGCAGTTCCGCACCGCCGCCGCCGAGGCCAAGCCGTTCCGTTTCCTTTACCTCGGCGATATCCAGAACGGCATATTGACCTATGCCAGCCGCGTGATCCGGCAGGCGTTTCACGCCAACGGCGACATCCGGCTGGTCGTCCATGCGGGCGATCTGGTCGGCCAGCGCGACGATCTGGATCATGACGACGAATGGGGCGAATGGAACCAGGCGGGCGGCTATAATTACGCCATCGTCCCGCAGGTGCCCGCGACCGGCAACCATGAATATGTCGATACGGTCAAGGCGGACGGCACCGAAAGCCGCCGGCTGGGTCCCTATTGGCCGGCGCAGTTCGCGCTGCCGTCGAATGGCGCCGACCCGGTCAGGGCGACGACCTATTATGTCGATTATCAGGGCGTGCGGTTCATCATTCTGGACGGCACCGCGGCGATCGACCTGGGATCGATGCAGGCGCAGACCGACTGGCTGGACAAGACGCTGGCGTCCAGCAAGGCCGACTGGAACGTCGTGCTGTTCCACCAGCCGGTCTTCACCTGTGCCCGCCCGAACGACACGCCCGCGATCAAGGCGGCGTGGAAGCCGGTGTTCGAGGCGCGCAAGGTCGATCTGGTGCTGCAGGGCCACGATCATTGTTACAGCCGCCTGACCGCCGAGGCCGGCCGCGAAGCGAGCGCAAAGGCGCGTGCCGACGGCAGCATCCAGGGGCCGGTCTATCTGGTGTCGGTCACGGGATCGAAGATGTACCGTCTGAACGACCGCACCCCGTGGCAGCCCGACAAGGTCGCCGAGGCGACCGAACTCTACCAGATCGTCGACGTCGAACCGCGCCGCCTGAAATTCCGCACCTTCACCGCGTCGGGCAAGCTTTACGACGGCTTCGACCTGGAGCGCGCCGCGGGGGGCAATCGCCTGACCGAAATCGCCGAGCCGACGCTTGCAACGCGGCGCTGCGCGGGCGATGCCGGGCCCGACGGCGGCGCCTGTGTCGCGTCGGGGAAATGACATGACCGGACCCGTGAAATTCGTGGCTTCGTTGGCCCTCGCATCGGCGCTCGCCGGCTGCGCGGCGAAAGAGCCGGTGTTTTTCGGCCTGCCGCCCGTTCCCGTCACGGCAAACGGCGAGACCGATCCGGTGGGCACGGGCAGGGCCGATGCCGCCGACGATCCGGCGATCTGGGTCGATCCCGCGAACCCGAACCGCGCGCTGATCATCGCCACGGACAAGAAGGCGGGCATCCATGTCTATGACCTGACCGGCAAGGACATCGCCTTCATCGAGGGCGGGCTGGTCAACAATGTCGACGTCGTCGGCAATATTGTCGCGGCGAGCGACCGCAACGACGGCGTCAACGCGCATATCGCGCTGTTCCGGCTCGACCCCGACGCGCCCTCGCTCACCGCCCTCGGCCGCGCGGCGGCGGGCACGGGCGAAGCCTATGGCTTCTGCCTGAAGAAGACCGCGCCGGGCGAGCCGATGACCGCCGCGCTGATCGTCAAGGACGGCACCGTGCGCGTCGGCACGCTGACCGCCGACGGCACCCCGGCCTTCACGCAACAGTGGGAGCATAAGATCCCGACGCAATCCGAAGGCTGTGTCTTCGACGGCGACACGCTCTATGTCGGCGAGGAGGATGCCGGCATCTGGCAACTCGACCAAAACGGCCACGCCGCCACCGCGCGCCTGGTCGCGCCGGTCGACAACCAGCGGCTGGTCGCCGATGTCGAGGGACTCGCGACGATCGATCACAAGGGCCAGCGCTACCTGCTCGCATCGTCGCAGGGCGACAACAGCTATGCGGTCTTCAAGCTGCCCACGATGGATTATGTCGGCCGCTTCGCAATTCCGGCGGGCGCGTTCGGCGCGACGAGCGACACCGACGGCATCGAAGCGGCGGCCGGGAATTTCGGCGCCGATTATCCGGACGGCCTGTTTCTGGCGCAGGATGGCGACAATGCGCCGCGCGCGCAGAATTTCAAGCTGGTCCGCTGGGACCGGATCGCGGCGGCGCTGGGACTGTAAGCGCCAACGACAGAAATGACGCGTGCCCCGCGCAGGCGGGGACCCATCTCGCGCCGGCTTTATCCTGCTCCGCCCGGTGATGGGCACCCGCCTTTGCGGGTGCGCGGTGTTTTATGGCCGACGCGGCTTGCGATAGCGGGCCCAGCCGCCTAGGGGGTCCGCGTCTTTCCCTTCCTGCAAAGGCCGCCCTTTCCATGACCGACCCGATTCCCGTCCGCCGCGCCCTCTTGTCCGTCAGCGACAAGGCGGGGCTGACCGACCTTGCCGCCGCACTCGTCCGGCATGGCGTCGAACTGGTGTCGACCGGCGGCACGGCAAAGGCGCTGCGCGAGGCGGGCCACAAGGTGCGCGACGTCGCCGACCTCACCGGCTTTCCCGAGATGATGGACGGGCGCGTCAAGACGCTGCACCCGACCGTGCACGGCGGCATATTGGCGGTGCGCGACGACGCCGCGCATCTCGCGTCGATGGACGCGCATGGCATCGGCGCGATCGATCTGGTGGTCGTCAACCTCTATCCCTTTGCGGCGACCGTCGCCAAGGGCGCGGCGCGCGACGAGATTATCGAGAATATCGACATCGGCGGCCCGGCGATGGTGCGCTCGGCAGCCAAAAACCACGCCTTCGTCGGCATCGTCACCGAGCCGGAGGATTATGCGGCGGTGATCGCGGAAATGGACGCCAACGGCGGCGCGACGACGCTGGCGCTGCGCAAGCGGCTGGCCGCGACGGCGTTCGCGCATACCGCGACCTATGACGGGATGATCGCAAGCTGGTTCGCCTTCGCCGATCAGGGCAAGCTGTTCCCCGACACGCTGCCGCTGACCGCCCGGCTCGCGAGCGAGCTTCGCTATGGCGAGAATCCGCACCAGAAAGCGGCGCTCTACCTGCCCGCCGGCCCCGCCGCGCGCGGCATCGCACAGGCCGAACAGGTGCAGGGCAAGGAGCTGTCCTACAACAATATCAACGACGCCGATGCCGCGCTGGAACTGGTCGCGGAGTTCCGCGACGCCGGTCCGACCTGCGTCATCGTCAAGCACGCCAACCCGTGCGGCGTGGCCAGCGGCGCGACGATCGCCGAAGCCTATGACGCGGCGCTGAAATGCGACGATGTGTCGGCATTCGGCGGCATCATCGCGGTCAACCGGCCGCTCGACGGCGCGACGGCGGAAGCGATCAGCGGTATTTTCACCGAGGTCGTCTGCGCTCCCGACGCCGACGCCGATGCGCGCGCGGTGTTTGCGAAGAAGAAGAACCTGCGCCTGCTGCTGACCGGCGATCTGCCCGATCCGGCGCGCGGGGGGCTGATGATGAAGACGATCGCCGGCGGCTGGCTCGCGCAAGCCCGCGACAATGGTCGCATCACCCGCGACGCGTTGAAAACCGTCACCGATCGCGCGCCGACCGAGGAAGAACTGGCCGACGCCCTCTTCGCCTGGACCGTCGCCAAGCATGTGAAATCGAACGCGATCGTCTATGCCAGGGACGGCGCGACGGCGGGCATCGGCGCGGGGCAGATGAACCGGCGCGACAGCGCGCGCATCGCCGCCGCAAAGGCGCGCGAGGCGGCCGAAACGCACGGCTGGGCCGAAGCCCGCACCGTTGGCAGCGCGGTCGCCAGCGACGCTTTCTTCCCCTTTGCCGACGGGCTGCTGGCCGCGGTCGAGGCCGGCGCGACCTGCGTCATCCAGCCGGGCGGATCGATCCGCGACGACGAGGTGGTCGCGGCCGCGAACGACGCAGGGCTGGCGATGCTGTTCACCGGAATGCGGCATTTCCGGCACTGAGTTCACCCGTCATTGCGAGGAGCGCAGCGACGAAGCAATCTCCAGCCATATGACGGTGGGCAGAATTATTCGTTCGCCGCCATATGCAGCCAGTCGGCATGGCGCGGGGCCTTCTTCGTCTGGCTCCATTCCTCCAGCATCAGCGGCGCGACGCGTTTCAGTTCGGCATATTGTTCGTCGGTGCCGATGTCGCACGCCAGTTCGACGCGGTGGCCGTTGGGGTCGAAGAAATAGATGGATTTGAAGATGCCGTGGTGCGTCGGGCCGAGCACATCGACGCCCTCGCTTTCCAGATGGGCCTTTGCCGCGACAAGCTCGTCATAGCTGCCGACCTTGAACGCCAGATGCTGGACCCACTGCGGGGTGTTTTCGTCACGGCCCATGTCGGGCTGATTCGGCAGCTCGAAAAAGGCGAGGATGTTGCCGTTCCCCGCGTCGAGGAAGACGTGCATATAGGGATCATATGCGCCGGTCGACGGCACATGATCCTCGGCGAAGGCGGTCGTGTAGGCCATGCCGAGCATGCGCTCGTACCATTCGACCGTCTCCTTGGCATCGCGGCAGCGATAGGCGGCGTGGTGGACGCCGCCCAATTTGATGGGACTGGTCATTCCGCGGGCTCCTTCTCGACCTCCAGCGCACCGCGACGGATCTGGTCGAGTTCCATCGACTTGAACAGGGCGGTGAAATTGCCTTCGCCGAAGCCTTCGTCCTTTTTGCGCTGGATGAATTCAAAGAAGACGGGGCCGATCACGGTCTGTCCGAAAATCTGGAGCAGCAGGCGCGGATCGCCTTCCTGCGTCGAACCGTCGAGCAGGATGCCGCGCGATTTCAGCGCGTCGAGCGGTTCGCCATGGCCGGGCAGGCGATCGGCGAGCAGTTCATAATAGGTTTCGGGCGGCGACGGCGCGAAGGGATTTCCGAGCGCCTTCAGCTTGTCCCATGCGGCATAAAGATCGTCGCAGGCAAAGGCGATGTGCTGGATGCCCTCGCCATTATAGGCGCGCAGATATTCCTCGATCTGCCCGCCGCCGCCGGCGCCTTCCTCGTTCAGCGGAATGCGGATCTTGCCGTCGGGCGCCGTCATCGCCTTCGACGTCAGGCCGGTATATTCGCCCTTGATGTCGAAATAGCGGATTTCGCGGAAGCCCGCGATGCGTTCGTAAAAGGCGGCCCAATGCGCCATGCGGCCGCCATAGACATTGTGCGTCAGGTGATCGATGACCTTCAGCCCAGCGCCGACCGGATGGCGGTCGACGCCGTCCTCATAAGCGAAATCGATGTCATAGATCGACAGGTCGTCGCCGTAACGGTCGATCAGATAGATGATCGACCCGCCGATGCCGCGGATCGCGGGCAGGCGCAATTCCATCGGCCCGGTGCGAACCTCGACCGGCTCGGCGCCGCGTTCGACCGCTTCGGCATAGGCCTTGGCGGCATCGCGGACGCGCCAGCCCATGCCGCACGCCGACGGACCATGTTCGGCCGCGAAATAGGCGGCGGGCGATTTGGGTTCGTAATTGGCGATCAGGTTGATGTCGCCCTGGCGCCAGAGGTCGACATCCTTCGACCGATGACGGGCGACGCGGGTGAAACCCATGGCCGTGAAAACGGGTTCGAGAACGCCCTTTTCCGGCGCCGAGAATTCGACGAATTCAAAGCCGTCGAGGCCCAGCGGATTGTCGAACAGGTCGGCCATGTCAAATCCCCATATAGTTTCAATTGAAACTAATATGACGGATCCGGGCGCGGGAGTCAATGCTCCACCCCCGGTCGCGGGGAAGGAGATGGGGCCTGACCGCCCGAACTGCTTGCTTCGCGCCTTCGCGTGAAACGACCGCCTACGCCGCCGCTTCCTCAATGGCCTCCAGGGCCGCCATCCACGCGGCCTCGACCGTTTCCATTTCAGCCGCCAGCTTGCCTCGCCGCTGCGACAGATCGCCCATGGTCAGCTTCGCCAGAGCGGGCTCTGCACCGGCGGGGTCGAACATCGCGCGATCGATCGCGCTGATCTGCTGCGCAAGTTTGGCGGCGCGTGATTCATGATCCTTTGCCGTCTTGCGGAGCGCCGCCTGCGCCTCGCGCGCTTTTGCGGCTTCCTGCCGCGCGAGCTTGGCATCCTTCGTTCTGGCGGGTGCACCCCTGGTGTCGTCATTGGCGGCCGATTTGCCAAGGATGAAGGCGACATAATCGTCCATGCTGCCGTCGAACTCGCGCGCCGTCCCGTCATCGACCAGCACGAGCCGGTCGGCGGTGAGTTCGAGCATATGCCGATCGTGGCTGACGATCAGCACCGCGCCGTCGAAACCGTTCAGGGCCTGGACCAGCGCCTCGCGCGCATCGACGTCGAGGTGGTTGGTCGGTTCGTCGAGGATCAGCAAATGCGGCGCATCGCGCGTGATCAGCGCCAGCGCCAGCCGCGCGCGTTCGCCGCCCGACAGCTTGCCGACCTCGGTCGTCGCCCTGTTCCCCGAAAAACCGAAGCGGCCGAGCTGCGCCCGAACCGCGCCGGGCGTCTTGCCCGCCATGACGCGGGTCATATGTCCCAGCGGCGTGTCGGCGCCGTCGAGTTCCTCGACCTGATATTGGGTGAAATAGCCGACGCGCATCTTGCCCGCGACCGCCATGCCGCCTTCTTCCGGTTTCAGTTGCGCCGCCAGCAGCCGTGCCAGCGTCGTCTTGCCATTGCCGTTGCGGCCGAGCAGCGCGACCCGGTCGTCGGGATCGATCCGCAGATTGAGCCGGCGCAGCACCGGATCGCCGGGCGCATAGCCGACGCTGGCGAAATCGAGCGTGATCAGCGGCGGCTTCAACTCGTCGCCGGGGCTCGGAAAATCGAAGACGAGGCTGGGGTCGTCGGTGATCGCGGCGATCGGCTGCATCCGCGCGAGCTGCTTGGCGCGCGACTGCGCCTGTTTGGCGGTCGAGGCGCGGGCGCTGTTGCGGGCGACATAATCGGCAAGCTTGGCGCGCTGCGCATCCTGCGCCGCCTTCGCCGCCGCGAGCTGTGCCGCGCGTTCGGCGCGCTGGCGCTCGAACGCGTCATAACCGCCCGCATAAAGCGTCACCTTGCCGCCTTCCAGATGCAGGATATGATCGACAACATTGTTGAGCAGGTCGCGTTCGTGGCTGATCACGACAAGCTGCCCCGGATAGCCGCGCAGGAAGCTTTCGAGCCACATCGTCGCTTCGAGGTCGAGGTGGTTCGACGGTTCGTCGAGCAGCAGCAGGTCGGGATTGGAAAAGAGCAGCGCGGCCAGCGCGACCCGCATCTTCCACCCGCCCGAGAAGCTGTCGAGCGATTGTGCCTGCATATCTTCGTCGAAGCCAAGGCCGATCAGGATGCGCGCGGCGCGCGCGGGCGCGGTATAGGCGTCGATCGCGATCAGCCGTTCGTGAATGTCGCCCAGCGCGTCGGGATCGGTTTCGCTTTCCGACCGCGCGAGCAGGTCGGCGCGTTCGGTGTCGGCGGCCAGAACCGTTTCGAACGGCGTTGCCGTCCCGCTGGGCGCCTCCTGCGCGATATAGCCGATGCGCGTCCTGCGCGGCATGTCGACGCCGCCCTCGTCGGCCTCCAGACTGCCGATCATCACTTTCATCAGCGTCGATTTGCCCGCGCCGTTGCGGCCGATCAGGCCGGTGCGGCTTCGGGCCGGCAGGCTCGCGCTCGCGCGGTCGAGGATGGTGCGCCCGCCGAGGCGCACGGTAAGGCCGTTGATCGTCAGCATGGCGGCGCGCCTAGCATGATGCGCGGCAAAGCCCAAGCGCAGGACTGGATTTGGACGGCGCGATCCGGCAGGGTCGCGCCATGCCCGCGCTGACGCCCTTTCATATCGCCTTTCCCGTCGACGACCTGGACGCCGCGCGCCATTTCTATGGCACCGTCCTCGGCTGCGGCGAGGGACGCAGCGATACCGATTGGATCGATTTCAACCTCTATGGGCATCAGATCGTCGCCCACCGCGTCGCCGGGAAAAGGGCGATTGCCGGCCATAATCCGGTCGACGGCCACGATGTGCCCGTGCCGCATTTCGGGGTCATATTGTCACCCGGCGACTGGCGGGCGCTGGCCGAACGGTTGCAGGCGCACGGCACCCGCTTCGTCGTCGAACCGCATACCCGCTTTGCCGGGCAGCCGGGCGAGCAATCGACGATGTTCTTTCTCGACCCCGCCGGAAATGCGCTGGAGTTCAAGGCGTTCGCCGACCCGGACCAGCTGTTCGCGACCTGAACGACCCTAATGCGACGCGCCCATCGACACGCGCTTGGGCAGCGGCGCGCACCACACCGCAATCGCGGCGATCACGAAGACCACACCCGCCGCCAGGAAGATATGCAGGACGCCCAGCGTCGCCGCCTGCACATCGACCAGCCGTTCGACCGCGGCGCGCGCCTGTTCCAGCGTCAGGCCCGCCTGCTGCATCCGGTCCATGACCCCGCCGGTGTCGTTCATATGCGACACGAGTTCGGACCGCGACACGCGGGTTTCGGTGTCCCATGCCGTCGTGGCGACGGCGGTGCCGATCGCACCGCTCAACGTCCGCAGGAAGCTC
>QFPJ01000081.1 GCA_003241685.1 Sphingopyxis macrogoltabida
ACAAGTATATCTTCCGACCTGAGTATATCGGCGACGGCTAACGACAAGTTTGTGGGCACTATGGCAGGTGGCGATGCTCAAGGAGGAGCAGTCGAGTTTGCGATAGGCGAACTTGCGGATACTTCACTAACTGGATCGGTCGGACTCGTTGCGCGCGCAACAGCGCTGTCGAATCTGGTTACCGGCGTTGGAGGAACTGGCCGGGGTGGTACGATAACCGTTTCGATAGCGAACGAGGATGTCGTTTTTAGTCCGTTAGCCTCAATCTTGGCGGGAGGAGGAGGAGGAGGAGGCAGCGCCCAAGGTGGTGCGGGCATAGGCGGGACTGTCCAGATATCAGTAGTTTCAGGTAGCCTGACACTTGACAACAACTCGTCTATCGCAGCGAGCGGCGGCGGTGGGCAAGCCGGACCGGGAGACGGCGTTGTTGGTGGGGCCGGAACCGGCGGCTCAGTCACAATCACTCTCGATGATGGAAATCTGATTAGCAGCGGCTTTGGAATCCCAGGAAATGGGACGCTGGACGTCGACGCTTCCGGGTTTGGAGGCGCAGCCGGTAGTGAAGCGATCGGAGGCGCTGGGACCGGCGGAACGATTACCGTCACAGCACTGAACTCAGGTTCAGGCCCAGACTCAGGCCTAATACAAGCCGGCATGTTAGTGTTGGACACGTCTGGAACCGGTGGGCAAGTTGGAACGAACACCACTAGCCCCGGAGGGGGTACGTCTGGCAGTGGCTCGGGCGGGGCGGTCAATTTCGACGTCAGCGCTGGCAATGTCGTCATTGAGACATTTCTTGTAGATGCGCGCGGCATTGGAGGCAGCGGGTTCAGCACATTCGCCGGAGAAACCGCGAGCAGCGGAGGTAGCGGTTCCGGTGGTGAGATCGGTCTGAGCTTCACTGGTGGGGGCGTCTACAATATTGATTCGACTGCCCTGCTAGCAACAGGATCCGGAGGACTTGGTGGCAGCGGATTCGACTTCGGCTATGGTTTCGGGGGGGCAGGCGGATCGAGTGGCGATGCCGTAGGTGGCGTAGCGACTGTCACGTTCGGGGATGGCTCACTGAGCGGCCAGCTGTTTGTTAACGCAAGCGCTGATTCCGGCGCGGGCGGTTTCTCAGGCGGCAACGATGGTGGCGCAGGCGGCGAGGCGAGCGCTGGTACCGCAACGCTCATCATTGGTGGCACCGGCGAAACACGCGGGTTCGACTCCATTAGTGTTTCGGCGCGGGCATCTGGCGGCGACGGCGGCAGCGTGAATTCGGGCGGTATCGGCGGCGCGGGTGGTGGTGCCACTGGCGGCACAGCGACCTTCTCGCTGGTCGATGGCGATCTGAGCGTCGATCAGCTCTTCGTTGACACCTCTGCCGTCGGCGGCAGCAGCGGCGCCGGGGATACGCAAGCGAATGAAGGGCAAAGCGGCATCGCCCAGGGCGGCACCGCGACGCTGGGGCTCGCCAACGCGACGCTCACCGCGGGCGACGTCAATGTCTATTCGACCGGCATCGGCGGCGGCGCGAACTTTGCGGTCAATGCCGGCCTGTCGCTCGGCGGCACAGCCAGCATTTCGCTCGAACAAGCATCGTCGCTGACCGCGACGATCGATCTCAACCTTGATGCGTCGGCCGGCCTCTCGAGTGACGGCAATGCGGGCAGCGCCACCGGCGGTATCGCGACGCTGGCGGTGCGCGACGGCTCGTCGCTCGATCTCAACGGCAACACGCTGCAGATTTTCGCCGAGGGCGAGGGCGCAAGCTTTAGCGACGGCATCGGCAATGACGGCACCGGCGGCACGGCAAGCCTGATCATCGAAAATTCGAGCGTCACGCTCGACAACGGCCTTGAAATTTCGGCACTCGGCGTAGGCGGCCAGGGAGACGCGCAGGCGGGCAACGGCACCGGCGGCACGGCATCGCTGCTGATCACCAACGGCGATCTGACGATCAACACCGACGGCCTTGGCGCGCTTGTCAATTCGAGCGGCTTCGGCGGCGATGGCGCCAATGCGGGCAACGGCGCCGGCGGCATTTCGCTTGTCGAGCTTGCGTCCAGCACGCTGTCGGTCAGCTCCGGCCTCACCTTCCAGATCGTGAGCGCAGGCATCGGCGGGACGCCCGGCGAGGACGGCGTCGGCGGGGCGGGCACGGGCGGCGCCTCCACGCTGCTGCTGCGTGAGAATGCGGCGGGCGATGGCGGCTCCAGCTTCGTTGCCGATGCGCTGCTGGTCTCGGCGGTCGGCACGGGCGGTGAGCCGGTCGACACCGGCTACGGCACCTTCGCGGACACCGGCGCAGGCGTTGGCGGCACGGCGACGGTCGAGGCGCGCGACAGCCAGGTTTCCATCGCGAATGGCCTGACGCTGACGGCAGCTGCCACCGGCGGCGACAGCGCGGGCGGCGATTTCGGCAACGCCACGGGCGGCGAGATCAACCTCATCTCCAGTGGCACCGGAACCTCGGAGTCGGCGGGCATTTCCGCGGCGACCATCCTGCTCGATGCGAGCGCCACCGGCGGCGGCCGGGTTGCCAGCAGCCTCGGCAGCGATATCGTCGAGGCAGGCGGCGATGCGACCGCGGGCACGATCACGATCGATTTCACGGCTGGCGCCTTCAGCGCGACCAGCCTGACCGCGAACGCCGCCGGTCTCGGCGGCCAGGGCACGCGTGCGTCGTTCGCCGCGGCGGCGAGCGGCGGCGACGGTGGCGACGGCACGGGCGGCATCATCGATTACACATCGGGCGGCAACGCATCGATCAATCTGGGCAGCACGACCTTCACCGCAACGGGCGACGGCGCCACCGGCGGTATCGGCGGCAACGAGGTTTCGGGCCTTTCCGGCGGTGACGGCGGCGACGGCCGCGGTGGCGCGATCACCATCGCGGCGGGCGGCAGCGGCGGTGTCGATCTGGGCGCACTGCTCGCCGATGCGACGGGCCAGGGCGGATCGGGCAACACGACCTCGTCCAACGACGGTACCGGCGGTGCGGGCGGCGGCGGCTTCGGCGGATCGGTGGCGTTCGGCAGCGTCGACGCCTCGGCGCAGACGTCGAGCATCTCGCTCATCGCAGACGGCTTCGGCAATGATGGCGCGGACGGCGATAATGGCGGCGACGGCGGCGATGCGCTCGGCGGCACGATCACGCTGTTCGCCGACAATCTCGAACTTGATATCGACGGCATCACCATATCGAACCAGGCGATCGCGGGCGACGGCGGTTTCGTCAATTCGAGCGGCGGCATTGGTGGCGCCGGTGGCGACGCGACCGGCGGAACGCTCAGCCTCGCGGTCAGCGGTGCGGGCGGCTCCTATTCGATCGATGGCCTGACGGCGCAGTTCAACGCGGTCGGCGGCGATGGCGGCCAGGGCGGCGGCGAAGGCGGCACGGGCGGTGTCGGCGGCACCGGCACGGGCGGTGGCCTCACGCTGACGGCGAGCGACGGCGCATCGATCACGATCGTCGATGACGGCAATGGCGGCCTCGATATCGAAGCGAACGGCACCGGCGGTGCCGGCGGCGGCGGCACGACCGCGGGCGCAGGTGGCGCCGGCACGGGCGGCACGATCCGGGTCGCCTCCGAAGGCGGCTTCGTCACCATCGACAACAGCACGCTCTCCACCACCGGCATCGGCGGCGCCGGCGCTACGCCCGGAGCAGGCACGGGTGGCCTCATCTCCGTCGCGCTGACGGATTCGGAGACGACGGGCGCTGGCGAAATCGAATTCGCCGGGTTCAACGCGACATCGAGCGGCACTGGCTCGGCGCAGTTCGCGGGCCGGATCGAAATCAGCGACACCGGGACCGAGAGCGGGGGTGGAATCTCCTTCAGCCAGATCACCGCCACGATCACGGGCGTTCCGCTCGATGCAACGCGCGGGTTCGACCTTACCGCCAGCCGCCCGATCAATGTCGACGGATCGGTGTTCGTCGATGTCAGC
>QFPJ01000082.1 GCA_003241685.1 Sphingopyxis macrogoltabida
ATGGTCAGCGCGCCATCATTGTCGGTAATCTGATAATCGCGGAACAATTCGGTCGCCGCGAGGTCCTTCAGCGCCTGGTCGAGCGTCGCGCGGTCATAGGTCTGACCGACGCGCAGCCGCAGATAGGACAGGATCGTCTGCGCTTCGAGCCGCTGGTTGCCGGTGATCGTGATCGACTTCACCGTCGACGCGGTCGGCTGCGCCTCCACCGAGGGAGCCGGCACGACCGGCGGCGCGACCTGCTGCGCCATCAGCGGTGCGGCGGGCCATGCCAGCATCGTTCCCGCCATAAGGAAGGCCGACAGCTGCGTCCGCGCCGAGAATTTGTGTGAAACCACGCTGTTCATCCCGCAAAAATAACCCAAAAGCGACGAACCCGCTTGCCCGCAGGTTGGCGCGCTCTCCTGCACCAGTCCGGCTAACCAATCAAGCGCGCGATCCGGTCCCACACGCCAATTGAGCCCAAATCGTTGAAAGTCACGACCAGCATCAACGTCACCACTGCGGCAAAGCCGAAGCGAAACGCCCATTCCTGCGCCTGCGGCGGCGCGGGACGGCGCCGGACGGCCTCATAAGCGTAGAAAAGCAGGTGTCCGCCATCGAGCATGGGCAATGGCAACAGGTTGATGAACCCCAGATTGATGGAGATCAGCGCCGCCAGGAAGATCAGCGAGGCGACGCCCATACTGGCCGCCTCGCCCGACACCTTCGCGATCTTGAGCGGGCCGCTCAAATCCTTGACCGAGCGGTTGCCGGTGAGAAGCTGGCCCAGCACCTCCCACGTCTGGCGGACGATCTGGCCCGTCTGGCGCATCGCGACGACGGGCGCCTCCAGCAACGACACTTTTTCGAACGCGACCGGGCCCGGTGAAATGCCGATCAGGGCGCGTTCGAAATCATTGCCGAACCGGTCCTTTTCCTTGACCAGACGCGGGGTCAGCCGGACCGTCCGTTCGCCGCCGTCGCGCGCGACGCGCACGTCCATCGCCTCGCCGGGCCGATGCGCGACCGTCATAGGTATGTCCATGAAGACCTGCATCGGACGACCGTCGATCGACACGATGCGGTCGCCGGCCCGAATCCCCGCCGCTTCGGCCGCCGATCCCGCCAGCACGGTCCCCGCGACGGGCGGGTTGGTCGGAACGCCGCTGGCCCAGGCAAAGCCCGCCAGGATCAGGATCGCGAACAGGAAGTTGGTGATCGGTCCCGCCGCGACGATCAGCGCGCGCTTCCACACCGGCTGCGCCGGAAAGCTGTGCGCGCGTTCCGCATCGGGCAATTTCTGCCAATTCGCATCGGGCTGGCTGACCGCGTCGCGGTCGCCCGCGAACTGGACATAACCGCCCAGCGGCAACCAGCCGATCTTCCATTCCGTCCCGCGCCTGTCGGTCCAGCCCACTATCTTGCGCCCGAAACCGATCGAGAAGGTGTCCGCCTTCACCCCGCACCAGCGGCCGACGATATAGTGGCCATATTCGTGCACGAAGACCAGCGGCCCCAGCACGAGCAGGAAAGCGATGACGGTAAACAGGAAACCGGGGGCTTCAAGCATGTTCGTATTGGTCCACCAGATGCTGCGCAGCCGCGCGGGATGCGGCATCGACGCTGAATATGTCCTGAAGCGATGCCGGCACGGCGGGGGCATCCGCCTCCATCACGCCGCGCACCGTATCGATGATCGCGGGAAAGGAAATCCGCCCCGCCAGAAAGGCCGCGACCGCCACCTCGTTCGCGGCGTTGAGCTGTGCCGGGCGGGCGCCACCCTCGACGATCGCGGCGCGGCAGAGCGCGGTCGCGGGAAAGCGATCCTCGTCGGGCGCCTCGAAGTCGAGCCGCGCGATGGCGGCCAGATCGAGCGGCGCGCAGGGCGTCGCCATGCGCCGCGGCCAGGCGAGCGCGGAGGCGATCGGTATCCGCATGTCGGGCGATCCGAGCTGCGCCAGCGTCGAACAGTCGATATATTCGACCAGACTGTGGATCACCGACTGCGGGTGGACCAGGATTTCGATGCGGTCGAGCCCGACGGGAAACAGATGATGCGCCTCGATCAGTTCGAGCCCCTTGTTCATCATCGTCGCCGAATCGACGCTGATCTTCGCGCCCATCGACCAATTGGGGTGCGCGACCGCCTGCTCCGGGGTTACGGCGGCCATGTCCGCGGCGCTCATGGTGCGGAACGGGCCGCCGCTCGCGGTCAGGATGATGCGGCGCACCTCGTCGATCCGCCCGCCGGCCAAGCACTGAAAGATCGCATTATGCTCGCTGTCCACCGGCAGGATCGTCGCCCCCGAAGCGCGCGCCGCCGCGGTCATCAGTTCGCCGGCGGAGACCAGCGATTCCTTGTTGGCCAGCGCGACATTGCGCCCCGCCGCCAGCGCCGCCATCGTCGGCGCAAGGCCCGCCGTGCCGACGATCGCCGCCATCACCAGATCGGCCGGCCGACGTGCCGCATCGACCAGCGCCGCCGCGCCCGCCGCGGTTTCGATGCCGGTGCCCGCGAGCGCGTCGCGAAGGTCGGCATGACGGCTTTCGTCGGCGATGACGGCGATATCCGGCCGGAATTCGCGCGCCAGCTTCGCCAGTTCGGCGACATCGCAATTGGCGGTCAGCACCGAGACGCGCCATCCCTCCCCGTCGCGACGGACAAGGTCGAGGGTCGATCGCCCCACCGATCCCGTCGCGCCGAAGAGCGAGAGGCTGCGCGTCATGTCAGCCGCGCGCCGCGATCTGGCCGGCGGCCGCGAGCAGCCCGATGATCAGCGCGACGGGCAGCAACCCGTCGACGCGGTCGAGGATGCCGCCATGACCGGGTATCAGCCGGCCCGAATCCTTGACCCCCGCGCGGCGCTTCATCCAGCTTTCGCCCAGATCGCCGAGCTGCGCCGCGAGGCCCATGAACAGGCCGATCCACAGCGGCACGCCGGTGATGCCCGCGCGGTCGCCGATCGTCGCACTGGCGATCAGCGCCGCGATCATGCCGCCGAACAGCCCCGACCAGGTTTTCGATGGGCTGATTTTCGGCGCCAGGCGCGCGCCGCCAAAGGCGCGGCCCGCGAAATAGGCGCCGATATCGGTCGCCCACACCATCCCGAACACCCACAGGGCCGCCGTCATGCCCAGATGATCGCGGACGAACCACAGCCCGGCCATGGCGCCGAGAATCAGGATCGCCCCGACGATCGTGAAGGCCGCCCGCCCAGCCCCGGACAGCGTCATGCCGCGAACCAGCGACAGCCATTCGACGAGCACCAGCGCGCCGCCGACGAGCAGCAGCAGGCCAAAGGCGATGCCGCCGAACCACAGCGCCGTGCCCGCGATCGCGAACAGCACGATCGCCGATCCCATCCGGGTCCAAAGGTCCGATTTTCCCGACGCCATGCTTCTACAGCCCCCCATAGCGGCGTTCGCGCCGCGCGAAATGATCGAGCGCCGCCTTGAGGTCGGCGGGCGTGAAATCCGGCCACAGCCGGTCGGTAAAGTAAAGTTCGGCATAGGCCGACTGCCACAGCAGGAAGTTCGACAGCCGGACCTCGCCCGAGGTGCGGATGAGCAGGTCGAGCGGCGGCATGTCGGCGGTGTCGAGACGTGCCTCGATCGCCTCCGCCGTGATCGCGCCGTCGGCCGCTGCGGCGTTGGCGGCGCGCACCAGTTCGTCCTGCGCGCCATAGTTCAGCGCGACCGCCAGCGTCGTGCGCTTGTTGCCCGCGGTGCGGTCGAGCGCATTTTCGATGAGCGCGACCACGTCGGGCGCCAGCGCCCGCCAGTCACCGATCACCTTCAGCTTCACGTCATTGGCCGCGAATT
>QFPJ01000008.1 GCA_003241685.1 Sphingopyxis macrogoltabida
CCACCTTGCGCATTCCCTTGCCGCCGCCGCCCGCGACCGCCTTGATGAGCACGGGATAGCCGATCTCGCCCGCCTGTTCGGCGAGGAAGGCGGGGTCCTGATTTTCGCCCATATAGCCCGGCGTCACCGGCACCCCGGCGTCGGCCATCAGCTTTTTCGCGGCATCCTTCAGGCCCATCGCGGTGATCGACGAAGGCTTCGGCCCGACCCAGACGAGCCCGGCATCGGTTACCGCCTGCGCGAATTCGGCATTTTCGGAGAGGAAGCCATAGCCGGGATGGACCGCCTCGGCCCCGGTCGCCTTGGCGGCGGCGATGATCTTTTCACCGATCAGATAGGATTCGCGCGCCGGCGACGGCCCGATATGCACGGCTTCGTCGGCCTCGCGCACATGCAGCGCCTTGGCGTCGGCGTCCGAATAGACCGCGACGGTCCGGATGCCCATCGCGCGCGCGGTGCGGATGATGCGGCAGGCGATTTCGCCGCGATTGGCGATGAGGAGGGAGGTAATCATGCCGGATCCTCCCCGGCACGGGGAGGGGGACCATCCGCAGGATGGTGGAGGGGCTGCAAGCTGGCGGCGAAAGCTGCTATGGATCGCGCTACTGCTGCCGCGTCCTTCAAAACATCAACCGCTGCTATTCGCACGATCTGCCATCCTCTCTCGTTCAAAACACGATCGCGCCGGACGTCTCGTTCCGGGCGATCCGCTAAGTCATGCGCTAGTCCATCGACCTCAATGAGCAGACGACGTTCGACGCAGGCGAAGTCGGCGACATAGTTCACAACAGGAAACTGTCGTCGAAACTTTAATCCCGCCCGCCTTCCGCGCAATTCATGCCACAACAGCCTCTCCGGCAAAGTCATCTCGCGACGCAATTTTCGAGCCAGCTTCACCACCTTCCTGTCAGCGCCGACAGTTCGATGTTGCACACGTCCCAACTCCTCCCCGGAACGGGGAGGGGGACCGCCCGCAGGGTGGTGGAGGGGCCGGGACTTATCGATCATACGCTGCCGCTATTCGGAAAGGCCCCGACCCCTCCGTCACCGCTTCGCGGCGCCACCTCCCCGTTCCGGGGAGGAACAGAACAGCCGAGCTCATCCTCACATCCTGAACACGCCGAAGCCGCGGTCCTCGACCGGGGCGTTCAGCGTCGCGGCGAAGGCCAGCCCGAGCACGTCGCGCGTCTGGGCGGGGTCGATGATGCCATCGTCCCACAGGCGCGCCGTGGCATAATAGGGATTGCCTTCATCCTCATATGTCTGGCGGATCGGCGCCTTGAAGGCTTCGGCCTCCTCGGGCGTCCATGTGTCGGCATCGCGGTGGACGGTTGCGAGGACGCTCGCCGCCTGTTCGCCGCCCATCACGCTGATCCGCGCATTGGGCCAGGTGAAGAGGAAGCGTGGGCTGTAAGCGCGCCCGCACATGCCGTAATTGCCCGCACCGAAGCTGCCGCCGATCAACACGGTGATTTTCGGCACCGTCGCCGTCGCGACCGCGGTGACCAGCTTCGCGCCATGTTTCGCGATCCCCTCGGCCTCATATTTGCCGCCGACCATGAAGCCCGAAATATTCTGGAGGAAGAGCAGGGGGATGCGGCGCTGCTGCGCCAGTTCGATGAAATGGGCGCCCTTGACCGCGCTTTCGCTGAACAACACGCCATTGTTGGCGAGGATCGCGACCGGAATGCCCCAGATATGCGCGAAGCCGCACACCAGCGACGTCCCGTAATTGGCCTTGAACTCGTGAAACTCGCTGCCGTCGACGATGCGGGCGATCACCTCGTGCACGTCATAGGGCGCGCGCACGTCGTCGGGGATGATGCCGTATAATTCGTCGGGGTCATATTTGGGCGGCCGCGGTTCCTTCATCGCGACCGGGAAGCCTTCATCGGCGCCGAGGTGCGACACGATGTCGCGGACGATGGTCAGCGCATGTTCGTCATTTTCGGCGAGATGATCGACGACGCCCGATTTCCGGGCGTGCAGGTCGCCGCCGCCCAGATCCTCCGCGCTGATTTCCTCGCCCGTCGCCGCTTTCACCAGCGGCGGTCCGGCGAGGAAGATCGTGCCCTGACCCCGCACGATGACGGTTTCGTCGCTCATCGCGGGCACGTAAGCGCCGCCCGCGGTGCAACTGCCCATCACGCACGCAATCTGCGGAATGCGCTTCGCCGACATGGTCGCCTGGTTGAAGAAGATGCGCCCGAAATGGTCGCGGTCGGGGAATACCTCGGCCTGGTGCGGCAGGTTCGCGCCGCCCGAATCGACCAGATAGATGCAGGGCAGGCGGTTCGCCTCGGCAATCTCCTGTGCGCGGAGATGCTTTTTCACCGTCATCGGATAATAGGTGCCGCCCTTCACCGTCGCGTCGTTGCACACGATCATCGCCTGCCGTCCCGACACGCGGCCGATCCCCGCGATCATGCCCGCGCCGGCAATATCGCCGTCATACATGTCCGACGCCGCGAGCTGGCCGATTTCCAGGAAGGGCGAGCCGGGGTCGAGCAGCCGCTCGACGCGTTCGCGCGGCAGCAGCTTGCCGCGGCTGCTATGTCGCTGGCGCGATTTTTCGTTGCCGCCCAGCGCCGCCTGGGCGACCCGGTCCCGCAGCGCCTTGTTCAGCGCACGGTTGTGCGCGGCGCGCGCCTGGGACTGGGGATCGTCGGGATTGTAGCTGGTCGAAAGAACGGGGGCGGTCATGGACTCTTCTCCTCGGCGCCGGACGCCGCGGGCGGGGCCGCGGGGACGCTCTTGATGATCAGGTAGCGGTATACGCCGACGCAATTGATGCCCAGCAGGGCGACATTCTGCCAGCCGATGCCTTCGCTGTCGGGTTTCAGAAATCCCCATGCGATCAGGGCGATGCTGCTCGTCACGAAGATGACGAAGGCCCAGCCGGTGCAGCGCCGCCCCAGGTTCAGCGACACGATCAGCGCGGCGATCGTCGCCGCCGCCGCGCCATAATATTGCAGCGCGTGGAGCAGCGTCTGGTTCATGCCGCCCCCATCAAGGCCAGGACGCCTGACGCGGTCAGGAACGGCCAGCCGATATGGCGGCCGCGCGTGTAAAGGGCATCGAACAGGCCCGTCGCCGTCCAGGCCGCGCCGATCAGCAGGATCAGTCCGCGCGGGGTTCCCGGCCAGACCACCGATGCCGCCGATACGAGCATCAGCAGCGACAGGGCGTGCCAGGCCAGCCGGAACACGCGGCGCGCCAGATCGACGCCCATCACGCCCTGATCAATCGCCATCAACGGCCGCACGAGCCGCCGCTCGCCCAGCACGGCGTGGATGACCGCCGTCGCCGCCATGAAGGCCGCCGACAGTCCCAGCCAGATCACGCACCGGCGCCGATCAGTTCGCGGCCGATCAGCATCCGGCGGATTTCGTTGGTGCCCGCGCCGATGTCGAGCAGCTTCGCGTCGCGCCAGTAGCGTTCGACCGGCCAGTCCTTCGTATAGCCCGCGCCGCCCAGCGCCTGGATCGCCTCGCCCGCGACCTTCACCGCATTCTCGCTGGCCAGCAGGATACAGCCCGCCGCGTCGAAGCGCGTCGTCTGGCCCGCGTCGCACGCCTTGGCGACATTGTAGACATAGGAGCGGGCCGACTGGAGCATGACATACATGTCGGCGACCTTGGCCTGCATCAGCTGGAACGATCCGATCGGCTTGCCGAACTGCCTGCGGTCGCGGACATAGGGGATGACCGTGTCGAGGCAGGCCTGCATGATGCCGAGCTGAAGCCCCGCGAGCACGACGCGTTCATAGTCGAGCCCCGACATCAGCACGCCGACGCCGCCATTTTCGGGCCCCATCACCTGGTCTGCGGACACTTCGCAATCGGTGAAGACCAGTTCGGCGGTCGGCGAACCGCGCATGCCGACCTTGTCGATCTTTTGCCCGATGCTGAAGCCCGGCATATCCTTTTCGATCAGGAAGGCGGTGATGCCGCGCGATCCCGCGTCGGGACTGGTCTTGGCATAGACGACCAGCGTGTCGGCGCAGGTGGCGTTGGTGATCCAGAATTTCGTGCCGTTCAGCACATAACCGCCCTGAACCTTGTCGGCCTTCAGCTTCATCGACACCACGTCGCTGCCGGCGCCCGCCTCCGACATGGCCAGGCTGCCGACATGCTCGCCCGAAATCAGCTTCGGCAGATATTTCGCCTTCTGGTCGGCATTGCCCCAGCGGCGGATCTGGTTGACGCAGAGGTTCGAGTGCGCGCCATAGGACAGGCCGATCGCGGCGCTGGCGCGGCTCACTTCCTCGACCGCGAGGACATGCTCCAGATAGCCGAGGCCAAGGCCGCCATCGCCTTCCTCGACCGTGATGCCGTGCAGCCCGAGCGCGCCCATCGCGGTCCATAGTTCGTCGCGCGGGAACCAGTCCTGCGCATCGGCCTTCGCGGCGAGCGGAGCGATCTGCTCGTCGGCGAAGCGGGCGGTGGTTTCGCGGATCATGTCGGCGGTTTCGCCGAGCGCGAAATCGAAATCGGGGGTAGCGCGCATGGAATGGCCTTCGGTCAGCGACGGGACATGGTGCCTGTCTGCCCGAAAGCTCGAACATATGAAAATTGAAACTTCATGTGTTTCAGCATAAGAAAATTTTATGATAAAGCGTTCGCACATCCGCCAGTTCCTCGCCGTCGTGGACGCGGGCAGCTTCACGCGCGCGGCGCAGCATATCCGCGTGACCCAGCCGGCGCTGTCGACGGGGATCGCCGACCTGGAACGGATCGTCGGCGCGCCGCTGTTCATTCGCAGCCGCCGCCAGATCAGGCTGACCGAAGCGGGCGGGCGCTTTCTGCCGATCGCGCGCGATCTGGAACGGGGGTTCCGCGCCGCCGATGGATTTGGCCGCGCCGAGGAGAGCGACAGGCCGGTGCTCAAGCTCGGCACGATCCGATCGGTGCCGGGGGCGTTGTTCCAGACCTTTGCGGCGATCCTCGCGCGCGACTTCGCGCTGGAGATCGGCGAAAGCAGCGATTCCGAATTGCGCGCCGCGCTGCACGCCGGCCGCGTCAACATCGCCATCGTGCCGCTGCGGCCGGGGGAGGGAGAGCCCGACGCCACCCCGCTCTATGAGGAGCCGTTCGTGATGTTCGTCGCCGCCGGCCACCCGCTGGCGGCGCAGGGCGAGGTCGGCCCGGAGGAACTGGCGCCCGAAACGATGATCGCGCGCCGGTCGTGCGAGTTGCTCGACGCGACGAGCCGCTTCTTTACCCGCCACCGCGTCCGGCCGCGCTTCGCGCTCCGCAGCGACAGCGACGACCGCTGCCTCCGCATGGTCGCGGCGGGGGTCGGGATCACCACCGCGCCCGCATCGCTGGCGATCGACGGGATCGTGCCGATCAAGGTGACCGGCTATGATTTTCATCGCGAACTGGGCCTGCTCGTCGATCCGGCGTGGCGGGGGCAGCCGGCGGTCGCGCAGCGCCTGGCGCGCGCAATCCCGGCGATCTGCCGCGCCGCGGCGGAGTGGCGGCGCGAGAGGGTCGATGGCTGACCTTTCAAGTCTGGCTTGCCCCCCCGAAAGGCCATACAGCTTGCCCGTCGCGGGGTGGGGCGGCAAGGGCGGGGCATGACCGATACGCTGACCCATCTCGACCGGCTGGAGGCCGAGAGCATCCATATCATGCGCGAAGTGATGGCCGACGCGGCCAAGCCCGTGATGCTGTACAGCGTGGGCAAGGACAGCGCGGTGATGCTGCATCTGGCGCGCAAGGCCTTCTATCCCTCGCCGCCGCCGTTCCCGCTGCTGCACGTCGACACGACGTGGAAGTTCCGCGCGATGTACGAACTGCGCGATCGCATGGCCGCCGAAAGCGGCATGGAGTTGATCGTCTATCAGAATCCCGAGGCCAAGGCGCGCGGGATCAACCCGTTCGACCATGGCCCCTTGCACACCGACATGTGGAAGACCGAGGGGCTGAAGCAGGCGCTCGACCTCCATGGTTTCGACGTCGCGTTCGGCGGCGCGCGACGCGACGAGGAGAAGAGCCGGGCGAAGGAGCGCATCTTTTCATTCCGCACCGCGGCGCACGGGTGGGACCCGAAGCAGCAGCGCCCCGAATTGTGGAACCTGTACAACGCCCGCAAGGCGAAAGGCGAAAGCATCCGCGTCTTCCCGATCTCGAACTGGACCGAGCTCGACATCTGGCAATATATCGCGCGCGAGAATATCCCGATCGTGCCGTTGTACTTTGCCGCGCCGCGCCCGACGGTGACACGCGACGGCCTGTTGCTGATGGTCGATGACGATCGTTTTCCGCTCAGGGAGGGCGAGGTGCCGGTCGAACGCTCGGTGCGTTTCCGCACGCTCGGCTGCTATCCGCTGACCGGCGCGGTCGAGAGCGAGGCGACGACGCTTTCCGAAGTCATTCAGGAAATGCTGCTGACCACGACCAGCGAACGGCAGGGCCGCATCATCGACAAGGATGGCGGCGATGCGTCGATGGAGAAGAAGAAGCAGGAGGGGTATTTCTGATGACGGACCCCATCTACGTCACCGACGCGCTGATCGCCGAGGACATCGAGGCCTATCTCGAGCAGCATCAGCAGAAATCCTTGCTCCGTTTCATCACCTGCGGATCGGTCGACGATCGATTTCGCGCTGCTCGTCGACGGCCTTGCCGCCGAGCGCGAGCAGGGGATCACGATCGACGTCGCGTACCGCTTTTTCACGACGGAGAAGCGCAAGTTCATCGTCGCCGATACGCCGGGGCACGAACAATATACGCGCAACATGGTGACGGGCGCCTCGACCGCCGATCTCGCCGTCATCCTGATCGACGCGCGCAAGGGGGTGCTGACGCAGACGCGGCGGCACAGCTTCCTCGCGCATCTGCTCGGCATCCGGCACATCGTGCTGGCGGTGAACAAGATGGACCTGGTCGGTTATGACAAGGCGGTGTTCGACCGCATCACGCTCGCCTACCGCGCCTTTGCCAGCGAGATCGGCATCACCCATTTCACCGCGATCCCCATCTCGGGATTCCGGGGCGACAATATCACCGCGCTGTCGGGCAACACGCCCTGGTTCAAGGGACCGGCGCTGATCGAGCATCTGGAAAATGTCGAGGTTTCCGGCGCCGCCGACGAGGCCAGGCCCTTCCGCATGCCGGTGCAATGGGTCAATCGCCCGAACCTGGATTTCCGCGGATTTGCCGGCCAGCTGGCGAGCGGGACGGTGAAGCCCGGCGACACGGTGCGCATATTGCCCAGCGGCAAGACGACGACCGTCGATCGCATCGTCACGCTGGATGGCGACCTTGATGAAGCGGTCGCGGGCCAGTCGGTCACGCTGACGCTGGCCGATGAGGTCGATTGTTCGCGCGGCGACGTGATCGCGGCGGCTGACGACCCGCCCGAGGCCGCCGACCAGTTCGAGGCGACTTTGGTGTGGATGGCCGACGAGGCGATGATTCCCGGCCGCGCCTATTGGCTGAAGCTGGCGACGCAAAGCGTGTCGGCGACGGTGCAGGCCCCGAAATATGAGATCAACGTCAACACGCTCGACCATCTGGCGGCCAAGACGCTGGACCTCAACGGCATCGGCGTCGTCGAAGTGTCGACCGACAAGCCGATCACCTTTGAAGCCTATGCCGACAATCATGGCCTGGGCGGCTTCATCCTGATCGACAAGCTGACCAATGCGACCGTCGCGGCGGGCATGCTGCATTTCAGCCTGCGCCGCGCGCAGAATGTCCATTGGCAGGCGACCGACATCAACCGCGACATGCGATCGGACCTCAAGAACCAGAAGCCCGCGCTGCTGTGGTTCACCGGCCTGTCGGGATCGGGCAAGTCGACGATCGCCAATCTGGTCGAAAAGAAGCTGCACCGGATGAACCGCCACAGCTTCCTGCTCGACGGCGACAATGTCCGCCACGGGCTCAACAAGGATCTGGGCTTTACCGAGGCGGACCGGATCGAAAATATCCGCCGCGTCGGCGAGGTCGCGAAGCTGATGACCGATGCCGGCCTGATCGTCATCACCGCCTTCATCTCGCCGTTCCGGGCGGAGCGGGAGATGGTGCGCGCGATGCTGGCGCAAGGCGAGTTCCTCGAAATCTTCATCGACACGCCGCTCGCCGAGGCCGAGCGGCGCGACGTGAAGGGCCTGTATAAAAAGGCCCGCAGCGGCCAGCTCAAGAATTTCACTGGCATCGACAGCCCCTATGAGGCGCCGGAGAATCCGGAAATCCGCATCGACACGACCGCGATGACGCCCGAAGAGGCCGCCGACCTGATCGTCGACCGTCTGTTGGGTTAGACCTGGCCGTGGCGGAAAGCGACGATCAACTGGCCGAACGGCTCGCGGCGGCAGCGGGCCTGATCCTGCTCGACCTGCAGGCGTCGGGCGCCTTGACCGGCAAGGCGCTGGGGCAGGCGGGCGACGCGCGCGCCAACGCGATGTTGATGCGCGAACTGCGCGCCGCGCGCCCCGCCGACGCGATCCTGTCCGAAGAGGAAAAGGACAATGTCGCGCGCTGCGACAGCCGCCGCGCCTGGATCGTCGATCCGCTGGACGGCACGCGCGAATATAGCGAAGGTCGGCGCGACTGGGCTGTGCATGTCGCGCTGGCGGTGGACGGGGTGCCGACCGTCGGAGCGGTGGCGCTGCCCGGGCTGGGCCTGACGCTGACATCGGGATCGCCGAAGCCGCTCGAACCCGCGAACAGCCCGCTGAAAATGCTCGTCAGCCGGACCCGGCCCGCCGCCGAAGCGGTGTTCGTCGCCGAAAAAATGGGTGCCGAATTGCTCGCCATGGGATCGGCGGGGGCGAAGGCGATGGCGGTGGTGCGCGGCGAGGCCGACATCTACCTCCACACCGGCGGGCAATATGAATGGGACAATTGCGCGCCCGCGGCGGTGGCGGCGGCGGCCGGGTTGCACGTCAGCCGCGTCGACGGTTCGCCGCTCGTCTATAATCGCGCCAACCCGTATCTGCCCGACCTGCTCGTCTGCCGGGCGGAACTGGCGGACACGATATTGCGGCTCGCGGCGGAATATTCCCCCGACTGACGGGCAGGGCATTGCCAGCCGCCCGGCGGCACCCTAGGTCCGTTGCATCGAAAAACCGACAATGGGAGAAGCCCGATGACCGACCTGCCCGCAACCAACCTCGTCATGCTGACGCTGGTGAAGCCCGAGGGGCAGCTCGAGGTTTATTTCGAACGGCGTCCGATGCCCGCGCCGAAGCCGCACGAGGTGCTGGTGAAGGTGCTGGCGACCCCGATCAACCCGTCCGATCTTGGCCTGCTCTTCGGCGGCGCCGACATGACGACGGCGCGGGCGGGAGAGCGCGACGGGTTGCCGATGATCACCGCCGACGTTCCCCCGCCGGGGATGCGCGCGATGGGCGGCCGGATCGGCGACGCGCTGGCGATCGGCAACGAAGGTTGCGGGTTGGTCGTGAAGGCCGGCGATTCGCCCGAGGCGCAGGCGCTGCTCGGCAAGACCGTCGCCCTGCTCGGCGGCGAGATGTATGCCGAATATCGCTGCCTGCCCGTCCAGATGACGATGCCGCTGCCCGAAGGCACCGACCCCGCGGACGGCGCCTCCTGCTTCGTCAATCCGCTGACCAGCCTGGCCTTTACCGAGACGATGCGGATGGAAAATCACAGCGCGATCGTCCACACTGCTGCGGCGTCGAACCTCGGGCAGATGCTGGTCAAGATCTGTGCCAAGGACGGCATTCCGCTCGTCAACATCGTGCGCAGCGAGGCGCAGGTCGCGATACTGAAAGGCATCGGCGCGCAGCATATCGTCGATAGCAGCGCGGATGATTTTCAGGACAGGCTGGTCGCCGCGATCACCGAAACCGGCGCCACGCTGGGCTTCGACGCGATCGGCGGCGGCAAGCTGGCGGGGCAGATATTGTCGGCGATGGAGGTCGCGGCGGTCAAGCGCATGACGACCTACAGCCGCTATGGCTCGGATACCTATAAGCAGGTCTATATCTATGGCGGGCTCGATACGGGGCCGACCGTCCTGAACCGCAGCTTCGGGCTGACCTGGGGCCTGGGCGGCTTCCTGCTGACCCCCTTCATGGCGAAGGCGGGGATGGAGGTCGTCGGCCGGATGCGCCAGCGCGTCGTCGATGAACTGACGACCACGTTCAAGAGCCATTACAGCCATGAAATTTCGCTGACCGATGCGCTGAACCTGGACACGGCCCATGCCTATAACGCCAAGCGCACGGGCGAGAAATATCTGATCCGTCCGGGGGCGTAGGGCGCAAGGCCGGGTGCGGCCGGACAGGTCGGTTTCGACCGATTGCGGACGTTTATGGCATCGTCACCCCGGACGTGATCCGGGGGCCATGACCGCGGCGCTGCGGTGGATTCCGGATCAAGTCCGGAATGACGAAGGATAGGAAACGGCCGAAAATAGCCCTTCCTATCCCGTTCGATCGATACGAATGGAAGGAAGGAGCGTTACGAAACGGCCGATGCGGGGATGTATATCCTCCCTGTCGCGCAGCGATGGGGAGGTGGCAGCGCGACGCGCTGATGGCGGGGCGATGGCGCTGCCGCCGCAGCCCCTCCACCACGCCCTGCGGGCGCGGTCCCCCTCCCCACGGCTTCGCCGCAGGGAGGATTGCGACCGATTGAGGACCTGTCCCCCATCGTCACCCCGGACTCAATCCGCCGCGCCTCAGCGCGTCGTTATCGCTTCATGCACTGGCGCGCATCGTCGCGCTTATACTCGCTGCAATTCCACAACGCTTTTTCGAATCCCGCCTTGTCGTCGCGCAGGTAGGAAAAGGTCATGGCCGAACGCTGCATGTCGTTCATCGCATCGCTGTCGGGCTTCAGCACCGGGTTGGTCCAGCCCATGAACTTGCAATAGGGCTTGTCGCCGCAGAGCCGCAGAGCCGTGGTCACGAAGCTTTCGGGCGCGGCGCGGCGGTCGAGCGCGACATAGATGGTGTCGCGGCCCGCGGCCTCGCCCGCCCCGGCGACGACGCGCGCTTCGCCGACCGCGGCGTTGGCATCGACCCCCGCCGCCTCGACCGGAACGCCGAGCGCGACCGCGTGCAGCGGCGACAGCGCCGCCATTTTCGCGACCGCGCCGTCGGCGCCGGACACCGCGCCGCGGAACGCACCCGGCGTCCCCCAGAAGCCCGGCCAGCGGAAGAACAGATGCGTATCGACGATGGCGATCTTTTCCAGGCTGTCGCTCCAATAGGGGCGCACCCAGTCGGTATGATAATGGGTGGCGAGGCCGACGGGCGGATAGGTCGTGCCCGACAGCATCCTGTCGGCATTCGCCTGGGCCCGTGCCCAGGCGGCGGCGGAATAGCGGCGGTTGAGCGCGCCGTCGCAGGTGAAGGTGAACTGGCAGCCGGTGACGCGGTCCGACCCCTGAAACACGACGCCGCAGATCGATTTGGGAAAGGCGGGATGGCGCGCGCGGTTGATGACCACCTGGCCCACCGCCTGTTGCCCCCTGGCGTCGTCGCCCGCTTCATAGATCATCGCCGCCGCGAGGCAGTCGCGCGCGCGGGCGCGGGAATCGCCGCTGCCGGCGTAGAGGAAGGGGCGCGCGGCGACGAAGCCCTTGGTCACCAGCGGAATTTCCGCATTTTCCGTGCGCGCGTCGTCTTCGGTGACGGGCGCGAGTTCGACCGGGGCGACGTCCGGCACGACGTCCGGGGGCGGCGCCACGGGATGGGGGCGGTGCCCGTGCTTCCCGGCTTCGGTGTGCCCGCTGACATAGAGGACGGCGGCGATCGCCGCGAACGACAGCAGGACGAACAGCCAGCCCGTCCAGTCGCGCCGCAGCGATACTGCCTGTTCGCCGTCAGCGCGCATCGGTGTTGGTCAGATTTCCGGCAGGAAGTCGGGAACCGACAGATAGCGTTCGCCGGTGTCGTAGTTGAAGCCGAGCACGCGGCTGCCCGGGGGCAGGTCCGCCAGTTTCTGCTCGATCGCGGCCAGCGTCGCGCCCGACGAAATGCCGACGAGCATGCCTTCCTCGGTCGCGGCGCGGCGCGCCCACAGCTTGGCGTCGGCGGCATCGACCTTGATCACGCCGTCGAGCAGGTCGGTGTGCAGGTTGCGCGGGATGAAGCCGGCGCCGATGCCCTGAATCGGGTGCGGCGCGGGTTGGCCGCCCGAAATGACGGGCGATGCCTCGGGCTCGACCGCATAGACTTTCAGATTGGGCCAATGGTCCTTCAGAAACTGTGCCGTGCCGGTGATATGGCCGCCGGTGCCGACGCCGGTAATCAGCACGTCGATCGGCGTATCCTTGAAATCGGCGAGGATTTCCGGGCCCGTCGTGCGGACATGGACGTCGATATTCGCCTCATTTTCAAACTGTTGGGGCATCCAGGCGCCGGGCGTCGTTTCGACCAATTCGATCGCACGCTCGATCGCGCCCTTCATGCCCTTTTCGCGCGGCGTCAGGTCGAAGGTCGCGCCATAGGCGAGCATCAGCCGGCGGCGTTCCAGCGACATGCTTTCGGGCATGACCAGGATCAGCTTATAGCCCTTGACCGCCGCCGCCATCGCCAGGCCGATGCCGGTGTTGCCCGACGTCGGCTCGACGATGGTGCCGCCGGGCTTCAGGCTGCCGTCGCGTTCGGCCGCCTCGATCATCGCCAGTCCGATGCGATCCTTGATCGAACCACCGGGGTTGCTGCGTTCCGACTTCACCCAGACTTCGGCGTCGGGAAACAGCTTGGACACGCGGATGTGCGGCGTGTTGCCGATGGTTTCGAGAATCGAGTTGGCTTTCATGGTCGGTGCGTTCTTTCCTTATATTCGAACCGCGGGTCGCGGCGGACACGATTGGGCCAGCTTCCGGCGCGGAGCCAGACGCCCTCATCCGCGAGCGACGGTGCCGGCGCGGGTTGTAACGAGGCGAGCAGATACTGTCCATAAGGCCAGTCGGCGATGCCCGAGTCCGCGTTGATATGGCCGAACGGCCCGGCGTTGACGAAGCGTGCGTCCCACTGGCGCGACAGCCGCCACACATGCGCCGTCTTGGCATAGGGATCATTGTCGCTGGCGACGACGATCATCGGCGTTTGCGAGGCGAAGGCGACCGGGGTGTCGAAGCCTTTGACCGCGGCGTTTCCGCGCAGCGCGGACAGGTCGGGCGGGGCGACGAGCAGCGCCCCGGCGATCCGTTCGCGCGAAAAGCTGCTGGCGGTCGCGAACCAATGGGCAAAGGCGTGGCAGCCCAGGCTGTGCGCGGCGATCAGCACCGGGTCGCCCTCGGCCTCGATCGCGGCGGCGATCCGGTCGACCCAGGCCAAACGGTCGGGCGCGTCCCAATCGCCCAGTTCGATTCGCTCGCAATCCGGAAGCCCATGTTCCCACAGGCTTTGCCAATGCGTGGCGCCGCTATTGTTAAGGCCGGGAATCGTCAGGATTTTATGACGGATAGTCGTATTGAACATGGGGGTTCTCCAACAGGGATGGGAAGGGGAACCGCGGTGACGGGTGCGACGGTTTTAATTCAACTAAATAAATTGACAATAGCAAAGGGGCGAATGGACAGCATCGTGCGACGAATGGCCGGCGGCCCGCCGGACGGCTCGTCTTTGCGTCAGTTCGCCTGTTTGAATTGCGGCTTGAAGGTGCGTGCCCGCCGCAGTTCGGGGAAGATCCACGCCCACAGGGCGGTCACGCCGATGGCGGCGACGCCGCCGACGACGACCGCGCTGATCGGGCCGAGCATCGCCGCCATCGATCCGGCGCGCATCTCTCCCAATTCGTTCGACGCCGAAATGGCGAGCCCCGATACCGCGCTGACGCGGCCGCGCATATGGTCGGGGGTGTTGAGCTGGATCAGCGTCCCGCGCACGAAGACCGAGAACATGTCGGCCGCGCCCATGATGACGAGCAGGGCCAGCGACAGTAGGAAATTGGTCGACAGGCCGAAGCCGACGGTGACAGCGCCGAACACCGCGACGGCCCACAGCATCTTGACCCCGACATTCTGTTCGATCGGCCGAAAGGCCAGGCCCAGCGCGACCACCGCGGCGCCGACCGCCGGTGCGGCGCGCAGGAATCCCAATCCCTCCGACCCGGTATGCAGAATGTCGCGGGCATAGACGGGCAGCAGGGCGGTGGCGCCCGAAAGGATCACCGCGAACAGGTCGAGCGTGATCGTGCCCAGCAGGAAGCGTTCGCGCCAGGTGAACTGCAATCCGTCGGCCATTTCGCGCAGCGGGTGGCGGCGCCCTTCGGACGCGGGCGGCATCACCGGCTTTACCCGGCTGATCGTGAAGGCCGACAACGCCAGCAGGAGCGCGGCGAAACTGTAGACCGACGTCGGATGGACGGCGTAGATCAATCCGCCCGCCGCCGGGCCGATGACCGACGCCGATTGCCAGGCGATGCTGCTCATCGCGATCGCCCGCGGCAGCACGGCGGGGGGCACGATGTTCGGCGCGATCGCGCTCATCGCCGGGCCGACGAAGACGCGCGCGACGCCGTGCAGCGCGGCGAGCGCGAACAGCAGCGGCAGCGTCAGCCCGTCGGTCCAGGTGAACCAGCCGAGCGCGCTGGCGACCAGCAGGTCGATCAGATTGGCGAAGATCGCGACGCTGCGCCGTTCGAAGCGGTCGGCGACCCAGCCCGCGACCGGCGTCAGGATGGCGAGCGGGACGAACTGGACGAGACCGAGCAGGCCGAGCTGGAACGACGCCTCGCGGATCGACATGCCATAATCGGTGCGCGCGGTGTCGTAGAGCTGATAACCGATGACCACGACCATCGCCATCGTTGCCATCACCGCGGTGAAGCGCGCGAACCAGAAATAGCGATAATCGACGAAGCTGAGCGGCGAGGGCGCGCGCGGCGCGCGTTCGGGCAACGCGGGTTCGTCGATGTCGGTCGGGGGAAGTGTCGCCATTGCGATCCGCCCTAATCCTCTTTCACCGGCTGTCCAGTGGGCATTCGCCTGCGGTTTGTCGATTTTCCCGTGCGAACGATTGTGGCGCGTGCCAGACAGGGCGGGAGTAAGGGAGACTTTGACATGAAGACTGGATTTGCCCGTTTCGGCGGCGCGGCGATGGCTGCGTCCCTGTTGCTTCTGTCCGCCTGCAACGCGTCGGACAACGGGTCCGCCGCCGGGGGCGGCGCGGCGAACTGGACCGCCTTTCGCGATAATTTCCTGGCGGGCTATTTCCCGCTCAATCCCAATTTCGCCGTCTATCAGGGCAAGCATGAATTCGACGGGCAGCTTCCCGACTGGTCGCCCGCAGGGCTGGAGAAGCAGGCGGCGTTTCTGGAAAAGGCGATCGCCGATGCCAAGGCGTTCGATGGCAAGATGACCGACGCCGAAAAGTTCGAGCGCGATTATCTGGTCCATGTCGCGCAGGGGCAGCTGTTTTTCCTGCGCGATACCGATTTCGCGCAGAAGAATCCCGCCTTCTATGTCTATGGCCTCGATCCCAACGTCTATATCGCGCGGCCCTATGCCGATCCGGCGACGCGCATGAAGGCGTTCATCGCCTATGCCGAGCGGGTTCCGGCCGCCGCCGCGCAGATCAAGGCCAATCTGAAGCTGCCGCTGCCCCAGACCTTCGTCAAATTGGGAACGGCGGGCTTCGGCGGTTTTGCCGATTATTATACCGGCGATGCGAAGGCGGCCTTTGCCGAGGTGAAGGACGAGGCGCTCCAGACGCAATTCGATGCGGCGGCGGCCAAGGCGGCCGCGGCGATGAAGGATCTGGCCGCCTATGTCGGGTCGCAGCCGGGGACGGCCGACGGCTTTGCGCTGGGCGCCGACAAATTCGCCAAGATGCTGCTGACCAACGAGGGTGTCGACGTGCCGCTCGACGAGCTGGAACGGATCGGCCAGGCCGACCTCAAGCGCAATCAGGATGCCCTGAAAGCCGCCTGCGCGACCTATGCCGCCGGCATGACCATCGCCGACTGCATGAAGAAGATGGGCAGCGACAAGCCCGCCGACGGCCCGGTGGCGGAAGCGCGGCGGCAATTGCCCGCGCTGCGCGCCTTTCTGGTCGAAAAGGATCTGGTGACGATCCCCGGCACCGAACAGGCCCAGGTGGAGGAATCGCCGCCCTACAACCGGCAGAACAGCGCCTATATCGACATTCCCGGACCCTATGAAAAAGGGCTGCCGTCGGTCTATTACATCTCGCCGCCCGACCCCGCGTGGGACGCGAAGACGCAGGCCGATTTCGTGCCGGGCAAGAAGGACCTGCTCTTTACCTCGGTCCATGAGGTATGGCCGGGCCATTTCCTCAATTTCCTGCATTCGAACCGCGCGACAAGCATCTTCGGCAAGCTGTTCGTCGGCTATGCCTTTGCCGAGGGCTGGGCGCATTATGCCGAGGAGATGATGTGGGACGCGGGGCTGGGCGAGGGCGATCCCGAAACGCATATCGGCCAGTTGTCGAACGCGCTGCTCCGCAACTGCCGCTATCTGTCGGCGATCGGGCTGCATACCAAGGGGATGACGGTCGCGGACAGCGAAAAGCTGTTCAAGGAACAATGTTATCAGGACGAGGGCAACGCCCGGCAACAGGCGGCGCGCGGCACCTATGATCCGCTTTACCTCAACTATACGCTCGGCAAGCTGATGATCCGCAAGCTGCGCGACGATTGGACAGCCAAAAACGGGGGAGCGGGCGACCGGACGAAGTGGAAGGCGTTCCACGACGAATTCCTGTCCTATGGCGGTCCGCCGATCCCGATGGTGCGGCAGGCGATGATGAAGGAAGACGCGCCGCGCGCCGTGTTCTGAGGCGCGGGCGGCCAAGGCTGGCGAATCGACCCCCGGACCGCTAGCGTCCGGGGCGAGGGGACTGCCCATGGTCGATGTGTTCATTTCCTATTCGCGCGACGACAAGGCGCGCGTCGCCGACCTGGCGGCGGCGGTGACGGCGGCGGGCTATGCGGTGTGGTGGGACGCCGAACTGCCGCCGCATCGTTCCTATGGCGACGTCATCACCGAAAAGATCGGCAGCGCGAAGGCGGCGATCGTCGTCTGGTCGCACGCCTCGGCGCAGTCGGAATGGGTGCGCGCGGAGGCCGATGTCGCGCGCAACCAGAAAAAGCTGGTCCAGACCGCGATCGACGATGTGATGCCGCCGCTGCCGTTCAACCAGATCCAGTTCGCCGACCTTGGCGACTGGCGCGGCGAGGCCGATCATCGCGGGTGGCGCAAGGTGTTGATGAGCCTGGAGGAATTGTGCGGGCGCGCGGCCGATCCGGCGCCGCTCGCATCGCCCCCGCCGGCGCCATCGGTGCGCGATACGGCACGGCCCGAAGCGGCGCGCAAGCCGTCGATGCTGCCCTGGGCGCTGTTGGGCGTCGCGGTGCTGGCGCTCGCGCTGCTCGCGTGGAAGCTGCTTCAGCCGCCCGTCGGGGGGGATGCGGCGGCCGATCCGGCAGCGGCGGCGGTTGCGGCGGGTGACGCGGCTCCTGCCGCGACGGTGCCGGCGGCGCATGAAGCCTTCACGCTGGCCGCGGTGATCGACGATCCCGACGGCTTTACCAATATCCGGTCGGAACCGGGCACCGCCGCCGCCATCGTGGGCAAGGTGCTGAAAGACGAAACCTTCCTGACCTATGACCAGCCGGGATCATGGTGGCGGGTGCGCAAGGCCGACGGGACGACCGGCTTCATGTTCCGCAAATATATCCGTCTGGTCGAACGCGGCGAAGCGGCATCGACCGCGCCGGGCACGCCGCCGCACGCGGCGCCGGCTGAGGGCGCGATCATCGCCGATTCCACGACGCGGGCGCTCGGCCCCGCCGACATCGACGGGCTGACCGCGGAGCAGCTTCGCCTGGCGCGGAACGAGATTTTCGCGCGGCGCGGCCTGCGCTTTCGCGATCCGACGCTCCAGTCCCATTTCGGACAATTCGCCTGGTATCGTCCGGCGCGCGACACCGTCGACCTGTCGCCGGTCGAAAAGGCGAATGTCGATTTCCTGAAGGCGGCGGAAGCGGCGGCGCCATGACGCCGGATGCGGCCGCCGCCGAAGCCGAGGTCGCGCATCGTCTGGCGCAGGGGGATGCGCTGAGCGCCTTTGATTGCGCCGCAGCGGCGCGGCGGGCGGGAGTGGAAAGTCCCCGGCTGCGCTATCTGATGGTGCGCGCGCTGGCGGCGTCGGGCGACAGCCTGGGCGCGATGCACCTGTATGAGCAACTCGCCTTGGCCGAGGACGGCGACGTCGACAGCCTCGCGCTGGCCGGGCGCATCTGGAAGGACGCGGCGTTCGATCATCAGGGCGAACGGCGCGAGGCGGCGTTGCGCCGTGCGGCGGCGGCCTATGATCACGCCTGGCAGGTGTCCGGCGCGGCCTTCCCCGCGATCAATGCCGCGAGCCTCTATGCGATGCTGGGCGAACGCGAGCGGGCCGCGACTTTCGCCGCGCCGATCGCGGCGAGCGGGGCGGGCGGCAATTACTGGGATGAGGCAACGCTGGCCGAGGCGCTGCTGCTGCTGGGGCGCGGCGACGAGGCGCTGGCGCACGCCCGCATCGCCGCCGCATCGGCGGGGACGCGGGCGGGCGACCGTGCCTCGACGTGCCGCCAGATCGGCCGGCTGGCGGAGGCGGGGGCGGTCGACGCGGGCCATGCGGCGGCGATGATCGACCTGCTGCGCCCGCCGCCGGTCGGCGTCTATTGCGGGCGCATGTTCCGCGCCGCCGCGGATGGCGGGGGCGAAGGCGAGGCGAATGCGATCCGCGCCATCGATGCCGCGATCGACGCCCGGCCGCTGTCGGCGCTGGTCGGACCGCTGGCTTGCGGGGCCGACATATTGTTCGCCGAAGCGGCGCTGGCGCGGGGCATCGACCTGACCATCGTCCTGCCCTTTGCCGAGGAGGATTTCATCGCCCAATCGGTGCTGTCGGGCGGCGCGACATGGCTGCCGCGCTATCGGGCGTGCCGCGACGGCGCCGCGATGGTGCATTTCGCCAGCACCGCCCGCTATGTCAGCGACGATTGCCAGTTCATCCTCGGCTCGCACACCGCGATGGGGCTCGCCAGGTTGCGCGCGCGCGAGCTGGAATGCGCGGCGATCCAGTTGGCGGTGGTCGATCCGGGCGGCGCGGCGCGATCGGACGGCGCGCTGGCCGGGACCAATGCCGATGTCGCGCTGTGGCAGGACAGCGGCGGCGAAACGCTGGCGATTTCGGTCGTCGCGCTCGACCGGCGGCTCGATTTTCCGCCCGCGCCGAAACCGCCCCACGGCACGCGGCGGGGGCTTTATGCGATATTATTCGCCGATTTCGCGGGCTTTTCGAAATTGGGCGAGGCCGAATTGCCGGTGTTCGCGCAGGAGGTGATGGGCGGGATCGGCCGTATTCTTGACGATTTCGGCGATGCGGTGCTGTTTCGCAACACCTGGGGCGATGCGGTCTATGCGGTGATCGACAGTCCCGCGACGGCGGCGCGGATCGCGCTGGCGATGCAGCAGCGGCTCGACATCCTGCCGCCGGGATTGGGGCTGGACGGGCATCGGGCGGGAATGCGGACGGGCATCCATTTCGGGCCGATCTATCGCGGTATCGATCCGATCGTCGGCAATGAACTGTGGTACGGGACCGAAGTCACCCGCACCGCCCGGATCGAGCCGGTGACGCTGGTCGGGCAAGTCTATTGCACCCAGCCGCTGGCCGCGATGCTCGCGCTCGAGACCGCGCGCGATTTCGATTGCGACTATGTCGGCAAGGTCCAGCTTGCGAAGGATTATGGCGAACTGGCGCTCTATCGCCTGTCGCGGCGATCAGACTGACGGCGCGCGCAGCCGTGCGATGAAAAACCCGTCGAGACCGCCCGCGTCGGCCAGAATCCCGGGCAGCGTTCGCACGAAGCCGTCGGCGCCGGGCAGGATGCCGGCGGGCAGTTCGTCGGCGCCGACGCGCGCCACCGTCCAGTCGGCGCGCTGGTCCAGAAACGCCCGGACCTGATCCTCGCCTTCCGCGCGCTCCAGCGAGCAGGTGGCATAGATTAGCAGACCGCCCGGCTTCACCCACGCCGCTGCGCGGGCGAGCAGCGCCGTTTGCAGCGCCGCCGCTTCGGCGATCTCGCGCTGTTCGACCCGGTGCAGCACGTCGGGGTGGCGGCGAAAGATGCCGGTCGCCGAACAGGGCGCATCGAGCAGCACGGCATCGGCGGGCGCTTCGGGTTCCCACTGCCGGATATCGGCCTGCACGATGTCGGCGGACAGGCCGGTGCGGTCGAGATTCTGGCGCAGCCGGACCAGCCGCTTCGCACTGGCATCGACCGCCGTCACCCGCCACCCCGCGGCGGCCAGTTGCATCGTCTTGCCGCCCGGCGCGGCGCACAGGTCGAGGATATGGCGGCCGTCGCCATCGCCCGCGAGTCGCGCGGGCAGGGTGGCGGCCAGGTCCTGCACCCACCAGCCGCCGCCGCGATACCCCGGCATCTGTTCGACGGCGAGTCCGCGCGGCAGGCGCCGGTGGCGCGGCGCAAGGGCCAGCGCGTCGTCCCACGCCGTTCCTTCGGGATCGCGCGCGAAGCTGAGGTCGATCGGCGGCGGCTTGCTCCATGCGGATGACGCGGCCGCGACCATGTCGGCGCCCCATTGCGCCGTCCAGCGTTCGGTCGTCGCGGGGGGCAGGCTTGCGCGTTCGGGAAGCCGCCAGCCGTCCTGCTGCGCGCGCGACAGCAACGCATGGACCAGCCGGCGCGGGCCGCCCGCGACCAGCGGCAATGCCGTGGCGACCACCGCATGGGCGGGGCTTTTCAGCACCAGCAACTGCGCGAGCGCGATGCGCAGGACCGCGCGCGCCTTTACATCCTCCGGCAATATCTGTTCGGTCGCGCCGTCGATCAGCGCGTCGATATCGGTCATCCAGCGCAGCGTGTCCGACGCGATGGCGACGGCAAAGGCGCGGTCGGAGCCGGTCATGCCCTGTGTCGCGGCGTGAACGGCGATGTCGAGCGGGTCGCCGCGCCGCAGGATCGCGTCGATCAGGCGCAGGGCCGCGCGCCGGGGGGCGGTGCCCGGCGGATCGGCGCTGTCATGGCGCGGACGGCTCCGGCGGCGATCAGCCATGGCGCGTTTCGCGATGAAGCATCTTGGCTTGCGGCATTTCCGTTCCTATTCTGCGCGGCATCATGCCTGAACCCCACCGCCCCGAAAAGACCGACGCCGCAACAATCGGCGGCACCCCGCGCGCGACGAAGCGCCCGGCCCATGTTCGGGCACCCGCCGCGTGGACCAACACGCCCGTGCCGGCACCCGAGCCGATCCATATCGACCCTGCCGCCGATCAGCCGGGCGGGCGCGATCCCGTGCGCTACGGCGATTGGGAACTCAAAGGGATCGCGATCGATTTTTGACCTTTTGACCGGACGGCGGAGCGCCGCAGTCAGAAGGGATTGATCCGCCGTGTCCGGACGCCTGGTGGACGAGCCGCCGCGTCCATGCCGCCAGGATGTGCCGCGCCGCCAGCGCGAGCCATAGCAGCGTGGCGATGATCGCGTGCAGACCCATGGCCACCGTCGCAAACGCGGGCGCCGCGGGCGGCGGCGCGTTCGGGGCGGTGGCCGTGACCTATCGTCTTAGAGCGTCGGAGCCTCGCTGATTTCCGGCACCTTGCCGGCCTTTACCTGCTCGGCGAAGACTTCGCGCATCAACTGCAACGAAAACAGATGGGCGAAGATCAGCCCGAGGATGCCGTTCTGCATCATCTTGCGCAGCACGTCGCCGCGCAGTTCGCGCAGCTTGTTTTCGTCGACCATCTGGAAACCGCGATAGATATAGGGCTTGTCGCTGTTCTCCGGCTGGATCGACACTTCGCCGTCCATCAGCAGGCCCGCCTTCTGAAGCTCCTCGACGAACAGGCCGGTGCGCTGCCCGGCTTCCTCGAAATTCTTGCAGAATTCGAGCACCGCCTGCACCGGCTCCGTCGGCTGGCCGTCCTTGAACAGCGCATCGCCCTCTTCGAACTTGCCCACGGCGCCCGACGTCGGGTCGAAGCAGAGCGACAATTCGTCGCTGTTCGGATTGAGCTTGGCGAGCATGAAGGGATAGCGGCGGATATAGGCCGGGACATAGACGGGGTTGATCAGCTTGCCGGCATCGTCGACGAACGTGTTCACGCCTTCGTTCAGGCCCATCAGCGCCAGCGGAACCGGATTGTCGCCCGCCGAAAAGACGATCGGGAAAAAACGGCTGGCCGATACGAACTCGTCCGACGTCAGCGGAACGGCGTGCTGGTTGACCAGAAAATCGGCCGTATCGAGCGCGCGCGCATGGAAATCGGCGTGATCGACGCTCGAAAGCGGGAGCAGGTCCTTGTAGAACAGGGGAAGGCCGGTGGGAACGGGCGCAGTGGCCATGATGAAACTCCGGTTGGGTGAAGCCGGGAAGCCCGGCCAAAAAGATCAAAGGCGCGCCTTATTGGCCTATAGCGCGCGGTGCAAGCGGAATGGCGACGATCGGCGTCGCGTGCCGACGGCTGGCGGGCGGTCAGGCGATCAGCTTTCCCGGATTGAAGATACCCTGCGGATCGAGCCCGGCCTTCACGCCGCGCAGCGCGGCGAGCCGGGCGGGACTGTCGAGTTCGGCCAATATGTCGCGCTTCATCTGACCGATGCCATGTTCGGCCGAGATCGATCCGCCGCGTTCCAGAACGTGGCGATAGACGGCACGGCTGACCGCGGCGCCATGCTGCACCAGCCAGGCCGTTCCATCGACCCGTTCGGGCGGTTGCACATGATGATGGACATTGCCGTCGCCGAGGTGGCCGAAAGACATGGTGCGGATGCCGGGAAATTGCTCGGCGAGACGGACCGGATCGGTTTCGATGAAGGCAGGCATCTGCTCGACGGGCACGCTGATGTCATGTTGCAGGGCCGGGCCCTCGGCGCGTTCGGCCTCCGAAATGGAATCGCGCAGGCGCCACAGCGCCTCGCTTTCATGGTCGTTCTTCGCGATCGCGGCGTCCGCGATCAGCGCGTCCGAATGCGCCGAGGCCAGCTGTTCCTCCAATGCCTCGCGCAGAGGATCGGGATCATCGCCCGCCAGTTCGACCAGCGCATACCAGGGGCTGGGGGTGGCGAGCGGGTCGCGCGTTTGCGGAATGTGGCGCAGGACCGCCTCCAGCGCGCGGCGCGGCAATATCTCGAACCCCTCCAGACTGTCGCCGAGCGCGGTGTCGAGGCGGCGCAGCAGCGTCAGCGCGTCGCCGGGCGAGGCGAGCCCGATCCACGCGGTGCAGCGCGCCGCCGCCGCGGGGACCAGACGCAGACAGGCGGCGGTGACGATCCCCAGCGTACCTTCGGCGCCGCAGAACAGGTGCCGCAGGTCATAGCCGCGATTGTCCTTTTTCAGCGGTGCCAGCCCGTCGAAGACGCTGCCGTCGGGCAGCACGGCTTCGACGCCGGCGACCAGCGCGCGCATCGTGCCGTGGCGCAGCACCTGCGTGCCGCCCGCGTTGGTCGATACCAGCCCCCCGATGGTCGCCGATCCCTTGCCGCCGAGGGTCAGCGGGAAACGCATTCCGCGCGCCAGCACGGCATCGTGGAAATTCTGAAGAATCACGCCCGCTTCGACGATCGCCAGTTCGGCATCCGCATCGATTGCCCGGATATGGTCCATGCGCCGCAGGCTGAGCAGCAACTGGTTGCCCGAGGCATCGGGGGTCGCGCCGCCGACCATGCCGCTGTTGCCGCCCTGGGGCACGATCGCCGCGCCCGCCGCCGCGCAAAGACGCACCGCTGCCGCCACCTCGGCCGTGTCGGCGGGCGACAGCATCGCCGCGGCGGCACCATGATATTTGCCGCGCCAGTCGACCAGCCACGGCGCCATGGCCGCCGCGTCCTCGGTATATCCCTTGTCGCCCAGCAGGTCGGCGAGGGCTTTGCGCAGTGCTGGCGAGGGGGGGGCGGTCATGCCGGTTCACTCCATTTCATCGGCTCATTGCATCGGCGTTTGCCGCCGGGCGGCGGTGACCATAGTTCATTTGATGTTCAATCGCGCGCTGTAAAGGGTGGATCGGGTAAAGAGCGCCCCCCGGCGTTCGACGGGGTTGCATGCGGGAGCATCTTGTGAAACGGACCGGCGGTCGAACAGACGAAGAGGCGACTGGAATATCGTGCTGACGGCCGTTTACCTGTTGTTCGCGGCCGCGGCGCCCGCCGATGCGGCCGACATGAGCTGGGCGCCGCCGGAACCCGTCGCGGTAGCGGTGCCGCCGTTGCCCGACCCGCCCTCCTTCTGGCAGGTCGTGATCGAGCGCCAGATCATCATTCGCGTGCCGGCGCAGCGGTCCTCGCTCAACAATTTCGCGGCCGAAGCCGCGCCGCAGGCGCGCCCGCGCGAAACGCCCATGTTCTGGAAAGAAAAAAAGGGCCCCAAATGCGTGTCGATGCGCAACATCATGGGAATGCAGGCGGCCCAGCGCGACAGCATCGATCTGATCACGCGGCAGAAGCAGCGGCTGCGCGCGCAGCTCAACCGCGGGTGCCGGGCGCTCGATTTCTATGCCGGTTTCTACATGCAGGGCAGCAAGGACGGCCAGCTTTGCGAAGGGCGGGACCAGATCCATGCCCGCACCGGCGCCAAGTGCGAGGTCGAAAAATTCCGCCTGATGGTTCCCGTGCCCCGCGACGAGGATTAATCGTCCCCATTCCTTGACTTTTCGTCGCTATTTGCCCAAAGGCCCGCGCAAGTACCGGGTGGCGTGGGACGCGGTGCTGCAACCTTTTTCCGGACAAGATATCTGATGAAATTTGCCGACCTCGGCCTATCCGACGAACTTTTGCGCGCTGTGACCGAAGCCGGTTATGACGAGCCGACCGCGATTCAGGCGGGGGCGATCCCGTCGGTGCTGATGATGCGCGACATGATCGGCATCGCCCAGACGGGCACGGGCAAGACCGCCTCCTTCGTGCTGCCGATGATCGACATCCTCGCCCATGGCCGGGCCCGCGCGCTGATGCCGCGGTCGCTGATTCTGGAACCGACCCGCGAACTCGCCGCGCAAGTCGCGGAAAATTTTGAAAAATACGGCAAGTATCACAAGCTGTCGATGGCGCTGCTGATCGGCGGCGTCCAGATGGGCGATCAGGTGAAGGCTCTGGAAAGGGGCGTCGACGTGCTGATCGCGACGCCGGGCCGGCTGATGGACCTGTTCGAGCGCGGCAAGATATTGCTGACCGGCTGCAACCTGCTGGTGATCGACGAAGCCGACCGGATGCTCGACATGGGCTTCATCCCAGACATCGAGAATATCTGCACCAAGCTGCCCGCGAATCGGCAGACCCTGTTGTTCTCGGCAACGATGCCGCCGCCGATCAAGAAGCTGGCCGACAAATTCCTGTCGAACCCGAAGACGATCGAGGTCGCCCGGCCCGCCAGCCGGAACGAGAATATCGAACAATTCGTCGTCAAGACGTCGGAACGCGGCAAGCGCGATACGTTGCGCGGGCTGCTGGAGGCGGAGGAACTGGCGACCGCGATCATCTTCTGCAATCGCAAGACGACGGTGCGCGAACTCGCCAAGTCCTTGCAGCGCCACGGTTACAAGGCCGGGGAAATCCATGGCGACATGGACCAGTCGAGCCGCATCGCCGAACTCGACCGTTTCAAGGCGGGGACGATCAACATTCTGGTCGCGTCCGACGTCGCGGCGCGCGGGCTGGACGTGAAGGGCGTCAGCCACGTCTTCAATTTCGACGCACCCTGGCATCCCGACGATTATGTCCACCGCATCGGCCGCACCGGGCGCGCCGGGGCAAAGGGCCGGGCGTTCACGCTGATCACCGCGTCCGACGACGAGGCGATCGACAATATCCAGAAACTGACCGGCTATCAGATTCCGGTCCACGATACGGGCGCGGGCGCATCGCGCGCGAAGGCCGATACGGAGGAGCGCGAAGCGCGTGAACCGCGTGAGCCGCGCAAATCCGCGCGTTCGGAACGCGGAAGCCGCCGGAAGGCGGAGAGCAATGACGAGCGCCGCCCCGAAAAGCGGGTCGATCAGGCGAAAAAGGATGCGGGCCGCAAGCCGACCCGTGCGTCTCAGCACGAGGATGATGGTCCCGACGATGGCTGGAACGGCCCGATGCCCGGTTTCCTGTCGGTCGGGGTCGGCGGCTGATCTGATCCTGCGCGGGGCGCTTTTCTAAAGGCGGATCAGCATCTTTCCGATATTCTCGCCTGCGAACAGTCCCAGAAAGGCATCGGGTGCCGATTCGATCCCCTCGCGGACCGTTTCCCGCATCGTCACCGCACCGCTGGCGATCAGGCCGCCCATGTCGGCGTAAAATTCCTCCATGCAGTCGAAGAACTGGTCGGTGTAGATGAAGCCTTCCATGCGGATGCGCGCCGGAATGGTGCGGACGAGATATTGCATCGCCTGCGCCTGGCCGTCGTTATAGACGTCGATCATCCCGCAAATCGCGAAGCGCGCGAAATCATTGGCCACCGCGAAGGCCGCGTCCAGATGTTCGCCGCCGACATTGTCGAAATAGACGTCGATGCCGGGTTTCCCCAGCGTATCGAGCGCCGCGGCGAGTTGCGGCAACACGGCGCCCGCCTTGTAATCGACGACGGCATCGGCGCCCAGTTGCCTGACCCACGCGCCCTTGTCCGCGCCGCCAGCCGCCCCGATGACCGTCATTTCGCGGGCCTTGGCGATCTGGACCACCGCCGATCCGACCGCGCCCGCCGCCGCCGACACGAAAACCGTGTCGCCCGGTTTCGCCGCCGCGACGCGCAGCAGGCCGATCCAGGCCGTGGCGCCGGTCAGGCCCATGTTGTGCAAAAAGGTCTGGGGCGACAGCCCGGCGTCGAGCAGGTCGCGGGGCAGGCGGTTGGGCATCATGTCGATGCCGATGATGCCGCCGTCGCGCCACCCGCCCATGTGCAGGATCAGGTCGCCCGCCGCGAATCCCTGCATCCGGCTTTCGACAACCTCGCCGATCGCGCCGCCGGTCATCGGCCGGTCGATTTGATAGGCGGCGGCATAGCTTTTCGCATCGTTCATCCGGCCGCGCATATAGGGATCGACCGACAGCCAGCGGTTGACGACGCGCAGTTGCCCGTCCTCCAGCGGCGCATCGGGTATATCGGTCAACGCGAAATGACGGGCCGCAGGCAAAGCTTGCGGCCGCTCGACGAGATGCCATGCTCTTGTCATTTTACCGCCCCCCAATTTTCCGACGATTGCGGTGAAGGTCAGAAAAGCCGTTGCCACTGTCAAGCTGTGCCGTTAAGAGCCGCCCGGTCGCGGGGCCGTAGCTCAGATGGGAGAGCGCTGCAATCGCACTGCAGAGGTCAGGGGTTCGATTCCCCTCGGCTCCACCAGCGACCTTCAATATCCTGAAAATCAATGGTCTTCGCGATAGGTGTCGATGGCGGAAAAGATGTGCGTCAATTGCGCGCGCTCATCGGCATCGATGTCGGGCCGCCAGATTTCGAACAATAATATCGTGCGGTCGCTCGGCCCACGGTTCCAGGCTTCATGCTCGAAACTGTCGTCGAAGATGATCATTTCCCCCTCGCGCCAGGCCCGAGTCTCTCCGCCGACGCGCAGGGCGCAGCCGCCGGGCACGACCAGCGGCAGGTGGCAGATCAGCCGCGTATTCAGCATTCCATGATGCGGCTGGATATGCGTGCCGGGGGTCAGCCGCGAAAAAAGCGCCATCGGTGCCCGGTTCGGGATCATCGGTCGGGGCGCGCGCGCCAGCGCCGCCAGCGTTTCCGGACATAAGTCGTCCATGCCCTCCGCGACGCGGCCGTTCTTCCATAGCCAGGCGGCGCCCCAGTCGGGCTTGTCGAGCAGCGGGTTGTTGGGCGGCGGCCGGTCGGCGCTGGCGGTGACATAGGGGCCGAAGCGATCGCCGCCATGGTCGACCAACCCTTGCAGTTCGGCCCGAATCGCATCGGTCGCGGCTTCGACCGCGGGGACCCAGTCGAACGCGGTCCGTTCGAAAAAGGGGCGCTGGGCCAAGCCGGGGAAATAGAACATGCTGGGTTGCTGCAGATAGAGCGGCTGTTCGCCCGCAAGCAGTCGCAGCGCCTCGGCGACGCGGGGCGGGGCATTGCTTGCGTCGATGCCGACGTCGCGGAGCCGGGTCAGCAGATGATGGGCAAAGGCACGCTCGGTCGCGGCCAGGAACGCCTCGGCGCGTTGCAGCCCCGGATGCAGGGCGGGCGGGACATTCGGCGCCTGCGCCGCGGTGCCGAGCGCGAGACGATAGAAGCTGCCGGCGGCGCGGTCGTCCTGCAAACGGCGCTTGAGTTCGGCCATGGCAAGGATCGCGGCGATATTGCCGCGATCGGCGCGGATCGCGCCGTCAAGCGCGGCGCTTTCCGCCGCCGCGTCGCCGCGCTGATGCGCGGCACGCGCCTGATCGAGCCATGTTCCTCCGCCGGTCATAGCCGAGGCATAGCGCCGCCCCGCGTCTTTGCAAACGGCGGGTCATGCGACCGCTGTCGAGTGGCCGGGCCGCGTCAGGCCGGCTTTACGAAACCGTCGAGGACGCGCTTGCTGCCCGCCTGGTCGAATTCAACCTCCAGCTTGTTGCCGTCGACATCCATGATTTCGCCATAGCCGAATTTTTCGTGGAACACGCGCATGCCGATCGCCAGGTCGCCGCGCGGCTTTGCGCCCACCGAGGCGGCGGGGCCTTTTTCCGAAGGCGCGGGGGCGCGGGTGATCGTCGAGGAAGCGGCGACGGCGCGCTGCCACGCGGGACCGCGCGTCATGGTGCGCGCCGGCTGTCTCTCCGCGACATGCGCGAACGGATCGCCCTGTGCCGACCAGTTGGCGCGCCACAGGCTTTGGCCGCCGCCAAAGCTGTTTTCGCTGTCGACATGTTCGGGCGGGATTTCTCCGATGAAGCGGCTCGGGATGCTGCTCATCCACTGGCCATAGATGCGGCGGTTGGCGGCGTGATAGATGCTGGCGCGCCGGCGGGCGCGGGTGATCGCAACATAGGCCAGGCGGCGCTCTTCCTCCAGGCTGGCGGTGCCGCCCTCGTCCATCGCGCGCTGCGACGGGAAGACGCCATCTTCCCACCCGGCTAGGAAGACATGGTCGAATTCCAGCCCCTTGGCGGCGTGGATCGTCATGATGGTGACGGTTTCGGTCTGATCGTCATTGTCGCGGTCCATCACCAGGCTGACATGCTCCAGGAAAGCCTCGAGCGATTCATAGTCCTCCATCGCACGAACGAGTTCGGACAGGTTTTCCAGCCGGCCCGCCGCCTCCGCGCTGCGATCGGCCTGCAGCATCGCCGTATAGCCCGACTCGTCGAGGATGAGTTGCGTCAGTTCGGGGTGTGACAGTTCGCCCGCCTTCGCCTGCCAGCCGCGCATCTGCGCGACGAAGTTGGCGAGTTGGCGCCGCGCCTGCGCCGTCAGTTCGTCGGTTTCGGTGATCCGCGCGGCGGCATGGAACAGCGGCGCGCGATCGATGCGCGCGGCCTGGTGGATGCGCGACACCGCCTTGTCGCCAAGCCCGCGCTTCGGGACATTGACGATGCGCTCGAACGCCAGATCGTCGGCGGGCGAGTGGACGAGCCGCAGATAGGCGAGCGCGTCGCGGATTTCGGCGCGCTCATAGAAACGGAAGCCGCCGACGATGCGATAGGGCATGCCGATGGCGATGAAGCGATCCTCGAACTCGCGCGTCTGAAACTGCGCGCGGACGAGGATGGCGGTGCGGTCGAGCGATATGCGGCTGCGCTGAAGGCTTTCCAGCTCTTCGCCGATCCGCCGGGCCTCCTCCGGTCCGTCCCACACGCCGACGACGCGCAGCTTGTCGCCAGGCCCCAGGTCGGTCCACAGCGTCTTGCCCAGCCGCCCCGAATTCTGCGCGATCAGCGCCGACGCGGCGGCCAGGATCTGCGGCGTCGAGCGGTAATTCTGTTCGAGGCGGATCACCGTCGCGCCCGGAAAATCCTTTTCGAAGCGCAGGATATTGGCGACTTCGGCTCCGCGCCACGAATAGATCGACTGGTCGTCGTCGCCGACGCAGCAGATATTCTTGCGCGCCTGCGCGAGCAGCCGCAGCCACAGATACTGGCTGGCGTTGGTGTCCTGATATTCGTCGACGAGGATATATTTGAAGCGGTCCTGATACTGTTCCAGCACGTCGCGGTGATTTTTCAGGATCACCAGCATGTGCAGCAGCAGGTCGCCGAAATCGCAGGCGTTGAGCGTTTTCAGCCGCGCCTGATAGAGTGCATAGAAATGCTGGCCCTTGCCGTCGGCATAGGCTTCCCTGTCCGCGGCATCGAGATCGGCCGGGACGAGCCCGCGGTTCTTCCACTTGTCGATCAGCCCGGCCAGCTGGCGGGCCGGCCAGCGTTTCTCGTCCAGCCCCTCGGCCTGAATCAGCTGTTTCAGCACGCGAAGCTGGTCGTCGGTGTCGAGGATAGTGAAATTGCTTTGCAGGCCGACCAGTTCGGCGTGGCGGCGCAGCATCTTGGCACAGATGCTGTGAAAGGTGCCGAGCCAGGGCATCCCTTCGACCGCGTCGCCGATCATGCGCCCGATCCGCTCGCGCATCTCGCGCGCCGCCTTGTTGGTGAAGGTGACCGCCAATATCTCCGACGGCCAGGCGCGCCGCGTCGCGATGATGTGCGCGAGCCGCGCGGTCAGCGCCGCCGTCTTGCCCGTGCCCGCGCCCGCCAGCATCAGCACCGGACCGTCGGTGGTCAGCACCGCCTGCCGCTGCGGATCGTTCAGCCCGCGCAGATAGGGCGGGTCGGCGGCATCGGGCGGGGAGAGGGGGGTATCGGTCACGCGCGAACGATTAGGGAACAGCGGGCGTGCTGTCCAGTGCGCGGCGCAGCGGCGATTCTTCGGTCCGCCCCAATTCGTCGAGCGTCGCCAGCGCCATCGCGCGATAGGCGGGGAGAAGGCCGGGGCACCAGCGGGCCAGCGCATCGAGATGCCCTTCCACCGTCGCATCGTCGCCGCGCAGCAGGGGACCGGACAGCGCCGAAAAGCCGCGATCGAGGCTGTTTTCCAGCGCCGCGCGGACGAGCGGGGCCAGCAGGGCGGCGGGATCGTCGGCGCCGGCCTGTCGCAGCGCATGCGTGGCCCCGGCCATCAACGTCACGAGATGGTTCGACGCATGGCATAGCGCGGCGTGATAAAGCGGACGCCGATCCTCGGATATGGCGACGGAAACGCCGCCGAGCCGCGCGACAATGTCCCGGGCCCGTCGCTCCGCTTCCGGGGAGGAGCCCGTTACGGCGAAACGCGCATCCGTCATGCGCCCGATCTCGGCCTGCGGATCGCCGGTGAAGGTCATGGCGGGGTGAATGGCGGCGGTTTGCGCCCCTGCCTCCTGCAAGGGCGCCAGAATCGCCGTCCCGCTGCGACCGCTGACATGGAAGACCAGAATCGCGGAGCCGGGGGGCAGGGCGCGCGCAAGATCGGCCGCGACGGCCGCAACGGCATCATCCGAAACCGCGATCGCGATCATGTCGCATGCGCGCGCCAGATGATCGAGGGTCGGCGCGGCGACCGCGCTTACCCGCCGGGCGGCGACGCGGGCCCTGTCGGGCGACCGACCCCACAGCAGCGCCGGGGTTTCGGAGACGGGAGCCAGTCCGAGCGCGAGCGCCTGAGCGACGCGCCCCGACCCGATGATACCGATTTGTCGAAACAGGGTCATGCGCTGCGTGTAGCGTGGGTGGGCGCGCTACGCCAACGGGAGGGTGCGCTGTGGCCGGTTTCGGCCGGAAGACGAGTGCATAGCGTCGTCGCCCCAGGGCTCGGCTCCGGGTCCATGACGGCGGCGTGGCTGTGGATCCCGGATCAAGTCCGGGATGACGAAGGGCAGTAAAGCGGCCAGTTGGGGACGTAGCTCCTCCCTGTCGCGCAGCGATGGGGAGGTGGCAGCGCGAAGCGCTGACGGAGGGGCGATGGTGCTGCCGTCGCGGCCCCTCCACCACGCCCTGCGGGCGCGGTCCCCCTCCCCACGGCTTCGCCGCAGGGAGGATTGCTTGCGGCCGGTCTTCTCCCCTCCCGCTTGCGGGAGGGGATACCACCGCTCCAGTCGGCGCCCGCTGTTCACCACAAAGTGCTGCCCCCAGCATTCCGATCTTGCGCCTATCCATAAATCGCGTCCAAAGCGGCGCCGTTCGAACTGGGGAGGGGCGTTGTCCGTGGATCTGGCACCATATCGCAAGCATCGGCGCATTCTGACTGCCAGCCTGGTCGGCACCGCGGTCGAATTCTATGATTTCTATATCTATGGCACGGCCGCGGCGCTGGTGTTCGGGCCGCTCTTCTTCCCCTCCGAATCCGAATCGGCGCAATTGATGCTCAGTTTCATGAGCTTCGGCCTCGCCTTTTTCGCGCGGCCCGTGGGTGCGATCGTCTTTGGCCATTATGGCGACCGCGTCGGACGCAAATCGACGCTGGTCGCCTCGTTGATGCTGATGGGCATCTCGACCCTGCTCATCGCTTTCCTGCCGACCTATGCGATGGTCGGATGGGTCGCGCCGTTGCTGCTGTGTATCCTGCGCTTCGGGCAAGGGTTCGGCCTGGGCGGTGAATGGGGCGGCGCGGCGCTGCTCGCGGTCGAAAATGCGCCGTCGGGATGGCGCGCGCGCTTCGGGATGGTGCCGCAACTCGGCGCGCCGGTTGGTTTCATCGCCGCGAACGGCCTGTTCCTGCTGCTGGGGCTCGGGCTCAGCGACAGCGAATTCGCGGCATGGGGATGGCGCATCCCCTTTCTTTGCTCTGCCATTCTGGTCGGATTGGGCCTGTGGGTGCGGCTGAAGATCGGCGAGACGCCCGACTTCGCCGCCGCGCTGGAGGCCGACCGGCCCGTCGCGGTGCCGATCGGCGCCTTGCTGGCGCGCCACCTGTTGCCGACGCTGGCGGGGACCTTCGCGGTCGTCGCCTGTTTTGCGATCTTCTATCTGTCGACCAGCTTCGCGCTCGCGCATGGCACGACGACGCTCGGCTATCCCAAGGAACAGTTTCTGCTGATCCAGCTCGGCGCGATCCTGTTCATGGCGGCGGGGATCGTCGTCGCCGGCACCTGGAGCGACGCGGCCAGCGCCGGGCGCGTGCTGGCGTGGGGGTGCGGCGCGACGATCCTGGTCGGCTTTCTGTTCGGCCCCGCGCTGGCGTCCGGGTCATGGAGCGTGATCTTCATCGGTCTCGCCGCATCGCTGTTCGTGATGGGGCTGGTCTATGGACCGCTGGGCGCCTGGCTGACCGGCCTGTTCCCGGTCGAGCTTCGCTACACCGGCGCTTCGGTGACGTTCAACGGGGGCGGCATATTGGGCGGCGCGGCGGCGCCGATCGTCGCGCAGACGCTGAGCGACTGGCGGGGCACGGCGGCGGTGGGCCTTTATCTGGCGCTGGCCGGGATCGTGAGTTTCGGCGGGTTGCTGATGGTGCGGCGGCGGGATAACGATACCGCGTGACGGGTCAGGCGGCGCGCAGCAACGTCAGCTTTGCCTTGCCGACCTTGCGTTCGGCCTCGACCGTGAAACCCGCAACCTCGACCGCTTCCTTTTCCGCCGTCTCGATCGAGATCCAGCTGTCGGGCGCGACCCAGCCGAGGCGATGGAGCTTGTCGAGCGCGACGCTGCCCGCGCCGGTGCCATAGGGCGCGTCGAACAGCAGCAGGTCGCAGGTCCGGCGCGCCGGCCCCAGGCCGAGCACCGATCCCGCGCGCACATCGGCGCGGGCACCGGCGCCGAGCGCGGCGATATTGGCTTTCAGCGCGGCGATCGCATCGCGGTCCTGTTCGCCGAACAGGCAATGCGCGGCGCCGCGCGACAGCGCCTCGATCCCCAGCGCGCCGGACCCCGCGAACAGGTCGGCGACATGCAGCCCCTCGAAACTGCCCAGCCGGCTCGCCAGCATCGAAAACAGCGTCTCGCGCGTCCGGTCGGCGGTTGGGCGCGTCGCGTCATTCTTTGGCGCGAGCAGCTTGCGGCCGCGCCATTCGCCGGCGATGACCCTCATTTGTGCAGGTGCCGGCGGAACTGGAACAATTCGTCGCGCGGAACGACCTCGACCGCGCCCATGTCGAGCCCGGCCAGGGTGAATTCGCCATAGCGGGTGCGGATCAGCCGGCTGACCTGCAGCCCCAGATGTTCGAGCACGCGGCGAACCTCGCGATTCTTGCCTTCGGTCAGCGTCATTTCGATCCACTGGTTGCGTCCGGTGCGGCGTTCCAGATTGGCGTCGATCTTGCCATAGCGGATGCCGTCGATCTCGATACCCTCGACCAGATCCTCCAGCTGCGTCTGGCTGATGTCGCCGAAGGCGCGCGCGCGGTAGGTGCGCTCGACTCCGCTGGCCGGCAGTTCGAGCTGGCGCTTGAATTCGCCGTCGTTGGTCAGCAGCAGCAGCCCTTCGGTATTATAGTCGAGCCGCCCGACGGGCATCAGGCGCGGCAGCCCTTTCGGCAACAGGTCATAGATGGTCTTGCGCCCCTTGGGGTCGCGCGCGGCGGTCAGGCAGCCGGCGGGCTTGTGAAAGCGGTAAAGCCGCGTCGACACGGGCTTGGCGACCGGATTGCCGTCGACGGTCAGCCCGTCGAGCGACGACAACAGCGGCGCGGGCTGTGCGATCACGGCGCCGTTCAGCGCGATGCGGCCTTCCTCGATCATCCGTTCGACGTCGCGGCGCGACCCGACCCCGGCGCGCGCGAGCAGCTTGGCGATACGCTGCGGCCCGTCCTCGCGTTCGGCCTCCGCGGCGGGCTTGCGGGAGGCCGCGGCACCGCGCGCAGCCCGGCGGCCGCCGGACGCGGGGGGCTCGCCCGGCGATCGGGGAGCGGACCGGGAGGAGGGGCGGGGCGGTCGGCGGGTCGTCATCGGAACGGATCGGGCTTTCTGATCGTTTTCAGCACAGGCAACTGTGGCTTTGTGATCACGCTCATAGCCGGAAAAGCATCGCTTCGTCGATGCCAAGGCGAAGCAATCTTGCGGGACGGCACGGAGCGGGTCATGGCGCCATTCAAAGGAGTATCCATGCTCTTCGCGTCCCGTCCGTCGTGCATCACGCGCCTGCTCGTCATCGAGGATGATCCGCTTGTCGCATTCGACAATGAGCGGACGCTGAAACATGGCGGCTATCATGTCGTGGCGACCGTCGATTCGGGGGAGGCGGCCATCGCCGTTCTCGCCGATCAACAGGTCGACGCGCTGGTCCTCGACCTGGGCCTGGCGGGGCAGATGAGCGGGCGCGACGTGGCGCGGATCGCGCGCGATCGCGGCATCGCGGTGTTGCTGGTGACGGGGCAGTGCCCCGCCGACGCCGCCGACATCGCCGTCGCCTGCCTCGGCAAGCCGCACAGCGCATCGGCGCTGGTGGCGGCATTGAAGGCGGTGGAGCGGATGACATGCCACAACAAGCCGCCGCGCAAGGTCAGCGGCCTCACCACCTTCTGGCGGCCCGAAGCGGTCTGACCGCTATTCCGCGCACGGTTCGCCCCGCGCGATGCTTTGCCGAGCAATAAGCGGCTTCCAATTTGGTCCCAAGGCTTTAGGCCTTCTCTCTCGCATCGCGCATCTGAATGGCGCTTGAGAGGGGATAGCTGTTTGCAGCCTGATACGATGACACCGCCGCCGCAGAACTGGTGGAACAGCATCCAACCCTATCTGGAACGGACGTCGATTGCGGCTTTCCTGCTCGGCCTTTCGTCGGGCTTTCCCTACGCGATGATCGGAGCGACGCTCACAACGCGTCTCGCGCAGGACGGTATAGACAAAAAAACGGTCACCGCATTCACTTTGGCCTTTCTCGTCTACAATTTAAAGCCGTTGTGGTCGTGGGTAGTCGATGGAGTCCGGCTACCCGTCCTTGGACATATGGGACAGCGCGTATCATGGATGATCGTCGCGTCGGCCTTCGTGATTGCGGCAGTGGCGAACTTGGCGTTGCAGGATCCCAAGGCCGATATTCTTCAGACAGCGGTTGCCGCCATTCTTGTCGGTTTAGCGGGTGCGACTTTCGACATTGTGATCGACGCGTATCGCATAGAGATACTAAAACCGGAACAACTCGGCATCGGATCGGGAATGAGCCAATATGGCTGGCGGATCGGGTCGGCGGGTGCTGGCGCCCTAGCATTGTATCTAGCGGCCCGACATGGGTGGGAAGCGGCCTATCTGGCCTGTGCGCTCTTCGCATTGCCGGCTGTGATGGCGGCCTTGTGGCTGGGAGAACCCGACCGGCATCGCGACCCGGCTGAGCGAAAGGGCGGGAGCGCCATTTTCCAGTCGATCGTCGGGCCCTTCACCGAATTTTTTCATCGGCAAGGCGCGTGGCTCGTCTTGCTTTTCATTCTCGTGCACAAAATTGGCGACACGCTCGCCAATTTGACGTTTCGCCTGTTGTTCGACGACCTCGGCTATACCAATGACGAGATTGCGATCTATGATGTTGGTATAGGTTTTTGGGCCTATCTGATCGGGATTTTCGTCGGCGGCATCATGTATGCGCGCATGGGTATGAAGCGCTCTGTACTGGTCAGCCTTGTCCTGATGGCGGTGTCGAACTTCAGTTTTGCCTTGTTAGCGGCCACTGGCAAAAGCAACATCGGCATGGCGGGCGCGATCGGGTTCGAAAATTTTGCCAGCGGAATCGGCGGCGTCGTTGTCGTCGCCTATTTTTCTGCGCTTTGTGATCTCCGTTTCACGGCCGCGCATTATGCCCTGATTTCTTCGGCGGCGAGTATTGTCGGCCGTTTCGTTACGGGCACGACTGCGGGCACACTGATTGAACAGTTCGGTTACGTGGACTTCTACCTGTTAACGACTGCGGCGGCTCTACCCGGTGTGCTTCTTTTCTGGTGGATGATGCGCACTGGGCTTGTCGATCTTTCGGTGGGCACGGCAGGTACTGAACGTCCTGGCGCTTCTCCCGGCTAGCCCGGCAATTCGCCGTTGCGTTCCAGCGCGTCGCCGACGAGGTAAAGCGAACCGCCAATCAGGATGTGGCGCGCGGGATCGTCGGCGGCGAGCGCGCGGACCGCGGCGGACAGGTCGGGTGCCGACTGTGCATGGGCGATGCCCGCCTGCTGCGCCATCGCGGTCAGATCGGCGGGGGCGTGATGGTCGTGGCCCTCCACGGGCACGGCGACGATCCGCGCGACATGCGGTGCCAGGCGGTGCAGAAATCCTGCCGCGTCCTTGTTCGCCAGCATGCCGACGATCAGGTCGATGGGCGCGCTGCGGGCCAGCGAGGCGCCCAGGAAATCGGCGAGGCGGTCCGCCGCGTCCAGATTATGCCCGCCATCGACCCACAGATTGGCACCCTGGGGCAACAGGGCGGTCAGCGCGCCGGGGCCAAGCAACTGCATCCGGCCCGGCCAGTGCGCGGCGGCGACGCCGCGCGCGATCGCGGCCGCGTCGGGCCGCGGCGCCGGGGCCAGGTGCAGCATCGCAATGGCCAGCCCGGCGTTGCAGCGCTGGTGCGCGCCTGCCATGCGCGGTGCCAGCGCGTCGATAACGACATCGCCGGACAGCCAGCGAAAGGCATCGCCCTCGGGCTCGACATGCCAGTCGCGGCCCTCGGCCAACAGCGGAACGCCGGCCGCCGCCGCCCGTTCGGCGATGATCGCGGCGATGGGATCGGGATAGGCGAGTGTCGCCAGTTTCGTGCCCGGCTTGACGATGCCGGCCTTTTCCCACGCGATGCGGACGGCGGGATCGTCCGGCGTTCCGGCTTCGGGCGCGAGCAGGAAGGCTTCATGGTCGATGCCGAGCGAAGCGATGCCGCAGACGGCGGGTGCGGGAATGACGTTGGTGGCGTCAAGCCGTCCGCCCAGCCCGACCTCGATGATGCAATCGTCGGCGGGAACGCGCGAAAAGGCCAGCAGCGCGGCGGCGGTCGTCACCTCAAAGAAACTGGCCTGCAAGCCTTCGGCCTGCTCCAGCACCTCGCCCAGCAGAGCCGCCAGATCGGCATCGTCGATCAGCGCCCCGGCCAGCCGAATCCGCTCGTTGAACCGGACGAGGTGGGGACTGGTATAGGCATGGACCCGCCGGCCCTGCGCTTCCAGGATGGCGCGCAGAAAGGCGCAGGTCGACCCCTTGCCATTGGTGCCCGCGACATGGAAGGTGCGCGGCAGCCGCTGCTGCGGATTGCCCAGTCGTTCGCAAAGCTCGGCGATGCGCTCGAGGCCCAGGATGTCGCGCCCCGGCGACAGCGCGGCAAGACGGTCGAGCTGGGCCTGGACGGCGGGGTTGGAGCTATGGGCGTGGTCGGGCATGGTTGAGCCTTGATGGGTACGGTGCGGCTTCTCGCGCCTTCGTCACGCCGGACTTGATCCGGCATCCACTGCCGCGCCGCCGATTGGCCCCCGGATCAAGCCCGGAGTGACGAAAGGAGGAATACGCCTCGGCCGCTTCCTAAGCCGCCTTTTCGGGCGCGAGATAGGCGATCAGCTTGCCCAGCGTCGCGGGCAATTCCTTGCGGTGCACGACCATGTCGATCATCCCGTGATCGAGCAGATACTCGGCGCGCTGGAAACCTTCGGGCAGCTTTTCGCGGATGGTGTTTTCGATCACGCGCTGGCCCGCGAAGCCGATGAGGGCCTTGGGCTCGCTGATCTGGACATCGCCCAGCATCGCATAGCTGGCGGTGACGCCGCCCGTCGTCGGATCGGTCAGCAACACGATATAGGGCAAACCCGCGCGGCGCAGACGGGCGAGCGCGACGGTCGCGCGCGGCATCTGCATCAGCGACAGCGTGCCTTCCTGCATCCGCGCGCCGCCCGCGGCGGTGATCGCGATATAGGGGCAGCCGCGCCGGATCGCTTCCTCGACCCCGGCCACGAACGCCTCGCCGACGGCGACGCCCATCGATCCGCCCATGAAGGCGAAATCCTGAACGCCGACCACGGCGGGCTTGCCCGCGATGCGGCCGAAGCCGTTCTGATAGGCGTCGCGGTCGCCCGTCTGCGCGCGCGCGGCCTTGATCCGGTCGACATATTTCTTGGTGTCGCGGAATTTCAGCGGGTCTTCGGGCGCGGCGGGCGCCGTCAGCACTTCATGCAGACCGCCATCGAAAATCTGCGCGAAACGCTGCTTCGCGCCGATGCGGTCGTGATGGTCGCAACGCGGGCAGACGTTCAGATTGTCTTCCCATTCCTTGACGAACACCATCTGCTGGCACTCGCGGCATTTGTGCCAGAGGTTGTCGGCGGTATCGCGCTTGGCCGTGAAGGGCAGGGCGTTGCGGACGCGGTCGAGCCAGCTCATGCGGCGATCTCCTTTGCGCCGTGAATAGCATCGGCGAGCGAACGGGTGAAGGCTTCGACATGCGGCGCCGCGGCGTCGCCATGCTGGGCGATGATGTCGATGAAGGCCGACCCGACGACCACGCCATCGGCGACGCGCGCGATCTGCGCGGCCTGATCGGGGGTGCGGACGCCAAAGCCGACGGCGACGGGCAGGTCGGTCGCGGCCTTGAGCCGCGTCACCGCCTCCTCGATGCTCGCCTGGGCGGCCTGTTGCAGCCCGGTGATCCCGGCGACCGAGACATAATAGAGAAAGCCGCCCGCGCCATCGAGCACGGCGGGCAGGCGCGCCGGATCGGTGGTGGGCGTCGCAAGACGGATCAGGTCGACGCCGGCGGCGCGAAGCGCGGGGCCGAGTTCGGCATCTTCCTCGGACGGAATATCGACGCAGATGATCCCGTCGACGCCCGCCTTCGCGCACTCGGCGGCGAACCAGTCGGGGCCGCGCACCGTCATCGGATTGGCATAGCCCATCAGGACGAGCGGCGTTCCGGGGTGCCGCTGGCGAAAGGCGGCGGCGATCGCGAACAGGTCGGCGGTACTCGTCCCCTTGGCGAGACTGCGCAGGTTGGCGGCCTGAATGGCCGGGCCGTCGGCCATCGGGTCGGTGAAGGGCATGCCGAGTTCGATCACATCGGCGCCCCCGGCGACGAGGGCGTCGAGGTTCGCGGCGGTGTCGCCGTCACCGCCGGTGATGAAGGCGACGAGCGCGGGGCGCGGTTTGGCGAAGGCGGAAGCGAAGCGGGTCATACGGCTCTGCCTTCGCCAAATTCCGGCCGATTTCCCTGTTGCGTCATCCCGGGCTCGATCCGGGATCCATTCACGCAGCGTCGGACCCATGGATCCCGGATCAAGTCCGGGATGACGATGATGGATGTGTCGCGCCGATTTTCCATCACAATTCCACCCCCAGCGCCTCGGCGACCGTGAAAATATCCTTGTCGCCGCGGCCCGAGCAGTTGACGATGATGATCTTGTCCTTGCCCAGCGTCGGCGCGATGCGTTCGGCGGCGGCGATCGCGTGCGCGCTTTCCAGCGCGGGGATGATGCCTTCGAGCTTGGTCAGCTTCTGGAAGCTTGCCAGCGCCTCGGCATCGGTGACGGGTTCGTAGCGGACGCGGCCGATGTCGTGGAGCCAGCTATGTTCGGGGCCGATGCCCGGGTAGTCGAGGCCAGCCGAGATGCTGTGCGCCTCGGTGATCTGGCCGTCCTCGTCCTGCAGCAGATAGGTCTTGTTGCCGTGGAGAATCCCGGGGCGACCGCCCGCGAGGCTGGCGGCATGCTTGCCGTCGAGACCTTCGCCCGCGGCTTCGACGCCGATGATCTCGACGTCCGTGTCGTCGAGGAAGGGATGGAACAGCCCGATCGCGTTCGACCCGCCGCCGACGGGAGCGATCAGCATGTCGGGCAGGCGGCCCTCGGCCTCGAGAATCTGTTCGCGCGCTTCGTCGCCGATGACCGACTGGAAGTCGCGGACGAGTTCGGGATAGGGGTGCGGCCCGGCGACGGTGCCGATGATGTAGAAGGTGTCGTGGACGTTCGCGACCCAGTGGCGCAGTGCCTCGTTCATCGCGTCCTTCAGCGTCCTGGCGCCGCTTTCGACCGCGACCACTTCGGCACCGAGCAGTTTCATGCGGAACACGTTGGGCTGTTGCCGCGCGACGTCGACCGCGCCCATGAAGATGGTGCAGGGCAGGCCGAACAGCGCCGCGACGGTCGCGGTCGCGACGCCGTGCTGGCCCGCGCCGGTTTCGGCGATGATCCTGGTCTTGCCCATCCGCTTGGCGAGCAGGATCTGGCCGATGCAATTGTTGATCTTGTGCGCGCCGGTGTGGTTGAGATCCTCGCGCTTCAAGTAAATCTTTGCGCCACCAAGCTGCTCGGTCAGTCGCTCGGCGAGCCACAGCGGGCTCGGGCGGCCGACATAATGTTTGAGCAGATAGTCGAACTCCGCCTTGAACGCCGGGTCGGCCTGTGCGGCGCGATAATGGCGTTCAAGGTCGAGGATCAGCGGCATCAGCGTTTCGGCGACATAGCGGCCGCCGAACTGGCCGAAATGGCCGCGTGCGTCGGGCTGGGTGCGGAGGCTGTTGGGTAAGTCGGTCATCGCCCGGCCGCTTTAAGGAATGCGGCGATCTTGTCCACATCCTTGACGCCCGGCGCGCTTTCGACGCCCGACGACACGTCGACCAGCGGCGCGCCGGTTTCGGCTATCGCCTGCGCGACATTGGCGGGATTCAGCCCGCCCGCAACACCCCAGTCGCCCGCATGGCGATGCCCGGCGAGCAGCGACCAGTCGAAGCGGGTGCCTGTGCCCCCCGGCAGCGCCTGCGCGGGCGCGTCGTACAACAGGCGATCGGCGACGGCGGCATATCGCCGCGCGCGGTCGAGCGCGGCGGCATCGCGGATCCCGACCGCCTTCCACGCCTCGGCGCCGGTTTGCGCCTTCACCGCCGCGAGCAGGTCGGGCGCTTCGTCGCCGTGAAACTGGATCGCGTCGGGGCGCACCTGGTCCCAGACCGCGCCGATGATCGCGGGCGCGGGGTTGACCAGCAGGACGACGGTGCGGACGCGCCCGTCCGCGCGGCGGCGCAGGTCGGCCGCCGTCTGCAACCCCACGTGCCGCGGGCTGGGTTCATAATGGACGAAGCCGATATGCGTCGCGCCATGCCGGATGGCGGCATCGACCGTTTCCGGCGTCGACAGGCCGCAGATTTTGACGAGAGGGGGCATGGGCTTGCTCATCTGGTCGTCATTGCGGGCGGAGCGAAACGCGCTCCACCCATCGAGGCCGCCCGGCGACCGGAGATTGCGTCGTCGCCTTCGGCTCCGCGCAATGACGCGGGGAAGGGGAAGGGCTGTCTAAAGTGTCGCCTCGATCGCGCGAGCGGCCAGGTCTGGGTCGCCCGACTGGCTGATCGGGCGGCCGACGACCAGGATGGAGGCGCCGTCGGCCATCGCCTGCGCCGGGGTGACGATGCGTTTCTGGTCGCCAGCCTTGCCGTTCGCGGGGCGGACGCCGGGGACGACGAAAAAGCCGCCCGGCCACGCCTTGCGCGCCGCCTTCACCTCCTGGCCCGAACAGACGATGCCGTCGACGCCCGATTCGCGCGCCAGCGCGGCGAGGCGCACGACCTGGTCGTGCGGGGTGCCGCCGACGCCGATGTCGTCGAGATCGGGGCCGTCGAGGCTGGTGAGCACGGTGACGGCGACCACCTTTGTCTGCGTTCCCGCCACCGCCTTCGCCTCCTCCAGCATCGCGCGTCCGCCGGCGGCGTGCACGGTCAGGATCGTCGGTTCGAGCGGCCGCAGCGCCTGAATTGCCTTGGCCACGGTGTTGGGAATATCGTGCAGTTTCAGGTCGAGAAAGATCGGCAGGCCGATCTTCGCCATTTCATGCACCCCGTGGTGCCCGTTGGCGCAGAAGAATTCGAGGCCGAGCTTCAGCCCGCCGACATGGTGACGAACCTGCTGCGCGAGCGTCAGCGCGGCGTCGAGGTGCGGGGTGTCGATCGCCAGGTAGAGGGGTGATGTCATGGCTTGTCCGTCCGGAAAAGGTCGGTGGGTGCAGGCGGAATATCGTTCACCGGGGCGGGCGCCGCGGGGCTGGGCACCGATGCTGGCGCCGGCGGCGGCGCCGGGTCGACCGGCCGATTGGCCAGCGCGCGCAGGTCGGCAAGCTGCCGCTCGCTATTGTCGAGCCGGCGATTGAGCGTCCAGCGCGTCGCGCGCAGCGCGATCCAGGTCGGGATGCTGCCAATCAGGAAGGAGGCGAGGATCAGCACCGGCAGCTTGGTGTCGAGCACCTGCCCCGGCCAGATCGTGACCGTGACGGCGATCCAGTTCGCCATCGCGAAGACGACGAGTACCGCCGTCAGGAAAATCCAGATGATGGTCCGAACAACACCCACGTTCCTGCTCCTCTCTGGCCCCCCGTCGATCTTCTAGGCGAGATCGCCGCGGCTTTCCAGCCTTGCGCGCCGATCAGGCTTTCCCGAACACCCGCGCAAAGATCGTGTCGACATGCTTCAGATGATAATCGAGATTGAACAGCTCGGTCAGCTGGGCGGGCGACAGGCGCGCGGTCACATCGGCGTCGGCCTTCAGCAGTTCGAGCAGCGACAGGGCACCGTCCGATTCCCACACCTTCATCGCGTTGCGCTGCACCAGCGCATAGCTGTCCTCGCGGCTCGCGCCGGCCTGCGTCAGCGCCAGCAGGACGCGCTGCGAATGGACGAGGCCGCCCATGCGGTCGAGATTCTTCTGCATCCGTTCGGGATAGATCAGCAGCTTGTCGATCACGCCGGTGAGCCGCGCGAGCGCGAAGTCGAGCGTGATCGTCGCATCGGGACCGATGAAGCGTTCGACCGACGAATGGCTGATGTCGCGTTCGTGCCACAGCGCGACATTTTCCAGCGCCGGTGTCACCGCGCTGCGGACCATGCGGGCAAGCCCCGTCAGATTTTCGGTCAGCACCGGGTTGCGCTTGTGCGGCATCGCCGACGAGCCCTTCTGGCCCGGCGAGAAATATTCCTCGGCCTCCAGAACCTCGGTGCGCTGAAGGTGGCGGACTTCGGTCGCGAGCCGTTCGATCGATCCGGCGATCACGCCCAGCGTCGCAAAGAACATCGCATGACGGTCGCGGGGGATGACCTGCGTCGAAACCGGCTCGACCGCGAGGCCCAGCTTCGCCGCGACATGCGCCTCGACGCGCGGGTCTATATTGGCGAAGGTGCCGACGGCGCCCGAAATGGCGCAGGTGGCGATTTCGGCCCGCGCCGCGACGAGCCGCGCCTTGCAGCGGTCGAATTCGGCATAGGCCTGCGCCAGCTTCAGCCCGAACGTCACGGGTTCGGCATGGATGCCGTGGCTGCGCCCGATGGTCGGGGTCAGCTTATGCTCCTCGGCGCGGCGGCGGATCGCGGCGAGCAGCGCGTCGAGATCGGCGAGCAGGAGATCGGCGGCCTGCGACAATTGGACTGCGAGCGCGGTGTCGAGCACGTCCGAACTGGTCATGCCCTGATGCATGAAGCGTGCTTCGTCGCCGACATGTTCCGCGACCCAGGTCAGAAAGGCGATGACGTCATGCTTGGTCACGGCCTCGATCGCGTCGATCGCGGCGACGTCGATCACGGGGTTGGTCGCCCACCAGTCCCACAAGGCCTTGGCCGCCGACGGCGGCACGACACCCAGTTCCGCGAGCGCCTCGGTCGCATGGGCTTCGATCTCGAACCAGATCGACAGGCGATTCTCGGGCGACCAGATCGCCGTCATGTCCGGACGGGCGTAGCGCGGAACCATTGAATTTCCTTCCTTTTATGTCACGTCGTCGCGGAATCTCGGCGGATGAACGACAGGGCGCCCCGTAGCAGGGGCAAAGCGTTTCGCCAATCGCGGCCCATTGGCAACTATCGCGAAAGCTGGGTGGTTGACCCCATGCATCTTCAGAAAGGCGACCATTCCCCTACGGAGCGTCGCCACCCTAACAGGAGTAGAACTGTGCTGAAACAAATGCTTATCATCGGCGCCGCCGCGATTTCCTTTCCGGCCGTTGCCCAGACGACCGATCCCACCGCGGCCGAACCCGCACCGACGACGCAGCCCGAGCCCGTGACCGAAGAGCAGCCGGCGCCAACAGATACGCCCGCGCCGACCGACGAAACCGCTCCGACCGACGAAACCGCGCCCACGGACGAGACCGCTCCGACGGACGAAGAAAAGCCGGCCGACGAAACCCCGACGGAAGAGGCAGAGCCCACCCCGGGTTGATCCGGGAACGCTCTCCCCATCCCCCTGAAAAGGAGTAAGACCATGTTGAAACAAGCCCTTTTGATTGGCGCCGCCGCGATCAGCTTCCCGGCGCTCGCCCAGACCACCGATCCCATGGCCGATCCGGCCGCGGCTCCCGCTCAGGCCGAGCCGGCGCCCGCCACCGAACCGGTTGCGGAACCGGCGCCCGATACGGCCGCGCCCGCCCCGGCGGCGCCCGCGGCTGCCGAGCCGGCCCCGGCCAGCAGCGCAGCGGCGACGCCGGTCCAGATCGCGCAGATCGTGGGCCAGGAGTTCAAGACCTATGACGCGGATGCGAACGGCCAGCTCAGCGATGCCGAGTTCGGCAGCTGGATGAAGAAGCTGCGCACCGCGAACGATCCCAGCATCGATCCCGAATCGGAAGATGTGAAGACGTGGATCGGTCAGGCTTTCGCAGCCGCTGACGCCGACAAGTCGGGCGGCGTGAGCCAGGAAGAGCTCACCGGTTTCCTGTCGCGCGGCGCGTAACACCGTCGTTCAGACAGGACAAGGCGGCCGCCGGAGCGATCCGGCGGCCGTTTCATTGCGCGGACATCAGCCACAAATCGTTCAGGCGGCGAGCGGAGGTTGCATCACCGCCTTGATGGTCAGGGTGCGTTCCTGACCGTCGCGGTCGGGCCACAGGATCGACTGGCCCGCGCGCATCCCGATCAGTCCGGCACCCACCGGCGTCAGGATCGATATGCGGCCGGTCGCGATATCGGCGTCGGAGGGATAGACGAGTTGGACGCTGCGCAAGGTTCCGCTGGCCTCGTCGATGAAATCGACCTCGCTCATCATGGTCACGACATCGCGGGGCACATGCCGTGCCTTGTGCATGGTGGCGCGGGAAACCTCGCGCAGCAGCAGGGCGCTGACCTGCGGCATGCGCCGTTCGGCGCCGATCGCCAGGTCGGTCAGGGCGTCGGCTTCGGTATCGATCATATGGATGGGCGGCCGTTTCGAGGCCTTTTTGCTGGTCATGGGACAGACTTTCCGCAGATGGAGAGGAGGGGGAAGAGACGCCTTTGCGTCCTGTCGCCGGCCGGGCCGGATGCTTTGCCCCGGATCTCGGGGCATGACGCGCCCAGACCCGGGGCTAGTTGCCCGCGAGAAGCTGACCCCCGTGGAAGCGGAATCGAAGATGGCGACGAACCGTCTGCATGGCGCGATGATGCCGCCGGCTTGCCGACAAGTAAAGCATGGGCGGTTACAGCAGCCCCGCCGCGCGCAGGCTGCTGTGCCGGCCGCCGCCGATGATGATATGATCATGGACAGTGATGCCCAGCCGTTTCGCGGCCTCCACCAGATCGCGGGTGATGGCGATGTCCTGGCGGCTGGGTTCGGGGTTTCCGCTCGGGTGATTGTGGACGACGATCATCGCGGCGGCACCCAGTTCCAGCGCCCGCTTGATCACTTCCCTTACATAGATGGCGGACTGGTCGATCGATCCTTCGCTGACCAGTTCGTCCCGGATCAGCATGTTGCGCGAATTGAGGTACAGGACGCGCACCCGCTCGACATCCAGCGGGCCCATGTCAGCGCGCAGCCAGTCGAGCAGCGCGTCCCAGCTCGCCAGGATGGGGCGGTCGTGAAATTCGGCCTTGAGCATGCGCAGGCCGGCGGCCTGAACGATCTTGATCGCCGCGACAGCCCCGTCGCCCATGCCGGGCACGCGGCGCAGCGATTCGGGGTCGGCGCCGAAAAGCTGGGGCAGCGACCCGAATTCGCGCAGCAACGCCTTGGCCAGCGGTTTGGTGTCGCGGCGGGGAATGGCGAGCGCCAGCAGATATTCGACCAGTTCGTAATCGGCCATGCCTTCGGTGTCGCCGCCGAGCAGCCGCGCGCGCAACCGCGCGCGGTGGCCCGCGTGGTCGGGAAGAGGATCGGGAAGGGCACGGGTCGCATCGGCCATGACAACCGAATAACCGCCTTGTCCGGCGCACTCAACGGTCATAGACATGGGCATCCTATGGCATCCTTCCGTCCCATGCAGCGAATGGCGGTCGACCGCGTGACCGGCTGCAACCGGGACCATGACCGCGGCTGCGGTCAGATGAAACCTGATCGCCGTGACTGAGGATGACGACAGCCCGCCGCCGCCGCGTCGGCGCCGACGCGCGAGGCGGCTGCTCCTTGCCGGCGGCGTGCTCGCCCTGATCGTCGGCGGATTGTGGACCGCGCGGCTGCCGATCGCCGACAGTTTCATCGCCGACCAGTTCGAACGGCGCGGCGTGCCCGCATCCTATCGCATCGAGCGGATCGGCCTTAATGTTCAGCGGCTTACCGATATCCGCATCGGCGATCCCGATCGTCCCGACCTGACGGCGCGGGTGCTGGAGGTGACGATCGGCTATGGACTGACCGGGCCCTATGTAGCGCGGATACGCGGGCAGGGCGTTCGGCTGTACGGCCGCTTCGCCGACGGGCGACTATCGCTGGGGGCGCTCGACAAATTCCGCGACCCCACGAACACCGACCCTTTCGCGTTGCCCGACATCGCCGTCGTGCTCGACGATGCGCGGGCACGGGTCGATACGCCGTGGGGGCCGATGGGCGCGGCGCTGAACGGCCGCGGCAATCTGCGCACCGATTTCGACGGCCGGCTGGCGCTGGTCGCGCGCGCGATCGATGTCGCCGGATGCCGGGCGGACGGCGCGACCTTTTACGGCAAGCTGGGCGTGCGCGACGTGAAGCCGCGGTTGCAGGGACCGCTTCGCGCCCGGTCGCTGGCGTGCGGCGGTGCCGGCGTCCGCCTGTCGTCGCCGCAGATCGCGATCGATGCGGCGCTGTCGGAGGATCTCCAGAACTGGAACGGCAAGGCCAGCGCGCGCGTCGCGGGCCTGACCGCCGCCGGCGTTCGCGCCGAAACGCTCGGCATCTTCAGCGATTTCAGCGGATCGGCCGCGAAGACCGCCTTTGGCGTCACCATGGACGTGGCGCGGCTGGGCGCGGGCGACATGCGGGCGGAACGCGTAAAGCTGACCGGCAAGGGGCATTTCGGGCAGGCGGCACCGGCCTTTGACGGGCGAATCGCCTTCGACAGCGCCAGTGCGGGCGCCGATCTGCGTCGCCGCGTTGCCCGGAGTGCCGCCGCGCTGACGGGCACGCCGATCGGCCCCCTTGCGACCAGGGCGGCGGGCGGCGCGGCGCGCGCGCTGGCGGCCCTCAGCGGCGGCGGCGATCTCGTGCTGGCGGGTGCGGGCAAGACCGCGCGGCTCGACATCGTGGCGGCCCAGCTTTCGAGCGGCAGCGGCGCGCGCTTCACGGGGGATGCGGACAGCCGCATTTCCTATCTTTTCGGGATGGCGCGTCCCGCCGTCATCGCGTCCGGCACCTGGCGCTTCGGCGGCGGCGACCTGCCTGCGGGGTCGATCGCGCTCGACCGGCGCGGCGACGGCAGCGTGTCCGGCCTGGCGCAGTTCGAACCCTATGCCGCGGCGGACGCCCGCCTGGTGCTGCGGCCGATCCGCTTTTCGAATGCCGCCGGCGGAGCGCTGCGATTCGCGACGGCGGCCGAGCTTTCCGGCCCGCTCGCGGGTGGGCGGATCGAACGACTGGCGTTTCCGCTCGCCGGAACCCTCTCGCCGCGCGGCGATCTTTCGCTGGACGGCGGATGCAGCCGTGTTTCGGCCGCGCTGGTCGCGGTCGGCGGCTTTCGGCTCGCGAACAATGCCGTCGCGCTGTGCAGCCGGCCGGGCGCGCCGCTGCTGGCGGCGGGTGCCGGGGGATTGCGCGGCGCGGTGCGGATCCCCGGCATCGCGCTGCGCGGATCGAGCGGGACGTCGCCCTTCGCCTTCGATGCCCGCGGTGCGGCGATCGACTTCGCCGGGATGCGCTGGTCGCTGGCGGGCGCCGATGTCCGCCTGGGCGACGGCGAGGACGCGACCCGCTTTGCCGCCGATCGCATCGTCGGCGCTGCCACCGCGACCGACATGGCGGGGCAAATTGCGGGAGCAAAGGGCCAGATCGGCGCGGTGCCGCTGCGGATGAGCGACATCGCCGGCGACTGGCGCTTGAGCGGCGGTATCCTTTCGCTGGACGGCGGTCTGCTACTTACCGATGCCGATCCCGACCCGCGCTTCGCCCCCCTTGTCAGCGACGATGCCACGCTGCGTTTCGCAAATGGCGTCATCGATGCAAGCGCCGGCTTCAACGAACCGGAAAGCGGGGTGAAAATCCTCGACACCGTCATCCGCCACCAACTCGCCACGACCACCGGGTCCGCCGACCTGATCGTCAAGGAACTGCGCTTTGACGAGCGGTTCCAGCCCGATCAGCTCACACGCCTCGCCCGCGGCGTGATCGCCAATGTCGACGGGTCGGTCGTCGGCGACGGCCGCATCGAATGGACCGCCGACGGCGTCAAGAGTCGCGGCACGTTCGCGACGGCGAATAGCAATCTGGCGGCGGCGTTCGGCCCCGTCACCGGCGCGACGGCAACGATCAGCTTCGACGATCTGCTGGGCCTGCACACCGTGCCGCGCCAGACGGTTCGGCTGGCCGAGGTCAATCCCGGCATTCCGGTTATCGACGGCGAGATCGAATATCAGCTGCTGGGCGACAACCGCGTTCGCATCCAGGGCGGAAGCTGGCCTTTCGCGGGCGGCGAGCTGGTCCTGCACCCGACCACGCTGAACTTCAACGCGACCGAACCGCGCCGGCTGACCTTCGATATCGTCGGGGTCGAGGCGGCGGTGTTCCTGCAGAATTTCGGCTTCGACAATATCAACGCGACCGGCAAATTCGACGGAACGCTGCCGGTCGAATTCGACGGGCTGGGCGGGCGCATCGTCAATGGCCGCATCGATTCGCGCGATGGCGGCGGCACGCTCGCCTATGTCGGCGAATTGTCGAACCATAATCTGGGCGTCATCGCCAATTTCGCTTTCGGCGCGTTGCGATCGCTGAAATATGACGATCTGGCGATCATCCTGAACGGCAATCTCGACGGCGAAATGGTAACGGACATTCGGTTCGGCGGCGTCGGGCAGGGGGAGGGGGCGACGCGCAATTTCCTGACCAATCAGGTCGCGAAGCTGCCGCTGGTGTTCAACGTCAAGATCAAAGCCCCCTTTCGCCAGCTGATCACTTCGGCCAAGGGATTTTACGATCCGTCGATCCTGATCGAACAGAATCTGCCGCTGTTGCTGCAAGTGCAGGAACAGGCGGCAACGGGGCAGCCGGGCGCCGCGACGCCCGTTCAGCCTCCAGAAAGCGAGTCTGTGCAATGACGATGAACAAGACGATAGCGCGGAGGCTGACCATCGGTGGATTCCGTCTGGTATTGGCGATCGGCACGGCGGCCTTGGCCGGCTGCGTCCAGATCGATACGCCCGACAAGCCCATCGAAATCAATCTGAACATCAACATCCGTCAGGAAGTGGTGTACAGGCTGGACGGCGATGCCAAGAAGCTGATCGAACAGAATAGCTCGATATTCTGACAGGGAATGAAAATGATGCGAATGACAAAATGGAAACCGGCAGCATGGGCAATGGGTGCGATCGCGGCCGCCGCGGCCGTGGCGATCGCCGTGCCGTCCGCGATGGCGCAGCGCGATCCCGCCTATGAGGCGGCGCGGTCCGCGGGGCAGATCGGAGAACAGCCCGATGGTTATCTGGGCTTTGTGACGTCGCCGACGCCGGCCGTCCGCGACATCGTCAACGACATCAATATCAAGCGCAAGGCCGCCTATACCAGCGGCGCGCCGCAGGGCAGCACGGTCGAGCAATTCGCCTTCGTCACCGGGTGCAACCTGATCGCGAAGACCAAGCCGGGCGAAAAATACAAGGCGCCCGACGGCCGCTGGCTGACCCGCGAAGGCGGGGCGCCCGAACGCGATTCCCGCTGTCCCTGACCGGACCGCGGCTCGACAGGAACAAGGGCGCCCGCGGGCGTCATATGCCGCCGCGCCCCTAAACGCGGCGGCATTTTTGTCTTTATCGCTTCCATCCGCGCCTTTTCCGGCGGATTTCCGGTTGGGCGGGCCGCGTTGACGCGCGGGCATTGACTTAATGGGGCGGCGTTCCTAAACGGGCCGCGCCTTAGGGGTCCCCCGAATTTTCGGGTCTTTTTTCGCAGGCGAAATCGGAAGATTTCCGGTTTCGTTTCAGGAGGATGGCGAAGGAATGACGGGGAACGGCAGCGATCCGGAACTTGGCTCGGAGGATTCGCGTCTGGTCTCGCTCGAAGAGCGATTGGACCGGGCCGAAGCCGCAGAAGCCAAACGGACCGCGGTGAACGCCGGACCGGAATCCGACGCCAATTATCGGCTCGGCAACCGCGTTCTGGCCGAACTGCTGGGCGGATTGATCGGTGGAGCCTTGTTCGGCTGGCTGATCGATCGCTTCGCCGGGACCGCGCCCTGGGGCTTGTTGGGGATGTTGTTCTTGGGGATCATCGTGGCCTTTCGGAACATCATTCGCCTGTCAAAGACGCCCCGCAAATAGCGGAGCGTGAAGGAAATTCTCTGCGGGGCGGCGCGTTGAGCCACCCCGCGATGCGCGTGGAGTGAAGAGTGGCGGCGGAATCCGGCAAGATCGACCCGATGCACCAGTTCGAGGTGCTGCCCATGGGCGGCGGCTTCAATCTGGGCGGGCAGGAAATCCTGTTCACCAACAGCGCGCTGTGGATGATCGTCGCGGCGATCGCGCTCGGCCTCTTCATGTGGGGCGGGATGAAGCGCGAACTGATCCCCGGCCGCTGGCAGGCCGCGGTCGAAGGCTTCACCGGCTTCATTTCCAGCATGATGACGCAGAATATCGGCAGCGAAGGGCGCAAATATACACCCTATGTCTTTTCGCTGTTCATGTTCATCCTGTTCTGCAACCTGATCGGCATGCTGCCGCTGGGCGTGCTGGGCCTGCATCCCTTCACCGTCACCAGCCATATCGCGATCACCGGCGTTCTGGCGCTGATCAGCTTCGCGATCGTCCTTGTCGTCGGTTTCTGGCGCCATGGGCTGCACTTTTTCTCGCTGTTCGTGCCGCACGGTACGCCGCTGCCGATGATTCCGATCATCGCGCCGATCGAGTTCGTGTCGTTCATGGTGCGCCCGTTCAGCCTGGGCCTGCGGCTTTTCGTCGCGATGACGGCCGGCCACGTGCTGCTGAAGGTCCTGTCGGGCTTCGTCATCAACGGTTTCAATGCCGAAACGCTGTGGCTCGGTTCGATCGTGTCGGTGCTCAGCTTCATCCTGATGATCGGGATCAGCGCGCTCGAGCTGCTGGTCGCCGGCATCCAGGCCTATGTTTTCGCCCTGTTGACCTCGCTGTACATCAACGACGCGGTCAACCTTCACTAAAGTTCCGTTTATTTTCAAACGATAATACCAAGGAGTTATTACAATGGACGCAGAAGCAGCAAAGCTGATCGGTGCCGGTCTCGCCGCGATTGGCGCCGGCATGGCCGCCATCGGCGTGGGCAACGTCTTCGGCAGCTTCCTCGAAAGCGCGCTTCGCAACCCGGCTGCTGCCGACGGCCAGCAGGGCCGCCTGTTCATCGGCTTCGCCGCTGCCGAACTTCTCGGCCTGCTGGCGTTCGTCGTTGCGATGATCCTGCTCTTCGTCGTCTGATCCGGACGATGGGGGGTGGCGCCGGTTCCCTTGGGACCGGCGGCGCCCGTGCAGTGTCTTCAGAATTTAAGGTTCGCCTTCCATGCCTCAGATAGCCCAGCTTACCGCTGACAACTGGTATCTTGCTTCGCAGCTTTTCTGGCTGCTGGTCGTGTTCGCCGGCATTTATGTCGTGATCGGCCGCGGCATGCTGCCCAAGATCGAGGCGACGGTAGACGCCCGCGACCGCAAGGTGGCGGACGATCTGGCGGCGGCGAAGGCGGCCCATGCCGCGGCCGACACGCTGGAAGAAAGCTATCGCCAGCAGAGCGATGCGAGCCGTGCCGCCGCGCAGAAGGCGGTTTCCGATGCCAAGGACAAGGCCGCCAAGGACGCCGAAAAGCGCCTGGGCAAGGTCGATGCCGAGCTTTCGGACAAGCTGGGTGCTGCGGAAGCGGATATTTCGGCGGCCCGGACGTCGGCAATGGCCGAGGTCGAATCGGTGGCTGCCGAAGCGGCGAGCGATCTTGTTGCCAAGCTGTCGGGTGCCAAGGTGGCCGCGGCGGATGCGAAGGCGGCGGTAAAGGCGGTGCTTCATGGCTAATCTGACGCTGATTTTCGCCGAAGGCGCGGTCGAGCCCACGGCGTTCGGTCTGAATGCGACCGTGTGGGTGTCGATCGCGATGCTCGTCTTCCTCGGCATCCTGCTCTGGAAAGGCGTGCCGGCGATGATCGCCGGCATGCTCGACAACAAGATTGCCGAGATTTCCAAGCAGCTAAACGAAGCCGAGCAGCTTCGGCTCGACGCCGAATCGCTCAAGGCGGAATATGAGGCGAAGCTGGCCCGCGCGGCGAAGGAAGCCGACGAGATGCGCGCCCGCGCCGACGCCGAGGCCGAGGCGCTGGTCGCCAAGGCAAAGGCCGATGCGACCGCGTTGATCGCGCGCCGCAAGCAGATGGCCGAAGACCGCATCGCGGCCGCCGAAGCCGGCGCGCTGGCCGATGTGCGCGCGGCGGCCGCCAGGGCGGCGACCGAAGCGGCGGCGAAGCTGATCGCCGACAAGCATGACGCGAAGGCCGACAAGGCGCTGGTCGACAATGCGATCGCGTCGGTGGCAAAGGGCTGACCCCTTTTCACTGGACGGCACCAAGGCGCCCGCGGATTTCCGCGGGCGTTTTGCTGTCGGGCCCAGGGTCAGGACCCTAACGCGCGGTCGCTTGCTGTGCGGCGACGTCGGCCGCCCAGGCCTTTGTCGCGGGACAATTGTCCATGGCGCGCCGATAGGCGTCACGCGCGGTGGCGCGCGCGACATAGGCCGCTTCGGTCTCGGCCAGCGTGAAGCAGCCGGTGCGGCGGGCGAATTCGAGCGCATAGGTCACCGAAATATCGGCGGCGGAAAACATCTCCCCCGCCATCCAGGGCGAGCGCGCAAGTTGGCGGCGCACCAGGCCGAGCCGGCTTTCGAACGTCCTGAGCGCCCAGCCGGTCGTCCAATTGTCCTGTTCGGTTTCCGGCGCGAGAATCCTGGTGGCGACGATGGCGTTGATCGGACCCGCCAACCCGGCTTCCCCCATGTGCAGGAATTGCAGATAGGCCGGGAATGACGGATCGTCCGGCGCGGGCGCAAGCCGCGCCGGGCCGTGGCGAGCCAGCAGATATTGCATGATCGCGATCGATTCGACCATGATCGTGCCGCCGTCCTCGATCGCGGGGATGAAGCCGGCCGGGTTGATCGCCAGAAATTCGGCGTCCTGTTCGACACCCGCGAGCAGATCGACCGGCCGCACGTGGTAAGGCAGCCCCAATTCCTCGAGCAGCCAGACGATGCGAAACCCGCGGCCTTCGCCATAAACGGTGATCATCGGCTATTCTCCGGCGGTGGGCGGGATCAGAATTTGATCAGCATCCGCCGCGCGAAGGCGGGAGAGATGCTGTTCACGATCTGGAGCAGCTTGACCTGTCCGATGTTGATTTCGGCCCGGTTGGCCCCGATGCCGCGCAGGATTTCCGCCGCGCAATCGGTCGCTGTCATCTTCGCTCCGCCCCGCGTCGCCGTCATATTGGTCGCGACCACGGGGGGCAGCGCCTCGGCGACGTGAACACCGCTGTCGCGCAGCAGATAACGCAGCGCCTGGGTATAGGCGCGCAGCGCCGCCTTCGACGCGCTGTAGACCGAACCGCTGGCGGCGGGCGCGATCGCCAGGCCCGATGTGACATTGACGATCATCGCTTCGGGCTGGGCGCGCAGTGCGGGAAGCAGCCGCGTGCACAGCGCGATCGGGGCCTCGACATTCGTCCGCAGGCAGAGGTTGGCGTCGGCCAGCGTCGCGGGGTCGTCCAGAAGGTAGCTGCCGCCGATGCCGGCGTTGTTGATCAGCAGCGCGAGCGGCTTTCCCGCAATGCCGTCGACGACCGCGTCGATGCCCTGTTGTTCGGACAGGTCGCCGGCGATCGTGCCGAAGCCCTGGGCGGCCATCGCCGCCAGCTTTTCGGCGGATCGTCCGGTGACGATCACCTGGGCGCCCGCATCCTTCAGTTGCAGCGCGATCTCGCGCCCGATGCCGTCGCTGCCGCCCGTGACCAGCGCCAGTTTGCCGCGAATATCCATGACCATGCTCCCCTCTTTTGCGTCGCGCACTATGGCGGGCCGCACGGCCTTCGCCTACATGCAAAATCATGGCCCGCCCGAACGCCCCAGACCGGTTCAACGAAGAGAAGGCGACCTATGTCGTGCGCGGCGAGGGGGAGGGCGCCGACAAGCCCGACCTGGAGCGAGGCGCGGAGGCGATTCGCGGCGTCGTGCGCAAATTGCCCACGCGGCCCGGCGTCTACCGGATGCTCGATGCGCGCGGCGACGTGCTGTATGTGGGCAAGGCGCGCGCGCTGAAGAACCGTGTGACCAATTATACGCAGGTCGCGCGCCTGCCGCAGCGTTTGCAGCGCATGGTCGCGCAGACGCGCGCGATGGAGATCGTCACCACGACCAGCGAGGCGGAGGCGCTGCTGCTCGAAGCCCAGCTGATCAAGCGTTATCGCCCCCCCTATAATGTTCTGCTGCGCGACGACAAAAGCTTCCCCTTCATCCTGCTCCGCACCGACCATGATTTCCCGCGCGTTCAGAAGCACCGCGGCGCCCGGCGGGCAAAGGGGCGTTATTACGGTCCCTTCGCGAGCGCGGGATCGGTGCATCGCACGCTCAATGCGCTGCAAAAGACCTTCCTGCTGCGAAGCTGCACCGACAGTTTCTTCGCCAATCGCTCGCGCCCCTGCCTGCTTTATCAAATCCGTCGCTGTTCGGCGCCGTGCGTCGGCCGCATCGGCAAGGAGGATTATGCCGCACTGGTCGGCGACGCGCAGGATTTCCTAGAAGGCCGGTCGACGGCGGTGCAGAAGCGGCTGGGCGATGCGATGACCCGAGCGGCCGAGGCGATGGATTTCGAACAGGCGGCGGTGCTCCGCGACCGGCTCAAGGCGCTGACCTTCATCCAGGGCAGCCAGTCGGTCCACGCCGACGGGCTGGGCGATGCCGATGTCTTCGCGCTGGCGGCGAAGGGCGGCCAGCTTTGCATCGCGGGTTTCTTCATTCGCGGCGGGCAGAATTGGGGGCATCGCAGTTTCTTTCCCGCGCATGTCGCGGGCGTGCCCGAGGAGGAAGTGCTCGAAAGCTTCCTGATGCAATTTTACGAAGGGGTGCCGCCGCCCCGATTGATCCTTGTCGATCGCGTTCCGGCGGAAAGCGCGCTGCTGGCCGAGGCGCTGGGCGCGGTCGCGGACCGCAAGGTCGAGATCAGCGTGCCGCAGCGCGGCAATCGCAAGCGGCTGCTCGACCAGGCGGTCCGCAACGCGGGCGAAGAACTCGACCGGCGGCTCGCCGAAAGCAGCAGCCAAGCGAAGCTGGGCCGCGACGTCGCTGATCTGTTCGATCTCGACGCGCCGCCGCAGCGCATCGAGATTTACGACAACAGCCATATCCAGGGCACCAATGCGCTGGGCGCGATGGTCGTCGCGGGGCCGGAAGGCTGGATCAAGGGCGCCTATCGCAAGTTCAACATCAAACGGGCCGAAACGCGTCCCGGCGACGATTTCGCGATGATGCGCGAGGTGTTCGAGCGCCGTTTCGCGCGCGCGATCGAGGAAGACCCCGAACGGACGAAGGGCGAGTGGCCCGATCTGGTGCTGATCGACGGCGGCAAGGGGCAGGTGTCGGCGGCGGGAGCGGTGCTGGCCGAACTGGGGATCGACGACCTGCCTTATGTCGGCGTTGCCAAGGGACCGGATCGCAACGCGGGCCGCGAGACCTTTTACCTGCCCGACGGGCGCGAATTCACCCTGCCGCCGAACAATGCGGTGCTCTTCTACATCCAGCGGCTGCGCGACGAGGCGCATCGCTTTGCCATCGGCGCGCATCGGCAGAAGCGCGCGAAGGCGATGGGCAGCTCGCCGCTCGACGAGGTGCCGGGCATCGGCCCCGCGCGCAAGAAGGCGCTGCTGATGCACTTCGGCACGGCGCGCGCGATCCGGGGCGCCAGCCTGGACGACCTGAAACGTGCCCCGGGGGTCAGCGTCGGCGTCGCGCAGGCGGTCTATGATTTCTACAACCCCGGTGGGTGAACGACCGGAGAGGAGAGGGTGATGGATTTTGCGGCCATGATGCCGCTGGCGGCAACGCTGGGAATCAGCATCGACGAAGCGAGTGGGGAACGCGTGGCGGGGCGGCTGCCCGTCCGGCCCGAAATATGCACCGCCGGCCATATCGTCCACGGCGGCACGATCATGGCCTTTGCCGATTGCCTGGGCGCCGTGGGGGCCTTTCTGACATTGCCCGAAGGCGCCAGCAACACGACGACGATCGAAAGCAAGACCAATTTCCTGGGCGCGGGGCCGGTGGGATCGGTGCTGGTCGGCGAAGCCGTGCCCGTGAAGATCGGCAAGCGCCTGTCGGTATGGCAGACGCGCATCCGCACCGAAGACGGTGCCGATGTCGCGCTGGTGACGCAGACGCAGATGGTGCTTTGGCCAGCCTGACCGCTGATGCCATCGTCTGCGCGGTGCGCGCGCATGGCGAGCATGGGGCGATCCTGCGCGCGCTGACGCGCGAGGCGGGACTGGTCGCGGGTTATGTCCGCGGCGGGCGATCGCGGCGGCTGCGGCCGATTTTGATGCCGGGCAATCTGGTCGCGCTCGACCTGCGCGCGCGCACCGAAGACCAGTTGGGCGGCGCGACGGCCGAACTGATCGCCAGCCGCGCGCCGCTGCTCGCCGAGCCGCTGGCGGCGGCGGCGATCGACTGGGCGACCAGCCTGACGGCGGCGACATTGCCCGAAAACCAGCCCTATCCGGCACTCTACGCCGCTTTGTCGGCGGTGCTGGACGCGATCGGGGTGGCATCGTCGGCGCGGCAATGGGCCGCCGCCCTGGCGCGGTACGAGCTGCTGTTGCTGGCCGAACTCGGCTTCGGGCTCAATCTGGACGAATGCGTCGTCACCGGCGCGGCCGACGATCTGGCCTTCGTCAGCCCGAAGTCGGGCGGCGCGGTCAGCAGCGCGGCGGCGGCGGGGTATGAGGCGCGGCTGCTGCGCCTGCCGCCCTTTCTGCGCGGCGCCGATGCCAGCCCGGCAATGAACGATGTTCTGGCCGCGATGGCGATCACCGGCCATTTTCTGGAGCGCGATCTGCTTGACGGGCGCAACCGCGACTTGCTGATGGTAAGGGAAAGATTGGTGGACCGGCTCAACAGGGCAGTTGCGTGAGCCGCCGCCGCTGCTTAAGCGGCTCCCAACAAGCGAAAGGGCATTGGAGTGCAAATCCTGCTGCTGGCCGGCGACGGCATCGGTCCGGAAATCATGGCGGAAGCGGAGAAGGTTCTGGCGGCGCTCGCCTTGCCGGTCGATCTCGACCGCGCGCTGGTCGGCGGTGCGGCCTATGCCGCGACCGGCCATCCGCTGCCGCCCGAAACGCTGGCCAAGGCGAAAGCGGCCGACGGCATCCTGTTCGGTGCGGTGGGCGATCCGCGCTTCGACAATGTGGAGCGCCACTTGCGCCCCGAACAGGCGATCCTCGGCCTGCGCAGTGAGCTGGGCCTGTTCGCCAACCTGCGCCCCGCCAAGCTGTTCGCGGGGCTGGAGGATGCGTCGGCGCTGCGGCCCGAGGTGGCATCGGCGATCGACCTGCTGATCGTGCGCGAACTCAACGGCGACGTCTATTTCGGCGAAAAGGGCACGCGCACCACCGCAAGCGGCGAGCGCGAGGGCTATGACATCATGTCCTACAGCGAAAGCGAAGTGCGGCGGATCGCCCATGTCGCTTTCCGGGCGGCGCAGGGCCGCAGGGGACGGCTCTGTTCGGTCGACAAGGCCAATGTGCTGGAAACGTCGCAGCTTTGGCGCGACGTCGTGGTCGAGGTCGCGGCCGACTATCCCGATGTCGAGCTGTCGCACATGTATGTCGACAATGCCGCGATGCAGCTGGTCCGCAATCCCGGCCAGTTCGACGTCGTCGTCACCGGCAATCTGTTCGGCGACATCCTGTCCGATCAGGCGTCGATGTGCGTCGGATCGATCGGCCTGCTTGCATCGGCGTCGCTCAGCGAGGGGCGGCAGGGCCTGTATGAGCCGATCCACGGCAGCGCGCCCGACATCGCGGGGCAGGGCGTCGCCAACCCGCTGGCGATGATCCTGTCGCTGGCGATGCTGCTGCGTCATTCGCTGGATGACGAAGCGAGCGCGGCACGGATCGAGGCGGCGGTGGCCAAGGTGCTGGCCGACGGTGCGCGCGGCGCGGACCTGGGCGGAACCATGGACACGGCGGCACTGGGCGATGCGGTGGTCGCGGCGCTGAAAACTTAGGACACGGATAGCGACGATGAAGAAAACGACGGGTTTCGACCGCAGCAAGACCAGGAACTGGCACCCCGCGACCCAGGCGGTGCGCGGCGGGACGTGGCGCAGCGAGCATGGCGAGACGTCGGAGGCGCTGTTTCTGACGTCGGGCTATACCTATGACGATGCCGAAACCGTCGCGGCGCGTTTCGCGGGCGAAGCGCAAGGGATGACCTATTCGCGGCTTCAGAACCCGACCGTCGCGATGCTGGAGGAACGCATCGCGCTGATGGAAGGGGCCGAGGCCTGCCGCACGCAGGCGACGGGCATGGCCGCGATGACCACGGCGCTGCTGTGTCAGCTTTCGGCGGGCGACCATATCGTCGCCGCGCGCGCCGCCTTCGGTTCGTGCCGCTGGCTGGTCGACAGCCTGTGCCCGCGCTTCGCCATCGAAACGACCGTGATCGACGGGCGCGACAATGCGGCGTGGGAAGCGGCGATCCGCCCGAACACCAAGGTGTTTTTCTTTGAAACGCCGGCAAACCCTACGATGGACATCGTCGATATCGCGCATGTCTGCGGCCTGGCGAAAGCGCATGGCATCACGACCGTCGTCGACAATGCCTTTGCGACCAGCGCGCTTCAGCGGCCGATGGATTTCGGCGCCGACGTCGTCGCCTATTCGGCGACCAAGCTGATGGAGGGGCAGGGGCGCGTCCTGGCGGGCGCGGTCTGCGGTACGGAAAAATTCATCAACGACATCTTGTTGCCGTTTCAGCGCAATACCGGCCCCAATCTGGCGCCGTTCAACGCCTGGGTAGTGCTGAAAGGACTGGAGACGCTGGACCTGCGCGCGCGGCGCCAGTCGGAAAATGCGCTGGCGGTGGGACAATTCGTCGAAGGCCGCGTGCCGCGCATCCTGCATCCGGGGCTCGCCAGCCATCCGCAGCACAATCTGGCGCTTCGCCAGATGGCCGCGTGCGGGCCGATCTTTTCCTTCATGCTCGAGGACCGGGCACAGGCCATGGCCTTCCTCAACGCGCTGGAACTGGTCGATATCAGCAACAATATCGGCGATTCGCGCAGCCTGTGCTGTCACCCGGCATCGACCACCCATTATGGCGTCAGCGCCGAAGCGCGCGCCGAAATGGGGGTCGAAGAGGGCATGCTGCGGATCAATATCGGGCTGGAAGACCCGCGCGACCTGGTCGCCGATATCGACCAGGCATTGACCAGGGTCGGCCTTTAGTGAACTCTGTTCGCGCCATGATCGACTCCTTCTTTCCCTTTGCGGCGACCACCGGGCCGATCATCGTGCGCGTCGCCGTCTCCTACCTGCCCGAACAGTCGCACCCGGCGCTTGGGCGGTGGTTCTGGGCCTATCATGTTCGCGTCGAAAATCACGGCGAAGTGGCCGCACAATTGATGACCCGCCACTGGCGGATCAGCGACGGGCGGGGCCAGATCAGCGAGGTCGAGGGCGAAGGCGTGGTCGGCGAACAGCCGCTGATCGCCCCGGGCGCGGCCTATGATTATGTGTCGGGCTGTCCCCTGCCGACTCCCGAAGGCGCGATGGTGGGCAGTTATATGATGCAGATGGGTGACGATACGCAGATGCTCGTCGCCATCCCGCACTTTCCGCTCGTCGCCCCCGCCACCGCGTCATGAAGCGCACGCACCTGCCCCTGAACGCGCTGCGCGTTTTCGATGCGGCTGCCCGGCATCTGAGCTTTACGCGCGCGGCCGACGAGCTGGCGGTCACGCCCGCCGCCGTCGGGCAGCAGATCCGCGCGCTGGAAGATATGCTGGGCGTCGTCCTGTTCCGCCGCACGCCCAAGGGTCTGGAATTGACGAGCGAGGCGGAGGCCGGGCTCGACGCGCTGCGACAGGGTTTCTTGCAGTTCGAGGAATCGGTTCGCGCGATGCAGGCGGGGCAGTCGTCGCAATCGCTGACGATCGCCGCGCCGCGCGACCTGACCGCCAAATGGCTCGCCCCGCGTCTGGCCCGCTATAGCCAGCAGGCGCCCGACGTGCGCTTCACGCTGGTGTCGGCCGATGGCGGGATCGACTTTACCGAAGCGAACCTTGACCTCGCGATCTTCTGGACCGATGGGGCGGGCGAGCATGAAGGCATCGCGCTTTCCGATCCGCTGATGGTCACGGTCGCGGGGCCAGGCAGCGACAGCGACACGCGTATCGCCTGGCCGGGATGCCCGGCCGACGAGGGCGAACCGGCGCTGCGTCTGGGCGACGCGGGCCTGGCGATCGATGCGGCCGCCAACGGGCTGGGCCAGGCCAATGTCCCCGCGATGCTGGCGGAGGCCGACATCGCCGCGGGCCGCGTCCGGCTGGTTCGCGAAGCCTTTGCGGTCAAACGCGGATATTGGCTGGTCGCCCCGACGCCGCAATGGCGCCAGGCGAAGGTGAAGGCGCTGGTCGCCGCCCTGACGGCCTGATTGCCGTCAACCGGCGGCAAGTTTCAGCAGCCGGGTGACGAGCCCGACGAAACGCGGTTCGTCCAGCGCCGCGTCGGCATTGTTCCAGCTTGCGGTGACGACGAACCATTTTCCGTCCGACTTGCGTTGGCCCAGCAGGCTCATCGACATGACACCCAGTTCCGATCCGCCCTTGTAGCCGAGCCAGCGCCAGCCGGCCGCCGCTGCCGGTCCGACGCCATTGTTGATCGCCAGCGCGGACAGCGCCGTGTCCGATCTTCGCGCGCGCAGGTCGATCATCGCCCTTGCGACGTCGTTCGGACTGGCGAACCATTCCAGATCGTCGATGAAACGCGGGCCGCCGGAAAAGCTGACCCCGTCGACGTTCGACAGGATCAGGCGGTCGCGATGATCCGCGATCACGCGCCGCTGCATCCTGTCGTCGGCGCCGATGAAGGCTTCGCGCGCGGCGGTGAAATTATTGCCCTTGAGCGCGAAGGCCTCGACCGTCGTCAGAAAGGGAATGTTGCGCGACGGTTCGCTGTGTCCGGCGCGCGTCATCCGGGTCTCGATCGCGTCGCGGCCGAGCAGATGGATCAGCGTATCGGTCGCGCCATTGTCGCTGACCGAGATCATCCAGTTGGCGAGCGTTTGCAGCGTGACGGGGGTGTTCGCGGGCCAGTTCGCGGTCGCGGCGGACGAGAAGCTGGCGTGCGACAGGGGCACGACATCCGACCACCGGCGTTTCCCGGCCGCCACCTGCGCCGCCAGTTCGTCCAGCACATATAATTTGAATGTCGACCCGACCGCGAGTTGCGTATCGGGACGGGCGGCGGCGAGCGGCGTGATCGTTCGCCCGTCGATTTCGGCGACCAGGAAGCCGGTCCGCCCGGGCAAGGCGGCGATGTCGGCCGCGATGGCGGGGAAACTGTCGCCGTCCATGATGACGTCGGACAAGCGCAGCCCGGCGACGCGCCGGTTCCGGTCGGCGCCGACGTCCAGCGTCACGGCGGCGACGCCCTTTTCGAAACGCAGATCCAGCGTTCCCGACCGGCCGTCGGTCGAGCGCAGATTTTCCACGCGCAGGACGCGGCCATATTGGGCGACGAGGCTGTCGCGCATCGCCTGGAACTGCGCCTCGGAAACGGCGGCCTGAAAGCCCGTGTCGAAATATTCGTCATAGGCGACGCCGCCCTCGAACAGCGCCACGAGCTGGGCCGCGCGATGTTCAAAGGCGGTCGCGGCGGCGGCTGCGGCCGGCGCGGGGGCCTGATCCGCATGGGCGGCAAAGGGCAGGGCCAGCGCGAGCAGCGACGCGGCGAGGATCGGGTTGCGGGCGAAGGTCACGGCCTCTCTCCTGATTTCTGGCGCTTCCGCCGCGCTTTTCAGAAAGCAAGCAAGCGGCCGCGATCAGGCGTCGATCGCCGCCTCGTCCAGCGTCGCGGCATTGGCCTGGATGAACTGAAACCGATGTTCGGGGTGCTTGCCCATCAATCGATCGACCAGATCCTTGACCTGATGCCGTTCTTCATATTCCTGCGGCAGCGTGACGCGCAAAAGGCTGCGCGTGGCGGGATCCATCGTGGTTTCTTTCAACTGGTTGGGGTTCATTTCTCCCAAGCCCTTGAACCGGCCGACATCGACCTTCTTGCCCTTGAACAGCGTTGCTTCCAGTTCGGCGCGGTGCGCGTCGTCGCGAGCATAGCCCGAGGTCGACCCGGCGGTCAGGCGATAGAGCGGCGGCTGTGCCAGATAAAGGTGCCCGTCGCGCACGATGTCCGGCATTTCCTGAAAGAAGAAGGTCATCAGCAGCGTCGCGATATGCGCGCCGTCGACATCGGCGTCGGTCATGATGACGATCTTGTCATAGCGTAGCCGGTCGGGGTCGCAGTCCTTGCGCATCCCGCAGCCGAGCGCGAGAGCAAGGTCGGCAATTTCCTGATTGGCGCGGATCTTGTCGGCGCTGGCGCTCGCGACGTTCAATATCTTGCCGCGAATGGGCAGGATCGCCTGCGTCTTGCGGTCGCGCGCCTGTTTCGCGCTGCCGCCCGCGCTGTCGCCTTCGACGATAAACAATTCCGTGCCTTCGGGGCCGTCGTTCGCACAGTCGGTAAGCTTTCCTGGCAGGCGCAGCTTGCGGCCGCTGGTCGCGGTCTTGCGCTTCACCTCGCGCTCCGCCTTGCGCTTCAGCCGTTCTTCCATGCGTTCCAGGATCAGCCCCAGCAGCGCGCGGCCGCGATCCATATTGTCCGACAGGAAATGATCGAAATGATCGCGCACCGCATTTTCGGTCAGGCGCGCGGCCTCCGGGCTCGACAGGCGATCCTTGGTCTGACTTTGGAACTGGGGGTCGCGGATGAAGACCGACAGCATCATTTCGCCGCCGTTGAAGACGTCGTCGGCGGTGATCTGCGCCGCCTTCTTTTGGCCGGTCAGCTCGCCGAAGGCGCGCAGCCCCTTGGTCAGCGCGGCGCGCAGACCCGCCTCGTGCGTGCCGCCCGTGGGCGTCGGGATGGTGTTGCAATACCAGCTATAGCTGCCGTCGGACCACAGCGGCCAGGCGATGGCCCATTCGGCGCGCCCCTGATCGCCGGGAAAATCCTGTCGCCCGACGAATGGGTCGGCGGTGGCGCATTCGCGGCTGCCGATCTGTTCCTTCAGATGATCGGCCAGTCCGCCCGGGAACTGGAACACCGCTTCGGCCGGCGTGTCGTCGCCGATCAGCTCGGCGGCGCATTTCCAGCGGATTTCGACCCCGGCGAACAGATAGGCCTTCGACCGGGCGAGCCGGTAGAGCCGCTGCGGCTTGAAACGGCCATGTTCGCCGAAAATCGCGGGATCGGGAACGAAGGACACGCTGGTGCCCCGACGGTTTGGCGTGGGGCCAAGCTCTTCCAGCGGCCCTTGCGGCAATCCGCGCGCGAACCGCTGGCGGTACAGCAGCTTGGCGCGCGCCACCTCGATCACCGTTTCGCTGGACAGCGCGTTGACGACACTGACCCCGACGCCGTGCAGTCCGCCCGACGTCGCATAGGCCTTGCCCTCGAACTTGCCGCCCGAATGAAGCGTGGTCAGAATGACCTCCAGCGCCGACTTGCCGGGAAATTTGGGGTGCGGATCGACCGGGATGCCGCGTCCGTTGTCGGTCACGGTCAGCCGGTTGCCGGCATCCAGCGAAATTTCGATGCGGCTGGCATGGCCGGCAACCGCTTCGTCCATACTGTTGTCGATCACCTCGGCCGCCAGATGGTGCAGGGCGCGTTCGTCGGTGCCGCCGATATACATGCCGGGCCGCCGCCGCACCGGCTCCAGCCCCTCCAGCACCTCGATCTGCGACGCGTCATAGCTGTCGGGCGTGGCGGATGATCCGTCGAACAAATCGTGATTCATGGTCAGGCTATACGGGGCCGCGAACCCCGCTGGCAAGGCCGCTTTTTATCGATCCGGCGGCCTCCGTTCGGCGCATTTGGCCGGGAAGCGGGGAACTTTGGCAATCGCCGCGGGGTTTCACCCGGCGACTGCAAAGTCGAAAAAGTGGAGTAATAACATGAAAATCGTCTCTCTCCTGGCCGCGGTTGCGGCAGGTTCTCTTGCTGTCCCCGCCATGGCGCAGGACCGCGACAAGTCGCAGGATTTCAATGGCCCCTATATCGGCGCGACCTTCGGCGTCCCGATGCAGTCGAGCGACGGCGGCTCGACGCTGGTGTTCGACACCAATCTCGACGGCACCTATGGCGATACCGTCGCGACGACCACCGGCGCCAACGCCTTTTCGCCGGGCTTCTGCAACGGCGCCGCGACCGGCAGCGGCAACGTCAATTGCCGCGACGACAAGGACGGTTTCGAATATTTCGGCCGTGTCGGCGTCGACCGCCGGATGGGCAATTTCGTCGTCGGCGCGCTGCTGGAAGCGGGCCGCAGCGAGGCGCGCGATGCCGTCAGCGGCTTTTCGACCACGCCCGCCAGCTACACGATGAGCCGGAAGGCCGACTGGCAGGGCAGCGCCCGTCTGCGCGCCGGTTATACGCCCGGCGGCGGCGCGCTCTTCTATGTGACCGGCGGCGGCGCTTATGCCCGGTTGAACAACAGCTTCACCACCAGCAACACGGCGAACAGCTTTGCCGACAATGGCAAGACCAATGGCTGGGGCTGGGCCGCCGGCGGCGGTGCCGAAGTCATGGTGGCAAAGAATGTCTCGCTGGGGCTGGAGTATCTCTACACCGACCTCAAGGACAACGACTATGTCGTGAACGTCGGTCCGGGCACCGCGCCCCCGACCAATCCGTTCCTGATCGGGGCCGGCGGCACCGACATCCAGCGCAGCGATCCGCATTTCCGCACTCACAGCGTGCGCGGTTCGCTCGCTTTCCGCTTCTGATTCGTCAAACCGCGGAAATTGAGGAGGGCGCCGGAGCGATCCGGCGCCCTTTCCATGGCTGCTAGGGCGCTGGCGGCTGGGTCGGGGCGGCAAAAATCGCAAAATGGCCGTTCGCGCTGCTGACGAGGCGCCCGTCCTGATAGAGTTTCGCCTCGACATTCGCCATGCGTTTGCCGCTGTGCAGAACGGCCGCCTCGCAGGTCAGCCGCCCGGCGACGACGCGAACATGATAGTTGAACTTGATCTCCAGCGTCGCGCACCATCGATCGTCGGCGAGCAGGCTGGTGAGCGCGCCGCCCATCGCGCTGTCCGCCAGCGAATAGGCGACGCCGCCATGCGCGGCGCCCTGCGGGTTGAAATGCCGCACCGGATCGATGTCGATCGCCATCGTGCAACCCCCGTCGCCGCGCTCGACCAGTTGGAGGCCGAGCGTGCGCGCGAATTCGAAATCCTGCCCGAAGGGCCTCACCGCACGCGCGGTCCGCCGAAGGGCGGGGGCGGGGGCGGGCGGCGCGTGCCGCGGGGAAGCTGGGCCTGATAGGCGCGGCCGCAATGTTCCACGCAATAGGGGAAGCCGGGGTTCACCGCCTCGCCGCAGAAATGGAAATCGGGTTCGCCGGGATGCCCCATCGGCCAGCGGCAGATGCGGTCGTTGAGGTCGAGCAGGCTGGTCTTGTCGGCGATCTCCGGGCTCGGCTTCGCGGGCACCAGGCGGCGCGGCGGGGCCGGCGGGATCGGCGCCTGCTGATCGCCCGGTCCCTGACGGATGAAGCCGCCGGGGCCGATGGAAACGATGCGCGGCGCGTCGGGCTTGGGCGCCGCATCGGCATCCTGGGCCGGTGCCGGCGTCGGCGGCGCGGCGGGGCGCGGTTCGGCGGCTTTCGGTGGCGACGCCGCCGGACGCGGAGCAGCCGGAGCGGCGGCGCGGGGCGGCGGCGCGGCGCTGACGGATCTCGGCGCCGCCGGAGCCTTGACGGCCTTGGCGGGTTTTTCGGTCGCCTTCACCGGCGACGGGCGCGATTTCAGGCCCAGGCGATGCGCCTTGCCGATCACGGCATTGCGGCTGACCCCGCCCAGTTCGTCAGCGATCTGGCTGGCGGTCAGGCCTTTTTCCCACATGGTGCGCAGGCTTTCGATGCGCTCATCGGTCCACGACATTCTTGCTTCCTCATCATTCACCACAGGCGGACGGCGGCGCGTTCGCGCAAGATCGACGATCCCGCGATAGCGCACGATCACGGCCCAGCTTGCGGTTGGATCGGGGAGGCGATAGGCGAGAACGCCATGAACGACCAGCCCCAAATTTCCCGCGCCGACTCCGGCGATCGCGGCCGCGTGCCGCCTTTTGCCGAACCCGGCGTGCCCCATATCCGGACGCTGAACGTGCCCGGCATGCGTGCCCTATATGTCAAGGAGGTGCGCCGCTTTTTCAAGGTGCAGCTCCAAACAATCTGGGCGCCCGCGGTCACCACGCTGCTGTTCCTCGTCATTTTCACCGTCGCGCTGGGCGGCGCGGGGCGCACCGTCATCGGCGTGCCCTTCGCCGATTTCGTCGCGCCGGGCCTGATCATCATGGCGATGATCCAGAACAGCTTCGCCAACGCCAGCTTTTCCCTGCTCGTCGGCAAGATCCAGGGGACGATCGTCGATTATCTGATGCCGCCGCTTGCGGTCGGCGAATTGATGATCGCGCTGGTCGGCGCCGCCATCACGCGCGCCGTTCTCGTCGGGCTGGCGCTGTGGATCGCGATGCTGTTCTGGCCGGGCGTGCATGTGATGCCCGCCCATCCGTGGGCCGTGGCGCTGTTCGGCGTGCTGGGCGCGTCGATGATCGGGTTTCTGGGACTGATGACGTCGGTCTGGGCAGAAAAATTCGACCATGCCGCCGCCGTCACCAATTTCGTCGTCACGCCGCTCGCGCTCTTGTCGGGCACCTTCTATTCGGTCGACAAGCTGGCGTCCTGGTTTCAGGCGGTCGCGCACGCCAATCCCGTTTATTATGCGATCATGGGCTTTCGCTATGGCTTCATCGGCACGGTGGATTCGACGATCGCCCACCCGCTGCTGACGGCCGCGACGGTGCTCGTCCTGGTCAATGTCGCGCTGGCGGCGCTGACCTATCGCATGTTGGCCTCGGGCTGGAAGCTCAAGGCCTGAGCTGACTCACCAAATTTTGCGGGGCCAGATCGCGCGGGGTCAGTGCCGGTGGATCGCGCGGACCCGGTAGCGGCCCCGGTCGAGGCCGTCGAACAGCGTTTCGACCTGCGGATGGTCGATCGGCCCGGCGTCGCCGTCGGCCACCAGATTCTGTTGGCTGACATAGGCGATGTAGGAGGAATCCTCGCTTTCGGCGAGCAGGTGGTAAAAGGGCTGTTCCTTCACCGGCCGGATCGCCTCCGGGATCGCCTCATACCATTCCTCGCTGTTCGCGAAGACCGGGTCGACGTCGAACACGACGCCGCGAAAATCGAACATCCGGTGCCGAACGATGTCCCCGGGTGCGAAAAAAGCGCGCTCTATCAACGGCGCGACAAGGGCAGGCGGCACGGATGCGGATGTTTCACGGGGCAATTTGCTGGTCATGCGATCAATCTATGATGATTCGACGCTGGTTCAAGACGATATGATGACAGGGTTGCAATTGATGCTGTGACGCGGAGCATAGAAACGGCGGCAATCCGCCGCTATAAGCGGCTGAGCAGGGGGGCGATATTCCATCACCTGCCAAGGAGTTCGATTTCGCAGCAAGGAGACGCGTTCGATGATTGACATGCCGCCCACCCGTTCGCCCGGACCCGATGTGCAGGGGATCATCCAGCGAGCGAAGGACATTCTTGTCAAACCCCGCGAAGCATGGGCGGTCATCGATACCGAACCCGCGACGACCCAGTCGATCTACGTTCCCTATGTGCTGATCCTGGCTGCGATCGGTCCGCTCGCCGAGCTGATCGGCGGGCAGGTTTTCGGCGATAGTTTCCTCAATATCACCTATCGCCCGCCGATCGGCGGGGCGATCGCGTCGGCGGTCCTGTCCTATGCGTTGACGCTCGCCTCCGTCTATGTGGTGGCGCTGGTAATCGACGGGCTGGCGCCGACCTTCGGCGGACAGAAAAACCCGGTTCAGGCGCTGAAGGTATCGGCCTATTCGGCGACGGCAAGCTGGCTGGCGGGGATTTTCAGCCTGATCCCGGCGCTCGAGATCCTCGGCATCGTCGGGCTGTACAGCCTTTACCTGATCTATGTCGGCCTGCCGATCGTGATGAAGGCCCCGCAGGAAAAGGCGCTTGCCTATACCGCGGTCGTGGTGCTGGTCGCGGTGGCGCTGTTCATCGTCATCGGCATCATCGTCGCCGGCCTGACCGCGCCGTCGCTGATGGGGGCATCGCTTTAGCGGACGCCTTCACAGTCCAAGCCAAAAGCCCCCCGAAACGCCGTCGTTCCGGGGGGCTTTTGCAACCTGATGAACAGGAAAATGGAGGAGAGTGAGGGATTCGAACCCTCGGTACCGTTGCCGGCACTTCGCATTTCGAGTGCGACGCTTTCGACCACTCAGCCAACTCTCCTCGCTGAGAGGAGAGCGCCCTAGCGAGGGTGGCGGCGTCTTGCAACCCTTCTCGTCGCCGTTGCGGCCGATTGTCGACCGCCCGGCCGCGCGAGGCGTCCGGGCGGGCGTCGGGGACCATTCAGGGGCGGTCGGCTTCCCACCAATAGGGCTGGCGTTTGCGATCGCCCGTCTCCACCTCGTTCATGGTGAGCGGGTCATAGAGCCGCCCGCCCAGCATCACGCGGTGAATACGTTCGGTGTTGCGGATATCCTGCGTCGGATCGGCGTCGAGAATGATGAGGTCGGCCAGCTTTCCAGCCTCCAGCGACCCGACGTCGCGGGCATAGCCGAGCGCGGTCGCGGGCATGATCGTCGCGGCGCGCAGGGCATCGACATTGCTCCACCCCCCGCGCACGAACGACCAGATTTCCCAATGCGCGCCCAGGCCCGCCTGCTGCCCGTGGGCGCCGATCGAGACCATGCGGCCCGCATCGGCGATCTTCTTGGCCTGGCGGGCCGAATCGTCGTCGACATAATCGCCTTCCGGCGCGATCACGCGGCGCTTGTTGTTCGCCGCCAATTCGGTGGGCGGCGCATGGCGCGACAGAATCGGATGCTCCCACACATTGGTATGCGCCCGCCAATAGGGATCGCCGGCGGGCCCGCCATAGGTCACGACCAGGGTCGGCGTATAATCGACCTGCGTCTGGCCCCAGAGCTGGACCAGATCCTGATAGAAGACATGCAGCGGAATATTATGCTCGACCGTCGTATTGCCGTCCTGGATCAGCGACACGTCCATCGTATAGAGCGACCCGCCCTCGGGCACGACCGCCATGCCTTCGGCCTGCGCCGCCTTGACGACCATCTGGCGCTGCTCGCGGCGCGGCTGGTTGTAATTCTTGACGCTGTGCGCGCCCTGCGCCTTCAGGCGGCGGACATGCGCCAGCGCGTCGTCATAGCCGTTGATGTCGGCATAGACGCCCGCCGCCTTGGCGCCATAGATGATCTCGCCGGTCGAAAAGATGCGCGGCGCCAGGATCAGGCCCGCGCGCTGCATTTCGGACGATACGAAGATTTCCGATGCGCGCGAGGACGGGTTGTGGCTCGTCGTCGTACCCATCGCCAGATTGGCGATTTCCGACCAGTTCTGCTGCGGCACGAGTTCGTCGCTGCCGTGCGGGCCGTGGGCGTGGGCATCGACGAAGCCGGGGACGATCGTCTTGCCCGCGGCGTCGATGGTGCGGGTGCCCGCCGGAACGGTCAGCGTGCCCGCCGATCCCACGGCCGCGATCCGGTCGCCTTCGATCAGGATAGCGCCATTGTCGATGATGCCGCCGTCGGCGCCGGCCATCGTGACGATGCGGGCGCCGGTGATCAGCACGGCGCCGCCCGGACGCGCGGCGTCGCGGGTCATCGACAACGACACGCCATCGGTCGGCGGGACGAATTTCGCGGCCTTGTCGTCGGTGGGCGCCGAGGCGAACATTTGCGACAGGTCGGCGCTCATCAGCGTCGGCCCGCGCGTCCAGTGCAGGCGGCTACCGCCGTTCGACCAGTGCATATACTCTGCGCCGCTGCCGCTGACCCGCGTGACGGGCAAAGCGCCGCTCTTGGTGCCCAGCGTCACATCCTGTCCGCCGGGCATCAGCGGGGTGACATAGGCGTCGTAATTCTGCCGAAAGGCCAGCGTGCGGCCGTCGGGCGACACCTCGTAATCGCTGACCAGATCGCCGCTGGCGTGAACGCGCTTGTCCTGCCCGTGCAGGTCGGTGCTGACGAGCTGGCTCTTGCCGTCGGCGGCGGTGATCATGAACAATCGGTCGTTCGCGGTGCCGAACTGCGGCTTGGCGCCATCCGATGCCACGCGTTCGGGGGCGCCGCCGGTTGCCGCGACGCGGTAGATGCCGGGGTCGTCGCCCCAGCGCGTCGACGTCAAGCCGCCGCCGCCGCGCCGTTCGAACACGATCGTCCGCCCGTCGGGCGAAAAGCGCGGTTCGGCATAGTGACCCGGCACGCTCGTCACCTTGCGCGACGCCCCGCCGCCCGCGCCGACGACATGGACTTCGCCCAGCCCGGCATCGGTCCAGCGCACGAAGACGACCGACTTGCCGTCGCGCGACCAGCTCGGCCAGGCTTCCATCGCGGCATCGTTCGTGCCGGTCAGCCGCCGCGCGGAGCCGCCCGTCGCGGGTTTGGTCCACAGTTTGCCCAGGGTTTCGAAGACGACGGTGCGACCGTCGGGCGATACTTCGGCCCAGCGCGGCATCCGCGTTTCGAAGCGGTCGGGCGCCACCGCGACCGCCGGATGCGTGGCGTCGACGATCACGCGGTCGTCGTCGATGGCGAAGGGAATGACGCTTGCCTCGCCGCCGCCTGCGCCCACGCGGCGCAGCTTGCCGCCCGCCCAGAACAGGATGTCCCGGCTGTCGGGGGTCCATGCCATGTTGGGATAGACGCCGGTCACCGCCCAGGTTTCCTGCACGTCCTGATCGAGCGCGTCATACAGCTTGCGTTCGGCGCCCGACGCCAGATCCTTGACATACAGCTTCGACTGCGTGCCCTCGCGCCGCACGAAGGCCAGCGTCTTGCCATCGGGCGAAGGGGTCGGGCGTACCGCGCCGCCGGGCCCGGAGGCGGCGGTGCTGATTTCCCCGTCGTTCAGCGCATAGCGTTCGATATGGAACAGATCGGTGTTGCTGTCCTGTGCATATTCGAAGATCGGCCCCGGCGTGACGTTGCGGGTGTAATAGACGCTCTGGCCATCGGGCGCGAAGATCGGTTCGCCCAGTTCCTTTTGATGGCGTTCGTTGGGTTTCTTGACCAGCGGCACGCCCTGACCGCCGGACACATGATAGATCCAGACTTCGCCGGTGCCGAGCGAACGCGCGGTGGTGAAATGCTTCTTGGCGACGATGAACTGGCCGTCGGGGCTCCAGCTCGGCTGGTTGAGCAGGCGAAACTCTTCCTTGCTGAGCTGCTTCTTGTCGCTGCCGTCGCGGTTCATGATCCAGATATTGTCGCCGCCGCCGCGATCGGAGACGAAGGCGATGCGGCTGCCGTCGGGCGAAAAGCGCGGCTGATGCTCGAACGCCAGCCCTTCGGCGATACGCGTCGGCGTGCCGCCCGCGATGGGCATGGTATAGATGTCGCCAAGCAGGTCGAAGGCGATCGTGCGGCCGTCGGGCGCGACGTCGACGTTCATCCAGCTGCCTTCGTCGACGCGGATCGGAACCGTGCGCGTCGCCATGCCGGGCGGCGCATTGACATCCCATTTTTCGGGCTTGGCGTCGGGGGCAGGAGCTGTTTCCGGCGTCGCGGCGGTTTGCGCCCATGCCGAAGTCGAACAGGTCAGAGCCGCCACAAGGGCGAGAGCGAAGCGCGCCATGATATTATCCCCGTTTGAAATGATCGGTCGATCTTATGGGCTTGGCGCCCACTTGCAAGCGAAGCCTTTCGACAAAGGCGCTGGCCGGGTCGACGGGCGACTGCTAGCCCGGTGATCGACCGCGCAAGCAGACGGCGGCGACGTCAGGGAGAGAGCGTTCGTGCCTTTGACCGGAATCCGCGTCCTCGATTTCGGGCGCTACATCGCCGGGCCGTATCTCGGCGCGCTGCTCGCCGACTATGGCGCCGACGTCATCCGCATCGAGGCACCCGGCGGCAACGAGGACCGCTTTTCGGTGCCCGTCGCCGGGGATGGTTCGGGCGCGATGTTCCTCCAGATGAATCGCGGCAAGCGCGGCCTGACGCTGAAGCCGGGGAGCGAGGCGGGCCGCGGGATCGTCCGGCGGCTGGTCGGCACCGCCGATGTCGTCATCGCCAACATGCCCGACGACGCGCTCGTCCGGCTGGGGCTCGACTATCCGACCTTGGCGGCGCTCCGCCCCGAAATCATTCTCGTCACCGCATCGGCCTATGGCCATGAGGGGCCGCTGGCACAGCATGTCGGCTTCGATGCGGTCGGACAGGCGATGTCGGGCGCGGTGACGCTTGGCGGGCATGACGGCACGCCGGCCCGCGCGCAGGTCAATTATGTCGATTTCACCACCGCGCTGCATGGCGCCTTCGGCGTCATGCTGGCGCTGCGTGAGCGCGAGCGGACGGGGCGGGGGCAACGGGTGTCGGGGTCGCTGCTCGGAAGCGCGCTGGCGATTTCCAACGGGCTGACGATCGATCAGGCGATGAACGGAGTCGATCGCGGCATGATGGGCAATCGCGCCTTCAGCTCGGGCCCGACCGACATTTTCGCGACCCGCGACGGATGGGTGATGACGCAGGTCGTCGGCAATCCGATCTTCGCGCGCTGGGCGCGGATCGTCGGGCATTCGGACCTGATCGACGATCCGCGTTTCGCATCCGACATCCTGCGCGGCGAGCATGGCGCGCATCTCAGCGCGATCATGGCGGACTGGTGCGCGGCCCGGACCAGCGCCGAGGTTCTGGCGACGCTCGGCGAAGCCCGGGTGCCGGTGGGCGAGGTGCTGAGGCCGTCGCAGGCACTGGCGCATCCCCAGGTCGTCGCAACCGGTCTGGCGGAAGACATGGCCTATCCGTCCGCCGCGACGCCGGCGCCGGTCGTGCGGGCGCCGATCACTTTGTCGCACGCCGCCAAGGCGCCGATCGCGTCCGCACCGCAACTGGGCGAACATAGCGACGCCATCCTGACCGAACTGGGTTATGATCCCACGGAGATTGCGGCGTTGCGGGCCGAAGGGATTATTTGACGCGCCGCGGGTGGACGCGGGCGCCATCGATGATTAAATACCGATCAGTATAGAATCAGGACAGGATAGCGACGATGAGCGACAACGCCGAATATGCACCCCCGAAAATCTGGACCTGGGACCGCGAGAGCGGCGGGCGCTTCGCCAATATCAACCGCCCCATCGCCGGACCGACGCACGACAAGGACCTGCCCATCGGCCGGCATCCGCTCCAGCTTTATTCGCTGGGAACGCCGAACGGGGTGAAAGTCACCGTGATGCTGGAGGAATTGCTGGCGGCGGGCCATGGCGGCGCCGAATATGATGCCTGGCTGATCAACATCGGCGAGGGCGACCAGTTTTCCAGCGGTTTCGTCGATGCCAATCCGAACAGCAAGATTCCGGCGCTGGTCGATCGCGGCGGGGACACGCCGATCCGCGTGTTCGAATCGGGCGCGATCCTGATCCATCTGGCGGAAAAATTCGGGGCCTTTCTGCCCGTCGATGCCGCGAAACGCGCCGAAACGCTGTCCTGGCTGATGTGGCAGATGGGCAGCGCGCCATTCCTGGGCGGCGGCTTCGGCCACTTTTACGCCTATGCGCCGACGAAGCAGGAATATCCGATCAACCGCTACGCGATGGAGGTGAAGCGCCAGATGGACGTGCTCGACCGCCGGCTCGCGGATCAGGAATATATCGCGGGCGCGGATTACACGATCGCAGACATGGCGATCTGGCCCTGGTACGGCGCGCTCGCCAAGGGGCTGGTCTACGAAGCGGGCGAGTTTCTGCAGGTGCAGGATTACAAGCATGTCCAGCGGTGGACCGATCAGGTCGCGGCACGCCCGGCGGTGAAGCGCGGCCGCATGGTCAATCGCGTGACGGGCGATCCGGCCAGCCAGCTTCGCGAACGCCATGACGCCTCCGACTTCGATCTGCGCACGCAGGACAAGCTGGAGGCCGCGGCGGCGGAGGAATGACAGGATTTTACCGCACCGGCGGCGCGCCGGTCAGTAAGATTTCGTCAGCAAATACGGGCGGTGCGCCCATTCCCGTGCCGCCGCCCCCGCCGTGATGACGTAATTTGCGTATAATATTCCCGCCATCGTCGTGATCGGGATTTCACCCCGCATCGCGATAGTGGCGGCATGTTCGCTCATCCAGACTTGCCGCGGCGCCATCGCGCCATCGCCCGCCGTCTCTTGCGTAACCAGCGCGCGGCGGCGGTCGTCGAAATGGCGCTCGTCCTGCCGCTGCTGCTGACCCTGCTCGTCGGCATCCTGGTCTATGGCCAATATTATATGATCGCCCATGCGGTGCAGCAGGCGGCGAACGACGGCGCCCGCGCCGCGCTGGTCGGCCTCGACGCCGCGGATCGCGACGTCATCGCCCGACGTGTCGCGACGCGCAGCCTGCAAAGCTTCGCCGGCGATGGCGTGCCCGCGGTCAGCGTGTCCGAAACGACCGACGCGATCACCGTCGCCGTCGCCTACACCGTGCCGCCCGACAGCTTCGCGCGCACCGCCTTCGTCCCCATTCCCGATTCGGTCGTGCGCGCCCGCGCGACGTTCGAACTGCCGGTGGATTGACCATGGTCCAGACATTGCACGCATCCCGCCTGTTTCGCGATCGCCGTGGCGGCGTCAGCATCGTCACCGCCTTTGCGATGACGATGCTGATCGGTTCGGCCGCCTTCGCGGTCGATGTCGGATCGCTCTACCTCGACCGCCGCAAGCTGCAGGGCATCGCCGACGCCGCCGCGCTGGCCGCCGCGGCGCAGCCGAGCGAAGGACTGACCGCCGCGCGGCGCGTCGTCACCGCCAATTGCGACTGCGGGATCATGATCACCGAACTGGCCGGCGGCACATACGCGCCCGACCGGGACAAGCCCGCCGAAAGCCGTTTCACGCCGGGCGGCACATCGCCGAATGCGGTGCGGGTGACGCTGGCGCAGGAACGGCCGCTGTTCTTCGGGCGCCTGCTGACCGGACGAACCGGCATGATCCGGGTCAGCGCGACCGGCGCGCGGCAGGGCTATGCCGCCTTCTCGCTGGGCTCGCGCGTCGCCGCCGTCCATGGCGGGCTGCCCAATGCGTTGCTCTCCGCACTGACCGGCAGCCAGGTCAATCTGTCGGTGATGGATTATGAAGCACTCGCCAGCGCCGACATCGATCTTCTCGCCTTTTCCGACGCGCTGCGGACCGAGGTGGGCGCCGATGTGCTGACCTTTGGCCAGACGCTCGATACCGAAGTGACGCTGCCGCAACTGCTGTCGGCGCTGGCGAAGGCGTCGGACGGCCGCGTCGCCGACACGCTCGAATATCTTGCCGACCGGGCGTTGCCGCGCACGCTGATTCCTTCGCGCGCGATCGACCTGGGTCCGCGTTCGTCGAGCATCCGGATCGACGGCGCCAATCCGGTCAACGTCAACGCCAATGATCTGCTCCGCGCGATGCTGGGCCTCGCCAACGGCAACCGCCAGCTCGACCTGTCGGTCGCCAGCGAACTGCCCGGCGGGTCGGGGGTCGATGTCGCGCTGATCATCGGCGAACCGCCCGCCGATTCGCCGCTGATCGCCGTGACCGACATGGAGGATGTCGTCGTCCGCACCGCGCAGACCCGGCTCAAGCTGGAAACCCGCGTGGCGACGCCGCTCGCCTCCGTCGACGTCCCGCTGCTGGTCGAACTGGGCTCCGCGTCGGCCCGGCTGACCGATATTGATTGCGGGGCAGGGCAGGGGGCATCGTTGGGCGTCACGACGTCACCGGCGATGGTGGCGATCGGCAAGGTCGACGATTCGACCTTTCGCAACATGCAGCGGCCGCTGAAACCCGAAACCGCGCGCTTGCTGCGCCTGCCGCTCGCCAGCGTCGATGCGAAGGCCGAACTGGTGCTGTCCGACCTGGCCGAACAGCCGCTGCATTTCACGCGCGACGATATCGACAGCGGGCGGATGAAGACGGTCGAAAGCGGCGGACTGGTTGCAGGCGCCGCCCGGTCGCTGACCGATGGCATCGACCTGCGCGTCAACATCCTGGGCATCGGGCTGACCAGCAAGCTGCTGACCGATGTCGTCGGCGGTGCGCTGGGGCTGGCGGCGCCCGCGCTCGACGGCGTCTTGTCGAGCGTCACCGGCCTGCTCGGCGTGCACCTGGGGGAAGCCGATGCGCGGGTCAACGCGCTGCGCTGCGGCCGCACGCGGCTCGTCTGACCGCGCCATCATCGTCCGAAACGGCGCCGCGGCGGACAGGGTATCCGGCCCGCTGCGCCATCTTTGCCCCATAAGATGGAGTCAGCGGGAGGACGGACATGGCCCCACAGGAACCCCAGCGCGTATCTGCGGCGGAATTCATTCGCGGCTTTGCCAGTTGGCGGCTGCGCGCCGCGCGGCGTCCGGTCGTGGTGACGCATCACGGGCGCGACGCCCATGTGCTGATCTCGCTCGACGATTATCGCCGGCTGGGCGATCCCGTCGGGCCGACGATCAATGATCTGGACCGTTCGCGCGGCGGTGATCGAGGGGCTGCGCGACGCGGTGCTGCTCGTCGGCCGCGACGGGCGGATTGTCGCCGCCAACCCCGCCGCCTGCGACATGGTGGAGGCCGCGGCCGCCGACCTGATCGGCCGCGATCCGATCGAGGTTCTGGGGCAGCGGCCCGACGGACCGCTGACGCTGGCGCTGGGGCGGATGCTCGGTCAGCGCGAACGCTTCTCCGCCGACATACCCGGTCTGCTGCGCCCCGGCGGGTGGATGCATGTCGACATGATCCCGGTTCCGGCGGGCGGTGCGCTGATCCTGCGCGACATCAGCGCCGCGATCGATGGCGCCGGACAGGAACTGGCGCGGCTGGCGCTGTCGGCGGCGATCGACGCGCATGGCGCGATCGGCATCGCCCGCCTGTCGGTGCGCGAGGCGGTGGAGGATGCGAACGAGGCACTGCTGGCGCTGACCGGAACCGATCCGCTGGCGATCCGCCGGGTGCGCTTTTCGGCGTTGCTGACCGCGCCGGGGCGTCCGCTCTTTGCCGAAGCGGTCGATGACATGTTCCGGTCCGGCATCCCGCGGCGGATCGAGGCCGACATGATGACGCGGTCGGGAGCCGCGGCGGCCGTCACCCTGTCGCTCGCCGAAATTCGCGGGCCCTATGCCAGCGAGGGTGCCGTCGTGACCGTCACGCCGCGCCGCTGATCCTTTTTTGCCGGCCGCTCTTTTGCGGGCGGCGCTGGACAAGCCGCCATCCCCGGTTCATTTCTTGCGCACCAAAGGTTGCGAACGGCAACTTGCCGTTTACGTAAAGGTGAGCGGGCGATATAAAAGCGCCAACGCCCAAGGGAGAATCACGATGGACATGGAGTTCAGCCCCGAAGACCTCGCTTTCCAGAAGGAAGTGCGCGACTTCATCGCCGAAAACTATCCCGCGCATCTGCGCGGCAAACAGGATGAAGGCGAAGAATTGAGCAAGGAGGATTTCCTTGCCTGGCACAAGGTGCTTTACAATAAGGGCTGGATCGCGCCCGCATGGCCGGTCGAATATGGCGGCACCGGCTGGACGCCGACGCAGCGTTTCATCTTTTCGGAGGAAACGGCGCGCGCCGACTGCGTTCGCCTGATGCCCTTCGGCCTGTCGATGGTCGGCCCCGTCATCTACACCTTCGGAACCCCCGAACAGAAGGCGCATTATCTGCCCCGCATCCTGTCGGGCGAGGATTGGTGGTGCCAGGGTTATTCCGAACCCGGTGCCGGCTCTGACCTTGCCAGCCTGCGGACGACCGCGGTGCGCGATGGCGACGATTATATCGTCAACGGCCAGAAAACCTGGACCACGCTGGCGCAGCACGCCGACTGGGGCTTCTTCCTCGTCCGCACCGACAAGGACGCCAAGCAGCAGGAGGGCATTTCCTTCCTGCTGATCGACATGAAATCGCCGGGCATCACCGTCCGCCCGATCATCACGCTGGGCGGCGAGCATGAGGTGAACGAGGTGTTCCTGGAAAATGTCCGGGTTCCCGTCTCGCAGCGCGTGTATGAGGAAAACAAGGGCTGGACCTGCGCCAAATTCCTGCTCGCCCACGAACGCACCGGCATCGCCGGGGTCGCGGCGTCGAAGCGCGGCGTCGAAAAGGTCAAGGAAATCGCGCGCACCGAAATCGACGGCGAGCGGCCGCTGCTCCAGAATCCCTTCTTCAAGCGCAAGGTCGCCGAACTCGAGGTCGACCTGACCGCGCTGGAGTTCACCGAATTGCGCGGCCTGGCCGGCGCCAACGCGGGCAAGGGACCGGGACCGGAATCGAGCCTGCTCAAGATCAAGGGCAGCGAAATCCAGCAGCGCCTGACCGAACTGACGCTGGAAGCGGTCGGCCATTATGGCGCGCCCTATTTCCGCGGCTTCGGGGAAGGCGACAACGAGCATCCGATCGGCCCCGACTACGCGCACCGTGCCGCGCCGACCTATTTCAACGTCCGCAAGACGACGATCTATGGCGGCTCGAACGAGATTCAGCGCAACATCATCGCCAAGATGGTGCTCGGCCTCTGATCATATCATCGACGTCGTCCCGGCGGGGCCGGGATCTCAACGCATCGGCCTTGAGACCCCGCGTTTTGCCGGGGTGACGGTGACATTAGGGAATTGGGAAAAATGGATTTCACCTACACCGAAACGCAGGACATGATCCGCGACACGTTGTCGCGATTCCTGGCGGACACCTATGATTTCGAAACGCGGCAGAAGTTCACGAACGGCGACCTGGGCCGCGATCCGGCGATCTGGACCGCGCTGGCGCAGGACCTTGGCATGCTGGGCGCGGCCTTTTCGGAAGAGCAGGGCGGCCTGGGCGGCGGCGCGCTGGAAAATGCGATCGTCATGGAGGAGCTGGGCAAGGTTCTGGGCGTCGAGCCCTATCTGCCGACGGTGGTCATCGCCGGCGGTGCGCTGAAAGCCGTGGGCGGGGCGCAGGCCGACGCGCTGATCCCCGAAATCATCGCGGGCAACGCGATCATCGCCTTCGCCTATGCCGAGCCGCAGGGGCGCTACGATCTCGCGAATCTTACGACGAGCGCGAAGAAGGACGGCGCCGGCTGGGTGCTGAGCGGCCACAAGAGCGTCGTCTATGCCGCGCCCTGGGCGACGCATCTGCTCGTCACCGCGCGCACCGGCGGCGCGCAGCGCGACCGGGACGGCGTCTCGCTGTTCCTGATCGACGCGAAGCTGCCCGGCATCGTGCGCCGCGACTATCCGACCGTCGACGGCAGCCGCGCGTCCGAAATCTATTTCGAGAATGTCGCCATTCCCGGCGACGCGCTGCTCGGCGGCGAGGGTGCGGGGCTGCCGCTGGTCGAACGCATCGTCGACGAAGCGACGGTGGCGGTCTGTGCCGAGGCGACCGGCGTGATGCAGAAGCTGGTCGACGGAACGCTGGAATATACGCAGCAGCGCAAGCAGTTCGGCGTTCCGATCGCCAAATTCCAGGTACTCCAGCACCGGATGGTCGACATGTTCATGGAGGTCGAACAGGCGCGGTCGATGACGATCATGGGCACGCTGAAGCTGGACCTGCCCGACGATGCGCGCAAGGCGGCGGTGTCGGCGGCCAAGGCCAAGGTCGCGCGCGGCGCGAAATTCGTCGGCCAGAACGCGATTCAGACGCATGGCGGCATCGGCATTACGCAGGAATTGGCGATCGGCCATTATTTCAAGCGCGCGACGATGATCGAGGGCCAGTTCGGCAGCGCCGACTATCATATGGACCGCTACGAACAACTGACGCTGGCGGAATAAGCCACCCCCGCCGTCGGCGTCGGTCAATAGGCGACGTCGACGGCGATGCGGATCGTGCGCGGGCGCAGCGGCGTCAGAAAGCCTTCATTGCCCTCCAGAAAGGGTGTGCCGAGCGAAAAGCGGTTGCCGCGCGCATCGAACAGGTTGGTGAGCGTCAGCGACAGGCCGCGCCGGGCGTTGCCATACCGCATCGCCAGCCCCGTATCGACATAATCGCCCTGGCTTTCGCCCAGCACCGGCCCGATGCCGAGCCGCGACGGGCCGATATAGCTGGCCCAGCCATTGACCCGCAGGTCCTTGTCGCCCAGCGCCAGGACATAGGTCGCCGATCCGCGCGCGGCGTGGCTGGCGACATTGGGGATGCGGCCCAGCCGGTCGGGCGCGCTCTGCGCCACGGCCAGGATCGCCGGGTCCAGCCGGTCGACGCGGCTGTGATTATAGACGCCGCCCAGCTCGAAGGTCAGTTCGGGCGTCGGCCGCACCGCGATCGCGCCCGAAACGCTGGTGATACGGCCATCGCCGATATTGTCGGTGGTCGGAAATCCGTTGCCGTCGATAAAGTCGGCCTGGATGTTCCGCCAGATGCTGTGCGAAACCGACAGGCTGGCATCGAACGGGGGGGCGCCATGCTGGCCCAGCCGGACGCCGGCTTCCCACGTCCGCACCTGATCGTTGCGGAACCGCCGCACGAAGGCGCCGTCGATCGCAAGGCCGCCCGGCCGAAAACCCTCCTGATACCGCGCATAGACGCGCAGGTTGGCAAGCGGCGTCGCCATCAGCGACAGCGCGGGCAGCAGGTCGGTCTCGCTCCGACTGGCGGTCGTTCCCCGCTTTTCGAACGCCAGCGCGGCGGGCACGTCCTCCGCGCGGCCGCCCAGCCGGACGTGCGACAGGCGCAGGCCCGCGCCCGCGATCAGGTCGGGCGTCAGTTCGACCGTCGCCTCGCCATAGCCGGTGATTTCGGTGACCCGGTTGGTCACGCCGGGGACGGCCACGCGCAGGTTGGAGTAAGTGAAATCGCGGCGCTGGCGGGCGCGATTGTCGATGACGCTGGCACCGATCACCCAGCCCAGGCCGTCGTGAAAGGGACGCGACAGGCGGCTTTCGCTGACGAACATGCGCGTCGAATTGCGCTGATCGAGCGCGCGCGGCACATCGGCGCTGACCGCACCGACCGGCAGCGGCGCGAACAGCCGCGCAACATCGATGCTGCCCTCCCCCCTATCGTCGGGCAGGCTGGCGTCGAAGCGTTCCGACAGGCGGTGGGTGACAAAGGCTTGCGACGACTGGAACGACAGCGTGTCCCATTCCTTGCGGACGACCAGCGTGGCCAGGCCATAGCGCGTGCGCGCGGCCTGTTCGACCAGCGCATGGCGGGTCAGCGGCGGCGCGTCCTTGTCGGCATATTGGGCATCGTCGGCGGTAATCGCCTGATAGACCCCGCCGACGTCGACCGTCCATTCGTCGCCCGCATCGATCCGCAGCGTCGCGCGCCCGCCGCGCACGAAGGTCCGGTTGACATCGTCCTGCCCGCGCAGCGGATTGTCGATATAGCCGCCGTCGGTAAGCGTATAGCCGACCAGGCGGAGCGCGTGGCCGCCGTCGCCCAGCGGCACATTCGCGATCCCGGCGATGTCGCCGCCGGGGTCGCCATGCTGCGTCAGCGACAGACCGGCGATCGCCTGTAGAAAGCCCTCGCGCGGGTCGGGGGCCTTTGGCACGACGCGGATGATGCCGCCCAGCGATCCGGCGCCGTAAAGCGTGCCCTGGGGCCCTTCCAGAACCTCGACGCTGTCGATGTCGTACAGGCGCAGATCGGGATCGGGCGCATTGTAGCTCAGCCGCACGTCGCCCAGATATTGCCCGACCGTCGCCTGCGTCGGTCCGGTGAAGCTGGAATCGGCGATGCCCCGGATGAACAGCTTGTTGCGCCCCGAACCCAGGTGCGTCGACGAGACCGATGCGGTGCGCGACAGGATCGATTCGGTGCCGCGCTCGCCGCCGAAGGCGATGTCGCCGCCGTCGATCATCGTCGCCACACCGGCGAAATGCGAATAGGGCAGATCGGCCTTCGACGCGGTGACGATGATTTCGTCCTGCGGCCCGGCCACCAGATGCTGCGTCCGGACCGGCGGCGCGGCAACGGGGGCCGGAGATGTGCGCCAGGCGGCGCGGCGCGGCGCGGGGCGCGCCTCGATCCGCCAGCTGGTTGCCCCGACGCGAACCGCGCGGGCGTGCGAACCGGCCAGCATCCGCCGGATTGCGTCCTCCACCGACAGGTTTCCGCGGACGCGGCGGCCCGCGATTTGCCACAGCCGCGGATCGGCGACGCTGATGCTGACGCCCGCCTGGCGGCCGAGCAGCGGCAGCGTGCGCGACAGATCGCCCGCGGGCACGTCGAAGCGGCGCTCCTCGGCCGCTATGGCCTGCGCAGAAAAGCTCGACAGCAGAGCCGCCAGCAACAGGGAGGGGCGGGCGGCCATGTCTAGCGCGTCAATATCCAGCCTTTGCCATGGCGCTCGGCGCGCGTTCCGGACAGGGCCGCCAGATCGCGCACGGTGCGGTCGCCATCCTTGTCGACGATCAGCGCGCCGCTGAAACCGCGCTGTTCGGTGCCGGCACCCAACGTCAGCCTGATCCCTGCGGTGCGCCGCAAATCTTCGGCGACGGTGGCCAGCGGCGCGTTGCTGTACACCAGTTGCCCGCTGCGCCAGCCACCGACGCCCGCGGCATCGATCGTGCGGACTTTGGGCGGTTCGCGATCGCCGTCGCGCGCCTCGATGCCCTGTCCGGCGCCCATTCGCACATTGTCGCGGCCCGGATTATAGACGACGATGCCCTCGGACACCGCCACGCTCGTCGCGCGCGCGCGGCGGATCACGTTGAACGCGGTGCCCATATCGACCAGCCGGTCATCGCCCGTTTCGACGACGAACGGGGCCTCGTCGCGGTGCACGACATGGAACATCGCCTCGCCGCTCTCCAGACGCGCGAAACGCGGACGATCCGTGTCGAGTTCGACCACCGATCCGCCATTGATCTCGATCCGCGATCCATCGGCCAGTTCGACCGTGCGATGTTCGCCGGCGGCGGTTTCGATCCGGTTGGCGCCGTCGAACAGCCTCAGCCCGGGCAGGCCGACGGTCACGACCAATGCGGCCGCGATCGCGCCGCCGAACCAGGCGCGGCGCGGGAAACGGCGCGGCGCGGGTTGCTCCCGGATGACAGGGGACGCCGGTTTCGGCAGCGCGTCGAGGTCGGCGTCGAGCATGGCCAGCGCGTCATACACGGCGGCATGGCCGGGATCGCGGGCCAGCCAGTCGGCGAAATCGTCCCACGCGGCGAAGGCGGGATCGCGCTGGCGGATCAGCCAGTCGATCGCTTCGGCCTCGACAGCGGGGTCATGGGGTTCAGGGTGCATCGAACTGCCTCCGCATCGCGGCCAGGGCGGCATAGACTTTGCGCAGGTCGGCCTCGACCGTGCTCAGGCTGATACCCATTTCCGCGGCAATTTCCCGTTGCTGGACGCCGTCGACCCGAAACCGGCGGAAAATGCGCGCGGGCCGGTCGCCGGTGTCTGCGATCGCCTGTTCGACGAGGACGAGTTGTTGCCGTGAAATCATCGCGCGTTCGGCCGAGGGGTCGGGTGTCGCCGCGGTTTCGCCCCACGCCTGTTCGCGAATGTCCGCCTGCCGCGCCGAGCGGTAGCGATCGAGCATCAGATTGTTCGCCGCCCGCATCGCATAGGACAGCGGGTCGGCCACGGGGCCGACAGGGCGTTCGGTCAGGCGCATCCACAAATCCTGAAACACATCCTCGGCATTGTCGCCCGCCCCGCGCAGCTTCAGAAACCGGACGATGCGGTCGCGGTTGGCGAGCAAAACGCCTTCCATGCCCTGCGCGGCGTCATCTGGGTCTGTCGCTGTCATGGATCGCTTGTTTCGGAACGCCATTCGATCGGCATGGGCAGCCTCGCTGCGCCCGCCATACGTCCCCCGTTTCGCTCCGCCATATAGCGCCGCGCCGCAGCCGTGCAACCGTCCTGCGGCGCGCAGAGCCCGTTCGGATCGATATTTGGCGGGGGCACAGCGCATCATTGGCATCACCAGTCGTGGGTCCAAGGCAAGGGGGAGGCTGGGGGTAGGGAGGGGTGCCTCCCCCTTGCTGGACGGGGTCGGTCGGGGGGCTATAGACCGACCCTCAGGCTCGCACGGAACGCCCAAGCCACACGGCTTTGTTGTTCTTCCGCAGACACTTCGCCGCCGATCTGGAAACCGGAATTGCCGGCGACGCCGCGGAGGCGGCCGACCCAGCCGCTCGTGCGATCTTCTGGCGTAAGCGTGAAGGGCGTGCCGTCCTTGAAGGAGGCCGTTGTGACGCCCAGTTCGCCGCTCACGATCTGGCGGCGGCCCGCTTCGATCTCGAAGCGCGTCCAGCCGTCATATTCATCGGCTCCCCCGAAATCGAGGCCGACCGCGACGGTGCCCGTTACCGCCAGTTCGTCGCTGCTGCGATCGAGCACGGTCAGGTCGAGCGCGTCGCCGCCGCCCGTTTCGGTGTAACCATCTTCCCTGAGCTTGTAATAATCGACCGCGATGGCGGGACGGAGCGAGAAATTGCCCGACCGCCGGTCATAGGCGATGCCGCCCGACGCCGACCACAGCGTCGCGTCCCAATCGCCGCGTATCGTCTTTTCGACATCTTCCGCGCCTGCTTCGGCGCGGAAGATGCGCGTGCCTTTCAGGCTGATCGGGGCGCCCGAAACGCGCGCGTGCGTCATCAGCGGGCCGTCGCGATAGCGCCAATGCAGCGCGCCTTCCCATTGGCTCGACGCGACCTCGTTGGCATTGGCGGCATTGCCGTCCTTACCGTCGAGATAAGCCACCGACCCGCCGAAATTGCCCGCGCCCGTCTCGATCTCCGCGCCCAGCGAAATGCCCCAGCCGGTGACGTCGTATCCGGCGGTGTCGCCGATGCTCTTCGACGTGCCCCACACGGCCTGATTGACCCAATAGCCCCATTTCCCTTCGTCCTGATAAGCGGCATTGGGGTCCTGCAGGTGGCGGGCCAGCGCGCGCGAGCCCGATGTGACGGTCTCGAACACCCCGCCTTCATGTTCGGGCAGCATCTGGCCGAGCTGGCCGCGGAACTGGTCGCCGTCGACGATGCCCAGGATCGCCCGTTCGACGTCCGCATCGGCGGCCAGCGCGTCGACCACGGCATCGAAGGCGCCGCCTTCCGAGCGGTTGAGGCCCAGCTCGCTCGTCGATTTGCGCGATACGTCGACGATCAACTGCGTTTCGTTGGCGGTCAGCGCGCCTTTGTAGAGGAAGGGCAGCAACGTCGACGAGGGGGTCAGGTTGCTCGCGCCGGTCAGCGATCCGGCGGTCAGCACGACATGGCGTCCCTCGGCGGCTTCGATACTCGACAGTTTCAGCGCCAGCTTGGTGTCGGCGCCGAAGCTGGCGTTACCCGCGACCTGAAGCGCGGTGCCGGTCGCGCCGCGGTCGAGCGTGACGCCCAGCACCCCCTTGTCGGCAACCGCCAGCGAGGCGATGGCGGCGGCACCCGAGACGTCGAAGGTGCCGCCGTTCACCGCCACGGACAGGCCCTGCGCGTTGGCAAGGCTGCCGGTGAAGGTGGATGACCCGCTGATCGTCAGCGTGTCGGCGCCGCCGCCGAAATCGGCGGTTCCGGCAAAATTCGACGACCCGGCCAGGGTCAGGCCGTCGTTGCCGCCGCCGAAGCGGGCGAGGCCCGCATAGGTCGCATCGCCGGACAGCGCGAGGCGATTGTCGCCGCCGCCGAAATAGCTGTCGCCGCGGACCGATCCGTCGGCGACGTCGAAGACATCGCTGCCGCCGCCGAAGCGGACGTCGCCGACGATGCTCGGCGCGGTGACGCCCGATGCGACGGCTGTCTGGCGGACGATGGTGCCCCGGTTGTTTGCCGACAGGTCGATGGCGATGTTGCGATCGGAGGTGCCCAAGGCGCCGGTGGCGCTGATCGTGCCGCTGTTTTCGACCGTGCCGACATTGCCCGACAGGTCGACGATCGCCCGCGCCGTGCCGTCGTTGCCGCCCGCTTTCGCGCCGATGGTGCCGCTGTTGCGGATCAGGCCGACATTGCCGCCCGCCTCGACCAGAAGCGCGGTGCTGATGGCGCTGGCGGTATTGCCGCCCGTCGCCTCGACCTTGCCCGACACCCGGATTTCGGGCGTCGAGGCGCCGCTGCCGATGCGGATGCCCGTCGCCGACGCGCCATTGGAAACCGCGCTGACATTGCCGGCCACGGCAACGCCGCCGGCAATCGACACCGTGCCGCCCAGGCCGCCGATCTGGATCGCATTGGCATCGCGCCCCGCATAGAGGCCGCTGCCCGTGACCGAGCCGTCGACGATCAGGCCAAATCCGGTTCCGGTCCCCGCGACCGCGCCGATGGCGATGTTGCGGTCCGCCGCGCCGATGCTGAGCGCGGGAGCCGATCCGAAGGAGCGGACGGCGGCATTGCCTTCCTTGGCATCCTCGATGCCGTCCTTGTCTTCGTCGGCATTATTGGGGTCGCTATCCTTGGGCGCCATGGCCAGCACGAGGCCGCCGGTCACATTGCCTTCGATCGCGATGGCCGGCCCGCCTTGCAGCAGATCGTCGGCATCCAGCTTCGACGGATCGGCCGGCGGCGTCGTGAAGCGATAGCCGGTGGCGCTATACTGACCCTGAATGACCAGCGCGCCGTTGACGTCGCCGGCCAGCCGGGCGGCGGTGGCATTCTGCCCGACCGCCGTGACGGTGCCGGCCAGCCGGACATTGCCGTTGACGCCCTGAAGGCCGATGCCCAGCGCATTGTCGCCCAGCACCGAAACGCCGCCGTCGTTCGAGAAGTTGCCCGTCAGCGGCCCGCCCAGCCGGATGCCGGCGCTCTGATTGCCTTCGACGGTGATCGAACCGGCGTTGGCGATATTGCCCGTGAAGGCGCCGCCCGTCGCCATGCCGGTGCGGCCCGATCCGACCGCGAACGGCCCGTCGAGGTCGCCGTCATTGTCGATGTCGGTGGGCGCGTAATTTTCGTCGATGATGATCTTGCCCGTGGCGGCGTTGGTGATCGCGCCCGCCGTGCCGGCATTGGCGAAGATGCCCGTGGCGCCGTCGGCATTGTTGATTTCGATCGTGCCTTCGTTGACGACCGTGTGATGGCTGTCGACGGTCACGGCGGTTCCGCCGGTCGGCTTCACCGACCCGGCCGCCACGATCCCGATGTCGTCGGGCCCCCCCGATTTCACCGTCGACGTGCGAACGGGCGTCGTCGTCGCGGTGGTGATGCCGGTTTCCGCATGGGCGGGCATCGCAGCAACAGCGGCCAGACAGGTCGAGGCCAGCAGGGTCTTTCGCATCGGGTTCCTCTTTTTTGATTTCGCCGGGGTTTCATCCCCTGGACGATCGAAAGACGGAGCCGGCGCGCGCCAGCCTTGGAAGAAAAATCCGGGCGGGCGAAAAGGGGACGACGCGCCGCGCAATGTGGTGCTCCGGGCCGATCGACGGGCTTGGATAGCGGCGCCTTTTCATATTAGATGGGGGCAAAGAGGGAGGCTGCATTGGACGGACAGACCTGGGACCGCGTACCGATCGACGCGCAGAGCGTCGAAGCGCCGCTATCGCGTGCGGCCATCTTCCTGGTCGTGGAGGTCAAGGGGGGCGACGCCGCGCTCGCGGCCGTCCGTAACGCGCTGGGCGGCCTAGACGACCTGATCAAGACGGTCGGGATACGCGATCTCGACGGCAGGCTGTCGTGCATCGCGGCGATCGGGTCGTCGCTGTGGGACCGGCTCGATTCGTCCGATCGCCCCGCCGACCTCAAACCCTTTGCCGCGATCGACGGCGGCGTCCACCGCGCGCCGTCGACGCCCGGCGACCTGCTCTTCCATATCCGGGCGGAGCGGGCCGATCTCTGTTTCGAATTCGAGCGCCTGTTGCTCGACGCGCTGGGCGATGCGGTCGATGTCGTCGATGAAACCGTCGGCTTTCGCTATTTCGACGCGCGCGACCTGCTCGGTTTCGTCGACGGCACGGCCAATCCGGCGGGACAGGACATTCCCGACGCGGCGCTGGTCGGTGCCGAAGATCGCGCCTTCGCGGGCGGCAGCTATGTCGTGGTCCAGAAATATCTGCACGATCTGGCGGCCTGGAAAGCCATCGGCGCGAACGAGCAGGAACAGATCGTCGGCCGCACGAAAGTCGACAATATCGAACTGGAGGATGCGACCCAGGGACAGAAATCGCACAAGACGCTGACGACGATCACCGACGATCAGGGCGTCGAACATGACATATTGCGCGACAATATGCCGTTCGGCCGTCCGGGGCAGGGCGAATATGGCACCTATTTCATCGGCTACACACGCCGCCTGTGGGTGCTTGAAACGATGCTGGAGCGCATGTTCATCGGCGATCCGAAGGGGGCCCACGACCGGATTCTCGATTTTTCGACCGCGTATACCGGCACGACCTTCTTCGCGCCGTCGCGTTCGACGCTGGCGCGGCTGGCCGGCGGCGGCGCCTGAAGCGCGCTTTCCCGATACCCGCGCGGGCACGCTGGCGACCGCTCGCAACGCTCCGCCCGTCGCGCGGAGGCTCGATCCGTCTCGTATCCGGCACATGTGCGCGCTGCTAGCTTGTAATCGGGCGCCCCTCAGGCATGTTGCATTGCAACAAAACCGCCTAAATCGAGGGAGTCTCCCATCCCATGACCAAGGTCGACCTGTCGCTTCACGCCCCGCCCATCCGCACGCCGCTGGCGAAAGCGGCGCGCCGGAATGCCAAGATTTGGCTGTGCCTCTCGCTGATCGCGCTCGATGCTGCCGCACTGGCGGCGGGCTTTGCCGTGACGTTGATGATCGAGGCGCCGCGCAGCATCTCCGACGGCTTATGGACCGCGATGGCGGGCGCACTGCTCGTCTATGCGGCGATCGCGTTCCAGAATCAGGCCTATAATCCGCGCTGCCTGACCCAGCGGTTCAAAAGTTGCCGGCAGACGCTCTTTTCCTTCGGCACGACCTTGCTGGTCTTTCTTCTTGCCGCCTTTTCGCTGCGGGTGACGGGCGAGGTGCCGCGCCTCGCGCTGGGTATCGGCATGGTCACAGCGTTGACCCTGCTGCTCGCGCAGCGGGTGCTGATGTGCCATATCGTGCGGGTCGCCTTCGGTCAGATGACCGCCGAACTGGTGATCGTCGATGGCGCGATCATCCCCGCCGCCTTTCTGGACCGCGAGATCATCGATGCGCGGGCCTCGGGGCTGCGGACCGACCTCGACGACCCCTATATGCTCGATCGGCTGGGCACGGTGCTGCAAAATTATGACCGGGTGACAATCGTCTGCACGCCCGATCGCAAGGCCGAATGGGCCCGGGCGCTGAAAGGCGTCAATATATTGGGCGAGATCGTCATGCCCGAAATCGCCGAACTGGGCCCGCTGACGACGCGGCAGCGCGGCGGGGTGACGACGTTGGTCGTGTCCTGGGGGCCGCTCAACCGCGCGAACCGGGTTCAGAAGCGTGCGCTCGATCTGGCGGTGACGATTCCCGCGCTGCTGCTGCTGGCGCCGCTGCTGCTGTTCGTCGCGATCGCGATCAAGCTGGATTCGCCGGGGCCGGTCTTCTTCCGGCAGGAACGGATGGGGCGCGGCAATCGCATTTTCCGCATCCTGAAGTTCCGCAGCATGCGGGTCGAGGCGACCGATGCCAGCGGGGCCCGTTCGACGAGCCGCGACGACGACCGGATCACCCGCGTCGGACGCTTCATCCGCATGACCAGCATCGACGAACTGCCGCAGCTGATCAACGTGCTGGCGGGCGAGATGAGCCTCGTCGGCCCGCGGCCCCATGCGCTCGGGTCGACGGCGGGCAATGAATTGTTCTGGCGTGTCGACCGGCAATATTGGCATCGCCACGCGCTGAAGCCCGGTATCACCGGCCTGGCGCAAATTCGCGGCTTTCGCGGCGCGACAAACAGCAAGCGGGACATCGTCAACCGGCTGGAGGCCGATCTGGAGTATCAGCACGGCTGGTCGTTGCTGCGCGACATGTCCATCCTCGCGCGCACGGCGCAGGTGCTGGTCCATCGCAACGCCTATTGAGCGGGTGGCGGCGGCGGTTCAGCCGCCCGCCATCTGCGGCATGTCGCGGCCGAGCGCGGCGGCAAAGGCCGCTTCACGGCTGGTGGCGCGCCGCAGTCCCGCATAGCCGGCGGTCCACTGATCGGCGAAACCCGCCACCTTGCCATAGCTGTTGTCGAGCAGAATGTGCGGGATGTCGAGCAGCAGCGACAGGATATGCGCGTGCAGCCGGTCGGTCACGACGGTCTCGCCGGTCGACAGCATCGCCAGCCCGCGTTGCAGCCGCCATTCGGCCAGGCGCCGCTGGCGCACCGCGCGCTGCCCCGCCGGATCGCGGCTGAAGATGCGGCCGATCTTCAGCGACAGGCGCAGCAGACGCTTTTGCGCACCATCCTCTTCGATCCAGTCGTCGGCGACGATCCCGGCGGGAAGCGGCGCCGCGTCGCCGGCCGACCGTTCGTGATCGGTGCGGAGCAGGGCAAAGACGGGCACCGTCGCCGGGGTCCGCCGCTGCGGCCCGAGCATCAGCGCGGCGTCGGGGCAAAGGTGGATCGGGCAGGCGAAATGCGCCCGCGCGAAGGCGAGCGAACGCGCGTCGCGGACCAGCAGGGTGAATTGGCCATGATCGCGGATCGCCTGGGCCATGTCGGCGGTGGTGCCGGGATCGTCATAATGCAGCGACTGCGGCAGTTGCACGATCGGACGGCCGCGGTGGACGCGCAGCAGGTGCCGGCGAAAGGCTTCGTGCTTCGGCCACAGCGTACCCATATTGCCGCCGCCTTGTATCAGGATCGGGCCGTTCCCTCCGATCGCGGCGCGGCAGGCGTCGTCTTCGAAATCGGCGATCGCGGCGTAATAGGAGGGGGTGCGGCCGCGCTGGTCCAGATAGGCCATCTGGCCCAGCCAGATCGCGGAATCGCCGACATTGCTATAGTCGGGAAAATCGACCAGCGCGATCCGTCCGGGCGGCAGCACACTATCGAGAACGCCCGCAAAGCGTGCCGCGAGTTCGGCGACCAGTGCATCCGCCGTCATATCTGCCATGTCAGACCTCTTTTGATGGACCGCGAGGCCGATCGGCATCGGCCGCGCCACGATTGCGAAATGGCGAGCAGCGCAGCGGCATAGACCAGCCCGCCCGTCGCGATGAGCAGCAGCAGCGCCGTCCAGTCGGCGAGCCGCGCGTCGAGCAGCCGCATGGCAACCGCCAGCGCCGCTCCCATCAGGGTCGAGGCGACGAGCGGAGCGCGAACGGCGCGGAACGTGTCGATGGGGCGGATGCCCGACGCGCGGCGCAGCAGCCATATCTGCATCGGCAAGGTCAGATAGGCCCGCCCCACATAGGAGATCGCCACCGCGAGCAGGCCATAGGGCAGCGCCACCAGAGTCAGCGCCACCCCCAGCACCAATTGCGTCGTCGACAGCGAGATCAGGCTGCGCGACGCGCCGAGGACGCTGAGCGAGGGCGAGGCAAAGAAATTGAGCGTGAAGGGCACCGCCATGAACGCGAAAATCTGGGCCAGATGCCCCGCTTCCTCCCATTTGGCACCGAACACGGTCGGGATCGCGATCGGCGCCAGCGCGCCGAACCCGACCAGCGCCGGAAAGGACACCGCCGAGGCGCCCGAAATCATCCAGCGATAGGCCTGGCGCAATTCGGCGGCATCGTCCTGGACCCGCGCCAGTGTCTGCACCGCAACCTGGGTGAAGGGCTGAATCGCGCCGCGCCCGATCAGCTCGACGGTTCGCCAGGCGGTGCGATACACCCCGACCGCGGCCAGGCCGATCCCGGCGCCGATCACCATTTCCTGAACGCGCACCGTGGCCAGAAAAGCGAGCTGGACATAGATCAGGCTGGCGTTGAGCATCAGGTTGGCGCGCATGATCGCCCAGTCGAACCGCCAGCCCGGCTTCCAGTCGTAGGAGGCCCGCGACAGCACCGCCCCGACGATTTCGGTCACCAGCCGCTGGATCACGAAGCTCCACAAGCCCAGCCCGGCAAAGGCGGCGGCGATCGCGCAGGCGCCGCCGATCAGCCCGCCGACCACCGAGCGCAATGCGGTGGTGCGATGCCCGAATTCGCGCAGGCGCAGCGCCAGATGCGTCGCCCCGAAGGCGGAAATGGGCAGCGTCAGGCTCATCACCGCGAGCGGCAAGGCGATGCCGGGGGCATCCATCAACTCGGCGATCGGCTGCGCCAGCGCGATGATCAGCGCGGCGGACAGCAAGGAAAAGCCCTGCTGTGCGCGGTACATCGTGTCGAGGAAGGCGGGGGTCAGGTCCTTCGCGCGCGCGATCGTCTGGACCAGACCGGCGGTGGCGACAATGCGAAACGCCTCCGCGGTGAAGGCCATGATCGCGAACGCCCCGATGTCGGCCTGCGTCAGCAGCCGCGCGAGGATGACGAAGACGAGGAAGGAAAAAAACTGGTCCGACAGGAACCGCAGCACCGTCCAGCCGATCGAATTGCGGCTGCGCGCGCGCAGGCCCTCATCGAACCGGGCGGGCGGGTCAGCGGACAAGGCTACGCCTCGCTTTCAGCATCCGCATCCGCGCGCGTTCCCACTGGCGCCACACCTTCTGCCGGACCGAGTGATAGAGCGGATCGGTCTTTGGAACGAAGCGCGAATTGCCGATGTCCGACGCGACCGCCGCCTCCAGTATCGGCGCGGGATACAGCGCGAGATTGGGCAGGCCGTGCGCCCACGATCGATCCATTTCATCGTCGATCGGGCGGCGAACGGTCTTGCAATGCGCGGCGAGGCGCCGGGCGCCGTCGCGCGTGATCGCATAACCCTGCGTCCCATAGGCCAGCCCGACCAGTTCGACGACCGCGCGCGAATGCTGAAGGAAATCCTGCCGCACGACCCGCTGCCACGTCGGCCGCTTCGCATAGAGCCGAAGATAGTCGATTCCCTCGGCGCCCAGATCGGTGGCGGCGAGCGCCTCCAGATAGGTCCAGTCGACGACCGTATCGTCCTCCAGCACGATCGCCTGACGAACGCCGCGCGCGATCAGGTCCTGCCAGATCGAAAAATGGCTGGCATAACAGCCGATCTCGCCCTTGCTCATCACCCGCCCCTTGTTGCGGCGGATCGCGGGCTCGTCGATCGTCATGCCCGCCGCGGGCGCGGTGCAGGCATCGAAGAAGCGCCAGGCGAGCTTTGTGTCCCCGGCGCGCGCGGCAAAGGCATGGCGGCGGGCCTGCGCGGTTTCGAGCGACACGACCACGACCTCGGTGGCCTGTGCGCGGGGGGAGGGGAGATCACCCAATGACGTCGCCTTTTTTCTGCGACCGAACGGCGCGCCGCAATGCGCCGGCAGCCGCGATCGGTTCGGGACAATCCTTCGTAGCGGGCAAATATTTGCGCGCGAAGGTGCCCCGGCTCCGGTCGTCCGGTCAACGGGGCAATTCGTCTTCGCAGGTGCAGCATAATCTTGACCCGGCGGGCGCGCAGGGCCGATTGCAGGGCCTCACGCAATCGAGCAGGCGCATTCATGTTTCAAATCGCGGTCGTCATCCCGGTGTGGAATGGTGAGGCGGTGCTTGGCCGCTGTCTCGACGCGCTGGCGCGGCAGACGCTGCCGCGCGGCGCGTTCCAGATCATCGTCGTCGACAATGGGTCGACCGACGCGACACGGGACATCGCGCGACGCTACCCCGGCGTCGATTTGCTCGAGGAGCCGGCGCCCGGTTCCTATGCCGCGCGCAATCGGGGCATCGGCGATGTCCGCGCCCCGATCACCGCCTTTACCGATGCCGATTGCGAACCGGCGGCGGACTGGCTGGAGAACATCCTCGGCGCGGCGGCCACCAACCCCGGATATGGCGTGCTGGCGGGCAGGATCGACCTGTTCGACGAGATCGCGCAGGAAGGCGAGGTTTTCGGCGATTACGAACGGATGTTCAGCTTTCCGCAGGCGCATGCCGCGCGCGGCAACTGCGCCACCGCGAACTGGGCGAGCGAAACGGCTCTGTTGCGCGACCTGGGCGGTTTCGATGCCGGATTGAAATCGGGCGGCGACCGCCAGATGGCGCTGCGGATCCGCGATACGGGGCGGCCGCTGGTCTATGTCCCGGCGATGGTGGTGCGGCATCCGGTGCGCGCCAGCCGCGCCGAACTGGTCCGCAAGCGCCAGCGGCTCAGCGGCGGACGCTGGGACCGCACAGCCGCGCGCCCGCGCCTCGTCCATGTGCTGGGCATTACCGCGTTCGACACGCTTCGGCGGCTGCGCCGCGCGGCCGTCTCGCGCGATCTGCCGATCCGCCGCCGGCTTGCCGTGATGCGGCTGACGCTTCAGCTCGCGGGCGTGGCGGTCGGCGAATATCTGCATCTGGCCGGTGGACGGAAGGCGGCGCGCGACTGATGTCCGCGCCCCCGTCCCCTCCGCGCTTCTCGGTGGTGATGCCGCTCTATAACAAGGGCGCGCATGTGCGCGCCGCGATCGACAGCGCCGTGTCGCAAAGCCGGGCCGCGCACGAAATCATCGTGATCGACAATGGATCGACCGACGGCGGACGCGCCATGGTCGCGGCGATCGTGGGCGACCATATCCGGCTGCTCGACCTGCCGACCCCCGGTCCCGGCGGCTATGCCGGGCGCAATGTCGGCATCCGGGCGGCGCGTGGCGACTGGATCGCCTTTCTCGACGCCGACGACCTGTGGCATGCCGATCATCTCGCGGTGCTGGCCGAGGCGGTGGACGCCGATCCCGGCGCATGCGCCGTGGCGACCCGCTTCGAACATCGCTTCGACGACCGATCGGTGCTTCAGCGGATCGCGCCGGAACTGGGCCAGCCGCGCAGTCTGGACCTTGCCGGCTTTCTGTCGGCCTGGCTGATGGTCCGCGAATGCCCGATGTGGACGGGGGCCATCGCGATCCGGCGCGACACATTGTTCGCGGCGGGGCTGTTTCCCGAAGGGCGGGCGGTGCGCGGCGGCGACAAGGATCTGTGGCTGCGCGTCGCGGTGCAGGGCAGGCTGCGCTACGACCCGCGCATCACCGCGGTTTTCCATCGCGATTCCGACAACAAGGTCAGCAAGGCGACGACGACGCTTGACCTGCCTTGTCTGGTGGACACGGCGCGGGCAATGGTTGCGGGATCGGCCGCGCGGGAGGCGGTGCTGCTGCGGCGCCTGGTCAACCAGGAAATCGCCCATTACGCGCGCTACGCGATGAAATATCCGGGGCGAACATCGATCCGCCTCGGCGATCTGTACCTGCCCGAGGGGGCGGGGACGGCGGCGCTGCTGCTGGCGGCGAAGCTGATTCCCGCATCGCTCCGCCAGTCGAGCTATGCCCTGCGTAACCGGCTGCTCGCCCGCGCGTGAAGGTCGTCCGCGCTCTCGGCGTATTGCTGGCGGTCGGCGGAAGCCTTGCCGCGTGGCTGGCTTTTTCGGGTCGCTGGCTGCCCGCGCTCGATCCGCTCGCCTCCTTCCTGCCGCTTTTGGGTGCCGCGACGTTGCTGGGACTGCTGATCGCCCGGCGGCGACGGCGCTGGACGATTGTCATCGCCCTGTTCGGCCTTGCTCCCGTCGTGGCGGCGATGTTGCCGGAATGGACGCGCCCCCTTCCTGCCGCGCGCGGCGCTGCCGCGGACATCCGCGTGCTGACGCACAATGTCTGGCAGGGGAACGGCAATCCCGCCGACACGGCTCAGGCGCTGATCGATGCCCGGCCCGACGTGCTGATGCTGCAGGAGGTTAACGGCAATTTTCGGCCGATGCTGGCGGCGCTGGCGGCGCATTTCACTCACGCCACCCGGTGCCCGCCGGGCTGCGACCTCGCTATTTTCGCGCGCTGGCCGATAACCGACAGCGACTATTTCCTGAAGGACGCCGATGGCGCCAAATTCGGCCCGCCGATGCTGTGGGCGCGGATCGCGCCGCCGGGCGGCAAGCCCTTCACCGTCGCGACGCTGCATTATCCCTGGCCGACGCTGCCCGAACAGGCGGTGCGGCGGCGGCAGGTGGCACAGGCGCTGGCTCGGATCGATCGCGATGCGCTGATCCTGGGCGGCGACATGAACCTGACGCCATGGGCGGCCGCGATGCGCGATCAGGACCGCGCGCTCGCCCCGCTGACGCGCAGGACGCGTGCGCTGGCGAGTTGGCCCGCCGGGCTTCCGGTCCTACCGATCGACCATCTGTATGCCGGTCCTGACTGGGCGCTGGTGTCCGCGCGCCCGCTCGCGGCCACCGGGTCGGACCATCGCCCGATCCTGGTCACGATGGTGCGGCGATGAGGCGCGCGCTTCTGGTCTCGCTGCTCGGCGGTTGCAGCCTGTCCGCGCCCGCGCTCGCGCTTGCCCAGCAATCGGATGCGACCGACGGGTTGGGTTCGGTATCCACCGAAAACAGTTTCGGCCGCGACCGCAACGTCAGCGTGCTCGAACGGCGGCGTCCCGACTATAGCGCCGAACCGATTCAGATCGGCGCGCTGGAATTGATGCCGCGCATCGCGATCGGCGGGGGGTATGACGATAATCTCTATGCCCAGCAGGGCGGCCGCATCGGCGATGCCTATCTGCGCATTCGTCCGCGCGTGTCGCTCGTGCGGCCGTCGCCGAACCTGAAGCTGTCGCTGAACGGCGAACTCGACCTGTTGCGCTACGCCGACAGGGCCAGCGAGAATGCGACCCAATATGCGGTGAGTGGCGGCGCGCTCTATACGATCAGCCGCTCGGACACGCTCAATCTGACCGCGCGCCACGGCCGCTACAGCCAGGAACGCGTGTCGCCCGATTCGCCGACCCAGGCATCGCGCCCGGTCCGCTTCACGCAAAGCGGCGGAACGGCGACCTACACCCATGTCTTCAACCGGCTGCGCGTCCGGGGCGTGTTCGATGTCGAAAATCGCGATTACCGCGACAGCGTGACGCCGGGCGGCGATCCGATCGATCAGGATTTTCGCGATCATACCAACTACACCGGCACCGCGATCGCCGAATATGCGGTCAGCCCCAGCATCGCGCTGTTCGTCGCGGGCTCGCTCAACAAGCGCGACTATCGCGAGCGGACGGGGCCGATCGCGGCGCGCGATTCGACCGGCTTCGACGTCGCTGGCGGCGCCAGCTTCGAACTGGGGCGCAAGGCGCGCGGGTCGCTGCGCCTCGGCTATCTGCATCAGGATTATCGCGCGGCGGCGTTCGAGGATGTGTCGGGCTTTCTGATCGGCGGCGAACTGGCCTATTTCCTGACGCCGCTGGTCACGATCACCGGGACGGTGGACCGCGGCATTCGCGAAACCGGGGTCAATGGGGCGACCGGATACCTCGCGACCAACATGACGCTGCGCGCCGATTATGAACTGCTGCGCAACCTGATCATCAGCATCGGCGGCGAGCTGGAAACGCGCGATTTCAACTATATCGACCGCAGCGACGATCGGTGGACCTGGCGCGCGAACGCTGCCTGGCTGGTCAGCAGGCGGACGGCGCTGCGGATCGATGTGCAGCGGCGGACCCAGTCGAGCACGGGTGCGCTGCCCGGCCGCGAATTTTCCGGCAATCGCATCTCATTGGGCGTGACGTTCTCTGGACTTTGACGGCTGCTCTCGGGCCGGATCTCCGCCGGTCCAGCCGTAAAGCGCCCCGTCGCAGGCGGCGAGCATGTCGGCGGGCGCCAGGCGGTTGATATAGCCGTCGGACCCCTGATCGGACAGCAGCCTGGCCGGAATGCCGCCGACGACACCGCGTTCGGGGACATCCTTCGTCACCACCGCATTGGCCCCGATCGCCGCTTCCGCTCCGACCCGGATGCCGCCGATCACCTTGGCGCCCGATCCCAGAAAGCTGCGGTCGCCGATGACCGGCGCGCCGCGCCGGCTGCCGCGGTTCATATAGCCCAGCACCACGCCGTGCGTGATATTGACGTTGCTGCCCAGCACCGTGTCGCCATGGAAATAGAAACCGCCGAAACGGTTGAGGAACAGCCCCGGCCCGATCTCCATATATTCGGGGATCGCGAACCCATATTTGTAGCGCGCGCGCAGCAGCAGCCATTTGAACAGGACATAGGCGCCAAAACCCCTGGCGGGCTTCAGCTTCAGCCAGCCCGTCGTGCGCATCAGCACGGTATATTTATAGCCCGGCGTGAAGGCATAATGACGCAGGAAGGCGCCCGCGCCGACGCGCCCCGCATAGCGATAGAGGTCCGCCGCCAGCAACGCCTTCAGCTTGGCGAAACTGACCGGGCAGCCGCGCAGGTGCGGCTTTCCGGTCTCGTCGGATTCGGAGCGTGCGGGCGCGGGGGGGACGGCCGCCATATCCATCAGAAATACCGCTCGCCAAAGCGGATCGTGTCGCCGGGCAGCACGGGGAAATCGGCGGTCAGCGGATAGGCCTGCTCGCCCGCTTCGCCCGCGCGTTTCAGGAAGACGCGCTTCTCGTTCGCGCGATAGGTGAAGCCGTCGGCCTTCGCGACCGCGCCGCGGATGGTCAGCCCCTGCGTATAGGGATATTCGCCGGGCTTGTTCACTTCGCCCAGGATGTAGATCGGGCGGAAATTCGCGACCTCGACCGACACCTTCGGGTCGAGCAGATAGCCGTCGAGCAGCCGCGCCTCGATCGCCTTCGACAGTTCTGCCGTTTGCAGCCCCGCGGCCTGAATATCGCCGATCAGCGGAAAGGCGATGGTGCCCGCGGGCGACACTTCGAAGTCGCCGGTGAGCGTTTCTTCGCCATAGGTCGCGATCTTGACCTTGTCGCCGGGCGACAGGCTGAATGCCGCAGCGGGCGGCGGCGCGGCGCCGGTGCCCGCAAGCGGCGCCTGCCCGGCGCAGCCGCTCAGCATCAGGGCCGACGCCAGTGCGATGGGTCCATAGAATTTCATGAGCTAACTCCCGGCTGGAGGGCTGGCGTATCGCGAATGTCGGTTGCGGGCGCGGCGGCCGCGAGCGTTGCCTCGATCCGCCCCCAATAATGCGCCGCTGCCCGGTCGACGCCATAGGCCAGCGACCGTTCGCGCGCGCGCGCGCCGCAGCGGCTGCGATGTGGTTCGGCAAGGATGCGGGCAAGGGCGGCGGCAAAGGCATCGACATCGTCCGGCGGCACCAGCGCCCCGGCATCGACATCGATCGCGCCCGCGATGCTGCCGCGCGCCCGGTCCGCCAATATCTCCGACGGGCCGGAGGCGCAGTTGGTCGCGACGACGGGAAGGCCGCAGGCCATCGCTTCGACCAGTCCGTTCGGAAAACCCTCCGCATTGGACGGCATCGCATAGGCCCGCGCCCGCGCGACGATGGCGAAGGGGTTGGCGACGAAGCCCGGCATGGCGACACGGTCGGCGATGCCCAGCGTCCGCGCCAGCGCCTCCAGCGCCCCGCGATCGGGACCTTCGCCCAATATCACGAGCCGCTCGCGCGGCGCGGCGCGAGCATAGGCGCGCAGCAGCAGCGGGAAATTCTTGTTGGCGGTCAGGCGGCCCGCCGCGACGATATAGGGGTCCGGGATCGCGATCGCGGGCGGCTGCGCGGCGCGTTCGGCGATGCCGTCATGGTCGACCGGATTGGCGATCGCCGACAGACGCGCGCGCGGTACGCCGAAATTGACGGCCAGATCGTCGACCACGCCTTCGGACACGGCGATGACATGCGCCGCGCGCGGATAGACGAGACGGACCAGCGCCCTGGACGCCAAAGCGCCGCCCAGATGCGCGCTGGTATTGACCCGCTCGCTGATCAGCCAGGGACGCCCGCGCCCCGCCATCGCCCAGCCGTTGGCGATGTTCGCGCGGGTCAGAAAGCTGAGAGTTGCGTCGGGCGACAGCTTTCCAGCCAGCGCGCGAAGCTGGATCAGGCTGGGCAGCAATTTATGCCGCGCATTCAATTGATGCACCGCGACCCAATCGGGCGGATCATAAGCGCGCGGTTCGTCGTCGAGCAGCGCCAGATGGATGTCGTACCGCTCGCGCCATGGCTGCGACCCGCGCAGCAGGGTGACGAGCACGCGCTCGGCTCCGCCGCCCGCAAGCGAGTTGATGGCGAACAATATTCGCTTTTTATCCGACACTTTTCCTCGCTGGGGTTGGGCATTCGGGCCGCCTTGCGCTCTTCTAACACGGTCGTTTGTTGCAGTGCACATAAGCATCGCCCACTTCATCGTCCGGCAGGGGCAACTGGCCGATTTCTGCGGCTTCGGACATGGTCGCGGTCACCGCTTCGGTTATCATATCCCGTGCGGCAGGGCGCGCGCCCGCGCCGCCAGCGAAAGGATGGATGCGATGGACCGCCGAACGCTTCTGACGTCGATTGCCGGTGCGGCCGCCGCCGGTGGCACTGCCGCCACCGACAGCATCTCGGCAGACGGCGGTGGGCGCCCCACGCTGGCGCTGGACGGCACGGCCAAGGATCAGTGGCGCGTCCGCAGCTGGCAATGGACGGGCGGCGCCTGGCAACCGCGGATCGCCCATGCGCGGCGGACGGCGACGGGTTTCGACTGGAGCGGTTCGATCGACCCGATTGACCGGGTCGAAGCGGAATCCCGGCTGCGCGGCTGACGTCCGCATTCTACCCGTTCACGGCCTTTGCCTTGGCGGAGGTTCGCGGCGCCCTGCGGCGAGGGGCAAGCGCCGCGCGATAGACGTCGAGCGTCGCCTCCGCGGCCCTGTCCCAACTGAAGCGCGCGCGCACCTGATCGCGGTCGACACGGTAATTCGCCCGGTAATCCGCATGGTCCGCGCGCAAATAATCGGTCAGCGCCGCAACGTCGCCGACCGGGAAATAATTTCGCGGTTCCAGCCCGATGTCGAGGTTGGCCGATATGTCGCTGAGCAGCATCGGCGCGCCGCAACTGGCGGCCTCCAAAGCGGCGATTGGCAGGCCCTCGTGATAGGAAGGCATGACGAACAGCGCGCAATTGTCATACAGGCATTTCAGCGTCGCGCGCGACTGGACCCCGGCAAAGATCACGCGGTCGCTGGCGCGCGCCAACAGGTCGCGGGCATAGTCGCTGTGATGGTCGGCGGACCCGGCGATCACCAGCTTGGCCGAACAGCCCGATCGTTCATGGGCGTCGATCAGGTCGTGCAGGCCTTTCTCGGGAACCAGCCGCGCGACGGCGAGCAGAAATGCGTCCTTCGCCAGTCCTAGCCGGTCGAGGACCAGCGCCGGATCGGCGTCGCCGGGCAGGTCGGACGTGCCGTTGGGAATATAGGATATTGCCGGCGCGCGCTTTGGAAAGCTCTGCCGAAGTTGGTCCGCGAGCGATGGCGATACCGCGATCACGCGGTTCGCGAACGTCAGCGCCAGCCACTCGCCCGCGCGCAAGGCGCTGCGTGCGATCACGCCCCATTTGGCGCGATGATAATCGGTGCCGTGATGCGTGACGACGACCTTCAGGCCCATCAGCCGCGCGACCGGCGCCATCAGACCGGGGCCGATCGCATGAATATGGATCAGCCGCGCCCCGCGACGCCGCGCCGCAAAGACGGCGAGGAAGGTCGAAACGACCGCTTCCAGATTCTGCGAACGGGGGCAGGGGATGCCGACGATTTCCACCCCGCGATGCTCGTTCACCGGCTCGGGCAGATAGGGCGCGCGGCCGAGCACCACCGAACGATGGTCGGGCCACAGCGCCTTGACGCGCGGCAGCAGTTCCTCGCAATGGCTTTCGATCCCGCCCATCACATGCGGAAAACCGCGCAGTCCGGTCACGCAGATGACGGGCGACCCGTCGGTGTCGCTGGTGGGCTCATTCGTCCATCGCGGCATCGTCACACTCCAAAGGCTCCCGACCGGATCCCGGTTCAGGCAACCGCGGCCATCGGTCCTCTTCCGCCACGTTCGATTTCGCTGAGATACCAGTCGACGAACCGCTCGATGCCGCGCACCAGCGGCACCTTGGGGCTGTATCCGGTCAGCGCGTTGATCGCCGATATGTCGGCAAAGGTCGATGTCACGTCGCCGGGCTGCATCGGCCGCATCATCTTGATCGCCGGACGGCCGAGCGCGCGTTCGAGCATGGCGATCATGTCCATCAGCCCCACGGGGTTGCAGTCGCCGATGTTGAGCAGCCGGTGTTCGCCGACCGCCGGCGGCCGGTCGAGCACCCCGATCACGCCATCGACGATATCGTCGATATAGGTGAAATCGCGCGCCATCCGGCCCTCGCCGAACACCTCGATCGATTGGCCGAGCAGGATTTTTTGGGCAAAACCGTAATAGGCCATGTCGGGGCGGCCCCAGGGGCCATAAACGGTGAAGAAACGCAGCCCGCTGAGCCGCAGGCCATAGAGCGTCGCATAGCTCTGGCTCATCAATTCGCAGCTGCGCTTGGTCGCGGCATAGAGCGATACCGGCGCGGCGCAGGGCTCGTCCTCGCGGAAACCGCTGCTGCCGAGCGGGCGGTCGCCATAGACCGAACTGGACGAGGCATAGACGAGATGATCGATATTGCCCGCGTGGCGCTCCGCTTCGAGCACCGCCAGATGCCCTTTCAGATTGCTATGTTCATAGGCGAAGGGGTTTTCGAGGCTGTAGCGGACCCCCGCCTGTGCCGCGAGATGGACGATGCTGCGGATGCCGTTCGCGGCGACCAGTTCCGCGATCAGGCCGGCGCTGGCGATATCGCCGTCGATCAGGCGGAAATTGAAATCGTCGGCCAGCCGCGCGACGCGCGCCTTTTTCAGCGCGACGTCATAATAGTCCGAAAAATTGTCGAGACCGATGACGCGTTCGCCGCGCGCGAGCAATCGCTCGGACACCGCGTGGCCGATGAAGCCCGCGGCGCCGGTGACGAGGATGGGCGGGCGGACCGTCATGCGGCCTGCCTTTCGCCGCGCGATCCGGTGTCGCCCGCCGCGGCGGGGCGGCCGATGCCGACGTAGCGCAGTCCGGCGCCTTCCACCTGTTCCGGCGGATAGATGTTGCGCAGATCGACGAGCAGCGGATCGGCCATCAAAGCCCGGAGCCGCGCGAGGTCGAGCGCGCGGAAGGCGTCCCATTCGGTCACGATGACCGCCGCCGCCGCGCCTTCGGCCGCTTCATAGGCGGAGGATGCATATTCGACGTCGGTCAGCACGGCTTCGGCGGCGCGCATCCCCTCGGGATCATAGGCGCGCACCCTGGCGCCGGCATCCTGAAGCGTCTGGATGATCGCGATCGACGGCGCATCGCGCATGTCGTCGGTGTTCGGCTTGAAGGTCAGGCCCAGTACCGCGACCGTCTGCCCGCGCACCGCGCCGTCCATCGCCGCGATCACCTTGCGCCCCATCGCCCGCTTGCGCTGTTCGTTCACCGCGACGGTCGCCTCGATCAGCCGCAGCGGCGCCGCGTGATCCTGCGCCGTTTTCATCAATGCCAGCGTATCCTTGGGAAAGCAGGAGCCGCCATAGCCGGGCCCCGCGTGCAGGAACTTGCCGCCGATGCGATTGTCGAGCCCGATGCCGTGCGCGACCTCCTGAACGTCGGCGCCCACCTGTTCGCACAGATCCGCCATTTCGTTGATATAGGTGATCTTCATCGCCAGAAAGGCGTTGGCGGCATATTTGATCAGCTCGCTGGTGCGGCGGCGGGTGAACACGATCGGCGCCTTGTTCAGCGAGAGCGGGCGATAGACCTCGTTCATCGGCGTCCGCGCGCGTTCGTCCTCGATGCCGATGACGACGCGATCGGGGCGTTTGAAATCCTCGATCGCGGCGCCTTCGCGCAAAAATTCGGGGTTGGAGGCGACGGCGAAATCGGCGGTCGGATTGCATTCGCGGATGATCCGCTCGACCTCGTCCCCCGTCCCGACCGGCACGGTGGACTTGGTGACGATGACCGTGAAGCCGTCTAGCGCGCCCGCGATTTCGCGCGCCGCGTCATGGACATAGGACAGGTCGGCGTGGCCGTCGCCGCGGCGGCTCGGCGTGCCCACCGCGATGAACACCACATCCGCCCTGCCCACCGCCTCTGATAGATCGGTGGTGAAGAACAGATGGCCCGCCGCGACATTGCGCGCCACCAGATCGTCCAGACCCGGCTCATAAATGGGGATGCCGCCGCCGCGCAGCCGGGCGATCTTGTTCGCGTCCTTGTCGACGCAGGTCACGTGGTGGCCGAAATCGGCAAAGCACGCGCCAGACACCAGCCCGACATAGCCGGACCCGATCATCACGATACGCATGAAGCGTGGCTCCCTTTTTATGTGAAGGCGGCATATTTTTGCTGCGCCTGCGAACAGTCGCCATGTCCGGGCCCGGGCGTCAACGCGGCAGCTTTGAACGGAGCGAATTGGGAGGCGAAGCGAACAGGGTCGCAATCGCGATTGCACTTTTCGAAATGCCCGGAAATGCGCCAATCTTGGACAAAGCAAAGCCCCGCTCCCGATTAACGGTCGACAAAGGAAATGGCTCCGTCATTGCGCCACGCTTCGTCTTGAACTTGTCACGGCTGGACGATGAGTTAAAAGCTCGCTGCGACAAGACGAAGGATGGGATGGATGCTGGAAGCGCAACGCGCGGCGTTTTTCGCCGACCTGCCGGTGTCGCCGGCCATGCGGTGCGATCGGCTGCGGCGCTGTGCGCTGATGATCGCGGAGAACGCCGACGCGCTGTGCGATGCGTTGGCGATCGACCATCCGAATCAGGATCGGGCAGCCGCACGGTTTGGAGAGTGTGTCCCGTCGCTGGCGGTGCTTTGCGCTGCCGAAGCCAGCGTCGCGCATCGGATTCGCCCGGCCGGGCGCGCGGGCGTCCTCGGCTGGCTTTCGCGCGATCCTGTCGATTATCTGCCGGTCGGTATCGTCGGCATCGCCGTCCCGGCATCACGCCCGCTGCTCGCCATGGCAAGCCTGCTTGCGGGCGCCTTTGCCGCCGGTAACCGGGCGATCGTCGCGGTGGAGGGCCCCGCTTCGCAATTCGGCGGGCTCATCGCCGATATGGTGCCCCGCTATTTCGACCCGCTGGAACTGAGCGTCGCGTCCCGAACGGCTTTCGCCGCGCTGCCGTTCGACCTGCGGGTATCGGGCGCGGCGCAAATCGGCGAGGACAGGGCAGGGGACGAGCGGATGACGATCATGCACCCCGGCCCGTCGCCCGTCGTTTTCGGCCGCTCGGCCGACTATGCCCGCGCCGCGGAGGATATTATCGCGCGCAAGCGGCCCGATGATGGCCGCGCGCCGCTGGCGCCAGACTATCTGCTCGTGCCCGACGATCGCGAGGAAGAGGCGGCGAACTGGCTCTGGCGGGCGGCGATGAAGGCCGACGGCGGACAAGCGGCGGCCACGGCGGAGGAGCAGCTTCGCCTGCAACAACTGCTCGACGACGCGCGGGCGCGCGGCGCCGAGGTGCTGACGGCGGACGGACGCGGCGCGGCGGGGGCATTTCATATCCTCCGCCACGCCAGCGACGATATGCTGGTGATGCAAAGCGGTTTTCAGGGGCCGATCCTGCCCATCCGCAATTATACGACCGTCGCGGATGCGATCGCGATCAGTCATCGCCGTCCGGTGCCGCTCGCCATCTATTATCATGGCAGCGACGCCGACGAGCACCGGCATCTGCTGGACAGGATGTTTTTGCCCCGGTCGGCGACCGAGGACCATATTCGCGCACGGGCGCGGATCGATGCCGCGATGACGCTGAATATCGGGCCCGGCGAGGCCGCGTTCCGCAGGTTCAGCCGCCCGCGCCCTGCCGCGCGTCATCCGGTGCATCGCCTGGCGCGCTGGTTCGCGCGCGGCACGGCCGACGATCGGACCGATACCGCGTCCGCAATGCGCTGATCGCGCGGGCGCCACGGAATACCGCATCGCGCTGGCGTTGTGCGGTGCAGCATGAACAATTCGCCGCATGTCCGATATGTCGCCCGGCTTCGCCAAGGATGCGGTCCGGATCGCCGCCCGGGGCGAGCAGGTCTATGTCGTGCGGTCGGGTCGCAGCTATCGCCATATCCGCGCGCGCGACGTCGGCAACGGCCTGTTCGTGATCCGCGAGCCGGTTCGCAACGTTCGGATATCGGACGTCCGGGTCGACGGCGGCTATCGGGTGATCGAAAATACGGTGGCGCCCGATCTGGTGTCGGCGGGCTGCGTGGGCCTTCAGGTTCGCGGCGCGCGGGCGACCGGCCTCGGACGCAGCTTCGCCCGCATCCGTTACGACAGTCACCACGGCGTATTCGAGGATATCAGCGCGAGCGGGACGTTGCAGACGGGATCGACCGACCTGCCGGTCGGCATCGGCTTTGCCGACACCGCGCATGATTTCCGGATCGAACGCTGTTTCATGCGCGGCTTTCAATGGAAGCGCGGCGATCGGCAATATTGGAACGGCGACGGATTTTCGACCGAGCGGGGCAATGCGCGCTTTCTGTTCCGCCAATGCGCGGCATGGGACAACAGCGACGGCGGCTTCGACCTGAAATCCACCGAAACGCTGCTCGACGATTGTATCAGCGGACGCAACGCCCGCAATTTCCGGCTGTGGACCAGCATGCGCGCGACGCGGCTGATCAGCCTCGATCCGATCAAGATCGGCGGAATCGGGGATACCAATCATTTTTCGATCATGGCCAAACAGGGGGCGACCGAACCGCTGGTCATCTATATCGAGCATCTGACGGTCAAAAGCGACCTGCGCTGGCCGATTTTCGATATTCACAACGGCCCGGCGAAGATCATCATCGGATCGCACGATATTCAGGTGCCGTCCGGAACCCAGCTGGTCCGCCCGCGCAGCGGCGGAACCGTGCCCGGCGGCATCCTGTTCAAAACCACGCCGCCGACATTGTAGAACGGTTCGGGGTAAAACGGTCCGGGGCAAAACGGTCCGGGCGCAGTTTGGACACGCTTCGACGCCCGGCTCTTGCTGCGCCGCAGCATAAGTGAGCAGCTATTGTCCATCAGCACCGGTCGCCGCTGACGCGAATCCCGCCGATCCACGGGGAACGGCGGATTTCCGACTGCGACGCCGAGATAGCCGATACTGGTTTGGGGGGGGACCCAGCTACCAGGAAAGGGTGGACATATGCGAAAGATACGCAAGGCCGTATTCCCCATCGGCGGTCTTGGAACCCGGTTCCTTCCGGCGACCAAATCCATGCCGAAGGAAATGCTTCCGATCGTCGACCGGCCGCTGATCCAATATGCCGTCGATGAAGCCCGCGAGGCGGGAATCGAACAGTTCATCTTCGTCACCGGCCGCGGCAAGCATATGATCGAGGATCATTT